>NZ_JBNDKU010000023.1:0-2500 GCF_050435725.1 Stenotrophomonas sp. AN71 | reverse complement strand
AGGGGAGGCGAAGGGAAACCGAGTCTGATAAGGGCGCATAGTCGCGGGCAGTAGACCCGAAACCGGGTGATCTAGTCATGGCCAGGGTGAAGGTGCCGTAACAGGTACTGGAGGCCCGAACCCACGTCTGTTGCAAAAGACGGGGATGAGCTGTGATTAGGAGTGAAAAGCTAATCGAACCCGGAGATAGCTGGTTCTCCTCGAAAGCTATTTAGGTAGCGCCTCATATGTATCCTCTCGGGGGTAGAGCACTGTTATGGCTAGGGGGTCATCGCGACTTACCAAACCATTGCAAACTCCGAATACCGAGACGGACTGTATGGGAGACACACGGCGGGTGCTAACGTCCGTCGTGAAAAGGGAAACAACCCAGACCCACAGCTAAGGTCCCAAATTCACTGCTAAGTGGAAAACCATGTGGAAAGGCACAGACAGCCAGGAGGTTGGCTTAGAAGCAGCCACCCTTTAAAGAAAGCGTAATAGCTCACTGGTCGAGTCGGTCTGCGGGGAAGATTTAACGGGGCTAAGCAGTGAACCGAAGCTTGGGGTGTGCATATTTATATGTACGCGGTAGAGGAGCGTTCCGTAAGCCGTTGAAGGTGGATTGAGAAGTCTGCTGGAGGTATCGGAAGTGCGAATGCTGACATGAGTAACGATAATGCGGGTGAAAAACCCGCACGCCGAAAGCCCAAGGTTTCCTTGCGCAACGTTAATCGGCGCAGGGTGAGTCGGCCCCTAAGGCGAGGACGAAAGTCGTAGTCGATGGGAAGCAGGTTAATATTCCTGCACCTCGCGTAAGTGCGATGGAGGGACGGAGAAGGTTAGGTGTACCAGGCGTTGGTTGTCCTGGGGAAAGGCGGTAGGTTTGGATCTTTGGCAAATCCGGGATCCTTTAAGACCGAGCACCGAGACGAGCCTTTATGGCGAAGTCACTGATACCACGCTTCCAGGAAAAGCTCCTAAGCTTCAGCTTACGCAGACCGTACCGTAAACCGACACAGGTGGGTAGGATGAGAATTCTCAGGCGCTTGAGAGAACTCGGGTGAAGGAACTAGGCAACATGGCACCGTAACTTCGGGAGAAGGTGCACCCTTTTTGGTGGCTCGTGCGAGCTATAGCTGAAGAGGGTCGCAGTAACCAGGCCGCTGCGACTGTTTATCAAAAACACAGCACTCTGCAAACACGAAAGTGGACGTATAGGGTGTGACGCCTGCCCGGTGCTGGAAGGTTAATTGATGGGGTCAGCCGCAAGGCGAAGCTCTTGATCGAAGCCCCAGTAAACGGCGGCCGTAACTATAACGGTCCTAAGGTAGCGAAATTCCTTGTCGGGTAAGTTCCGACCTGCACGAATGGCGTAACGACAGCGGCGCTGTCTCCACCCGAGACTCAGTGAAATTGAAATCGCTGTGAAGATGCAGCGTTCCCGTGGCAAGACGGAAAGACCCCGTGAACCTTTACTATAGCTTTACACTGAACGTTGAGTTCGTCTGTGTAGGATAGGTGGGAGGCTATGAAACTGTGGCGCTAGCTGCAGTGGAGCCATCCTTGAAATACCACCCTGTCGTGCTTGACGTTCTAACCTGGGCCCATTATCTGGGTCGGGGACCGTGTATGGTGGGTAGTTTGACTGGGGCGGTCTCCTCCTAAAGAGTAACGGAGGAGCTCGAAGGTACGCTCAGCGCGGTCGGACATCGCGCACTGTGTGCAAAGGCATAAGCGTGCTTGACTGCAAGATCGACGGATCAAGCAGGTAGGAAACTAGGACTTAGTGATCCGGTGGTTCTGTATGGAAGGGCCATCGCTCAACGGATAAAAGGTACTCCGGGGATAACAGGCTGATACCGCCCAAGAGTTCATATCGACGGCGGTGTTTGGCACCTCGATGTCGGCTCATCACATCCTGGGGCTGTAGTCGGTCCCAAGGGTATGGCTGTTCGCCATTTAAAGTGGTACGCGAGCTGGGTTCAGAACGTCGTGAGACAGTTCGGTCCCTATCTGCCATGGGCGTTGGAGATTTGAGAGGGGCTGCTCCTAGTACGAGAGGACCGGAGTGGACGAACCTCTGGTGTTCCGGTTGTCACGCCAGTGGCATTGCCGGGTAGCTATGTTCGGAAGCGATAACCGCTGAAAGCATCTAAGCGGGAAGCGCGCCTCAAGATGAGATCTCCCGGGGCACAAGCCCCCTGAAGGAACCATGTAGACTACGTGGTTGATAGGTCAGGTGTGTAAGTACAGCAATGTATTGAGCTAACTGATACTAATGATCCGAGAGGCTTGACCATATAACCTCAAGTTGCCTTGGCTTTACGACAGCGTCGTAAGAGCATCCAAGTGCACGCTACGTCACAAGAACTATGCGAGGCTGGCGCCTTGTCCCCCTGGGACGAGTGCGACTCTCCAAAAGCCTCCCTGGTGAAATTAGCGCTATGGAACCACCCGATCCCATCCCGAACTCGGAAGTGAAACGTAGCTGCGCCGATGGTAGTGTGGCCTAAGCCAT
>NZ_JBNDKU010000022.1:0-12901 GCF_050435725.1 Stenotrophomonas sp. AN71 | reverse complement strand
AGGGTGCGGCTGGGCAGGACCGTTGGCGCCATGGATGGCGCCATCGAGCCCCCATGGATGGGTTTACGGCGTGTCCTGCCCAGCCGCACCCTCCGCCCTCCGACGTATCAGGAAGGCGCTGCTTTGGCTTTGGCTTTGGCTTTGGCTTTGGCTTTCGCTTTGAGCTTCGAAAAGCGGGCCGGCGGGCCGCAGGCCCGCCAGCGGAAAACTCACCCGGCGACGATGTACTGCTGCAGCTGGTCCAGCTCGCGCCGCTGCGCATCGATCACCGACTTCACCAGGTCGCCGATGGAAATCACCCCCAGCACCTGCGCGCCCTCCACCACCGGTAGATGGCGGATGCGGTAATCGGTCACCAGCTGCAGGCAATGCTCCACCTGCTCGCCGGGCGACACCGTCACCACCTGCCCCGTCATGATCTCCGCCACTGCGGTATCGCGGGAAGAACGATCGCGCAGCACGATCTTGCGCGCGTAATCGCGCTCGGACAGGATGCCGACCAATCGCGGCCCGTCCATCACCAGCACCGCCCCGATGCCTTTTTCCGCCATCAACCGGATCGCATCGATCACCGCCGCATCCGGCGCGACCGCGTGTACTTCAGGAGACTTGCCGTCCAACAGTTGCCGTACCGTCGTCATCTGCCTGCCCTCCGAGGGTGGGTTGCAGGGCCGAGTCTGCCACGGACGATGCTAGCCACGCGTCAACCAGGTACAACGGCCGCTGCTTGGACTCCTCATAGAGCCGCCCGAGGTACTCACCGATCAGGCCCAGCGCGATCAACTGCACGCCGCCCAGGAACAGGATCACCGCCATCATCGTGGGCCAGCCCGCAACCCGGTCACCGTACAGCGCCGCCTTGAGGATCACCCACAGCCCAAACACGAACGCGAGTGCCGCCGTCGCCAGCCCCAGATAGGTCGCCGCACGCAACGGCACGGTCGAGAACCCGGTGATGCCCTCCAGGGCGAAGTTCCACAGCCGCCACAGGCTGAACTTGCTGGTGCCGGCCACGCGTGCGTGGCGGTGATAGGGCACCGCAATCCGCTTGAATCCCACCCAGCTGAAGAGCCCCTTCATGAAACGGTGGCGCTCGCGCATCTCACGCAGGGCGCTCAGCGCGCGTGCCGACAGCAGGCGGAAATCACCGGTATCGGCCGGAATCGGCGTGCGCGACAGGCGTCCCATCACCCGATAGAACACCGCCGCCGTGGCACGCTTGATCCAAGCCTCGCCATCGCGGGCCATGCGCGTGCCGTAGACATTGTCGTAGCCCTCGCGCCAGCGGGCGACGAACTGCGGCACCAGCTCCGGCGGGTCCTGGCCATCGGCGTCCAGGATCATCGCCGCCCCTTCGCGCACCAGGTCCAGGCCGGCAGTCAGCGCGGCCTCCTTGCCGAAATTACGCGACAGCTTCAGCGCCGATACGCGCGCATCGGCCTCGGCCAGCCCGGCGATCACCGCCCAGGTGCCGTCATGGCTGCCATCGTCCACGTACAGAATGTGGCCTTCGATGTCGGGCATGCCGTCGAGCACCGCGCACAGCCGCGGATGCAGCAATGGCAGTGCCAGGGCCTCGTTGTAGGCGGCGATGACAATCGTAAGCCGTTCGCGGGTCATGCCCGGATTGTACGTTGCCGGCAGGTCAGCAGCCCGCCACTCAGGCAACGCGCGCCTCACTCCTCCGAAAGGTACGCCGCCCCGCCCAGCTGTCGCGCCTGCCGCTGGATCCACGCGGCGCGCCGCTGCACATATGGCCCCGGCGCCGCCGCGTTGTAGCGCCTCGGTGCCGGCAGCACGGCGGCCAGCCGCGCACTCTCGGCCGGGCTCAGCCGGGCAGCGTCCTTGCCCCAGAATTTCTGCGCTGCCGCCTGCGCACCGTACACACCGTCGCCGAACTCGGCGATGTTGGCGTACATCTCCAGGATGCGCTCCTTCGGCCACAGTGCCTCGATCAGCACCGTGTACCAGACCTCCAGGCCCTTGCGGATCCAGCTGCGGCCCTGCCACAGGAACAGGTTCTTGGCCACCTGCTGGCTGATCGTGCTGGCGCCGCGCAGGCGCCCGCCCCTGGCGTTGTGGTCGCGAGCCTTTTCGATGGCCTGCAGGTCGAAGCCGTTGTGGTCGGGGAACCGCTGGTCCTCGGCCGCCACCAGCGAAATCGGCAGGCTCGGCGCCATCTGGTCCAGGTCGCGCCACTGGTAATGCAGGCGATAGGACCAGTCGGCCTCGCCCAGCGCCTCGCCGTAGCGCCACAGCATCACCGTGGACACCGGCGGGTCGATGAACCGCAACACCAGCACCTGCAGGCAGCTGAAGGCCGCCAGCAGCACGGGCAGCCACAGCAGCCGCTTCCAGCGCCAGCGTCGACGGCGCGGCGCGGCCGCCATGGCCTCTACCTTGTGCTGCTCTCCCGCTGCCCCCATTACTGGTGCATCCTTCTTCTGTCTGGTTGTCGGCGCATTATCCGGCAACCGCCCCCGTTTACGCGCGATGTGAGCCGATGACCGCCAACTCCGATTCCCTGATCCGATTCCTGCTCCCCGACGCCGGCGTCCGTGGCGTGCATGTGCACCTGCAGGCCACCTGGCAGGAAATCCTGTCACACGCCCAGTACCCCGATACCGCGGCCGAGCTGCTCGGCGAAGCCTGTGTCGCCTCCGCATTGTTCACCGGCCACACCAAGATCGACGGCCGCTTGTCGGTGCAGCTGCGCAGCAGCACCGCCCTGCGCACCCTGTTCGCCGAATGCACTGCCGCCGGCACCCTGCGTGGCATCGCCCAGCTCAGTGAAGGCGCCGACGCACCGCGCGACCTGTCCAGCCTGGGGGAGGATGCGATCCTCGCCATCACCATCGAGAATCCGGGCCTGGACCCGCGCGAGCCGCAGCGCTACCAGAGCCTGGTCGCCCTGACCGCGCCGGAGCTGGACGAAGCCTTCGAGGACTATTTCCGCCAGTCCGAGCAGCTGCCGACCCGCCTGCTGCTGGCCGCCGACCGCAATGGCGCCGCCGGCCTGCTGCTGCAGAAGCTGCCGGGCGATGAGGGCGACGCAGATGGTTGGGCACGGGCCAGCGCCCTGTTCGAGACGCTGGGCAAGGCCGAGCTGCTGGCAACCCCGGCCGAGCAGCTGCTGCACCGCCTGTTCCACGAGGAGCGCCCGGAACTGATGGGTGACAAGCCGTTGTCCTTCGCCTGCTCCTGCTCGCGTGAGCGGGTTGCCGGCATGCTGCAGTCGCTTGGGGAAGACGAGGCCCGTGCTGCCGCCGAAGACACCGGCGCGGTCGAGGTACGTTGCGAATTCTGTGGGCGTGAGTATCACTTTCCATTGACGGAGTTCGGCATACTGTTCCACGGCGCCAAGGGGGCAGTACCGGCGCCTGAACGACTTCAGTAAAACGGCAGTCTTGTACCTGGGGAGGATCAAGGCTTGTTAAGAATTCATAAACACCCTAGGATCAAGTTCCCGTCCCCACGGGAACTTCCGTTGCCTGTCCCTGTCTGAACTGGTCCGATGCGTACCTTCCTGCGTCTACCGCTGGCCCTGCTGATCGCCCTTGGCGCGATCACGGGCGTGCATGCGCAGAGCAAGGACACCCGTACGGTACTGCCGGTGTGGAACAAGGGCAGCGGCAAGGTCGAGGCCCTGCTGTACCTGGAGCCGACCGGCGAACAGGCGGCGGGCGCCCGCTGGCATTTCGGCCGTAATTCACTGGATGCGGCCTTCGGCCTGTCTTCCGGTGATTCGCTGGGCCTGCTCTGCAACAGCAGCAGCGGGACCAGCATCAGCGGCCTTGCCAGCCATTGCATGCTGGCCAGCCTGGGCGACGACGACGACCTGAACAGCCGTCGCTTCAGCGGCACCGCCGCGCTGAACCGTGGCAACAACCGCCTGGGCATCACCGCCGGTACCGGCCGCGAAACGCTGCCGGCCTGGCTGTCGGGCCCGAACAAGACCCCTTCCCTGCGCGCCGAGCAGAACGACCTGACCGTGTTCGCGCAGAGGAACATCGGCCGCGAAGGCTTCGTTTCCATTGCCGGCACGTACGCCAAGGCTCGCCTGGTACCGCTGGCAGACGCGTCACCGGCCCTCGTCGATCGCTGGGACAGCAAGAGCCTGAGCATCGGCGCCGGGTACGGCAACTTCACCGGCAGCATCATCGGCCGCGTGGTCGACGTGCCGGGCAAGCCGGGCAAATGGGAAGGCCTGGGCATCGGCCTGACCTGGCGCACACCGTGGTCCGGCCAGCTCACCGTCGGCGCTGAAAATGTGATCAGCCGCGGCAAAAATCCGTTCTCACCGCGCAATGAAAGCAACGACGACGGCACCGTGCCGTATGTGCGTTACGAACAGGATCTCTGATCCCCACCCAGCTTCTGCTGTGACCTGCTCCCGGGCGCCGAAAGGCGCCCGTTGCATATGTGCGCCTGCAGTCCGCTGGACGGGTCGGTATCACGACCGGGATACGGAATCAAACGCACCGACATACTGCGGTACATATCAAACGAAACTTTTTTCATCATTCTGCGTTAACAAACGAGGCATGTCGACATCTCAATACTTGCAAAGCATTGATTTTGCTAACCAATGAGAAATTTCACCAAAATCACAGATTTGATTAACACAGCTTTAATTCTTGGCGAACGCCCGTTACTATCGGGTCAGCCTCGCGATTTGGGAGCGCTTTTTCGCTCCCCCGCCGGGCATTAACCCCAGCCAAGATTTCTTGGAGAGAGAGAGCCAATGAAACTCAAGTCCAGTCAGCTGCGTGATGCAGTTGTGATCGCGCTTGTCGCCGGTGCCACCACCGCGACGGCCCACGCCCAGGAAGCCACCAACCTCGACCGTATCGAGGTCACCGGTTCGCGCATCCGCCAGGTCGATACCGAAACCGCCCAGCCCGTTCTGAGCATCAGCCGCGCTTCGATCGAGAAGAGTGGCTTCAAGACCGTCGCCGACGTCCTGCAGAACATTGCAGCCGCCGGTAGCCCGGCCATCAGCCGTTCCGAGCCGCTGTCCTCCGGCGAAGCCGTCGGTGGCTTCTACATCGATCTGCGCAATCTCGGTGCCGAGCGCACCCTGGTGCTGGTCGACGGCAAGCGCCTCGGCGCCAGCGTCAGCGGTTTGCAGGACGTTTCGCAGATTCCGTCGGCCATCGTCGAACGCATCGACGTGCTGAAGGACGGCGCTTCGTCGATCTACGGCTCCGACGCGATCGCCGGCGTGATCAACATCATCACCCGCAAGAACTTCCAGGGGCTGGAAGCCAATGCCTACGTCGGCCAGTACGGCGAAGGCGACGGCCAGAAGACCAGCTACGACTTCGTGGCCGGCTTCACCGGTGACCGTGGTTCGATCACCATCGGCGCCGAGTACGCCGAAGAAAAGGAAGTGTGGGCCAAGGACCGCTGGTTCAGCCGCTATCCGCGCACCACCTTCCACCCGGCCCAGAACTGGAGCCCGGTCAGCCAGTGGGGCACCATCATCGATCCGGATACCGATGACTGGCTCGTCCTGAACCGCGGTGGCAACTACCGCGACGTCAACCAGTACCACGACCAGGACTTCGCCGGCATCACCGGTGACACCAGCAACTCCAACACGCAGATGCACCTGCTGACGCCGACCAAGCGTCGCTCGGTGTTCGCCAACGTCCAGTACGACCTGACCGACAACATCCGCTTCGTCTCCGACCTGCTGTACACCCGTCGCGAGTCGCAGGCCCAGGTGGCCGGCTACCCGTTGCAGTCCGCCTCGTATGAGCGTCTGGGTGCCAAGTGGGATGCCGACAGCTACTACAACCCGTTCGGCAAGGACATGGGCTTCATGCGCCGTGGCTGGGAAGTGCCGCGCCTGTCGACCAACAAGCTGACCACCTTCCGCTTCACCGGCGCCCTGCAGGGCAGCTTCCAGTTCAATGACAAGTACTTCGACTGGGAAGCCGGCTACATCTACCAGAACTCGGAGAACCTGCAGAGCCAGACCGGCAACTACAACGTGCTGGCAGTCAACGCAGCCACCGGTCCGTCGTTCTACAACCCGGCCACCGGCCGCGTCGAATGCGGCAGCGCTGCTGGCCTGGTCGACGGCTCCAACCCGATCTATGGCCCGGGTGCTGGCGGCTGCCTGCCGTGGAACCCGGCCATTCCGTACGGCCGCACTGGCGACGGTGGCCTGACCGGCAACCCGGATCTGCAGCAGTTCCTGTTCCCGACCACCAAGAACACCGGTGAAGTCACCACCAAGACCTACTACGCGAACATCGCCGGCAGCCTGTTCACCCTGCCCGCCGGCGACCTGGGCTTCGCGCTCGGTTACGAGTACCGCGAAGACAAGGGTTCGTACAATCCGGACGCCCTGTCGCAGACCGGCTACTCGACCGATCTGGCCGCCGGCCCGACCGGTGGTGGCTATAACGTCAACGAAGTCTATCTGGAGCTGAATGTTCCGATCCTGGCCGACCTGCCGGGTGCCAAGGAACTGAGCTTCAACGCCGCGACCCGTTACTCGAAGTACAACACCTTCGGCAACACCACCAACAACAAGTTCGGCCTGAAGTGGAAGCCGATCGACCAGCTGCTGGTGCGTGCGACCTACGCCGAAGGCTTCCGTGCGCCGACCATCGACAACTTGTACGGTGGCAGCTCGCAGACCTTCGCGTACTTCACCGATCCGTGCGATACCGACTTCGGTTCGACCGGCCAGCCGGGTGTGGCAGCCCGCTGCGCCGCGGCCATCGGCCCGACCTCCGGCACCTTCCGCCAGCTGCGCCAGGGCTATGTGCCGGCCAGCGGTCCGGATGAGCAGACGCCGGATCCGTTCAACGCCGTCTCCAATCCGAACCTGACCCCGGAAAAGTCCAAGTCCAAGACCGTCGGCCTGGTGTGGAGCCCGACCTTCGCCCAGGGCCTGAACCTGAGCCTGGACTGGTGGAACATCAAGATCACCAACACCATCGTCACCGACAGCCCGGATGACCAGTTGAACGACTGCTACGTGCTCGGCATCGCCGAACGCTGCAACTCGTTCACCCGCGATCCGAACCGTCACAACGTGATCAACCTGACCTACGCACCGCGTAACGCCGGTTACCAGGAAACCGAAGGCTTCGACTTCGACGTGGCCTACCGCTTCGAGACCGACAGCTGGGGTAGCTTCAACGCCAACCTGCAGAACAGCTACGTCACCAAGAACGTGCTGAAGACCACCAACGCCGCTTCGGTTCCGGTGTCTGTGCTCAACGGCTTTGGCAGCAACTTCCGCCTGCGTTCGAACCTGGTGCTGGGCTGGGAGCGTGGCGATTGGGGCGTGACCTGGGGTACCCGTTACTTCTCCAGCGTCAAGGAACGTTGCTACTACAGCGACGAGTGCAGCCTGCCGGACTTCGGCTCGCCGGACCCGGTGCGCGACCAGCCGATGAACAAGCGTGGCTCGACCATGTTCCACGACGTCCAGGTTTCCTGGAACGCGCCGTGGAATGCGACCATCGCCGTCGGTGCGCGTAACGTGTTCGACCATTACGGCCCGCAGATGTACTCGGCACCGAACTCGCAGTTCTCCTACTACGGTGGCTACGACATCGGTCGCTTCATGTACATGCAGTACAAGCAGAAGTTCTGATCGCCACACTGATCAGCTGATGCCGCAACGGCCCCGAGAGGGGCCGTTGTTCTTTGTGCCGCCCTGCGTGCGGCAGGAGATGCGCGCAAAAAAAAGCCGCGGCAGTGCCGCGGCCTTCCAGTTGCATCATCGTCGGGCACTCATCCGTTCGGAATCAGCGTCTCGATCAGGTGCTCGACATACGCTTCGAAATCCTCGCGCGCCTGCTTCGGCTGCTGCAGCTGCAGCGACAGCTGCAGGAAGCCGACGTAAGCGGCGTAGGCCAGGCGCGCGCGATGACGCGCATCGGTGGAACTCAAACCCGCCTGGCGGAACGAGGCGATCAAATAATCGAGGCGACGCTGCGACACGCGGTCGATCACCGGCCGCACCATCGGGTGGTCCAGCGCCTTCAACAGCTCGCTGTAGATGATGTGCGGCTGCACTTCATGGGCCACCATCTGGAACAGCTGGCGCAGTCGCACGCGCGGGTCCGGCACGTCTTCCAGGCTGCCGAACACCTGTTCCTGTTCGAACAGTTCCCAGCGTTCCAGCGCCGCCTGCAGCAAGGCATCGCGCGAAGGGAAATGCCAATAGAAGCTGCCCTTGGTGACACCGAGTCGGCGCGCCAGCGGCTCCACTGCGACGGCGCCCACGCCTTGTTCAGCAATCAGATCGAGGGCCGCCTGGGCCCAGTCTTCGGCACTCAGGCGGCTGTTGCGGCCGGCGCGCGGTTCGCCGGCGGAAGCGTCAGGTTGATTCATGGGCTGATTTAACCATACGCCGGGGTTCGTTGCAGTACGCGAGTGCGGTCGAAACCGTCGCAGCGGCCACTGGAGCGCCTGCCGCAATGCACCATACTCCTCAGTATTGACTTCCCCTCCCAGCGATCCATACTATCAAGTATGGTCACACCCCCTACTCCCGCTACGTTCCACGACCTGCGCCTGGACGCCGCACATGGCGCACGTCTGGCGGCGACCGCCAGCGACCACGGCCGGCGTGGCAGGGTGCTGTTCGCCCACGGCTTCGGCCAGACCCGCCATGCGTGGAATGCGACCGCCCGCGCACTCAACGCGGCCGGCCTGCAGACGCTGGCCTACGACGCCCGCGGCCATGGTGATTCCGACTGGAATGCTGCCGACCTGGCTTACCACGGCGAGCAGTTTGCCGATGACCTGATCGTACTGGCCGGCGAACAGCCGCGCCCGCCGGTGCTGGTGGCAGCCTCGATGGGCGGCCTGTTCGGCCTGCTGGCCGAATCGCGCTGGCCGGGCTTGTTCTCGGCGATGGTGCTGGTCGACATTACCCCGCGCTGGGACACTGCCGGCGTCGAACGCATCCTGGCCTTCATGACCGCCCATCCCGACGGTTTCGCATCGCTGGCCCAGGCCGCCGACGTGATTTCGGCCTACATGCCGCACCGCCCGCGCAAATCCGAACAGTCGCTGCGTGCACTGCTGCGCGAGGACGGCCACGGCCGTTGGCGCTGGCACTGGGACCCACGCCTGGTGGCCGAGCTGGCCCGCGACAGCGAACAGCACCAGGATGCGCTGGCCGAGGCTGCGCGCCAGGTGAAGTGCCCGCTGCTGCTGGTCAGCGGCGGTCGCAGCGACCTGGTCACCCCGCAGACCGTGGCCGAATTCCTGGCGTTGGCGCCGCACGCGCGCCATGTACAGCTGCCGCAGGCCACGCATATGGTCGCCGGCGACGACAACGACGCCTTTACCGCTACTGTGTTGGACTATCTGGACGTGTTGCCCGCAGCAGACGCTGCGGCTTCGTCCGCCACAAACGAGCACGTCACCGGAGCACGCTCATGAGCATCGTTCTTCCCTTCCTCGCCCTGCTGCTGGCAGGCGCGTTCGTCGCCTACCACCGCATGCGGCTGGTTACCTGGACGCTGATCAGCGTGGCCCTGCTGGTCGCCTGCTGGTTCATTCCCTATGTCAACCAGACCGCCACGATCGTCGCGGCCGCCGTACTGGCGGTGATCGCCGTGCCGCTGCTGCTGCCGTTCATCCGCAAGCCGCTGCTGACCGGCCCGATGATGAAGGTGTTCCGCAAGGTGCTGCCGCCGCTGTCGCAGACCGAGCGCATCGCGCTGGAAACCGGCTCGGTCGGCTTCGAGGGCGAGCTGTTCACCGGCGATCCGGACTGGAACATCCTGCTCAACTACCCCAAGCCGCAGCTGACCGCCGAAGAACAGGCCTTCCTCGATGGCCCGGTGGAAGAGCTGTGCACGATGGTCAACGATTGGGAAATCACCCACGTCCACGCCGACCTGCCGCCGGAACTGTGGGCCTTCATCAAGAAGAACCGCTTCTTCGGCATGATCATCCCGAAGGAATACGGCGGCCTGGGCTTCTCAGCGCTGGCCCACCACAAGGTGATCCAGAAGCTGGCCTCGGTGTCCTCGGTGGTCAGCTCCACCGTGGGCGTGCCCAACTCGCTGGGCCCGGGTGAACTGCTGGTGCACTACGGCACCCAGGAACAGAAGGACCAGTACCTGCCGCGTCTGGCCGATGGCCGCGAAGTGCCCTGCTTCGGCCTGACCGGTCCGTTCGCCGGCTCCGATGCCACCTCGATCCCGGACTACGGCATCGTCTGCAAGGGCGAGTGGAACGGCGAGCAGGTGCTTGGCGTCAAACTGACCTTCGACAAGCGCTACATCACCCTGGCCCCGGTCGCTTCGCTGATCGGCCTGGCCTTCCGCATGTACGACCCCGATGGCCTGATCGGTGAAACCCGCGACATCGGCATCACCCTGGGCCTGCTGCCGCGCGACACCGCCGGCGTGGAGATCGGCCGTCGCCACTTCCCGCTGAACTCGACCTTCCAGAACGGTCCGATCCGCGGCAAGGACGTGTTCATCCCGCTGACCCAGCTGATCGGTGGCGCGGCGATGGCCGGCAAGGGCTGGAACATGCTCAACGAGTGCCTGGCCGTGGGCCGCTCGATCACCCTGCCGTCCACCGCCAGCGGCGGTGCCAAGGCCGGTGCGGCCGTCACCGGCGCCTATGCACGCATCCGCAAGCAGTTCGGCCTGTCGGTCGGCCGCTTCGAGGGCGTGGAAGAAGCACTGGCCCGCATCGGCGGCAAGGCCTACAAGATCAGCGCGCTGTCGCAGGCCACCGCCGCTGCCGTCGACCGCGGCGACGTGCCGTCGGTGCCGTCGGCGATCGCCAAGTACCACTGCACCAACATGAGCCGTGAAGTGATCTCGGACATGATGGATGTGATCGGCGGCAAGGGCATCATCCTGGGCCCGCGCAACTTCGCTGGCCGCAGCTGGCAGGCCGCGCCGATCGCGATCACCGTGGAAGGCGCCAACATCATGACCCGCAGCCTGCTGATCTTCGGCCAGGGTGCGATCCTCTGCCACCCGTGGGTGCTGAAGGAAATGAAGGCCGCACAGGACCCGGACACCCGCGCCGGCCTGCAGGACTTCGACCGCAGCCTGTTCGGCCACATCCGCTTCGGCATCTCCAATGCTGTTCGTTCGTTCTGGTTCGGCCTGACCGGTGCGCGTTTCGGCGCCGCCCCGGGCGATGCCTACACCCGCCGCTACTTCCGCAAGCTGGACCGTTACTCGGCCAACCTGGCGCTGATGGCCGACATCTCGATGATGACCCTCGGCGGCAAGCTGAAGTTCAAGGAATCGCTGTCCGGCCGCCTGGGCGACGTGCTGAGCCACGTCTACATGACCAGCGCCATGCTCAAGCGCTACCACGACGAAGGCGCGCCGCAGGCCGACCAGCCGCTGCTGGCCTGGGCCTTCCATGACAGCGTGCACAAGATCGAGGAATCGTTGTCGGCCGCGCTGCGCAACTTCCCGATCCGTCCGATCGGCTGGCTGATGTGGGCGTTGATCTTCCCGCTCGGCCGTCGTGCGGAAGCGCCGGGCGACCGCCTGAGCCGCCGCGTGGCGGCCCTGCTGATGGCCCCGAATGAAGCCCGCGACCGCCTCGCCAGCGGCGTATTCCTGACCCCGTGCGAGAACAACCCGGGTGGCCGCATCAACAGCTACCTGAGCAAGGCGATCATGGCCGAGCCGGTGGAGCGCAAGTTCCTGAAGGCACTGAAGAGCAAGGGCATCGAAGCGCTGGACTTCAACAGCCAGCTGGACGAGGCCGTCGCCGAAGGCGTGATCACCCAGGACGAGCGCAGCCTGCTGGAAGAGCTGCGTACACTGACCCTGGACACCATCACCGTGGACGATTTCGACACCCACGAACTGCGCGCGGCCAGCTATTACGACCGCCAGCACAAGGACCCACACTCGCAGGCAGCCTGATCGCCCGCGACACGCGTTGCCTCGACGGCGGGCCTCGGCCCGCCGTCGTTTTATCCGCCGAACGGAAAAACCGACCATGTCCACACCCCTGCTCTCGCTCTACCACCGGCTGCAGCGCTGGCCCGCCGGCAGCTGGTTGTTCTCGCGCGCGGTGTGCCTGAAGGCGCCGTACTTCGCCAGCATCGCGCCGCGCATCACGCGCCTGGAGCACGGCCGCTGCGAAGGCACGCTGGCCGACCGCCGCAAGGTGCGCAACCACATCGGCACGGTGCACGCAATTGCAATGTGCAACCTGGCCGAGCTGACCGCCGGGCTGATGGTCGATGCGTCGCTGCCCAGGGGCATGCGCTGGATTCCGAAGGGCATGCAGGTGCAGTACCTGGCCAAGGCGCGCGGCACGCTGCACGCGGTGGCGCTGCCGGCGCAGCCGATCGTGGCGGCGGCGCAGGGCTATGCGCTGCCGGTGACAGTGAGCGTGCGGGATCGTGCAGGGACGGAGGTGTTCAGCGCGGTCATCGACATGTGGATGTCACCGGCGAAGTAGTGTGTTCCCGCGAACGGCGCAGCCCCTCGTGGGTGGGTCGCGGAATGCGGTTTATCGGTTGGGCCGGAGGCGCGGGGCCAGGCGGGGACGCCGCAAGTACATCCCTGTAGGCTTAGCCGCGCCATCCATGGCGCGGATACCCCGCCCGGCCCCACCCCTCCGGCCTCGGACGGATCTCTGCGGCGTCCACCCACGCAAGAGAAAAAAGAAGAGCAAAAGCAAAAGCGGCCCAGCGGCCGCTTTTTGCTTTTCGGTGTTGCTGTTGCTGTTGCTCTTGATCTTCTTTTTCTTCTCCGTGGGCTGGCCGCGCACGGAAACTGTCGGGGGTCGGGCGGGTTGGGTTCGCGGGGGTGTCCGCGGCATGGATGCCGCGGCCAAGCCTACAGGGACGTACTTGCGGCGCCCCCCGCGAACCCAACCCGCCCGACCCAATCCCATGACAAGCTCTAAGCGACCTACC
>NZ_JBNDKU010000021.1:0-16872 GCF_050435725.1 Stenotrophomonas sp. AN71 | reverse complement strand
CGCGGGGGCCCGGCCCGCCCGGGGGGGGGGGGGGGTGGGGGGTTTGTGGGGGCCACCAAATGGTTCGAACCAAACGCCCCCCCCCCCGCCCCCCGGGGGGGGCCCCGCCCGGGGCCCCCCCCCCCCCCCCGGCTCTACCGAGTGTCCGTCAGCTGTCCTTCTTCGCCGCCATCGCTGCAGACAACTCGGCTTTGAATTCCTCGAAGGTCTGGCCCTTCTCGTTGGCTTCGGCCTGCGCCGCATCGCGCAGTGCATCCGAATAGATCAAGCGCACTGGTGTGCCCTGCCTCTCGTGCAGTTCACCGGCCTGCATGATCAGCGCCAGCACCTGCGCAGCGCTCTCGCTGTGGCCGGCAATGCGGCCATCCATACCCAGCACCCATTCGCCGTCGCGGCGTACGACACCGGCCAGCAAGGTGCGCTGTGCATCGCGCAGTTCCGCATGCGCCTCCACCGGCGAGGCCTGGGCAGCGGCCTTGTTGGCGGCCTGCTTTTCCTGGCGACGGCGCTGGTCGCGGCGGGTCTTGGAGCTGGTGGACATGGTGCGGTACCGCGGCGAGGGGGGCGCAAGGATAGCGCACCCCGCCCGCCACACCGCTTCACACCCCCTCAGTCCAGCACTTTGCCGTGCCGCCAGTAGCCCATGAAGGTGATCGCGCGCCGGTCCAGCCCGCAGTCGCGGACCAGATGGCGACGGATCGCCATCACCGCCCCGGCCTCGCCTGCCACCCAGGCATACAGCGGCCCGGCCACGCCGGCATCGGCCTGCTCCCACAGGATCTGCACGTCGACATCGATCTCCTCCAGCTCATCACCGGCGGCCACGGTCGAGGCCGCTGCAAGGCGTGACTGAATCGCCTGCAGCAGCGGCTGGCCGTAAGGCGCCTGTCCACGCGGCAACCAGACCAGCTCGGCCGTGGCGGGCGCCTTCAAGGGCACGGCGTCGCCGCCCTGGGCGACTTCCAGCAGCGCCAGAGTGCGCGGCGGATCGGCCAGGCCGGCCAGCTCCTCGAGGATGCCGGCCACCGCCGGCAACGCGGTTTCGTCGGCAACCAGCAATACCTGGCCGACGCCCGCCGGTGGCTTCCACTCCCAACCCTCGCTGCTGTCTGCACACTCGGCATCGGGGGCCAGCAACAGCACGCGGTCGCCTGGCCGCGCATGCGTTGCCCAGCGCGACGCCGGCCCGGTCTCGCCATGCAGGACAAAATCCACATCGACCTCGCACTGTTCCGCTCGCAACTGCCGAATCGTGTAGGTGCGCATCGGCGGCCGCAGGTCATCGGGCAAGGCCCGGTAGCGCGGGTACCAGTCTTCGCCACTAGGCACCTGCGGTGCGTCCTGACCGGGCAAGGGGAAAAACACCTTGATGCGCTGGTCGGGCCCTTCAGTCTTCATCCGCGCCACATCGGCGCCGGTGAACACCATGCGGTCCAGGGAAGGGGAAAGAACGCGGCGCTCCTTCAGCGCCACCTCGAACAGGCGGTAGGTCTGCTGCGCAGCCATGCGGGAACCTCATGCATCGACATCGGATCGGCTGGCTGTCGTGCATCCACGTACCGGCTGGCTGGAGTGCCCAGCCTAATCCGGTCGTTGCCAGCCGCAAGGGGCGCGGGCGCAGCGCGCCGCCCTACCCGTGCGCACTGCTCAATGGCCCGTGCAGGCTGCCTGCGCCGCGCGCTCGCGCTGGTGTTCCCAGTACCAGAACACGAAACCGGCACCGAAGAACGCGGCCTGGCCCAGCGCCAGGTGCAGCGGACTGGCACTGAGCAGCGGCGACACAACGCCAGCCACCACGGTGCTGATCATCAGCTGCACGAACGCCTGCAGCGACGAGGCCAGACCACGCTGCTGCGGGTACATGTCCAGCACCGCCAGCGCCAGGATCGGGAAGATCAGCGCCATGCCCATGCCGCCGAGGAAGATCGGCAGCACCGCCCAGGGCAGCACGAACTGCGGGGACAGCGCGACGTAGCCGACATTCAGTAGTACCGACACCGCGCACAAACCAAAACCGATGGCGACCTGGCGCGTTGGCGTGGTATGCCCGGCCATGCGCCCGGACAGGAACGAGCCGGTGGTCATGCCGCCGATGGTCGGGATGAACAGCCAGGCGAAGCCGCCCTCGCCCAGGTGCAGGTGCTGCATCACGAACACCGGGGCAGAGGAGATGTAGAGGAAGACGCCACCAAAGCCGATGCTGCCGGCCAGCGCCAGGCGCAGGAAGCGCGGATTGAAGCCGATGCGCACGTAATCGCGCAGCAGCGCGCGCGGCGACAAGGGCACCCGCGCGTGCTCGGGATGGGTTTCCGGCAGGAAACGCGCGGTGGCGGCCAGCAGCACCAGCGCGAACACCACCAGGAACCAGAAGATCAGCGGCCAGCCGGCACCACTGAGCAGAATCCAGCCGCCGATGATCGGTGCGATCGCCGGGGCGATGCCGAACAGCATCGACACCTGGCTCATCAGCCGCTGTGCGTCATGGCCGTGGTACAGATCGCGGATGACCGCGCGGCCAACGATCATGCCCACGCCCGCCGACAGGCCCTGCAGCGCGCGGAATGCCAGCAACGTGGAAAGGTCGGTGGACAGTGCGCAGCCCACCGAGGCGCCGACGAACAGGACCAGCCCGCCCAGAATCACCCGCTTGCGGCCCCAGGCATCGGACAACGGGCCATGCGCCAGGCTCATCAGACCGTAGAACAGCAGGTACACGCTGATGGTCTGCTGCACCGCCACCTCGTCCACGGCCAGGCGCTGGGCCAGCTGCGGGAAGGCCGGGAAAATGGTATCGATCGAGAACGGACCGAACATGGCCAGGCCGGCAAGCAGCAGGGCCATGCGACGGGTGGAGGGAGCAACAGCGGCAGTCATGTAGAAGGCGTCCGGCAGGGCCATGCGTGGCACGCACGGCGGGCGCCGGTCCCCCTTCAGCAGGGGCGGCGCCAGATGAATTCGGGTATCCGCCCATCATAGGTGGGGACTGCGCCCGATGCCATGCACCACTGCACAGAACGCACGGCTGGGCCATCGGCCATTCAGGCGCGCCGCCCCATACGGAGGCGGCCCACGGCCCCACGACGGGCTATAATTGGCGGGCAACACGGTGGGAGAAGCGGAACACCGCTGCCGAAGGCGCAACGCCCGTAATCGCTCAGGCCCGATACCACCCGTAACACAACTCTGGAGAGACCGGTTCGATCCGGCGCCGAAGGGGCACGAAGCCGCGGTTTTCCGCGCTTTTAAACTCTCAGGCAAAAGGACAGAGGGGCGCCCCGCAGACCGCCGACCGGCGGCTTGTGCCCGTGCGTGTGCCCTTTCCTGACGGATCCTTCGCCATGTCCCAGAACACCCCTTCCCTGCGTGAGCTCGAGCACCACAACGCGTTCGTCGAGCGCCACATCGGCCCCAACGATGCCGAGATCGCGCAGATGCTCGATGTCGTCGGCCACGCCTCGCTGGATGCGATGACCGATGCCATCGTGCCGGCCAAGATCAAATCGCCGGCACCGCTGGCGTTGCCGGAATCGATGACCGAGGTGCAGGCACTGGCGAAGATCCGCGCGATCGCCGACAAGAACACCGTGCTGCGCAGCTTCATCGGCCAGGGCTACTACGGCACCCACACGCCGAACGTGATCCTGCGCAACATCCTGGAAAACCCGGCCTGGTACACCGCCTATACCCCGTACCAGGCGGAGATCTCGCAGGGCCGCATGGAAGCGCTGATCAACTTCCAGACCCTGTGCGCCGACCTGACCGGCATGGAAATCGCCAACGCCTCGCTGCTGGACGAAGCCACCGCCGCTGCTGAAGCGATGACCCTGGCCAAGCGTTCGGCCAAGTCGAAATCGGACACCTTCTTCGTGCACGACGCGGTGCACCCGCAGACGCTGGAACTGCTGCGTACCCGCGCCGAGCCCATGGGCATCGTGCTGCGCGTCGGCACCCCGGCTGAAGCACTGGAAGCGGAAGCCTTCGGCCTGCTGCTGCAGTACCCGGACACCTTCGGCCAGGTCGGCGACTACAAGGCACTGGTCGATGCCGTGCACGCACGCGGTGGCCTGGTGGCCGTGGCCACCGACCTGCTGGCGCTGACTCTGCTGGCCGCCCCGGGCGAATGGGGTGCGGACATCGTGGTCGGCAACAGCCAGCGTTTCGGCGTGCCGTTCGGCTTTGGTGGCCCCCATGCCGCCTTCATGGCCTGCCGTGACGCCTACAAGCGTTCGATGCCGGGCCGCCTGATCGGTGTCTCGATCGATGCCCAGGGCAATCCGGCGTACCGCCTGACCCTGCAGACCCGCGAGCAGCACATCCGCCGCGAGAAGGCCACCTCCAACATCTGTACCGCACAGGTGCTGCTGGCGGTGATGGCCTCGATGTATGCCGTCTACCACGGCCCGGAAGGCTTGACCCGCATCGCCCGCCGCACCCATCGCCTGGCCTCGATCCTGGCCGCGGCGCTGCGCAGTGCCGGCGTGCAGGTCGGTGGCGACTTCTTCGACACCCTGCATGTCACCGGCGTGCATGCCGATGAGATCCACGCCAAGGCCCGTGCCGCTGGTTACAACCTGCGTGCGATCGACAGCGATTCGATCGGCATCAGCCTGGACGAAACCACCACCCGCGCCGACGTGGTCGCGTTGGCCGCCGTGTTCGGCGCCAAGGCCGATATCGACGCGCTGGATGCCAGCACCTCCGACGCGCTGCCGGCCGGCCTGCTGCGCCAGTCCGCGTTCCTGGCCCACCCGGTGTTCAACACCCACCACAGCGAGCACGAACTGCTGCGCTACCTGCGTTCGCTGGCCGACAAGGACCTGGCGATGGACCGCACGATGATCCCGCTGGGCTCGTGCACGATGAAGCTCAACGCCACCGCCGAGATGATCCCGGTGACCTGGCCGGAGTTCTCGCAGATCCACCCGCTGGCACCGGCCGACCAGACGCTGGGCTACAAGGAACTGATCGACACCCTGGAAGCGATGCTGGTCGAATGCACTGGCTACGACGCGGTCAGCCTGCAGCCCAATTCCGGCGCGCAGGGCGAGTACGCCGGCCTGCTGGCGATCCGTGCCTACCATCGCTCGCGCGGTGAAGGCCACCGCGACATCTGCCTGATCCCGGATTCGGCGCACGGCACCAACCCGGCCTCGGCGCAGATGTGCGGCATGAAGGTGGTGGTGACCAAGACCGACGCCAACGGCAACGTCGATGTCGAGGACATCCGCCTCAACGCCGAGAAGTACAGCGACCGACTGGCCGCGATCATGATCACCTACCCCTCCACGCATGGCGTGTTCGAGGAAGAAGTGGTCGAGATCTGCGAGATCATCCACCAGCACGGTGGCCAGGTGTACACCGACGGCGCCAACATGAACGCCCTGGTCGGCGTGGCCAAGCCGGGCAAGTGGGGTTCGGACGTTTCGCACCTGAACCTGCACAAGACCTTCTGCATCCCGCACGGCGGCGGTGGCCCGGGCGTTGGCCCGTGCGCGGTCAAGGAGCACCTGGCGCCGTTCCTGCCGGGCAAGCTGGGTGACAACGGCCCGGTCGGCATGGTCAGCGCAGCCAGCTTCGGCAGCGCCTCGATCCTGCCGATCAGCTGGATGTACATCGCGATGATGGGCCGCGACGGCCTGCGCAAGGCCACCCAGGTCGCGCAGCTCAACGCCAACTACATCGCCAAGCGCCTGGCCCCGCACTTCAAGACCCTGTACACCGGCCGCAACGGCCTGGTGGCGCATGAGTGCATCCTCGACGTGCGTCCGCTGGAGAAGACCAGCGGCATCGGCGCCGAAGACGTGGCCAAGCGCCTGATCGACTTCGGCTTCCACGCCCCGACCCTGAGCTTCCCGGTGGCCGGTACGCTGATGGTCGAGCCGACCGAGAGCGAATCGCTGCACGAGCTGGACCGCTTCATCAACGCGATGATCCAGATCCGCGACGAGATCACCGCGATCGAAGACGGCCGCCTGGACCGCGAGGACAATCCGCTGAAGAACGCACCGCACACCGCCACCGCGGTGACCGCCAGCGAGTGGACCCACGCCTACCCGCGCGAACTGGCCGCCTTCCCCCTGGCCAGCCTGAAGCAGAGCAAGTACTGGCCTCCGGTGGCCCGCGTCGACAACGTGTACGGCGACAAGAACGTGATGTGTGCCTGCATCCCGGTCGATGCCTACAAGGACGATGAAGTCGAGGCGTAAGCCTTTGATCCATCGGAAATGAAAACGGCCCGCGCAAGCGGGCCGTTTTTTCAAGGGCGTGTGGACCAAGGTCCACACCCACAATGATCGGTCCACACCCACAATAATCCGATCACGGGTCGGGCATCTGCCCCAAGCTCAGCTGCCACGACACGCCGAAGCGATCCTGCACCCAGCCGTAGCGGTTGCTGAAATCATAATCGCCCACCGGCATCAGCCAATGGCCGCCTTCGCCCAGCACGCGTGCCGCACGCTCGAACTGCTCGGCGCCGGAGCACTCCACGAACAGCGAGATCGAAGGCGTGAAGGTGAAGTCGTGCACGTCCAGGCTGTCGAAGCACAGGTAGTGGGTGCCGCCGAGCAGGAAGATCGCCTGGCGTACCTGCCCGGCCACGCCCGCGCCGGGCCCCTCCGGGTGGCGCTGCAGGGCCAGCAGGCGGAAGTCGGCGAACGCATCGGCGTACAGGGCCAGGGCGGCCTCAGCCTGGCCGGTGAACATCAGGAAGGGACGGCTGCGCAGCATGCGGTACTCCTGTTCGACGGGCCGATGACGGCCCACCGGATCAGCATCGCACGCCTGATGTGCAGCCCCCGTGGTAGTGCCGGCCGCTGGCCGGCAACGCCGGTCACGCCTCGCGCAGGCGCCGGGCGATCGCGCTACCCGCTGCGATGGTGGCCGTCAGCGCCACCATCGACAGGAACTGCAGGCGGGTATGCGACTCGCTCAGCAGCAGACCGAAGATCAACGCCAGGATTGCCAGCGCACAGACGGTCAGCCACGGGAAGCCGGCCATGCGGAACGGCAGGCGGGTACCCAGACGATCCGCGCGACGGCGCAGCACCAGCTGCGAGACCAGCGACAGCGTCCATACCAGCAGGCAGGTGGAACCGACGATGTTGAGCAGCACCGGCAACACGCGGTCCGGGAACAGCAATTCCATCACCGTGGCCGCGAAGCCGAACAGCACGCTGGCCAGCACGGCGACCACCGGCACCTGCCGCGGGTCGGTCCAGCCGAGCACGGCCGGGGCCTCGCGGCGCTGTGCAAGCGAGAACATCATGCGTGAGGCACCGTAGAGATTCGCATTGAGCGCCGACAGCAGCGCGATCACCGCGATCAAGGTGATCGCCGTGCCCGCGCCGGGGATGCGCGCGATGTCCAGCACCGCAGCGAACGGCGACTTCAGCGCCTCGCTGGTCCACGGCACCACCGCGATGATCACGCTCAGCGAGCCGATGTAGAACACCAGGATGCGCCAGGCCACCGTGCGGATGGCGCGGGCGATGCTGCGCTCGGGATCTTCGGTTTCGGCCGCGGCCACGGCCACGATCTCGGTGCCGCCGAAGGCGAATACCACGACCAGCAGCGCGGCGCCGATGCCGGCCAGGCCCTTGGGCGCAAAGCCACCGTGTTCGGTGAAGTTGCTCAGGCCCGGCGAAGCCACCTGGGGCAGCCACCCCATCAGCAGCGCGACACCGATGGCGATGAAGGCCAGAATCGCCGCCACCTTGAGGATGGCGAACCAGAATTCGAATTCGCCGAAGTTCTTCACCCCGAGCAGATTGATGGCGGTGAAGAACAGCATGAAGGCCAACGCCGCCAACGGCACCGGCACCGCCGGCCACACGGTGGCCAGCAGGCCGGCCGCGCCGACCGCTTCGGCGGCGATCACGATCACCAGCTGCACCCACCACAACCAACCGACGGTGGCGCCCGCCGTGGCTCCCATGGCATCGGCCGCATACACCGAAAACGCGCCGCTGGTCGGTTTGGCCGCCGCCATCTCGCCCAGCGCGTTCATCACGATGATCACCAGCGCACCGGCCACCAGATAGGACACCAGCACCGCCGGACCGGCCGCCTGCACGCCCACGCCCGACCCCAGGAACAGGCCGGCACCGATGGCGCTGCCCAGGCCCATCATGATCAGCTGACGGGGCTTGAGCGAATGTCCGAGGCGGGACGGCGAGGCGGTCGGAATCGAGTTGGGCATCGGCGGGGCTGGCGGCGGGCTACAGGGGCGACACCTTACCTCGTCCCGCACCCATGGGGATAGGCACAGCGCAGCAGGCGGCTCAGGCCAGCGCAGGCTCGCCGACAACCCCACCAATCCGGGCACGGTAGGCACGCGGCGAGAAACCGGTTTCAGCCTTGAACTTGCGGGTAAAGGCACTCTGGTCGCTGAAACCGCAGGCCTGGCCGATGCAGGCGATGCTGTCGTCGCCATGCAGCAGATGCATGGCCATCTGGATCCGCAGCCGGGTCAGCACCTGCTGTGGGGTCATCTGGAACACCTTGCGGAAACTGCGCTCCAGCTTGGACAGCGAGAAGCCGGTGATGTCCAGCAGGGTCTGCATGCGCACGTTCTCAGCGTAGTGCGCGTTGAGGTGGGCCAGGGCCAGCCGCAGCTGTTCGTACTGGCTGCCCAGGCTGTCCTTCTGGCCGAGGTCGCGGGAAATGCCGATCAGGCCCTCGATCGCACCGTCGACCACCAGCGGACGCTTGCAGGTCAGGCACCAGCCCGGCTCGCGGTTGGCGAACAGGTGCAGCTCCATCAGGTTCTCGATCACCTCTCCGGACAGCACGCGCGCGTCCTGGTCGACGTAGTCCGCGCTGAGCCCGGTCGGGTAGATTTCGGCGGCGGTACGCCCGATCACGTCCTTGCGCGCGCGCAGTCCCAGCCGCCGCAGCATGGTCTGGTTGACGTGGGTGTAACGGCCCTGGCGGTCCTTGATGAAAAACAACACATCCGGGATGGCGTCGAACAGGGCTTCGATGTCGGCGGGCTCGACTCGCATGCGGCAAGCATAGCCGAGGCCCCTTGCCGGTGCGATCACCCTTGCGGGACTTGCGCTTAACGCCGCCAGGCCCACCGTGGGGACCCGTCCCCACCGGAGAACCGGCCATGCCCCGCGGTGACAAGTCTGCCTATACCGAAAAGCAGAAGCGCCAGGCCGAGCACATCGAGGACAGCGAACGCGCGCGCGGTGCCAGCGAAGGTACGGCCGAGCGCATTGCCTGGGCCACGGTGAACAAGCAGGATGGCGGCGGCAAGCGCAGTGGCAGCGGGCGCAAGGTGGCGGCGAAGAAGGCAGCACATCCCCGTGCACGCGGCTGAGCCTGTCGATCAGAGCCGCAGCGTCCTCATCCACGCGGCAACTTCGGCCGCAGCTGCGTCAGCGCGTGCCTGCAGCAGCAGATGTGGTCCCTCCAGCGACACATGGCGCGCGTCCGGCAACAACGCCTGCAGCTCGGCCACGCTGGGCGGCCACAGCAGGCGGTCCTGTCGCCCATGCAGGCACAGCGTTGGCAGCACGAGTTCCGGCAGCAGTGCACGAACATCCACCTGCAGCGTCGTCGCAGCGCGCTGGCGCAGGATTGCGGCCGGCACCTGCGTGATTGCCTGACCCAGCTCGCGCAGGTTCGCGCGCGTCCGCCATTGCCCCAGCAGCAGCCGGGCCATCAAGGCAAGTGGCGGCAGTGGCCACGCCGGGGCCAGCATCCGCGCGCTCGCCGCAGGCAGCGGCACCGGCCGGCGCGCGAAGGTCGTACTCAATATCAACCCACGCAATCCGGGCAGGCCGGCCGCCGCCAGTTCGATGGCCAGTGGCCCGGCGAACGATTCGGCCAGCAGCACAAAAGGAGATGCCGGAAGCTGCGGACCCAGGATCGACGCCAGCGTGGCGTAGTCCTGTGGCCCCTGCAGGGGCAGCGGCAGCACCTGCATCTGCTGGCCTCGCGCCTGCATCGCTTCCACGAAGTGTGCCGACAACAGGCCGGTGCCATCCAGGCCTGGCAGCATCACGACCGGCAGCATCAAGACATTCGTCACATCGATCACTCTTCAAACCGCTTCGCACGGCTCCCTACCGCGTAGCTTCACCCATTGGCTCGGCCCAAGGAAGTGCGCGCCGGCGCACGCGACGCTACGCTGGCAGCCCCGATGGAATGGAGAACGCGGCATGCGCAAGCCACGCTGGCTCAGCTGGACCGGCATTGCCGTGTGCATACTCTATCTCGCGCTGACCGCCTGGCTGGTGCTCGATGCCCAGGGCAACAGCGACCCCAAAAGCGCCTATATCCTCATGCAGCTGCCGGTGATGCTGCAGACCGCAGCACTCGACGCCATCGGCATGGGAAGCTGGCTTTCCGGCAAGACCTGGACGACCGTCTACCTTCTGGTGATTCCTCCCACGCTGGGCGTGCTGTACTTGCTGGGAGCGCTGCTGGGCAACGTCCTGAAGCAATGATGGCGATTTTCCCACCTGCCTGAGAGGGCAACGGTAATACGGCCGCTCAGGGCGGCCGTATTACCGTCGCTACGCCGGCAGCAGTCTGCTCAGGCTGCGCGACGCGGCGCGGCCGGAGCCGCTGTGCCTTCTACCTTGAACACCGCCACCGAGGTGGTCAGTGCATGCGCCTGCTCTTCCAGCGCGCGGCTGGCAGCGGTGGCTTCTTCCACCAGTGCGGCGTTCTGCTGGGTCACCTGGTCCATCTGTACCACCACCTGGTTGACCTGCTCGATACCGGCCGCCTGCTCCTTGCTGGCCGCGGCGATGTCACTCATCAGCTGGGTGGTGCGGGCGCTGGCCTGGGCCACGCGCGCGATCGCCGCTTCGGATTCGACGGTGACCACCAGGCCGCTGCGCACCTTGGCTGCTGCGTCTTCGATCAGCTCCTTGATCTCCTTCGCTGCCACGCCGGCACGCTGCGCGAGCGTGCGCACCTCGCTGGCAACCACGGCGAAACCACGGCCCTGTTCACCGGCACGTGCGGCTTCAACCGCAGCATTCAACGCCAGAATGTTGGTCTGGAAGGCAATGCCATCGATCACGGTCGAGATTTCCGAGATGCGCGCGGAAGAACCGTCAATCTCGCCCATCACCGCAGCCATCTGGGCCATCGCCTGTTCGGTCTCGCGCACGGCAGCGCCGGCAGCATGCGCTTCGCTGTCGGCCTGACGGGCCAGCTCGGCGTTCTGGCGCACGGTCGAGGTCAGTTCCTCCATCGACGCGGCAGCTTCTTCCAGGTTGGCGGCCTGCTGCTCGGTGCGGCGCGACAGGTCGTTGTTGCCGGCGGCCAGTTCCTGCGCGGCATTGTTGATGCTGTCAGCGGCCACCTGGATACCGCGCACGATACCGGTCAGCTGCGCGGTGGTGGCGTTGGCATCGTCGCGCATGCGTGCGAACACGCCGTCGTACTCGCCATCCATGCGTGCGGTCAGGTCGCCGTGCGAGATCGCGCGCAGCACGTCGGAGACGTCGGCGATGCTGGCCTGCGAACTGGCCATCATGCCGTTGAGGTGCTCGACCATCGCCTTGAACTGGAACTGGAACGCGGCGGCATCGCCACGCATGCTGAAATCACCGGCACGTGCGGCGCGAGCCAGCTCGTCGATCTGCGCGTTGATCGCCATCAGGCTCTGCTTCACTGCCGCAAGGGTGCGGGTCAGCGCGCCCTTCTCGCCCGGGTACTCCGGCAGATCGCGGCTGAGATCACCGATGGCGTAGCGCTGCATCACCTCGGCCATCAGCAGCTCCACCTGCACGTGCGATTCCACCAGGCTGTTGGTGGCCTGCACCATACGCCCGAAGTCGCCGGGGAAGGCGCTGGCATCCATGCGATAGCGGATTGCACCGGCCTCGTGCTGTTCGGCCATCTGCAGCTGCGCGCCGATGGCCGCCTGCACGCTCTGCCGCACGCTGGCCATGGCCTCGCCCAGCTGGGTCAATTCGTCACGGCCGCCCAGCCGGAACTCCTGGTCGAACTGGCCCTTGGACAGTCGCTCGGCCAGGCTCACCGCACGTGCCAGCGGGCCGGTCAGGCTGCGCCCGATCATCACCGAGGCAGCGATGCCCACCAGCAGGGCGACAGCGCCCAACGCCAGCAGCTGCAGCAGGCTGCGCTCGCCGAGGCGGATGGCTTCGGCAGCGGCAGTCCGGCTTTCCTTTTCCTCGAAGTCCACGCCGTCGGACAGCGCCTTGTTCCAGCCGTTGGCCGCTTCCTGCACCGGGCCCAGGGTCAGCGCCACGGCGCCCGGGTAATCGCCCTGCTCCATCAGGTCGCTGGTCTGCTTGTTGAGCGGCCGCGCCAGCGCGCGCTTGACGGCGATCGCCTCGCCCATCGCCTTGCTTTCGGCATCGCCCGGCAGCGCCTGGTAGGCGCTCCAGCTGGTCTCGTAACGCTTGACCAGATCGGCGATGCGCTTTTCGTCACTGGCGCGGTCTTCGCCCTGGCGGATCAGCATCTCGCGGCGCACCACCATCATCTGGTTGTTGGCATCGAGCATCTGCGACAGCAGCCGCACCTTGGCCACGCTGATATCGACCACCTGCTGCATCGCGCGCTTCTGCACGACACTGGCGGTGGCGCCCGTCGTGACCACGGCAGCGACCAGCAGCAACAGCAGGCCAAAGCCCAGCCCAAGACGCCAGGCAACCCTGACATTCCTCAAGTAGTTCATCGGTACATCCAAAACGGGGGGATGCGCCCGTATCGGCCGAGCCACCGGCATTCTTGATCGGCAGCACGCACCGTCGTCGGCAGCCGTTCACCTTGGTGAGGCCACGCGCTGCGCTTCTGCGACAAGGCCCAGCCCCCCGCCGGGGCTGTTCTGCTCATGCCAGCATCAGGCTGCTTTCACGGGGGCTGCGCAGCCTCTGCGGGCAGGGTGGAGCTGCCATCTGCCGGAGACGTCCATGCCCGTACACCGCCCCGCTCTTCTCGCCCTGTCATTGCTGATGTCGCCCGCCTTCGCGCAGGTGCCGCCGCCGGCCCAGTTGCCGGAGCCCATTGCGGAGAAAGCGGGGCCAGACACGGCGGTCAGCTCGCCGCTGCATGCCCAGGTGCTTCTGGATCGCGCCAATTTCTCCCCGGGCGAGATCGACGGTGAAGTGGGCAGCAACCAGCGCCGCGCAGTGGCCGGCTTCCAGGCAGCCCACGGCCTGACAGTAAGCGGAGAGCTGGACGACGGCACCTGGAAAGCCCTGCAGGCCGATACGGTCGCACCACTGGCCAACCATACGCTGACCGCCGAGGACGTGGCCGGACCGTTCGTCGCCATTCCGAAGAAGCCTGCCGCGCAGGCGAAGCTGAAGTCGTTGGGTTACAGCAGCGTCGAAGAAGCCCTCGGCGAGCGTTTCCATGCTTCGCCGGCATTGCTGAAAGCGCTCAACCCAGGCGTCGATCTGGCCAAGGTGGGCAACCGTATCCAGGTACCCAACATCGCGCCCGGGGCGTTGCCGAAGGCGGCGAAGATCGTGGTCGACAAGTCCGACTCCACGCTGCGGCTGCTGGATGCGCAGGGCAAGGTGATCGCACAGGTGCCGGTCTCGTCCGGCAGCCAGCACGATCCGCTGCCGATCGGTGAATGGAAGATTCTCGGCGTGTATCGCGACCCGCCATTCCACTACAACCCCAAGCTGTTCTGGGATGCCCGCAAGGGCGAGAAGAAGGCCACGCTGCCGCCCGGTCCGAACAATCCGGTGGGCAGGGTCTGGATCGATCTGTCCAAACCCCACTACGGCCTGCACGGAACGCCGGTGCCCGGCCATGTCGGCAAGACCGAATCGCATGGCTGTGTACGCATGACCAACTGGGATGCGCTGCGCGTGGCCGATGCGGTGGATACCTCCGTCCCCGTGGTGATGCAGGAGTGAGCCGATGCGTCTTTCGCAACTGATCGTACTGGGCCTGCTGCTGGGCGTTGGGATGGGCTGGTGGCTGCGCCGCGACGCAGGTGAACCCTCTGCGACGTCCACGCCTGAAACGCAGCCCACCGTGGCAACAACGCCAGCGATGGAAGCGACCGCGCCGCGCGCGCCGGTGCCGGCCAGCGTCGACGCAGCATCGGGTGACCTGCTGCTGCCGGTACGGGGCGTACTGCCCTCGCAGCTGCGCGATACCTTCACCGATGCCCGCAGCGAGGGCCGCGTGCACGATGCGATCGACATCATGGCCGACACGGGAACGCCGGTGCTGGCGGTGGCCGATGGCACGGTGGAAAAACTCTTCGACAGCAAGCGCGGTGGGCTGACCATCTATCAGTTCGAGCCCAGCGGACGCTGGTGCTACTACTACGCGCATCTGCAGCGCTATGCCGACGGCCTGAGCGAAAAGCAGGTGATCAAGCGCGGAGACGTGATCGGTTACGTGGGCAGCACCGGCAACGCCAGTGCCGAAGCACCGCACCTGCATTTCGAGGTACATGTGCTGGGCCCTGAAAAACAATGGTGGAAGGGAGAATCGATCAATCCTTATCCCTTGCTGAAGTCGGCGGCGCTGATGCCCGACGCTGCCAGCGCCGCAACGCAAAAGTGAACACCGCCAGCGCGCCCCCCGGAATCAGCAGGAAGAGTGCAGCCATCTTCCAGAAGAAGAACGGCCACAGCCACAGGTAGTCCAGGTCGGTCAGCTTCAACAGGTCCAATGGCGGCTGCAGCTCGACAGCGGCCTGGCGGCCCGCCAGCGCCGGATCCACCTCCAGCACGGTTACCCGTAGCCATGAGCGACCGCGTGGCAATGCATCGCCGCGGCCATAACCAAAGTAGGACGCCGTGAAGCCACTGGACTCAACCGATACCAGCGCGCGGTTGATGCCCTGCCTGGCCACTCCCGAACGCTCCCCAGCACGGAAGTCTCCATGATCGGTGGGAGTATCGATGCGCAGCAGCACCTCGGGATCAGCCTCTGTACCGTCTCCGGCATACCGCAGGCGCAACCGCAGACGATCATCGATGAGGCGGTAGACTGTGATCTGGGCGGTTGCGCCAGGACTCAGTGCCAACGGCACCGTCTGCGTGCGCGAAGCCAGGGCATTGGCAGCAGCACCCAGCACCAGCACCAGGCAGGCGACGCCCCACAGACTCCAGAGCACCCACAGCGTGATCCGTACCACGGTCACGCCCTTCACGCTGACATCCTGGTCATCGATCCGTCTCCCGCCGTCACTACGCACACAGTAACGAAAAAGCCCCGCGTTCGCGGGGCTCTTCCTGTCACCTACGCCGGGCGTGGCCCGGCGCTACCTCAGGCGAACGGATCCTGCAGGACCATGGTGTGGTCGCGGTCCGGGCCGGTGGAGACGATGCTGATCGGGCAGCCGGCCAGCTCTTCCAGCGAACGCAGGTAGGCACGTGCGGCCGGCGGCAGGTCATCCCAGTTGGTGATGCCGTGGGTGTTCTCGCTCCAGCCCGGGAACTCCAGGTACACCGGGGTGCAGTCTTCCCAGCCCTGCGCATCCAGCGGCGCGTACTCGGTGCGCTTGCCGTTGTATTCGTACGCGATGCAGACCTTCAGCTTTTCCATGCCATCGAGCACGTCCAGCTTGGTGATGCACAGGCCGCTGATGCCGTTGATGGCCACGGCACGCTTCAGCGCGACGATGTCCATCCAGCCGCAACGACGCGGGCGGCCGGTCGAGGCACCGTACTCGGCGCCGCGGTCGCGGATGCCCTGGCCGATTTCATCGTCCAGCTCGGTCGGGAACGGGCCGCCGCCGACGCGGGTGGCGTAGGCCTTGGCAATGCCCAGCACGTAGTCGATCGAATCGGCGCCGACGCCGGAACCGGCCAGTGCGCCACCGACGGTGGTATTGGAGCTGGTGACGTACGGGTAGGTGCCGTGATCGATGTCCAGCAGCGCGCCCTGCGCGCCTTCGAACAGCACGCGCTTACCCTGCTTGCGCAGGTCGTGCAGGATGCCGGCCACGTCGGACTTCATCGGCTGCACGTACTCACCGAACGCCAGCGCTTCGTCGAAGGTCTTCTGGAAATCGACCGCATCGGTGTTCAGATACTTGGTCAGCACGAAGTTGTGGTAATCCAGCGCGGTGCGCAGCAGCTCTTCCAGCTGCTTCGGGTAGTGCAGGTCGGCGATGCGGATGCCGCGACGCGCCACCTTGTCTTCGTAGGCCGGGCCGATGCCGCGACCGGTGGTGCCGATCGCCTTGCCACCGGCAGCGCGCTCGCGCGCCTGGTCCAGGGCGATGTGGTACGGCATGATCAGCGGCGCGGCCGGGGAGATCTTCAGGCGCGAGCGCACTTCCACGCCGGAGGTTTCCAGCTCGGCGATTTCCTTCTGCAGTGCGGCCGGCGAGATCACCACGCCGTTGCCGATCAGGCACAGCGCATCGTCACGCAGGATGCCCGACGGGATCAGGTGCAGGACGGTCTTCTTGCCGTTGATGACCAGGGTGTGGCCGGCATTGTGGCCGCCCTGGAAGCGCACGACGGCGCCGATTTCCTCAGTGAGCAGATCGACGATCTTGCCCTTGCCTTCATCGCCCCACTGGGCACCAAGCACTACGACAGACTGACCCATGACGGGCTCCTCATATGTTGCGGCCATCGGGGCCGCGGACGGGTAAACCGCAGCGGGGCTGTCCAGCACCTGGATGGCGGCTCCAAACGGGGAGCGGCCGGCGATGGAAGGCCCAGACACGGAAAAAGCCGAACGGGGAGGCCCGTCCGGCTTTTGTGCATTATCCGGGTTTCCGGGGTGCGCTGCCACCTTTCCGACAGACGGCTTCACCGGCCGGTCAGCCGCCTCATCCGGTAGTGGGGGGGGGGGGGGGGGGGGGCGCCGGGGGGGGGCCCCCCCCGGCCCCCGCCCCCCCCCCCCCCCCGCCCCCCCCCCCCCCCCCCCCCCCCCCCCCCCGCCCAAAGG
>NZ_JBNDKU010000020.1:0-27282 GCF_050435725.1 Stenotrophomonas sp. AN71 | reverse complement strand
GGCCGGGGCCGCCGTCTTCGATGATTGCGGGGTTGGGGCGATTCCTGTGGGGGTAGTGCCGGCCGCTGGCCGGCAACGGCAGGGTCTCGCCGAAAGTTCATGGGGTTGCCGGCCAGCGGCCAGCACTACCTGCCCCGCCCACCCGGGTAGAATGCCCGCATGAAGATCGCCTCGTGGAACGTCAATTCGCTCAATGTCCGCCTGCCGCACCTGGAGCAGTGGCTCAAGGACTTCGGCCCGGACATCGTCGGTATCCAGGAAACCAAGCTGGAGGACCACAAGTTCCCCGATTCGGCGCTGATCGCCGCGGGCTACCGCAGCGTGTTCGCCGGCCAGAAGACCTACAACGGCGTGGCGCTGCTGTCGCGTGAACCGGCGCAGGACGTGCAGATCGGCATTCCCGGCTTCGAGGACGAGCAGAAGCGCGTCATCGCCGGCACCTTTGGCGACCTGCGGGTGATCAACCTGTACGTGGTCAACGGCCAGGACATCGGCACCGACAAGTACGAGTACAAGCTGCGCTGGCTGGAGGCGGTGCACGCCTGGATCGCCGAAGAACTGCAGCGGTACCCGAAGCTGATCGTGATGGGCGACTTCAACATCGCCCCCGATGCGCGCGACGTGCACGACCCCGAGGTCTGGAACGAGAACCACATCCTGACCTCCACCGCCGAGCGCGGCGCGCTGGAAAAGCTGTTGCAACTGGGCCTGCACGATGGCTTCCGCCTGCACAACGACGAGGCCGGTGTGTTCAGCTGGTGGGATTACCGCGCCGCCGGCTTCCGCCGCAACCTGGGCCTGCGCATCGACCTGACCCTGGTGTCTGATGCGCTGAAGGGCAGTGCGGTGGCTTCGGGTATCGACCGCGAGCCGCGCACCTGGGAACGCCCGAGCGACCATGCGCCGGCGTGGGTGCAGCTGGGTTGAACGAACCGGGCCCGGCAGTTGCCGGGCCCGTTCTGGAACGTCTGCCGGCCAGCGGCCGGCGCCACCGTCGCCTCAGCGTATGCTCTTGCGGGTGAACAGGTTGACGATCGCCAGCAGGATCACCGCACCGATCAACGAGAACAGGAAGGTGCGGATGGTGATCGCCTCGTTGATGCCGCCGCCGAACAGCCAGCCGGAAATCAGCGCGCCAACGATGCCGACCACGATGTTGAGGATGATGCCCTGCTGGGCATCGCGCTTCATGATGATGCTGGCCAGCCAGCCTACGATGCCGCCGACGATCAGCCAGATGATGATGCCCATGATCGAACCTCCGGTGGGGAACTGTGACCAGTTGACGCGCAGGGCTGTGAACCCATCGTGCAATTGCGTGATGGGCGCGTGCGGATGAGCCTGCCAGCCACCCTCGACGGCCCGTGGCGCTTCGGTCCGGTGACGGTCTGGCGGCGCCCGCACGTGCCCGGTCAGCGCGGCGAACCGCAGGCGCGGCAGGTGCTGGCGCAGGCATTGGGAGCTGAACCGGAGGCATTGCCTCTGGTGCGCGACGACAAGGGGCGGCCCGAGCTGGGCGGCGCACTGGCCCACTACGGCACCGGCTGGAGCCACAGTGGCGAGGTGTTGCTGGTGGCGCTGGGCGAGGGCGTGCGGCTGGGCGTGGACCTGGAACTGCTGCGGCCGCGGCCGCGCCTGCTGGAGATCGTTCAGCGCTTCTTCCACCCCGAGGAGGTGGCCTGGCTGGAAAGCCTGGACGAGGCCGGGCGCGAACACTGGTTCTTCCGCGTGTGGTGCGTCAAGGAAGCCATGTTGAAGGCACACGGGCAGGGCATCTCCTTCGGTCTGCACCGGCTGCTGCTGGCGCCGGGGGGCGACGGCGCCCTGCACCTGCGTTGGTGCGATCCGGAACTGGGCGAGGCTGCGCGCTGGCACCTGCACGAATGGCAGGCGACGGGCCAGTTCCGCGCCGCATTGGCCTGGTATCCGCACTGAAGCGGCGAATCGGTGGGCAAAACCGGCGATAATGCCGGCATGAGCGAACACGAACTTCCCGCCGGCGTGGCCGCCACGCTGGAGCAGGGCCTGGCCAGCATGGGCCTTGACGCCGCACTGGCGCCGCCGCTGCTGCGTTACCTGGCCCTGCTGCACCGCTGGAACGGCACCTACAACCTCACCGCCATCCGCGACCCGCAGGAGATGGTCACCCGCCACCTGCTTGATTCGCTGGCGATGCAGCCGTTCGTGGCCGAGGGCAGCCTGGCCGATCTCGGCACTGGCCCCGGGCTGCCCGGTATCCCGCTGGCGATCGCCTGCCCGGGCCTGCAGGTCACCCTGGTGGAGAGCAACGGCAAGAAGGCGCGCTTCATGCGCGAGGCCGTGCGCCAGCTGGGCCTTGGCAATGCCCGTGTGGCCGAATCGCGCGCCGAGGCGCTGGACGAGGCCGGCCGCTACGACCAGCTGACCGCGCGCGCGATGGATACCCTGGCCGGCATCGTCCGCGTCGGTGGCCATCTGCTGCGCCCCGGCGGCGTGTTGCTGGCCATGAAGGGCGTCTACCCGCATGAGGAGATCGCCGCGCTGCCCACCGGCTGGCAGGTGCGCGAGGTAACCCCGCTGAGCGTGCCCGGCCTGGCTGGAGAGCGCCACCTGGTCACCGTTACCGGCCCCTGATTCCCGCAGCCAGCCCCTTGTGGAACAACGGGTTGGCGATTCACGATTTCCGCCCGGGGCCGGTTGTACGCATAATGGCCGGTCCCAACCATCCGTCGACGAGGCACACCTGCATGGCCCGCATCATCGCCATCGCCAACCAGAAGGGTGGCGTCGGCAAGACCACGACCGCCGTCAACCTGGCCGCTTCCCTGGCCAACGCTCCCAAGCGCGTGCTGTTGGTCGACCTGGACTCGCAGGGCAACGCGACCATGGGCAGTGGCGTGGACAAGCGCGAGCTGGCCGCCTCCACCTGTGATCTGCTGCTCGGCGAGAACAGCGCCGCCGACGTCCGTGTGCAGACCGCCGAGGGCTATGACCTGCTGCCCGGCAACATCGATCTGACCGCCGCCGAGATCCAGCTGATGGGCGAGAGCGAGCGCGAGCAGCGGCTGAAGCGCGCGCTGGCGCCGATCCGCGACGAGTACGATTACATCCTGATCGACTGCCCGCCGGCGTTGTCGCTGCTGACGCTCAATGCGTTGGCCGCTGCCGATTCGGTGATCGTGCCGATGCAGTGCGAGTACTACGCCCTGGAAGGCCTGAGCGCGCTGGTGGAAACCATCGAAGCGCTGCGCGCCAACCTCAACCCGGCGCTGGAGATCGAAGGCGTGCTGCGCACCATGTTCGATGTGCGCAACAACCTGGCCAACGCGGTGTCGGCCGAGCTCACCGAGCACTTCGGTGACCGCGTGTTCCGCACCATCGTGCCGCGCAACGTGCGCCTGGCCGAGGCGCCCAGCCATGGCCAGAGCATCGTCGGCTACGACCGTGCCTCGCGCGGTGGCGTGGCCTATCTGGGCCTGGCCGGCGAGATCATCCGCCGCAACAACGAACGCAACAAGGCCGCCAAGGCCGTGGAGACCGTCTGATGACCAGCAGCAAGCCGGCAGCCAAGAAGCGGGGCCTCGGCCGTGGCCTGGATGCGCTGCTGGGTCCCAAGGGGGCGGCCAGCCAGGTGCAGGCCGCCACCGCGGTGATCGAGCCGCTGCCGGGTGAAGTGCTGCGCAAGCTGGCGGTGGGCCAACTGCAGCCGGGCAAGTACCAGCCGCGCCGCGAGATGGACGAGGGCAAGCTCTCCGAGCTGGCCGATTCGATCAAGTCGCAGGGCGTGATCCAGCCGATCCTGGTGCGCCAGCTGCCGGCGGGCAATTACGAGATCGTTGCCGGTGAACGCCGCTGGCGCGCCTCGCAGCTGGCCGGCCTGGACGAAGTGCCGGTGGTGGTGCGCGAGCTGGAAGACCGCACCGTCATCGCGATGGCGCTGATCGAGAACATCCAGCGTGAAGACCTCAACCCGCTGGAAGAAGCCGAGGCGCTGCAGCGCCTGATCAGCGAGTTCACCCTGACCCATGCCGAGGCCGCCGAGGCCGTCGGCCGCTCGCGCGCGGCGGTGTCCAACCTGCTGCGCCTGCTGGAGCTGCCGGTGGCGATCCGCCTGCTGCTGGAAACCCGCCGCCTGGAAATGGGCCACGCCCGTGCGCTGCTGACCCTGGCCCCGGAACTGGCCGGCAAGCTGGCGCAGGAAGCGGCCGATGAAGGCTGGTCGGTGCGCGAGGTCGAGCGCCGTGCGCAGGCCTTTGCGGCTGGCAAGGTGCCGAGCAACCGTCCGGTGGCGACGCCGAAAGTGCAGCAGGCCGACATCGCCTCGCTGGAAACCGAGCTGTCCGAATCGCTGGGCGCCAAGGTGGCGATCAACCACGGTCGTGGCGGCAAGGGCAAACTGATCATCCACTACACCGACCTGGACACCCTGGACGGCGTTCTGGAAAAGCTGCGTACGCGCCAGGGCTGAGTCCGGCGCAGTGACAGGGGATACGGCCTGTTCCTGCCGTGTCCCTTCAATGACAGGGAACGCACCGCCGCGCGTGCCGGGGGATGCACTGCCTTCCGGCCCGTGGCCTCATCCAGGGAGAAGGACATGAGCAACACATTCGACGACGTCAGCCCGGGCGGCAGCCCGATCATGGTGCACAGCCGCCAGAAGGACTTCACTGCGCCGCAGGGCGAAGAGCACATCGAGGCGATCGGCGCACACATCGAGCGCCATCTCGGCCCGGTGTCCGGCGTTTTCCACGAAATCATCTCCGACCTGGTGCACATCGACGTACATGTGGTGCCGGCAACCGAGGCGTTCCCGTACCTGCGCCTGGTGACCTCCGGCATGAGCGACCTGCCGATGACCGTACCGGCCGAGGTGGATGCAGACGTGCCGCGTTACATGGAACTGATGGTGACCCTGCCGGCCGACTGGCCGATCTCCCAGGACGCCTTCGAGGACGAACGCAACTACTGGCCGGTGCGACTGCTGAAGGGCATGGCACGGCTGCCGCACGAGTACGACACCTGGCTGGGTTTCGGCCACACCATTCCCAACGGCCATCCCAGCGAGCCCTATGCGCCGGGCGTGGGCTTCGACGGTGTCATCGTGCTGCCACCGGTGACCGCCCCGGAGGACTTCGCCACGCTGGAACTGGAGGACGGCAAGACCATCAGCTTCATGACCCTGGTCCCGCTGTACCCGGAAGAGATGGATCTGAAGCTGAAGAAGGGCGCCGAGGCACTGCTCGACCGTTTCGATGCGAAGAAGATCCAGGATGTGATCGAACCCGGCCGCAGCAACGTGGCCAAGAAGCGTTTCGGGCTGTTCTGAGCCCGCGGCGTATCCTCTGCACCTGTACTCATTGATTTCCAGGCAACTGCAATGACCCTCCTGCTCACCGGCGCTGCCGGCTTCATCGGTGCCTACACCGCCCGCGCGCTGCTGGAGGCCGGGCAGCCGGTCGTCGGCCTGGACAACTTCAACGATTACTACGACCCGCAGATCAAGCGCGACCGCGTGGCCGCGCTGTGCCCGACGCTGGACCTGCGCACGCTGGACCTGACCGACCGCGAGGGCCTGGCCGCGTTGTTCGATGAAGTGCAGCCGACGGCGGTGATCCACCTGGCCGCACAGGCGGGCGTGCGCTATTCGCTGGAAAACCCGCACGCCTACGTCGACAGCAACCTGGTCGGCTTCGTCAACATGCTCGAGCTGTGCCGCCACCGTGGCGTGCAGCATCTGGTGTATGCCTCCAGCAGCTCGGTCTACGGCGATTCGGCGACGCCGCCGTTCTCGGAGGACCAGCGCGTGGACCAGCCGCGCTCGCTGTACGCGGCGACCAAGGCCGCCAATGAGCTGATGGCCTACACCTACGCGCAGCTGTATGGCCTGCATGCCACCGGCCTGCGCTTCTTCACCGTGTATGGCCCGTGGGGCCGGCCGGACATGGCACCGCTGCTGTTCTCGCGCGCGGTGCTGGCCGGGCGTCCGATCGACGTGTTCAACGAAGGCCGCATGCAGCGCGATTTCACACATGTCTCCGACATCGTGTCGGGCATCCTCGGCGCGCTCGCGCATCCGGCCGATGGTCCGGTGCCGCACCGGGTGTTCAACCTCGGCAACCATACACCGGTCGAGCTGGAGCGCTTCATCAGCGTGATCGAGCAGGCCGCCGGCCGCCCCGCGCAGAAGGTCTACAAGCCGATGCAGCCCGGCGACATGGTGCGCACGATGGCCGATACCCGGCGCGCACATGCCGCCTTCGGCTTCGATGCGGTGACCCCGATCGAAGCAGGGCTGCCGCCCGTCGTGGAATGGTGCCGCGAGTATTTTGGCGACCGCGCCTGAGCAATCGTCCTCACGCGGCCGGGTTCATCTTCGGATAACCTCGGCTGCGGAGAATGCGCGGTCTTTGTCCCCCCTTGGCCGAGTCCCCCATGAGCCAACCCGAGCTTTCCGTTGTCGTCCCCGTGTTCAACGAGCGCGACAACGTCGCCCCGCTGGTCGCCGAAATCACCGCTGCGCTGCGCGGCCGGCTGCCGTTCGAGATCGTCTACATCGACGATCATTCGCGTGATGACACGCTGGCGGTGCTGCAGGGCCTGAAGGCCACCACGCCGGAACTGCGCGTGCTGCACCATGTGAACCAGAGTGGGCAGAGCACCGCCGTGCGCACCGGCGTCAAGCACGCGCGCGCGCCGTGGATCGCCACCCTCGATGGCGATGGCCAGAACGATCCGGCTGATATTCCCAAGCTGCTGGCTGCGCGCGATGCGGCCCAGGCGCAGGTGAAGCTGTTCGCCGGCTGGCGCGTCAACCGCCAGGACAGTGGCAGCAAGCGCTGGGCCAGCCGCTGGGCCAACGCCATCCGTGCGCGCATGCTGCGCGACGATACGCCGGACACCGGCTGCGGCATCAAACTGTTCGAGCGCAGCGCGTTCCTCGATCTGCCGTACTTCGACCACATGCACCGCTACCTGCCGGCGCTGATGCAGCGTGCGGGCTGGCAGACCACCAGCGTGCCGGTCAACCACCGCCACCGTACCGCCGGCGTGTCCAAGTACAACAACCTGGGCCGCGCCCTGGTCGGCATCCGTGACCTGCGTGGCGTGGCCTGGCTGATCACCCGCAGCAAGCGCACTGCGGTGGAGGAGCGTTGATGATGCTGGAGCTGCCCTGGCTCGACCAGCCGCTGACCTGGCTGTACTGGACCGGCCTGCATGTGACTGGCTGGAAGCTGATCGGCTACACCGGTGCGCTGATGTTCGGTGGCCGCTGGCTGGTCCAGTTCGTCGCCTCCAAGCGTGCTGGCAAGCCGGTCATCCCGCGCCTGTTCTGGTACATGAGCGTGGTCGGCAGCCTGATGACGCTGAGCTACTTCCTGTTCTCGGCCAAGCAGGACTCGGTGGGCGTGCTGCAGAACCTGTTCCCGGCGTTCACCGCGCTGTACAGCCTGCACCTGGACATCAAGCACCGCGGCTGGAAGCGCGACAAGGCCAGCCACTGAGGGCCCCGGGGTAGGGGCTCGGGGTCGGATCCCTTTCCGCAGGAAAGGGCTCTGACCCCCGTCAGGATCCCCGGCGCATCCACGCATGGCGTGGATCTACTGCATGTTCAGCGGCGGTACCCCGGTAGATGCCGACCTTGGTCGGCGCTGGGTTTCCGAGGTGCCAACCAAGGTTGGCAGCTACCAGAGCAGCCGGAGCCCGGTCCTGCCTGCGTTGCAGGCAGGACCTTCGTCCCATGCCACAGGCGGTGGGCGGTGCCATGATCGGGGTCTGCCTTTCCGGGAACCTGTGCTCGTGAAAACCCGTCTTGCTGTCGCCCTGCTGATTGCCCTGTCCGCCCCCGCCGTGGCCCTGGCCGCACCGCCCGCCGCCGCCGCGCCAGCCAGCGTGGCCACCGAATCGCCCGCCGACGCGGCCTTCCGCGCGCTGTACGAGAAGGAATGGAAGTGGCGCCAGCAAGGAGGCGGCGAGGCCAGCGAGGACGAAGACGCTCCGGCCAACGCCACCCGCATGCCCGACGTCGGCCCGGCCGCGCAGCAGGCGCGCCTGAAGGTGTGGGACGAGACCCTGGCCGCACTGAAGAAGATCGACCCGAAGACCCTGTCGCCCGACAACCAGATCAACTATGCGATCTACCGCGACCAGGTGTTCAACCTGGCCGAAGAAGTCCGCCTGCGTGGCTACGAGATGCCGTTCAACGCCGACTCCTCGTTCTGGTCCAACCTGTCCTTCATGGCCCGGCGCGAGATGAAGACCGCGCAGGACTACCAGAACTACATCGCGCGCCTGAATGACGTGCCGCGCTACTTCGGCCAGCAGACCGAGAACATGCGCGCCGGCCTGAAGCGCGGTTTCAGCGTGCCGCGTGCGGTGCTCGATGGCCGCGAGGTGTCCATCGCCACCGTCGCCGAACTGAAGGACCCGACCGAATCGCCGCTGTACGCGCCGTTCAAGAAGCTGCCCAACACCCTGCCGGCTGCCGAGCAGGCCAAGCTGCAGACGCAGGCGCGTGCGGCGATCAGCGGCAAGGTGGTGCCGGCGTTCCAGCAGCTGCGCACCTTCTTCGTCAACGAGTACGTGCCGCAGGCGCGCACCACCCTGGCCGCTGAAGCGATGCCGGACGGCAAGGCGTACTACACGCAGCAGATCCACGAGTACACCACGCTGGACCTGTCGCCGGACGAGATCCACCGCATCGGCCTGGACGAAGTCGCACGCATCCAGAGCGAGATGAACGACATCATCAAGCAGGTGAAGTTCAAGGGCAGCTTCGCCGACTTCCTGACCTTCCTGCGTACCGACCCGCAGTTCTATGCCAAGACGCCGGAAGAACTGCTGTCGCGCGCGGCGTGGATCTCCAAGCGGGCGGACGGCCAGCTGGGCAAGTACATGACGCTGCCGCGCGCGCGCTTCACCATCGTGCCGGTGCCGCCGGACATTGCGCCGTTCTGGACCGCCGGCCGCGGTGGCATGGGCACCTATTGGCTCAACACCTACAACCTGCCGTCGCGCCCGCTGTACAACCTGCCGGCACTGACCCTGCACGAATCCGACCCAGGGCACTCCCTGCAGGGCGCCATCGCTGCCGAGCAGAAGAACCTGCCCGAGTTCCGCCGCAACGCCTACATCTCCGCCTATGGCGAAGGCTGGGCGCTGTACTGCGAGAAACTGGGCGTGGAAATGGGCATCTACGAGACCCCGTACGAGGATTTCGGTCGCCTGACCTACGAAATGTGGCGTGCCGCGCGCCTGGTGATCGACACCGGCGTGCACAGCAAGGGCTGGACCCGCGACCAGGCGCTGGCCTACCTGCGTGACCACACCGCGCTGAGCGAGCATGAAGTGACCACCGAAGTGGATCGCTACATCTCCTGGCCGGGCCAGGCGCTGAGCTACAAACTGGGCGAGATCGCCATCGTGCGCCTGCGTGCGCAGGCCGAGAAGGAGCTGGGCGACAAGTTCGACATCAAGGGTTTCCACGACACCCTGCTGAAGCAGGGCTCGGTGCCGTTGCCCGTGCTGGAACAGCAGATCCAGGCCTACATCGCCGAACGCAAGAAGGCCTGACCGGACGCGTCGCCGGGCCATGCCCGGCGAGCGTGATGTGATCGGGTCAGAGCCCCGCCGATGGCGCGGATCCGACCCTGTCACGGGGTCGGATCCCTTTCCCATGGAAAGGGCTCCGACCCCCAACCTCAGCCCACCGGACGCGGCTTGGCCACGCGCGCAGCGAAGGTCGGCAGCACCAACAGGGTCAGCACGGTGGCGGTGATCAGGCCACCGATCACTACCGTGGCCAGCGGCTTCTGCACCTCCGCACCGGAACCACTGGCGATGGCCATCGGGATGAAGCCGACGATCGCCACCAGTGCCGTGGTCAGCACCGCGCGGATACGGCTGGAGGCACCGTTGATCGCCGCGTGCAGCGGCAGGTCACCGGCATCCAGGCGCTCACGGATCGCCTGCATCAGCACCAGGCCGTTCAACGTGGCCACACCGGAGACGGCGATGAAGCCGACCGCCGCCGACACCGAGAACGGCATGCCACGCAGCAGCAGGGCGAGGATGCCGCCCACCAGCGCCAACGGCACGCAGCTGAACACCAGCACCGCCTCCTTGCCGCTGCGCAGGGCCATGAACAGCAGGCTGCCGATCAGCAGGAACACCACCGGCACCACCGTCGCCAGCCGCTTTTCCGCGCGTTGCAGGTTCTCGAACTGGCCGCCCCAGGTCAGGTAGGCACCCGGCGGCAGCGTCACATCGGCCACCGCTGCCTGGGCCTCGCCGACGAAACCACCCAGGTCACGCCCACGCACATTGGCCTGCACCACCACGCGGCGGCTGCCGTTGTTGCGGCTGATCTGGTTCGGTCCTTCGCTGACGGTGATGCGCGCCACCGACGACAGCGGAATCACCAGCCCCGACGGCGTGGCGATCGGCAGTGACGCGAGCTGGTCCGGATCATTGCGCGAGGCATCGTCCAGGCGTACCACCACGTTGAAGCGGCGATCACCTTCGAAGATCTTGCCGGCCGCCGTACCACCGATGCCGGTGGACAGCGCATCACTGACATCTGCTGCGGTCAGCCCGTACTGCGCCGCCGCCACATGATCGATCGCCACGTTGAGCGTGGGCAGGCCGGAGATCTGCTCCACCCGCACGTCGGCTGCGCCATCCACCGCACGCAGCTTCAGCGCTACCTGGTCGGCCACCTTCTGCAGCTGGCTGAAGTCATCACCGAAGATCATCACTGCCAGGTCGGTACGCACGCCGGAAATCAGCTCATTGAAGCGCAGCTCGATCGGCTGGCTGAACTCGAAGCTGTTGCCCAGCTGCTGCCCGGCCAGTTTTTCGAAGCGGGCCACCAGCGCCTCCTTGTCCAGCTTCGGATCGGGCCAGTCCTTGCGCGGCTTCAGTACGATCACGCTGTCGGAGATGTTCGTCGGCATCGGATCGATCGCCGCCTCGGCGGTACCCGTGCGCGAGAACACGGTCTCCACTTCCGGCTGCTTGGCGATCGCCTTCTCCAGCGCCAGCTGCATCGCCAGCGACTGCTCCAGCGAGGTCGAGGGCACGCGCAGGGCCTGCATCGCCACATTGCCTTCATCCAGCGTCGGCATGAACTCGCGGCCCAGCAACGTGAACGAGCCGATGCCCACCACCACCATCATCACCGCACCGGCCACCACCGAGCGTGGATGCGCCACGGCCGTGCGGATCACTGGTTCGATGCGGGCACGCAGCACGCGGATCAGCTTCGTCTCGTGCTCACCATCCTCGGAATGTGCGTCGCCATCCTTCACCTTCGGTTCGCGCACCAGCAGTGCGGCCATCGCCGGCACGAAAGTGAAGGAGAAGATGAAGGCACCGATCAGGGCCAGCATGAAGGTCGCTGCCATCGGGTGGAACGTCTTGCCCTCCACGCCTTCCAGGGTGAGGATCGGCGCGAATACCAGCAGGATGATCAGCTGGCCGAACGCTGCCGGCCGCGCCATCTTCATCGCCGAATCGGCGGCCACGCGCAGGCGCTCCATCGCGGTCAACGCACGTCCCAGTTCGGCGCGGCGCTGGCCGAGCATCAGCAGCGTCGATTCGATCACGATCACCGCACCGTCCACCAGGATGCCGAAGTCCAGCGCACCCAGGCTCATCAGGTTGCCGCTGATGCCGAAGCGGTTCATGCCGATCACCGCGAACAGGAACGACAGCGGAATCACCAGCGCGGTGATGGTGGCTGCACGCAGGTTGCCCAGCAGCAGGAACAGCACCACCACCACCAGCAGCGCGCCCTCGGTGAGGTTCTTGGCCACGGTCTTGATGGTGGAGTTGACCAGCACGCTGCGGTCCAGCACCGGCGCCGCCACGATGTCGGCCGGCAGTGATTTGTTGACCTGCTCCAGGCGCGCCGCAGCAGCCTGCGCCACGGTGCGGCTGTTGCCACCGGCAATCATCAGCGCGGTGCCCAGCACGGCCTCGTGGCCGTTGCGACTGGCCGCACCCAGGCGCGGCGCACGGCTCAGTTCGACCTCGGCCACATCGGCCACGCGCACCACCACGCCATTGCGGGTGGCCACCGGCGCCTGTGCAAGATCCTCGGTGGTCAGCGCCAGGCCATCGGCACGCACCACCAGGCCTTCGCCGGCACGCTGCACGAAACCGGCGCCGGCCTGCACGTTGGAACGCTGCAGCGCGGTGACCAGGTCGGCCAGACCGAGGCCATGCGCGGCCAGGCGGGCGCTGTCCGGATGCACGCCGTATTCCTTCACGTAGCCGCCAACCGTATCGACGCCGGCCAGCCCCGGGCTGGAGCGCATCTGCGGCGCGATGATCCAGTCCTGCACGGTGCGCAGGTAGGTCGCGCGTTCTTCCGGCGTACGCAGCAGGTTGCCTTCCGGCGTGCGGTAGACCTCGCCGGCCTGCCAGCCCGCTTCACCGGGCTCGGCCAGCTTGGCCGGATCGAACGTGGTGAAGTCCACCGTCCACATCAGTACTTCGCCGAGGCCGGTGGTGACCGGCGACAGCATCGGCGATGCACCATCGGGCAGGTCATCGGCCGCTTCGCGCATGCGTTCGGCCACCTGCTGGCGCGCGAAGTAGATGTCGGTGGCATCGGTGAAGATCGCGGTCACCTGCGAGAAGCCATTGCGCGACAGCGAACGGGTGGTGGTCAGGCCGGGAATGCCGGCCAGCGCGGTTTCCAGCGGATAGGTCACCTGGCGCTCGATCTGCTCCGGGGTCAGCGCCGGCGCCACCGTGTTGATCTGCACCTGGCGGTTGGTGATGTCCGGTACCGCGTCGATCGGCAGCTTGCCGAGCTGGAACAGGCCCACGGCCGCGATCAGCGCGGCCAGGAACACCACCAGCCATCGGTGCCGTACCGCTGTTTCAATGATGAGCTTGAACATGGTCGGTTCCTTAGTGGCCGTGCTCGGCTTCGCCCTTGGCCAGCTCGGCCTTGAGCAGGAAGGCGTTGGTGCCGACGATGCGCTCGTTGCCGCTCAGCCCGCCGAGGATTTCGATGCGATCGCCGGCGCGACGGCCGGCCAGTACCGACTGCGCCTTGAAGCCGCCGTCGACGGCGACGAACACCGCGCTGCTGCCATCGACGTTCTGCACCGCATCGGCGGGCACGCTGAGCGAACCGTCCTGGCCCTCGGTGACCACCACCGCCGACACCGGCGAACCGGCCGGTGGCAACGAGGCGTCCACCGGCGTGGCGCGGATCACTGCCACGCCACCCTGCTGGCGCACGTCGGCGGCCGAGCCGGTGACGGTGGCGGTGAAGCTGCCGCCCGGCACACTCACTTCCAGCTTCATGCCCGGGGTGACCTGCGCGGCCAGCGCCGGCGGTGCGGTGAACACCAGCTCGTTCATCGATGGATCGGCGACATCGGCCACCGCGCTGCCGGCGGCCACCACGCCACCTGGGGTGACCTGCACGTTGCCGACGATGCCGGCCACCGGGCTGGTGATGCGCACGCGGCCACTGGCATCGGGCGCACCGTTGGCGGCCGCCTGCGCCTGTGCGGCAGCGGCCTGTGCCTGTGCCGCCAGCGAACGTGCGCGCGAAGCTTCCATTTCCTGGCGGGCGACCACGCCCTGGTCGACCAGGGCTTTGTCGCGGCCATAGGCCAGGCGTGCGGCTTCGGCTTCGGCCGATGCGGCCAGCGCATTGGCGCGGAACACCGCGGCCTCGCCACTGACCACGATGGCCAGTGCCTGGTTCTGCTTGACCGCTGTGCCGGGTGCAACCAGCACGCGTTCAACGCGGCCGGTCACCGTGGAGGCCACCGATGCACGGGCGCCGACCGAGGGCTCGACCCGACCGGCGAGGCGGGTTGAACCGCCACCGCCGCGGCCGATCGCGACCACCTCGATACCGGACGCCTTGATCTGCTCCGGCGTCAGCTGGACCAGACCTTCATCGGCGTCAGCCGGCGCCTTCGCGGCTTCTGCCTTGGCGTCCTTGCTGTCGGCAGCATGGCCGTGGCCATCGTCCGTGCCGGCCTTGGCCGCAGCGGGGTCTTCATTCGCAGGCGTCTGCGCGTTACCGGCGCAGCCGGCCAGGAACACGGTCAGCAGGAGGCCGCCGATCAGGGGGAAGGAACGGGAGAGAGTCATGGGGCCTCCACAAAGGGTGCGCGCCCTTCCAGGCGGGCAAGATCGATTTCCGCGCCGACGCGCGACAGGCGCGCATCCACGGCGGTGCCGCGGGCGGCGATGAGGGCGCTGCGCGTGCTGCGCAGTTCCAGCTGCGAGATGCGTCCGGCGTCGAAGCCGACGCGTGCGAGGCGATACGCCTCTTCGGCGGCGACCACGCTTTCATCGGCGGCGCGGGTGCGGCTGCCGGCCGCCTTCAGCCCGGCCACGGCGGACAGGCGCTCGGCCTCGCTGTCGCGGCGCTGCTGGTCCAGGCGGGCCTCGGCCGCACGCTGGTCGGCATTGGCGGCTCGGATGCCACCCCGGTTGCGGTCGAACAGCGGGATGCTGAGGCTGACGCCGAGGTTGTAGGCGCGCTCGCCGCCTTCGCGGAAGCGGGTCTGCGCGGCGGTGACGCTCAGGTCGGGCAGGGCGCGCTTGCGCTCCACGTCGACCAGGCGGGTTGCCGCTTCCGTTTCGGCTTCGGCGATGCGCACCGCCAGCGCCACGTCGGTGGCCCCACGTGGCAGCGGCGGCGCGCGGTCGAGCAGGCTGTTGTCGATCGACTGCACCGGCGCATCCAGCAGCGCGGTACCGGCCAGGCGGGCCAGTGCGGCATCGCGGAACGCCTGTGCTTCATCCAGCGACGCCGTGGCGTTGGCCACTTCGCTCTGTGCCTGCACGGCACGCAGCTGTGGTTCGCGGCCCTGCTTGACCATCGCGTTGACGGCAGCCGCATCGTCGCGGGTCAGGGTCAGCGCTTCGCCGGCGAGGGCGTAACGACGCAATGCACTTTCCGCCTGTGCGTAGACCACCGCCAGTTGACTGGCGACATCACTGCGGCTCTGCGAACCACGCAGGGCAGCGGCTTGTGCCTCGGCCCGGGCGGCACGGACGCGCGCGCCACGCTGGCCCCAGACCTCCAACGGCTGGGACAGGGTGAGCACGGTGTCGGCCTTGCCCATGCCACGGTAGGTGCCGGAGCCCCAGGCGTTTTCGGCCGAGTAGGAAAGGGAGGGATTGGGCAACGCACGGGCCTGGTCGGCGCGCGCATCGGCGGCCTCGGCCAGTGCCGTACCCACACGGGTGCCGGGCAGCTGGTCCAGGCGTTCAAGCAGGGTGTCGTACGAAGGTGCGGCTTGTGCCATCACCGATGCCGCCGGGGCCAGGCCCAGCAGCACAGCGACGACCAGCCCGGCCGCACGCGGCGACCGAGGTGTCAGGATCGACATAGGGGGATTCCGGTTGTGAGTGAAACGGGAGCCCGCAATCGCGGGACGCGCTCAACTCACGCCCGGGGTGGACGCGTCAATTCATCCTGGGCGACCGCATAGGTCGCCGCATCGCCTGCCATCATCCAGCGCGCCGGCAGGGGCGCACCGAGGCCGGCGATCGTATGCGCCGGCAGGCTCAGGTTGGAGTGGTGGCAGTGATTGTGGCCACAGGCACCGACATGCTTGCCGTCGGTATCGCCATCGGAATCCGGTGCGGACTCCACGTGCACCGTACTGGCGTGCGGTTCCACCGTGCACGCCAGGGCATCGGCCACCGGCACGACCACGAATGCCGCCATCAGCAGCATCAGCAGGGTCGAACGGAGGTGGCGGGTGATCCAGCGCATGAAGGGGAGGCTAGCAAGCGGTTTTCGCCGGATACAATATCAATGGCCGCTTCGGGAATACGTCGGAATCTCCCGTTCAGGTGGGCGGCGCTCGTCTGCTCTGGTAGGTGCCGACCTTGGTCGGCATGCCTTCCGGCCAGTGGGGTCGGATCCCTTTCCTCTGGAAAGGGCTCTGACCCTGACACGTTGCCGGCCAGCGGCCGGCGCTACCGGTCTGCCGGCAGCTTCGCGATCACCTTGATCTCGAACTGGAACCCGTACAGCCAGGTCACGCCGATACCGGTCAGGGTCGGGTGCGGCGCCTGGCCCCAATACTCCGGCACGATCGCCCAGGCCTTCTCGAAGTTCGTTTCCGGATCGACCAGGAACACGGTCACGTCGATCACGTCATCGAACGTGCAGCCCGCGGCAGCCAACACCGCATTGAGATTCTCGAAGGCGCGGCGCACCTGCACCTCGAAGTCCGGCTCGGGCGAACCGTCCTCGCGGCTGCCGACCTGGCCGGAAACGAACAGGAAACCGTTGGATCGGATCGCCGGCGAGTAGCGGTTGCGCTCGTAGAGGGCCTGGCGCCCGGCGGGGAAAACGACTTCACGCTGTGACATGGGGAAGATCCCGTGGGATGAAGACGCCATCCTCCCCGCCAGCGCTGTCTGGATAAACCGAGATGATCGGCATAGATTGATCGTCAATTCCAAATAATCGTGGCCCGCCATGGACCGCTTCGAGGCGATGCGGGCATTTGCCCGGGTGGTGGAAACCGGCAGCTTCACCCGCGCCGCGCACACCCTGCAGGTCAGCCGCACCACGGTCACCCAGCTGGTGCAGCAGCTGGAGGCGCACCTGCGGCTGCGCCTGCTCAACCGCACCACGCGCCGGGTCAGCGTCACCGCCGACGGCGCGGCCTATTACCCGCGTATCGCGCGCCTGCTGGCCGAACTGGACGAGGTGGAAGGTGGCCTTGGCGACGCGGCTGCCCAACCACGCGGTCGCCTGCGGGTGGATGTGCCCGGGCCCTACGCGCGGTTGCGGCTGGTGCCGGCGCTACCGGATTTCCAGGCGCGCTACCCGGAGATCCAGCTGGATATCGGCGTCAGCGACCGCGAGGTCGATGTCATCGCCGACAACGTGGATTGCGTGATCCGCGGCGGCACTCCGGCCGACACGGCACTGGTGGCGCGGCCGTTGGCCGCGCTGCCGATCGGTTTCCACGCCAGCCCGGGCTATATGCAGCGCTTCGGCCTGCCGACCGACCCGCGCGCGCTGGAAGGGCCCAACCACCACATGGTTGGTTTCCTCAGCCCGCGCAGTGGCCGCGCACGGGTGTTCAGCGCACAGCGCGGTGATGAGCGCATCGAAGTGCAGGGCCGCTATACGGTCGGTTTCGATGACGGCAACGCCTATCTGGCGGCTGGGTTGGCGGGCCTGGGTGTGGTGGCGCTGCCCAGCTACATGGCCGCGCCGCACGTGGCGCATGGCGAACTGCTGCCGCTGCTGCAGGACTGGCAGCTGCCGCCGATGCCGATGCATGTGATGTTTCCGCCGAACCGGCACATGAGCCAGCGGCTGCGGGTGTTCATCGATTGGGTGGTGGAAGCGTTGGGGTGAGTGCATCGGTCGCGTGCGAAAATCCGGATGCATGCACTGGAGAACGCACACCCTGATGAGTCGTATCGTCGCACTGGATACCGAAACCACGGGTATCTCCCACCGCCTGGGTCATCGCGTGATTGAGATCGGTGCTGTCGAACTGATCGATGGCCAGCTTACTGGCCGCCAGTTCCACACTTACCTGCAACCGCAGCGCAAGGTCGATTGGGGCGCGCAGCGCGTGCATGGCATCAGCGATGCGATGCTGGTGGGCAAGCCGCTGTTCGCCAGCAAGGCCGCCGAACTGCTGGACTTCCTGCGCGGCAGCGAGATGGTCGCGCACAACGCTACCTTCGACGTGGGCTTCCTGGACAACGAGCTGCGCCTGGCTGGCATCCCCGGCACGCTGGCCCAGCATTGCCGCATCACCTGCAGCCTGAAGCTGGCGCGGGGGCGCTGGCCCGGCCAGGGCAACAAGCTGGACGATGTGCTGCAGCGCCTGCGCATTCCCGGCAACCGGGGCCTGCACGGCGCGCTGAAGGATGCCCATCTGCTGGCCCAGGTGATTCCGCACCTGCGTTGAGGCATGGCCGCTGTTACGCCGGCCGCAACCAGCGCTCGATCATTTCAATGCCGCATGCCACCCCGTCCTCCTTGCTCATCGCCACGCCCAAGGCAGCCGCGCGTGCACGTGTTGCGTCGGTTTCAGCGAAGGTGATGGCTGCTGCCAGCGTTGCTGCGTCCAGTCGCTTCGGTGACAGCGGCGCCGGCGCCACCCGCAACCGATACAGGCGATCGGCCCAGAAGAACTGATCCGCGGCGAACGGCATCACCAGCGAGGAAATGCCGGCGCGGCAGGCCGAATGCGTGGTGCCGCTGCCGCCATGGTGAATGACGAGTGCGCAGCGCGGGAACAGCGCTTCGTGTGGGGCCGGGCCCAGTACGAAGACAGAATCGGGCAAGCGCATCGCAGGCAGTCCCACCCAGCCGGGAAACAGCAGGACACGGCGCGGTGCCAGCGCCTTCAGCAGGGCCGGCAACACGCGTTCGCGATCAAAGCCGGTCATGCTGCCGAAGCCCAGATACACCGGCGGCGGCCCGGCGTCGAGGAAGGCCTGCAGATCGGCCGGCGGCGTCCAGGGCGCATCAGGAAGCCGCCATTGGCCACAGACGATGTGGTCGGCCGGCCAGTCCGTCGATGGCGGCAGCAGCTGCGGCGAGATGCCATAGAGCATCGGCAGGCCGGACCACAGCGAGCGGCGCGGCGATTGCCCCAGCTGCTTGCGGGCCGCGTTGATCGGCCAGCGGAACTGGCGCCAGATCAGGCCGTTGACCAGCCCGTAGCTGGCCCGGTTCAACCAGCCCGGCGAGCGTCCCGGCGGCAGGAACGGAGAGCGGAACGCCCGCGTCGGGCTCAGCGGAATCATGCCGGTGCCGATGACCGGCATCCCGCGGCGTTCGCCCACGCTCATGCCGACAAAGGCCGCCAAGCCACCGGTCAGAATCGCATCGCAGCTTTCGGCAGCGGCATCGGTCTGGTGCATCCAGCCGCTGACATGCTGCAGCGCCATCCGTGCCAGTCCGCTACTGGCGGCGGCAACACCGTTGCCACGCGAGACCAGCGCGACCACTTCGTCATGGATGTCACCTTCAAGAGCCGCATGGGGCACATTCAGCGCCTGCGCGCTGCCCAAGGTGCCGCCATCGGCCAGCAGTGTCACCTCGTGGCCTGCGCCGATCAGCCCATGGCAGAGCATGGCCAGGGGGCGGGTATCGCCTTCGGTTCCGTAGGTCAGGGCCAGCAGCCGCATGGAAGGCTCCGCAGTGATCCGTGCCAGTATGCCGGTTGGCGGTGCCGCAGCCTGGCGCATTCAGCCTCGGCCTGTGGGTAACTTGCGCAAGTGCTTGAACGCGTGCATAATGCGCGGCTCGCTGTGTCCGGTTTTCTACCGGGCGGCGCCCCCGGGAGCACGTCCCCGGCCGCCCAACGCCAGCGTAACCCTTTGATTCTCTTGACGTGTGGTGGGCAACCATCGAGGCCGCCGTCTCCCGGGCTACGGGCTGACAACTACTACTATCGAGGTGCGCAATGTCCCGCGTATGCCAGGTTTCCGGCAAGCGAGTGCAGACGGGTAACAACGTCTCGCACGCCAACAACAAGACCCGTCGTCGTTTCCTGCCGAATCTGCACGAGCGCCGTTTCTGGGTGGCCAGCGAGAACCGCTGGGTCAAGCTTCGTGTTTCCGCGCATGCACTGCGCACCATCGACAAGAACGGCATTGATTCCGTTCTGGCTGAGCTGCGTGCGCGCGGCGAAAAGGTCTGAGGAGTAAAGCATCATGGCAGGCAAGCGCGATAAGGTCCGTATGATTTCCTCGGCCGGTACCGGCCACTTCTACACGACCGACAAGAACAAGAAGAACACCCCGGGGAAGATGGAATTCCTGAAGTACGATCCGGTCGTGCGCAAGCACGTCCTGTACAAGGAAGGCAAGATCAAGTAATCCGCAAGGATTGCTGGTCCCCGCGAAGAAACCCGCCCTTGTGGCGGGTTTTTTCATGCCCGGCATTCCCGGGGAGGGTGCCGACCGCCCCGACCCCGGTGGGTGCCGACCGTTGGTCGGCACGCTGTCCCCACGCCTGGTAGGTGTCGACCTTGGTCGACACGCTGGTTCAAGGCGGTCGAGCGCGGCTCGACTCTACAAAGGCCGGTGGGCAGAATGGCCCATCACCTCCCGACGGGCGACGCGATGCTGTTCGAGTGGTTGCTGGGTTCCTATCTGCTGCTGATCGACTGGCTGATCCGGCTGGTCGCGCTGTGCTGGATCCCCACCCGCACCACGCCGGGGGCGGCGCGCAGCTGGCTGCTGCTGGTCGGCTTCGTGCCGCTGCTGGGCCTGCCGCTGTACCTGCTGTTCGGCCACCCGTGGCTGTCGCGCGAGCGCATCCGACGCCAGGCCGAAGCCTCGCAGGTGATCCGAGAGGAACAGGCACTGCAGCATCGCCTGCGCTGGACCCCGCAGCCGGACACCGCCAGCGCCGAGATCGTGCCGCTGGTGCAACGCCAGGGCGATTTCATGCCGGTGCACGGCAATGCGGTCGACCTGCTGACCGACTACGACGAATCGCTGCACACGCTCATCGCCGACATCGACCAGGCTGAAGACCGCGTGCACCTGCTGTACTACCTGATGTTCGATGACGCGGTGGGCGAGGCCATCGTCGAGGCATTGCAGCGCGCTGCTGCGCGTGGCGTGCAGTGCCGGGTGCTGCTCGATGCGGTGGGTGCCAAGCGCGGCCTGCGCGCCTACCGCAAGCGTCTGGAAGCGCGTGACATCGAAGTGCGGGCGATGCTGCCCGGCGGCCTGCGCTGGCGCCGCAGCGGGCGCATGGACCTGCGCAACCACCGCAAGATCGCGGTGGTCGACAACGAAGTGGCCTATGTCGGTTCGCAGAACCTGGCTGGCCCGCAGTTCGTTCCCGGCCACCCGAACCGCGAGCTGGTGGCGCGCGTGCGTGGCCCGGCGGTGGCGCATCTGGAAGCGGTGTTCGCCAGCGACTGGTACATGGAGACCGGCCAGCGCCTGGACGTGATCGCCGATGTGCCCGAATGCAGCGACGACATCGCCACCCAGCTGCTGCCCAGCGGCCCGGCCTACCCGTACAGCAATGCGCGCGATGCGGTGGCGGCGCTGATCCATCTGGCGCGGCGCCGGCTGGTGATGGTCACTCCGTATTTCGTGCCCGACGAAGCCACGCTCAGCGCCCTGCGCATTGCGGCGCTGTCCGGCGTGGAGGTGCAGCTGATCCTGTCGGCCAGCAACAACCAACGGCTGACCTCGTGGGCACAGGAGGCCTACTACGACGAGCTGCTGCGCTGTGGTGTGCGCATCGCCCTGTACGAGCCGCAGTTCCTGCACGCCAAGCACATGAGCGTGGACGAGGACATTGCCGTGCTCGGCTCGATCAACATGGATATCCGCTCGTTCGCGCTGAATGCCGAGATCGGCCTGATCTGCTACGACCGCGCGTTGGTGCAGCAGCTGTGCGCGATCGAGGACGGCTACCTGCGCGAGTCGCGGCAGCTGGATCTGCAGCAGTGGCGCAGCCGCCCCACGTGGCGGCGCAGCCGCGAGGGCATCGCACGGCTGGCCGACGCGTTGATGTGAGGCGGCCGATGTGAGGCGGAGACAACCGCCTGTTTCGGCAATCCGGCCCGTCATCGCCGATGGCCTACAATCGGCACATGACTGATTCACCGCGTAATGGCGAACTGGAACTGGCGATCATCGGTGGCGGTGCGGCCGGAGTGCTGGTGGCAATCCAGGTACTGCGCCAGGCCCAGGCGCCGCTGGCGCTGGCGATCTTCGAACCGGCCTCGCAGCTGGCCCAGGGCATCGCCTATGCCACGCCGTGGCCGGAGCACCTGCTGAACGTGCCGGCGGCGAAGATGAGTGCGTTTGCCGACCAGCCCAGCGATTTCCTCGACTACCTGATGGCCGCCAACGCCTACCCGGGAGAGGCGCGCGAGGTGCTGGGCGAGCGCTACGTGTGCCGCCACTTCTTTGCCGCTTACCTGCACCAGCGCCTGCAGGAGGCCGTGGCCGCCAGCCCGGCGCAGCTGCAGGTGATCGCGCAGCCGGTGCTGGGCCTGCAGCCGGATGACCACGGCTACCAGCTGACACTCGGCGATGGCCACACGCTGCACGCCGCGCAGGTGGTGCTGGCCACCGGCAACAGCATGCGCCCGCTGCCGGTGCCCGGCGCAGACGCGCTGCCTGCCGATGACGTGATCGAGGTCTGGGACTACGACGGCGTGCGTACCCTGGCCGGCGAACAGGCGGTGGCTATCGTCGGCTCCGGCCTGAGCATGGCCGACACCGTGCTGGCGCTAGTCTCTGCCGGCCACAGCGGCCCGCTGCATGTGATCTCTCGCCACGGCCTGCTGCCGTTGCCGCACGCGCATGGGGGCCTGCCTACCTTCGACCCGGCCACGCTGCTGCCGATGAACCTGCGCCAGCGCCTGCACGCATTGCGTGGGTTTGCCCGTCAGGCACAGGCTGATGGCCTGCCGTGGCAGGGCGTGATGGACCGCATCCGCCCGCACGGGCAGGCGCTGTGGTGCAGCCTCGACGAGGCCGACCAGCGCCGTTTCCTGCGCCATGTGGTGCGCTACTGGGACGTGCATCGCCATCGCATCGCCGAAGAGGTCGACGCGCAGTTGCAGACCCTGCAGGACAGCGGCCAGCTGCGTATCCACCGCGCCCGCCTGCAACGCGTCTGGCGCGAAGGCGATGCGCTGCGGCTGTCTGGCCGCGACACCTCCGGCAATGAACAGCAGTGGAGGATCGGCGGCGTGATCAACGCTACCGGCGTGGAGACCCGCGCCAGCGCGCTGCGCAACCCATTGCTGCAGCAGTTGCAGGCCGATGGCCTGGCCCGCCCCGGCCCGCATGGACTGGGCCTGGACAGCACGGTGCCGGGCCACCGCCTGCGCGCCACCAACGGCCAGCCGCAGGCACGGCTGGGTGTGCTCGGCAGCCTGCGCATCGGCAGCCTGTGGGAAAGCCTGGCGGTGCCTGAACTGCGCCAGCAAGCGCAGGCGCTGGCAACCGAGGTGGTCGCAGGTGCCGCGACGGCGATGCCGTAAAATGAGGGGATGGATGTCTCCCACCTGCTTGATGGCCTGAACCCGGCCCAGCGCGAAGCCGTCTCCGCTCCCCCCGGCCACCACCTGGTGCTGGCGGGTGCCGGTTCCGGCAAGACCCGCGTACTCACCCACCGCATCGCCTGGCTGCATGAAGTCGACGGCGTGCCGACCCACGGCATTTTCGCGGTGACCTTCACCAACAAGGCGGCCGGCGAGATGCGCCACCGCATCGACGCCCAGCTGCCCAATGGCAGCCGTGGCATGTGGATCGGCACCTTCCACGGCCTGGCCAACCGCCTGCTGCGCCTGCATTGGCAGGACGCCAAGCTGCCGGAAGGTTTCCAGGTGATGGATTCGGACGACCAGCTGCGGCTGGTCAAGCGTGTGGTGCAGGCGCTGGAGCTGGACGACGGCAAGTACCCGGCCAAGCAGATCGCGTGGTGGATCAACGCGCAGAAGGACGAAGGCCGCCGCCCGCAGCACATCCAGCCCGAGCCGCATGATGCATGGCTGGAAACCATGCGCCAGGCCTACATCGAGTACCAGGCGCGCTGCGACCGCGCCGGCCTGGTCGACTTCGCCGAGCTGCTGCTGCGCGCGCACGAACTGCTGCGCGACAACCCGGCGCTGCTGTCGCATTACCGCGCCCGTTTCCGCGAGATCCTGGTGGACGAATTCCAGGACACCAACGCCATCCAGTACGCCTTCGTGCGCGTGCTGGCCGGCGATACCGGCCATGTGTTCGTGGTCGGCGACGATGACCAGGCCATCTACGGCTGGCGCGGCGCCAAGGTCGAGAACGTGCAGGGCTTCCTGCGCGATTTCCCGGGTGCGCAGACCATCCGCCTGGAGCAGAACTACCGCTCCACCGCCAACATCCTCGGCGCCGCCAATGCGGTGATCGCGCACAACCCCGACCGCATCGGCAAGCAACTGTGGACCGACAGCGGTGAGGGCGAGCCGATCGATCTGTACGCGGCGTACAACGAGATGGACGAGGCGCGCTACATCGTCGAGCGCGCCCGCCAGTGGGTGCGCGATGGCGGCAGCTATACCGAAGTGGCGGTGCTCTACCGCAGCAACGCGCAGTCGCGCGCGCTGGAAGAGGCATTGCTGAGCGAACAGGTGCCGTACCGCGTGTATGGCGGCATGCGCTTCTTCGAGCGTGCCGAAATCAAGGATGCGCTGGCCTACCTGCGCCTGTTGTCCAACCGTAACGATGACGCGGCGTTCGAGCGCGCGGTCAACACGCCCACCCGTGGCATCGGCGACCGCACGCTGGACGAAGTGCGCCGCGAAGCGCGCGCGCAGGGCATCTCGCTGTGGGAAGCGACCATGCTGGTCACCCAGGGCAGCGCACTGGCCGCACGTGCGCGCAACGCGCTGGCCGGCTTCCTGGTGCTGGTCAACGAGTTGCAGGCGCAGACCCTGCACATGACCCTGGCCGAGCGCGTGGACCACGTGCTGGCCCGTTCGCAGCTGCGCGAGCACTGGAGCAAGGAAAGCCGCAACGTGCTGGACTCGGAATCGCGCACCGACAACCTCGACGAACTGGTGTCGGTGGCGTCGCGCTTCGTGCGCCGCGCTGACGACATCGAGGAAGTGGGCGAGGACATGGACGAGCTGGTCGCGTTCCTGGCCTATGCCGCGCTGGAGGCCGGCGAAGGCCAGGCGCAGGCCGGCGAGGAAGGCGTGCAGCTGATGACCTTGCACTCGGCCAAAGGCCTGGAATTCCCGCTGGTGTTCCTGGCCGGCCTGGAAGAGGGCTTGTTCCCCAGCGCACGTTCGCTGGAGGAAAGCGGGCGGCTGGAGGAAGAGCGCCGGCTCGCCTACGTCGGTATCACCCGCGCACGCCAGAAACTGGTGCTGAGCTATGCCGAGTCGCGCCGCATCCACGGCCAGGACAACTACAGCCTGCCGTCGCGTTTCCTGCGCGAGATCCCGCGCGAGCTGCTGCACGAGGTCCGCCCGAAGGTGCAGGTTTCGCGACCGGCTTCGCTGGGCAGCAGCCGGGTGATGGGCCATGCCTCCATCGAGTTGCCACCGATCAAGCTCGGCGCACTGGTCACCCATCCCAAGTTCGGCGAAGGCATGGTGACCGACTACGAAGGCAACGGTGCCCACGCCCGCGTGCAGGTTGAATTTGCCGACGCCGGCAGCAAGTGGCTGGTGATGGCCTACGCCAACCTGACGGTGATCTGATCACCGCCGGGGTCGGATCCCTTTTCCGTTGGAAAAGGGATCCGACCCCGATACGCTGCAGCCATGACCCGCAACGTGCTGTTCCTCTGCAGCCAGAACCGCCTGCGCAGCCCGACGGCCGAGCAGGTGTTCGCCGATTGGCCGGGCATCGAGACGGCCTCGGCCGGGCTGCTGGCCGACGCTGAGGAAGTGCTCAGCCCCGAGCTGCTGCAGTGGGCCGACCTGGTATTCGTGATGGAGCGGGCGCACCACAACCGCCTGTCCACCCGCTACAAGGCCTGGCTGAATGGCAAGCGGGTGATCTGCCTGGATATTCCGGACGACTACGACTACATGGACCCGGCGCTGGTGGAACTGCTCACGCGCAAGGTGACCCCGTTCCTGCGCTGACCGCATCACCCCCCGTAGAGTCGAGCTTGCTCGACCGTCTTTTGTCAGCAGAAGCAGTCGAGCAAGCGCGACTCTACAATAGCGGCCACATCTTCCAGGAACGCCACCATGACCGAACCCACGCTGCATGTCACCGTGACGTTGAACGCCAAGCTGCAGCCCGAGCATCGCCACGAGCTGTTCGAGGACCCGCTCGACGCATTGCTGCAGGCGTCGGAGATTGGTGAGATCGTTGGCGGTGGCACCGCGGTGTCCGACGAAGGCGAAGTTGAATACGGCGATATCGAGGTAGCGCTGGTGGACGCCGCCGGCGTGCCCAAGCTGATCGACCTGCTGGAACAGCTGGGCGCTCCGAAGGGCTCGAAGGTGCAGGGTGCCGGCGAGGCGGATCGCAGCTTCGGCGTGACCGAGGGTCTGGGCATCTACCTGGATGGCCTGAACCTGCCCGACGAGGTCTACGAACAGTGTGATTCCAACCACGTGTTCGAGCAGCTGTCCGAGCACATCGATGGCCTGGGCGAGATCTGCAGCTGGTGGCAGGGCCCGACCGAGACCGCGCTGTACATGTATGGCCAGTCGTTCGAGGTGATGCGTGAGGCCATCGCCGAGTTCGTGGCTAGCTACCCGCTGTGCCGGAACGCACGCGTGGTGCAGATCGCCTGAGGCCCGGGTCACCGTAGGTAGAGTCGAGGGGGGGGGGGGGGGGGGGTGGGGGGGGGGGGGGGGGGTTGGGGGGGGGGGGGGGGGGGGGCCCGCCCCCGCCCCCCCCCCTCGACTCTACGGTAATGGGTTACCCGCCCGTTGCCTGGCGGGCGATGCTCGCGCGTCACTGCGCGGCGCCGGATTGATCCTGCTCAAGGCACGGCGTGCACACCTGCTGTGTAATGGTGTTGTTCCCATCTGGCCGATCGCCGCGGAGCCCCACCATGTACAAGCGCATCCTGATTGCCACCGACGGCTCCGAGCTGGCCGACAAGGGCCTGGCCAAGGGCCTGGAGCTGGCCAAGGACCTCAATGCCGAGGTCGATATCGTGACCGTCTCCGAGCCGTGGGCCGTCGGCATGTACGACGCCATGGGCTGGAGCGTGGGCTACATGAACAGCCCCGAGTACAAGGCCGACCGCGAGGAAGGCGCGCAGAAGGTGCTGCAGCCGGCGCTGGCCAAGGCCGCCGAGCAGGGCATTACCGCCAATCCGGTGCATGTGCTGGACCGCTACGCGGCCGACGGCATCATCGAGACGGCGGGCGAGCGCAACAGCGACCTGATCGTGATGACCTCGCACGGCCGCCGTGGTGTGACCCGTGTGCTGCTGGGCAGCCAGACCGCCGAAGTGCTGGCTCGCAGCAGCCTGCCGGTGCTGGTCATCCGCTGATTCAAGCGTTCCCGGGGAGGGGACCCGACGCCGGCCGCAGGATGCGCGCCGGCGTTGTTTTTTCCGGCGGCCCGAAGAGCATCCACGCATGGCGTGGATCTACTCCAGCTCACCGCCAAAGGCCCCTGCCATGCGTGGATAGGGCCACCGCGATGCCAGTAGATCCACGCCATGCGTGGATAGGGCCACCGCGATGCCAGTAGATCCACGCCATGCGTGGATGGGTCACCGCGATGCCCGGTAGATCCACGCCATGCGTGGATAGGGCCACCGCGATGCCCAGTAGATCCACGCCATGCGTGGATAGGGCCACCGCGATGCCCAGTAGATCCACG
>NZ_JBNDKU010000019.1:0-38083 GCF_050435725.1 Stenotrophomonas sp. AN71 | reverse complement strand
CGATCCCATCCCGAACTCGGAAGTGAAACGTAGCTGCGCCGATGGTAGTGTGGCCTAAGCCATGCGAGAGTAGGTCATCGCCAGGGTTTATACCCAAAACCCCGCTGCTCACGCAGCGGGGTTTTTCTTTTGGCGGATCGGTGGATCACGCCCTGTGTGGATACGGGGTGTTGTCGGTAGATCCACGCCATGCGTGGAGTGGTGCCGACCAAGGTCGGCAGCTACCGGGTCCGTACGATGCACCTGCGGTGGTTGTCGGTAGATCCACGCGATGCGTGGATGCGTGGTCAGGGCCTGCGCAATGCGCGTGCCGTGGTTGCCGGCCAGCGGCCGGCACTACCGATGGATCGATACCGCCGGGCGTGCCCTTGCCGTGATCCATCACGCACAACGCGCAAAAGAACGGCGCCCTGCGGGCGCCGTTCTCATCAGATCGCATCACTCTGCGCTCAGGCGACGCGCGTGATCCCGTGCATTTCCTGCTGGCGGAACACCGAGACGGCCTCGGTCAGCGTCCCTGCCTGCGACTGCAGTTCGCGTGCCGCGGCGGTGGCTTCTTCCACCAGGGCTGCATTCTGCTGGGTTGCCTGGTCCATCTGTACGACGGTCTGGTTGATCTGCTCGATGCCGATCGACTGCTCCTGCGAGGCCGCCGAGATCTCATGCATCAGGTGGCTGACGCTCTCCACACCACTGACGATGCCCTGCATGCGCTGGCCAGCGTCAGCGACCAGTTGCGCGCCTTCTCCGACCTGACGGCCTGCTTCGTCGATCAGCTTCTTGATCTCCTGCGCCGCTGAAGCAGAGCGCTGCGCGAGCACACGTACTTCGCTCGCGACCACGGCGAACCCCCGGCCCTGTTCACCGGCGCGTGCCGCTTCCACCGCCGCGTTCAGCGCCAGGATATTGGTCTGGAAGGCGATGCCATCGATGACACCGGTGATGTCGCCGATCCGCTTCGAGGCGCCCTCGATGGCCTGCATGGTGTCAATGACCCGCTGCATCGCGATGTCGCCATCGCTGGCCGCGTTCTGTGTGGAAGTCGCCAGCTGGCTGGCCTCACGCGCGTGGGCGGCGTTCTGGCGCACGGTGGCGGTCAGCTCCTCCATCGAGGCCGCGGTTTCCTGCAGGTGTGCTGCCTGGCGTTCGCTCCGCTCGGACAGCGCACCGTTGCCCGCGGCGATCTCGCTGGCGGCGGTACTGATGGCGGCGGCACAGTGTTGGATACGGCCGACCATGTGCGCCAACTGACCGGCGGTGGCGTTGGCATCGCGCTGGATGGCGGCGAACGCACCGTGGTGCTCGCCGTCCATGCGTCGGTCGAGATCGCCGTTGGCGAGTGCGGACAGCATCTGCCGCACTTCGTTGACGGTACTGCCAAGGGTGTCCATCAACTGGTTGATGCCGCCGGTGAGGCCGTCAAGGAAGCTGGCACCTTCGCTCGCCTGCAGGCGCTGGTCCAGATCGCCGGCAGCGGCGGCGGCAACGATGCTGGCTACGGCGTTCTCCAGGCCCAGCTCGTGGGTGCGATCGTGCCACTCCACGGCAAAACCCAGGCGCACCCCCTGTGCATCGAACACGGGGGTGACCACCTGTGCGAAATGGACCGGGCCAATACGGACCTTGCCGTTGTGGGTTGCCTGCAGTCCGTTGAGGATGCTGCGGATGCGATCCGGATTGGCATGGAAGCGGTGGATGCTGCTGCCGACCAGACGCTCGGCGTCGAAATCGGGGAAGGCCTGGCGCAGGGTTGCCTGCTGGTTGCGCAGCAGGGCCACCACCGAGCGGTTCACATAGCGGATCACGTGGTCGTTGTCGGCGATCATCATCGCCGTGCGCGAGGCATCCAGCGCCTGCCGGATCTGCGCGTTCTCGGCATGCGCGGTGGCTTCGCGGCCGCGCTGAGCCTGCACGTGCCGCGCGGTATCAGCCAACGCATGGGCCAACGAGCCGGGTGCGTAGGCGCTGGTATCCGCATGCACGCCCAGATCGGCACCGGTGGCGATGTCGCGCGCCAATGCGGCCAACCGGCGTGGGCCGTGGCCGAGCGCTTCGGTCTGTTGGCGCAGGCGCTGAGCGACCTGGCCCAGCAGCACGGTGAGGCCAGCGAGCAGTCCAGCCTGCAACAGGCCAGGACCCGCCGCCGCTGCGTCCAGCAGCGGTGCCAGCAGTGCGAGGGTGCCGACGCCGCCGGCCAGCCACACCGGCAGACGATCACGATGGCTCAGCAGTACGCCCAGCAGCAGCGCGATGGGCAGAGCTGGCGACAGGCCGATGATCGCGCACAGCAACGCCAGCTGCAGCGACAGCAGCAGCGCCAGGCCATTGCGGGCAATATGGCGGCCCGCCAGAGGCCCCGCCAGCCAGGCCGCCGGCAGCAACGCGCCGGCAGCCAGCGCGGCGCCCAGCAGCTGGGGGCCACGCAAGGCCAGGGCCAGACCGGTAACGGCCAGGACCGCACTGCCGGCCAGCAGGCGGCGATCAGCGCAATGAGCAAGCTGCTGCAGGTGCGGCAGGCGGGACGTATCGGGGGGACGGGAAGATGCAACGGACATCGGCGACTCCTGGATCAGCAAACGACAACGGCCACGCCGCGGCGCACGCAACAAAGCGTGACCATGGCGTGGACCGGGAATTTGGGGAATGCGGCGCGATCAGCGACGCGAAGACGGGGCGCCGTAGCCACATCCTGTGGGTGACGGTGCAGCAGAACGGGCATGCGGACTTCCTTGCAGAACCAAACACACGTCGCAGGCCCGACCGGGCCCGCGTGCTGCGGGCGCAGGGGCCCGCAACTGGTGTATCGGCCGCGAACGCACAGAGTGAAGTGCGCGGACGCCCGGACTCAGCCGCCGTTGTCGTTGTCGAAGAAGTGCAGGATCACGCCGGCGATCTGCGCAGGGTCTTCCATGTGCAGGTGGTGGTTGCCGGCAAACACCGCCAGCCGTCCATCACGCAGGTGGTGCAGGCGATCGCTGCGCATCGGCTCGGGATAGTAGGACTGCGCGGGTGTGGCATAGATCACCTGCGTCGGGCAGGCGATGGACTGCAGCAGGTTGTCGATCTGGCCTTCGCTGAGACGGATCGCAGTGGGCAGCATCAGGCGTGGATCACTGCACCAGCGATAGCCACCCTCGACCGGCTCGACGCCGCGCTCGACCAGCAGCCGCGCGCAACGCTCGCTCAGCTGATTGGCCATCATGCGTGCACGGATCGGCGCCGCAAGCTCGGGGAATACACGCAGCTGCTTGCGCGCCAACGCGCGCGTCGCGTTCACGTGCTCGCGCAGGCGGTGCGCGGTTTCTTCCTCGGGACCGCGCAGGCCGCCGAGCGCTTCGATCGCCACCAGGCGTTCGATACGGTCGCTGACGGACGCGGTGAGGCTGGCGATGCCGGCGCCCATTGAATGGCCAAGCAGGCTGAAGCGATCCCAGCCCAGTGCGTCGGCGACATCAAGCACGTGGCAGATCGCCGCTGCAGTCGTATAGCTGGCGCCGGCCGGCAGATGCGCGCTGTGGCCGTGGCCGGGCAGGTCGATCGCCACCAGCTGCAGCGATGAAAGATGAGGAGCCAGCGGCACGAAGCTGGCGGCATTGTCGAGCCAGCCATGCAGGGCCAGTACGCGCGGGCCTTCGTTGTGACTGCGCAGCCCAGCCACGCGCGCGCCACCGACGTCGAGTTCAAACGGCTGCAGGCTCATGCCAGCGAGGCCACGGCCAACCGCGCCAGGGCGCGTGCGTGCTCCGGTTCGGCGTTGAGACAGGGGATATAGCGCATTTTCGCGCCGCGTTCGGCCAGTGTTTCGGTGAAGCCCAGTGCCACCTCTTCCAGTGTCTCCAGGCAATCGGTGGCGAAGCCGGGGCAGACCACGTCGATCTGCTTCATCCCGGATTCGGCCAATGCCCACAGGCTCGGCTCGGCGTACGGCTGCAGCCAGCGCTCGCGGCCGAAGCGTGACTGGTAGCCCAGGTGCCACTCGTCCTTGCGCAACCCCAGCGCATTGGCAATGGCCTGCGCGCTGGCTTCGCAACGCTGTGGATACGGATCGCCGGCATCGGCCAGTCGCTGCGGGATGCCGTGGAAGGAGAACATCAGCGTCTGGCCGCGGCCATGTTGTGCCCAGTAGCGCTGGATGGAGCCGGCAACCGCCTCGACCCAGCCGGGATCGACTGAATAGTCGCGCACCAGGCTGACGGTTACGCTTGGGTTGCGGCGTTGCCAGGCGTCGACGCGGTCTTCGACCGAGGCGGTGGTAGTCGTCGAGTATTGCGGGTACAGCGGCAGCACCACGATGCGGCGCACGCCCTCGGCGGCCAGGCGGTCGAGCTCGCCGGCCAGCGCCGGCTCGCCGTAGCGCATCGCGTGGCGCACCGTCAGGGTAGGCAACAGTGCCTGCATGGCCTGCGCCAACTGGCGGGTGTGCACCATCAGGGGTGAGCCGTCGGGCAGCCACACCTGGGCGTACTTGGCCGCCGAACGGCTGCTGCGCAGCGGCAGGATCAGCCCGCGCAGCAGCGGCTGCCACAGCAGCGCCGGGATCGAGACCACGCGGGGGTCGGACAGGAATTCAGCCAGATAACGGCGTACGGCCGGGGCCGTCGGCGTCTCGGGCGTGCCTAGGTTGACCGCCAGCACGGCGGTATCGGGTGCGTCGAGCATGGGGTGCATTGTCGCCGATCCGGCGCCTCCTCGGGATGCAGGGTTCGGATTGCAGGCATAGCGCGCATCAATGCGAGCAGGCAGCGCTCATTGGAGATTCATGACAACACTACTAATTTCAGTCACTTGCTATATCTTCCTATGGACTGACTTCTGGAGCCTGCCATGCGTCGCCCGATCCAAGCCCTGCTGATCGCCGCCAGCCTGCTGTCCAGCCAGGCCATGGCCGGACCGCAGGAAGACCAGCGCGCCCGCAATGCCGTGCGTGTGCTGGCTGAAATCCAGGGAATGCCTGAACAGGGCATTCCGGACAAATTGCTCGACGAAGGCCGCGCAGTCATCGTCATTCCCGACACGATCAAGGCCGGACTTGTCATCGGTGGTCGTCGTGGCCATGGCCTGATGTCGGTGCGTATGGCCAATGGCGCCTGGTCCAGCCCGGTGTTCGTGAAGCTGACCGGGGCCAGCATCGGCTTCCAGGCCGGCGTGCAGTCGTCGGATGTGGTGCTGGTGTTCCGCAACGACCGTAGCCTGGACAATCTGGTCAACGGCAAATTCACGCTCGGCGCCGATGCCGGCGTCGCCGCAGGTCCGGTCGGGCGCAATGCCGCCGCCGCCACTGATGGCCAGCTGAAGGCTGAAATCTGGTCGTGGTCGCGCGCCCGCGGGCTGTTCGCCGGTGTGGCCCTGGACGGTGCCGTTCTGCAGATCGACGATGCCGCCAACCTGGATGCCTACGGCAGCAACACCACGCCGCGGATGATCTTCGAGGGCCGCGCGGTCGGTTCGCCGTCGATGGATGTGGTCGCCTTCCGCGATCGCCTGGAAGAAGCCACCTACGCCGCCCGCAACAACCGTGCCGGTAACGGGGGCAGTGCACCACGCCCGGCGCCGGTCCCGGCAGCTGCTCCGGCGCCTGTTCAGGCAGCGCCGGCGGCCGCGGCCGAGGCCACTACCGCACCGCTGCAGAACGTGCCGCAGAACCCGCCGCCGCAGCAGCAGGGCTTCCAGCCGGTCACCGACGGCGAAATCCGCACGGAAACGCTGGGCGGAAACTGACTTTCGTCACGCGCGCCGGCTAACAGCCGGTGCGCTATGCTCGACAGCCTGATCACTAACGTAACGAGCGTCTTTATGGGCAGTTTCAGCATCTGGCATTGGTTGGTCGTGCTGGCCATCGTCCTGCTGGTGTTCGGCACCAAGCGCCTGACCAGTGGCGCCAAGGATCTCGGCTCGGCGGTCAAGGAATTCAAGAAGGGCATGCGCGACGAGGACAAGCCGAACGCGCAGCTGGGCGATGAGTCGCGCAGCCAGGACGCCTCGCGCACCGCGCAGGACGAGCACGACCGCACCCCTCGCTGATCCGGAGCGGTCGCGGTGTTTGATATCGGCTTCAGCGAGCTGCTGGTGATCGCCGTGGTTGCCTTGGTGGTGCTCGGTCCCGAGCGCCTGCCCAAGGCGGCCCGCTTCGCCGGCCTGTGGGTACGTCGTGCCCGGAATCAGTGGGATTCGGTGAAACAGGAACTGGAGCGCGAGCTGCAGGCCGAGGAGATCAAGCGGCAGATGCAGGACGTGCGCCAGGGCATGCAGGACACCGAAAACCAGCTGCGCGCCAGTGGCGAAGCAATTCGTCGCGACGCCCAGCAGGCGCAGCAGCAGGGTGATGCGTTGGCGCAGGAAGTGCGCGTGCCGGCGCCGGCGGATGTACCCCCGCACCTGGATGCGACGAGCGGCGCGGACATGCCGGTGCAGGACGGCGATCAGGTTCCGTCCACGGCTGCCACGGAGGGAGCATTGCCTTCCACGGCGGCTCCCGCCACGGCCAACGAAGCGGGTGCGACGCCGTCGGCGCAGGGCACGGAGCGCCAACCATGAGCGAACACGACTTCGGCGAAAGCTCGCTGATTGAGCATCTGGTGGAACTGCGTGGGCGCCTGGTGCGTGCGCTGCTCGGCTTGGGCGTGGTGCTGCTGGCGCTGTTGCCGTTCACCCAGAAGCTGTACAACGCCCTGGCCGAACCGTTGGTCTCGCAGCTGCCCAATGGGCAGACGATGATCGCCACCAACCCGGCCGGTGCCTTCTTCGCGCCGCTGAAGCTGACCTTCTTCGTCGCCCTGTTCGTGGCGGTGCCGTGGCTGCTGTACCAGCTGTGGGCGTTCGTCGCGCCTGGGCTGTACGCGCGCGAGAAGCGCCTGGCGGTGCCGCTGCTGGTGTCGTCGGTGCTGCTGTTCTACGCCGGCTGCGCCTTCGCGTATTTCCTGGTGCTGCCGGCGGTGTTCCACTTCCTGACCACCTTCAGCCCGGACGTCATCGCGATCACGCCCGATGCCAACGCCTACCTGGATTTCGTGCTGGCGATCTTCTTCGCGTTCGGCGGCAGTTTCGAGCTGCCGGTGGCGATGGTGATCCTGGTGCTGCTGGGCTGGGTGACGCCGCAGCAGTTCAAGGAAGGCCGCGGTTACGCGATCGTCGGGATCTTCGTGGTGGCGGCGGTACTGACCCCGCCGGACGTGGTGTCGCAGCTGATGCTGGCGATCCCGATGTGCCTGCTGTACGAGCTGGGCATCCACGCCGCGCGCTGGCTGGTGCCATCGTCGGCAGTGAAGAAGCCCGCCGCCTGAAAGACAAAAAGGGGACGGAGGGGATTAGGTCGTCAAAGGCACAAACGACTTAATCCCCTCCGTCCCCTTTTTCTCAGGCGTGGAAGACGTCGCTGGAGGTGGGCGTGGTCGGGATCGGCGGCGCTGCGCGGCTGCCGCGATGCACGAACATCTGCTTCCACGCGGCATAGACCGCGCCGACGTACAGCGGCATCAACACCGTGGTCAGTACCAGCTGCGCGATGAAGGCCGCGGCCAGCGGGCCACCGAGCAGCATCGCGATCTGGATCACGATCACGAACAGTACATACATGCAGAACGCCGCGATCAGACCGAGCACGGCGAACACGATCATCGCGCCGATGTTCTCGATGCAACCCTGCAGGCTCAGACGCAGGGCGTGCATGCCGCTCTGCTTGTCGAACACCACCAGCGCCGGCTGGGTGAACATTGCCAGGGACAGCGCCACTGCGCTCAGGAACACCAGCAGCATCCACAGCGCGATGCGCTTGGCCGGCAGGTTGGCGACCAGCGCGGCGGCATCGTCCGGCTTGATCTGCTGGCCGCTGCGGCTGATTTCTTCCATCTTGGTCATGACCTCGCTGAAGGCGGTGAAGCCCTCGCGGCCGATCATCAGGAACAGCAGCGCGCCCAGCAGCAGCACCGCCAGCACCTGGATGGCCAGTGGCACCAGCAGGTGGCTGACACGGTGGTCGCGGATCGGCTGCAGCAGGTGCGAGGCCAGGCCCGGGCGGCCCTCGTCGATTTCGCCCACGGCATACAGCATGCCGCCGAACATGATCGGCGAGATGGCCAGCGTCATCAGCTGCACGGCCATACCGGCGGCACCGGGAATCAGCGTCGACAGCAGGGTGACCACCCAGCTCACCAGCAGCCAGGTCAGGCCGATCCGGGCCAGCTGCAGCGGCGCGCGCCGGTACAGGGAGAACGTATCCAGCAACCACTGGGCGCCCGCCGAAGCCGGCAGCTTGCGAATCTCTTTCATGGACATCCGGGAAGGACAGGAGGGGCCGGGCGGTAGCCCGTGGCGCCGATTATCCCTGTTTTGCCGCCGGCTGGGCTGAAGACAACCGCGCCTGGCGGACGAAGCGCCGCAACAGTTGGCGGGCCAGCGGCGCGGCAGTGACTGCGCGCTCGATGCTGCGGGCACAACCGCCGTGGCGGCCGATACAGTCGGCGCGGGCGCGCACGTAGCCGCGCATGTGGTGGGTGGCGAACTCCGGATGGAACTGCACCCCCCAGGCCTGGCGCCCCCAGCGGAAGGCGTGGCACCCATCGAGGGGAGAGCGTGCCAGCACCGCGGCGCCGTCGGGTGCGCGCAGGACGGTCTGCAGGTGGGTGGCGTGCGCGGCGAAATGCTGCGGCAGGCCCTGGAACAGCGGATCCTGTGCGGCCTGCGGCTGCAGTTCCAGTTCGATCGTGCCGGACTCGCGGCCGGCCGGGTTGTAGGCCACCTCTCCGCCCAGCGCGTGCGCCAGCAGTTGGTGGCCGTAGCAGATGCCGAACACCGGCAGGTCGTCGTGAGCGGTCTGGCGCAGCCACGCCGCGCTGCGCTCGCTCCAGTCAGCGTGGTCGGTGACGAAGGCCGCCGAGCCGGTCACCAGCACGCCGGCGAAGCCGTGCGGATCGGGCAGGGCGGCCCCGTGTTCGACATCGACCACCACCGTTTCGTGTTCTTCCAGCCCGGCGGCCACGCGGATCCAGTGCGGGAAGCGCCCGTAGCGGCGCAGTGACGGCACCGGGCGGCCGGTTTCAAGGATCAGGAAGGGAGCTGGGTTCATCCGGGGGCGGCAGGACTGACAGGACTTCCTCGATTGTAGTCAGCCCCTGCGCCACCTTTTCAAGCCCGGCCTGGCGCAGGGTTCGCAATCCTTCATTCCGCGCTGCCCGGGTGAAACCCGCCAGATCCATGTCGGCACGGATCTGCCCGCGCAGCCGCGAACCCAATGGCAGCAACTCATACAGGCCGATGCGTCCGAGGAATCCGGTGCGCCGGCACTCCACGCAGCCGACCGGCCGACAGGGCGTGGCGGCATCTGGATATGCCGCCTGGCTATCAGCCAGCACCGCCCAATCGGCGGCGCCGAGGCTGTGTGGCTGCTTGCAGTGCGGGCACAGCGTGCGCACCAGGCGCTGGGCAAGGATGCCGTTGAGGGTGCTGGCCAGCAGGTAGTGCGGCACGCCCAGATCGAGCAGGCGGGTAACCGCCGAGGGCGCATCGTTGGTGTGCAGGGTGGACAGCACCAGGTGGCCGGTCAGCGAGGCCTGCACCGCCATCTGCGCGGTTTCCAGATCGCGGATCTCACCGATCATGATGATGTCCGGATCCTGCCGCAGCAGGGTGCGCACACCGCTGGCGAAGTCCAGGTCGATGTTGGTCTGCACCTGCATCTGGTTGAACTCGGGCGCGATCATCTCGATCGGGTCCTCCACCGTGCACACGTTCACGTCCGGCGTGGCCAGCCGCTTCAACGTGGAATACAGGGTGGTGGTCTTGCCCGAGCCGGTCGGTCCGGTGACCAGCACGATGCCGTGCGGGCGCTCGACCAGGGCATTCCAGCCGGCGGCTTCCTGCGGGCTGAAACCGAGCTGGTCGATGCTCTTGAAGGCGGCATCCGGGTCGAAGATGCGCATCACGCACTTCTCGCCGAAGGCGGTGGGCATGGTCGACAGGCGCATCTCGACCTCACGGCCGCCCGGCGAGCGGGTCTTGATGCGGCCATCCTGCGGGCGCCGGCGCTCGGCCAGGTCCATGCGGCCGAGCACCTTGATGCGGCTGACCACGGCGGTCATCACCGCCGGCGGCACTTCGAAAACCTTGTGCAGCACGCCATCGATGCGGAAACGCATGCGGCCCATCTCGCGGCGCGGCTCCAGGTGGATGTCCGAGGCACGTTGTTCGTAGGCGTACTGCAGCAGCCAGTCGACGATGTGCACGATGTGCTGGTCGTCGGCGTTGACGTCGCCGGTGCGGCCCAGTTCGACCAGCTGCTCGAAGCTGGGCAGCGTAGTGTTGACCTCGCCGCGTACGTCGCCACGGGCGCCGCGCACCGAACGGGTCACCCCGTAGAACTCCATGGTGTAGCGGTGCAGGTCCAGCGGGTTGACCACTGCCAGATCGATGCGGCGGCGGGTCAGGTGCTGCAGGTCGCGGCGCCATTCCTGCACCAGCGGCTCGCTGGTGGCCACCAGCACGCGCTCGGCATCCACCGCCAGCGGCAGGAAGCGGTGGCGGCGGGCGTAGGCGTGGGAGACCAGCGCGGTGACCGCGGCGACATCGACCCGGGTGGGGTCGATGCGCAGGTAACGGCTGCCGGTACGCCGGGCCAGCCACTCGGTGAGACGTTCCAGGGTCAGCTCTCCGCCGTCGCGGGCGGCCAGCTTGAGGTTGGACAGCAGCACCAGCGGGTGCACTTCACTGGCATTGCGGGCGCCCTGCGCGGAAAACCGCATGCGCTCGCCCTCGTGTTCGGCGACCAGGCCATCGGCCAGCAACGCCGCACCGACCTGTTCGAAATGCAGGCGCCCCCACGGCAGCGGTACGCCGCCAGCCTCGCCGGGCGTGCCCACAGGCAGCCGATGTTCCATCTGCCTGCTCCTCCCGGGTACGGAATGCCCCGCAGGTCGGCCGTTATACTAGCGCACCCCCCTTGCCGGCCAAGAATCGTCCGCATGTCCGCGACCCCGACCGTTCCGATCACCTTCCAGGGCCTGATCCAGACCCTGAACCAGTTCTGGGCCCAGCAGGGCTGCGTGCTCATCCAGCCGCTCGACCTGGAGGTGGGCGCCGGTACCTTCCACCCGGCCACCTTCCTGCGTGCGATCGGTCCGGAAGGCTGGAACGCGGCCTACGTGCAGCCCTCGCGCCGCCCGACCGACGGCCGCTACGGCGAGAACCCGAACCGCCTGCAGCGCTACTACCAGTACCAGGTGGCGATGAAGCCGGCGCCGGACAACATCCAGCAGCTGTACCTGGATTCGCTGAAGGCACTTGGCATCGACCCGCTGGTGCACGACCTGCGCTTCGTCGAGGACAACTGGGAATCGCCGACGCTGGGTGCCTGGGGCCTGGGCTGGGAGGTCTGGCTCAACGGCATGGAAGTGACCCAGTTCACCTACTTCCAGCAGGCCGGTGGCCTGGAGTGCCGCCCGGTGCTGGGCGAGATCACCTACGGTCTCGAACGCCTGTGCATGTACCTGCAGAACTGCGACAACGTCTACGACCTGGTCTGGACCTATGGTCCGGATGGCCAGCCGGTGACCTACGGCGATGTCTATCACCAGAACGAGGTGGAGCAGAGCACCTACAACTTCGAATACGCCGACGTGGAAGAATTGTTCCACCGCTTCGACGCCTGCGAGCGCGAGGCGCAGAAGCTGGTGGAAGTGAACCTGCCGCTGCCGGCCTATGAGCAGGTGATGAAGGCCAGCCACACCTTCAACCTGCTCGATGCGCGCCGTGCGATCAGCGTGACCGAGCGCCAGCGCTACATCCTGCGGGTACGCGCGCTGGCCCAGGCAGTGGCCAAGGCGTACTACGAGCAGCGAGAGAAGCTGGGCTTCCCGGGCGCGAAGAAGGCCTGACGGCCACTTCCGCTGCCATCCGCTTTTCATCAACTACCCGGGGCGCCGGACGCGTTGCGCGCTGCGCCCCCACCACAGGATTGAACCGATGAGCCACCTGTCCCCCCTGCTGATCGAACTGGGCACCGAGGAATTGCCGGTCAAGGCGCTGCCGGGCCTGGCCCAGGCGTTCTTCGACGCTGTCGTCGAAGGCCTGCGCAAGCGCGGCGTTGCGCTGGAACTGGGCGAGGCGCACCCGCTGTCGACTCCGCGACGCCTGGCGGTGCTGTTGCCGGGTGTCGGCCTGGAACAGCCGGAACAGCACAGCGAAGTGCTGGGCCCGTACCTGAACATCGCGCTGGATGCCGAAGGCCAGCCGACCAAGGCCCTGCAGGGCTTCGCCGCCAAGGCCGGGATCGACTGGACCGCGCTGGAGAAGACCACCGACAACAAGGGCGAGCGCTTCGTGCACCGCGCGGTGACCCCGGGCGCGAGCACCGCCAGCCTGCTGCCGGAGATCCTGCGCGAGGCGATCGCGGCGATGCCGATCCCCAAGCCGATGCGTTGGGGCGATCACGCCTGGGGCTTCGCCCGTCCGGCGCACTGGCTGGTGCTGCTGCATGGTGCCAACGTGGTTGAAGCCGAGCTGTTCGGCCTGCACGCCGGCCGTGTGAGCCGTGGTCACCGCTTCCACCACGACCAGACCGTGTTGCTGTCACAGCCGCAGGACTATGTCGAAGCGCTGCGCGCCGCGTTCGTGCTGGTCGACCCGAGCGAGCGCCGCACGCGCATCGTGGCCGAGGTCGAGGCCGCCGCAGCCAAGGCCGGTGGCAGCGCCCGCATCACCGAGGACAACCTGGAGCAGGTGGTGAACCTGGTCGAGTGGCCGTCGGCGGTACTGTGCAGCTTCGAGCGCGCATTCCTGGACGTGCCGCAGGAAGCGCTGATCGAGACGATGGAGATCAACCAGAAGTTCTTCCCGGTGCTGGATGACGGCGGCACGCTGACCGAGAAGTTCATCGGCATCGCCAACATCGAATCGAAGGACGTGGCCGAAGTGGCCAAGGGCTACGAGCGCGTCATCCGCCCGCGCTTCGCCGATGCCAAGTTCTTCTTCGACGAAGACCTGAAGCAGGGCCTGGCCTCGATGGGCGAGGGCCTGAAGACGGTGACCTACCAGGCCAAGCTGGGCAGCGTGGCCGACAAGGTGGCGCGCGTGGCCGCCCTGGCCGAAGTGATCGCCGCGCAGGTGGGGGCCGATCCGGCGCAGGCCAAGCGGGCTGCCGAGCTGGCCAAGAACGACCTGCAGTCGCGCATGGTCAATGAGTTCCCTGAACTGCAGGGCATCGCGGGTCGCCACTACGCCGTGGCCGGTGGCGAATCGGCCGACGTGGCGCTGGCCATCGACGAGGCCTACCAGCCGCGCTTCGGTGGCGACGACATCGCGCTGTCGCCGCTGGGCAAGGTGCTGGCGATCGCTGAACGCGTGGACACGCTGACCGGTGGTTTCGCCGCGGGTCTGAAGCCGACCGGCAACAAGGACCCGTTCGCCCTGCGCCGCAACGCGCTGGGCCTGGCCCGTACGATCATTGAAAGCGGATTCGAGCTGGACCTGCGCGCGTTGTTGACCCGCGCCAATGCGGGCCTGGCCGCGCGCAACGTGCAGGCCGATGTGGCTGAGCTGTATGACTTCATCCTCGATCGCCTGAAGGGCTACTACGGCGACAGGAACGTGCCGGCCAGCCACTTCAACGCCGTGGCCGAGCTGAAGCCGGCCTCGCTGTATGACTTCGACCGTCGCCTTGACGCAATCGGCACGTTTGCGGCGCTGCCGGAAGCCGAGGCGCTGGCGGCGGCCAACAAGCGCATCCGCAACATCCTCCGCAAGGCTGAAGGCGACATTCCGGGCCAGATCGACCCGGCGCTGCTGCAGGAAGATGCCGAGCGTGCGCTGGCCGAAGCGGTCACCGCGGCCATCGATGACACCGGCGCCAGCCTGCAGCACAAGGATTATGTGGCCGTGCTGGCGCGCCTGGCCCGCCTGCGCCCGCAGGTCGATGCCTTCTTCGATGGCGTGATGGTCAATGCCGAGGATCCGGCGCTGCGTGGCAACCGCCTGGCGCTGCTGACGCTGCTGGGCGAGCGCCTGGGCAAGGTGGCGGCGATCGAGCATCTGTCGAGTTGATGGGGGCCGCGATCCACGCATGGCGTGGATCTACTGGGCAACTCCACGCATGGCGTGGATCTACCGGCAATGATCCATCGGTAGCGCCGGGCCATGCCCGGCGGCTCTTCTGCAGGCCGCGCCGTGCGCTCGCCGGGCATGGCCCGGCGCTACCCATCGATGTCCATCGGGGTCATCGCCGGCATCGCGCACGATGCCGGCATGGACGCCTGCCATCGCGATGATCGCCACAATGGCGCGTATTTTGACCGCAACTTAACAACCGATCCCCAATGGCGTGATGCATTTCGCATCGTCACCTCCGGTCGGTATGCTGTGCCGCATGCAGCCAAAGAAATACGCCCTGCCGCTGATGGTCCTGTCGCTGGCCGCCACTTCCGTGGTCCACGCGCGCGGCACCATCGACAAGGTGGACATCAAGGGATTGGACAAGGGCGACGACGCCGCAATCATCGAGAACATCCAGGAATCGTTGTCGCTGTACGACACGATCGGCAAGGAACAAGGCGAATCTCGCCTGGAGTACCTGCTGTCACAGGCCGAGCGGCAGACCCGCCAGGCGCTGGAGCCGTTCGGCTACTACAACCCGGTGATCAAGGTCGAGGCGCCGCGCGAGGACGAGCACGTGCGGGTGCTGATCCACGTGGACAAGGGCACCCCGGTGACCGTGCGCCGCGAGCATATCGACATCACCGGCCCGGCGATGTACGACCAGTACCTGCAGGATGACCTGGCCGCATTCAAGCCGCGCAAGGGCCAGCGCTTCGAGCACACCCAGTACGAAGCCAGCAAGATCACCGTCACCCGCCGCCTGGCCGAGCGTGGCTACTTCGATGCCGACTACACCCAGCGCCAGGTGCAGATCACCCGTGCCGACAATGCCGCCGACATCGATCTGACCTGGGACAGCGGCCGCCGCTACAACATGGGCCCGGTGCACTTCGAGCAGGATTACTTCGTCGACAAGCTGTTCGATCCGCTGGTGTACTGGGACCAGGGCAGCTACTACCACGAGGGCAAGCTGGACCGCCTGCGGCAGTCGCTGACCAAGCTGGACTACTTCAGCGTGATCGACATCCAGCCGCGGCCGGACGAGGCCGATGAGAACGGCGAAGTGCCGGTGGACGTCAAGCTGACCCGCGCCAAGCGCACCATCTACACCGCCGGTTTGAGCTACGGCAGCGAGAGCGGCCCGGGTGTGCGCGGTGGCATCGAGCGGCGGTTCCTGAACAACCGCGGCCACAAGATGAACACGCAGCTGGACTATGCGCAGAAGCGCAAGAGCCTGGTCACCAGCTACCGCATCCCGGCGTTCAACTGGCTTGATGGCTGGTACACCTTCGCCGCCAGTGCCTATGACGAGCAGACCGACTACATCGATCTGCGCAATTTCAAGCTGATCGCCAGCCGCAGCGGCGAGATCAACGAGCACTGGACCGCGATCGCGTCGATCAACGCACTGCGCGAGCGCTGGCGCTATGCCTCCGGCACCGAATTCACCGACGCGGTCTACAACACCTCGACGCTGGTGTATCCGCAGATGGTTGCCGACTACGTCAACGTTGACGACCAGATGTTCCCACGCAAGGGCATCAGCGGTACGGCGACGATGCGCGCGGGTATCGAAGGCGCCGGCTCGGATACCAGTTTCGTGCAGGCCAACGCGGTGCTGCGCTGGTACATCCCGGTAGGGGAAAGCAACCGCCTGATCCTGCGTGGCGAAGGTGGCACCACCTGGACCAGCGATCTGGTGGCGATGCCGCCGAGCCTGCGCTATTTCGCCGGCGGCGATCGCAGCATCCGCGGCTATGCCTACCGTGAGGTCGGCCCGCGCACGCCGGCGCCGGACAAGTACGCGCTGGGCGCCAAGAACCTGGTGATCGGCTCGGCCGAGTACGAGCACTATTTCAAGGGTGGCCCGTGGGGCGCGGCGGTGTTCGTCGATACCGGCAGCGCCTTCGACAACACCATCGACCTGCACACCGGCGTCGGCTTCGGCGTGCGCTGGAAATCGCCGGTGGGCCCGGTGCGCATTGATATCGCGCATGGCCTGAACAACCCCGATTCGCAGTTCCAGCTGTACCTGAACATCGGAGCGGACCTGTGAGCACGCCCGCATCGACCCCGACCACTCCGCCGCCGCCGCGGCGCGTGCGTTTCTACCGCCGCCGCCGCTTCTGGGCGTGGTCTGGCGTGGGCGTGATCGGACTGGTGCTGCTGGCACTGCTGGCGGTGTACTGGTTGCTGCAGACCGTGGCCGGCCGTGACGTGCTGCTGGCACAGGTGGTGGCGCGCCTGCCGGTCGGCGCCAGCTTCACCTGGGACAAAGTGGATGGCCCGGTAGCCGGTCCGCTGACTCTGTACAACGTCGACTTCCGCTACAACGACATCCACTTCCATGCAGAACGCGCGCACCTGGAGCCGGACCTGCGCCCGCTGCTCGGCCGCAAGCTGCTGCTGGACAAGCTGGAGCTGACCAACGCTACGTTGAATCTGGCCAAGAGCGATGAGCCGTTCAAGCTGCCGTCGTGGCCCGATTCGCTGCCGCAGATCGAGATGCCGCTGGCGATCCAGGCCGATGCCATCGCCATCGACGGGTTCCGCATCAGCCAGGCCAACGAGCCGGTGATCGACATCAGCCGCGTGCGCGGTGGCATCGAAATCGCCAACGGCGAGTTCCAGGCGCACAAACTGGTCGTGGACAGCGACATGGGCAATTTCACCGCCCAGGGCCGCTATATCCCGGCCAAGGACTACGACACCGACGTGACGGTCACAGCGGTGCTGCCGGCACCGCGTGGGCGTACCGCTGCGACGGTTGGACTGGTGGCACGCGGCGACCTGGCGCACATGGAAGTGGCCGTGGCGGGACGTGCACCGAAGCCGCTGCATGCGATGCTGGTGTTCGATGGGCGGACCGATCCGACCTGGAATGCCAGCGTGCGCAGCGACGAGCTGGATCTGGCGCTGCTGTCGCCCGCATTGGCGAGCTCGGCGATCGCACCGCTGGCACTGGACTTCACGGCCGCCGGCAAGGGCGGCAACGCCAACCTGCACGGCAAGGTGAAGCAGGGCGATCAGGAACTGGAACTGGCACCGTCGGTGGTGTCACTGCAGGACCAGGTGCTGAAGGTTTCGCCGCTGCTGGTGAAGGGCCTGGGCGGCGAGGCGCGGCTGGAAGGCACCGCCGACTTCAGCAAGGAAGACCAGCAGACGCTCGATTTCTCGGTGGTGGCGCGCAACCTGACGTATGTGCCGGCGCCGGACCCGAACACTGCCGGCAGCGCACCGGTGCCGGTCACGTTGAAGGAAGCGCGCTTCGGGCTGGCCGGTACGTTGAAGGCCTGGGCAGCGATCGGCCGTGCCGAGGTCGAGCGTGATGCGCAGAAGGCGCAGCTGCGCTTCGATGTACGCGGCAACGACCAGGCCGCCTCGATCCACCAGCTGCAGGCGCAGACGCCGGGCGGCCAGTTGCAGGTGGAAGGCCAGGTGGCGTGGGCGCCGCAGCTGGATTGGGACGCCAAGGCCACACTGAAGGACTTCGACCCCGGCTATTTCGCTCCGGGTTGGAATGGCCGTCTGTCCGGCAACCTGGCGTCCAAGGGCCGCCAGCTGCCGCCGCCGGCAAGTGCTGCACCGGGCACTGCCGGAACACTGGAAGCCACGGTGGACCTGCCGTCGCTGAAGGGCATGCTGCGCCAGCGCAATCTCGACGCGCAGGGCAAGTTCGCGCTGCAGGGCGAGCAGGGCCAGGGCGAGCTGAAACTGACGCTGGGCAGCAGCCGGGTGACCGCGTCGGGCAAGGTCGGCGACCGCCTCGACATCGATGCGCGTTTCGAACCGCTGCAGCTGAGCGACCTGCTGCCAGGGGCCGACGGTGGCCTGCGCGGCCAGGTGCAGGTGAAGGGTCAGCGTGATGCGCCGGACATCACCGCCGACCTGGTGGGCAACAACCTCAATTGGGATGGCTACGGCGCCGAAAGCGTGAGCATCAAGGGCCATCTGCCGTGGCGCGGCGACAGCGGCACGCTGGCCGTGCAGGGCCAGCAGGTCAACGCCGGCATGTTGCTGGAGCGGCTGAACATCGACGCGCAGGGCAGTGTCTCCAACCTGCGCCTGGCTGCGCAGACGCGCAACGAGATGGGCGCGATCGAACTGCAGGGCAGCCTGCGCCAGCAGGGCGCGCAGTGGCGTGGCGAGCTGGCATCGCTGCGCATCGCACCCGTGAAGGGCGATGCCTGGGCGCTGCGTGCGCCGGCGGCGTTTGCGATCAACGGTGGCACCTACACGCTGAGCGAAGCCTGCCTGGCGGCCGCCAGCAGCGGCGCGCTGTGCGCACAGGCCAACTGGCCGCGCGAGGGCCTGGTGGTGCGCAGTGAGGCGCTGCCGCTGGCCCTGGTGCAGCCGTGGCTGCCGCCGCAGTCCGGCCGCCGCATCTACCTGCGTGGCGATGTCAGCCTGGACGCACAGATCCGCCCGCGTGGAAACGCCTGGGAAGGTCATGTGGAAGTGCGCTCGAAGGAAGGCGGCGTGCGCCTGGGCGAGAACCGCAACACGGTGGGTGATGCTTCCCGCGGCGAACTGGTGCGCTATGACCAGTTCTCGCTCAAGCTCGACATGACACCGGCCAGCATCAAGGGCTACCTGGGCATGGGCTTCCAGGGCAACGGCTTCGTCGACGCGAAGATGCAGACCGGCTGGGAGGCCAGTGCGCCGTTGAACGGCGAGCTCTACCTCAACATGTCGCGGCTGTACTGGCTGGAGCTGTTCTCGCCGGACATCGTGCGCCCGACCGGCCTGATCGAAGGCCACGTCAGCCTGCGTGGTACCCGTGGCCAGCCGTCGCTGGGCGGTGATGCGCAGCTGAGCAACTTCAAGGGCGAATTCCCGGCGCTGGGCCTGACCTTCGACCAGGGCAAGGGCAGCTTCGTGGCCCAGCCTGACGGCTCGGCCAAGATCACGGCGCAGGCGAACTCCGGCCAGGGCACGCTGTACGTGGACGGTGGCCTGTCGTGGTTCGGTGATGCACAGCCGCTGCAGCTGAAGATCCACGGCGACAACGTGCTGCTGTCCAACACCAGCGAACTGCGCATCGTCGCCAATCCCAACCTCGATTTCACCCTGGCCAAGGCGGCGATGGAGCTGCGTGGCACCGTGCATGTGCCCGAGGCCGATATCGATCTCGAACGCCTGGACCGCGGTACCTCGGTGTCTGAAGACGTGGTGGTGCTCGACCCGGTGGATCCTGAAGAATCGCGCACCTCGCCGCTGGACATGGACCTGACGGTCAGCCTCGGCGACAAGGTGAAGATGACCGGTTTCGGCCTGAAGGGCGCGCTCACCGGCAAGATGCAGGTCTGGGCCAAGCCCGGCCGTGAGATGACCGCCAATGGCGGGCTTGAGGTGAGTGGCCGCTACAAGGCCTATGGCCAGGACCTGACCATCACCCGCGGCAACCTCACCTGGAACTACAACGCGGTGTCCGACCCGCGCGTCAATATCCGTGCCGAACGCCGCGTGGGTGATGTCACCGCCGGCATTGACGTGACCGGGCGTGCGCAGCAGCCGCGCGCGGATGTGTGGTCCGACCCGGCGATGTCGCAGTCCGAGGCGCTGGCCTACCTGGTGCTGGGCCGCAGCCTGACCGGTGCCAGCAGCGACCAGACCCAGCAGGTCAACGCGGCCTCGGCGGCGCTGTCGGCCGGCAGCGGCCTGCTCGCCTCGCAGCTGGGCGCCAAACTGGGCCTGGACGACGCCGGCGTCAGCCAGTCGCGCGCGCTGGGTGGCTCGGTCATCGGCGTCGGCAAGTACATTTCGCCCAAGCTGTACGTCGGCTATGGCGTGTCGCTGGTCGGTGCCGGTTCGGTGATCACGCTCAAATATCTGCTGCGTCGCGGCTTCGACGTGGAAGTGGAGTCGAGCACGGTGGAAAACCGCGGTTCGATCAACTGGAGAAGGGAGAAGTAGATCCACGCCATGCGTGGAGGTGGCAGCGACGCCGGGCGTCGCTCCACCTCGACAGGGGCGGGGCCTGCCCGCCTACCTGACGCTGCCGGCTGTCAGTACCCGTGCGGTTCCGGCTTCGGCCGGGCATGGATGACGGCGTCGATTGTCCACACGGCCATGGCCAGGACCGCAGCGACTTCACCGATCATCAGGGCCAGGGCCCCGATCTTCACCATGGGGATGGCGAGCAAGGCCATCCATGGTCGAAGCTCGAACTCGATGCTGCTGCGTGCCCACAGACGTATCGCAGCCAGCAGCAACGTCGCCCAGGCCAGGATGCCACCGACCAGACGTGCGTCGGCCACCTGCATCAGCAGCAGTGCCCCGATCGCCAACAGTGGGACCAGCAGCAGCCTAGGCAGCCATCTGTGCTGGCGTGGATGCTCAGGCGCGCATTGCCACTGCATCAGCCCGCCCAGGGGCAGCAGCAGGGAGCCTCCGATGAGCACGGCAAGTCCACCGTACAGGGCGACCTGGCCGATGCTGGCCATGCCGTGGTTGCGCGGTCGCGACGGGTCGTCCGCCAGGGCCAGCGCCCCCAGGACCAGCAGCAGTATCAGGGCGCACAGGATGCTGCGCATCACACCAAGCTGCATCTTCAGCGGCGTGACCTTCCTGGGCTGCGACAGGATCTGCCAGAACGCTACCTGGTCTGGATTCAACGGTGGCAACACATCTTGGGCGTAGTGCACGCCCAGCAGTTCCAGAGTACGCCGCATGGTTTCCACACGACCGGGCATGCAGGCGGTCCATAGGGCCTCCAGTCGGTGCCAGGGTCGGGTGAGTCGCTCCATGCGGACGCGGGCTTCCTGCGCAGACACAGGGGCTTCCGGGCGATCCAGGCAGGCGACCAGCGCGGCATGATTGTGCGGCTGCAGCCGCCAGTAGTGGTGCAGCTGTTCGCGCCGCAGATGGATCTCGAAGGGATCGATGTCACTGCCGATTTCATTCCAGCAGAAGCACAGGTCCAGCAGATCGAAGTTCTCCGCACACACTGGTGCTCCCTGACGCAGCAGGATCTGCAGCACGGTGTCGCCGATCCGCTGCTTGTCGGTCAGTGACCACAGCTCCTGCCGCGTTGCCAACCAGCGTTCGAAGCTGTCGGGGTCGCTGTCAGCCGCGGTGTCCACTACCAGACGTGCGAAACGATGCAGGTCCAGTGCGGGCTCCACCGTGTCGTCCGGCGTGGCCTCCACCGGCATCGGGGCACTGGTGTGCGCTGGCCCGTGGCTGGGAGCGGGTCGGCCTTCGAACGGCAGCAGCGCGTCGAGCCTGGCCGTATCCATGTCCGGCGATTCTGGCGATGGATGCGGGAAGTGGGCCTGCAGGAGCGGAGCCGCCTGGGCGGAGCCGTCCACCGCAATGACGTCGTCCAGGCCGCCCAGCGCGTCGTCATCCCAATGTGCACGCCCACGCGCCCATTGCAAAGCGGCCTGGTAGGCCTCGTGCAGTTGCTGGAAGGCCTCCGGATCTCCGTCGGGCCGGGTCACCCGCAGGCGCTTCGCATAGGCGCGCTTGATCGCGCGCTCGTCGGCCGATGCGTCCAGTTCCAGGACCTGCAGCGCCCAACTCACGCGTCACGCTCCAGTGCGTCGAGGGCCTCTGTCAGTTCACGACGATATCGCTCGACGGTGACCGTATCCTGGCCGTCCAGTACATGACGGAAGTGGCTGAGCCACGATTGCAGCTGTTCGCGATGGTGGATGAGTTCCTCATACAATCGCTCGGCACGGGCAACAACTGCCAGGTTCGGTTGCGCGTCGCGCGGATGGACCTTCAGGTTCTGCAGGGCATGCAGCCGCTGTTCGATCTCGGTCGGCGACAATACGCCGGGATTCTGTTCCAGGATGAGCTCGTGGCGCTTGCCGGTAGCGTCCTCGGTGACCTCGACCTGCAGCAACCCATTCACGTCGTAGGTGAATCGGGCAGTGACGCTGCGTTCGTGCAGTGGGCCGCGGTGCGTGAGTGGCAGGGTCAGCTCGCCCAGCTTGATGTTGCGATCGACCATCGGGCTCTCGCCCTGGTAGACATCGATCACGACCGCGCGCTGCCGCTCGTGCAGCGGGAAGAAGCGGTCCTCGCGGCTGACCGGCACCACGCTGTTGCGCTGGATGATCGGGTGGAAATAGCCGCTGCGCTCGCCACCGGAAGCATCCTGGCGGGACACCTGCGTGCCCAGCGTGTAGGGGCAGACATCGGTCAGTACGATCTCGCGCAGCGATTCGTCGCGCGCCTTCAGTCCGGCAGCAACGGCGGCACCCAATGCAATCGCCTGGTCCGGATGGACGTGGCGCAGCGGCAGCCGGCCGAACATGCGGGTCGCCAGCTTGCTGACCATCGGCATGCGTACCGCCCCGCCGACCAGGATGATGTCGTCCAGCGCCTCCGGCTTGAGCCGGGCGTCGCGGATCGCGCGCTCGATGGGTGTGCGCATGCGCAGCAGCAGTGGCTCACAGAGCTGGTTGTAGCGTGCTTCATCCAGCTGCCACTGGCGTTCACTGCCGGCCAGGGGCAACTGCAGGCTGGCAGTGCCGCTCTGGCTGAGTTCGCGCTTGAACAGTTCCAGCCGACGCAGCAGCTGCGCCTGCTCGGCAGGGGACAGGTCGCTGGCGGACGTGCCCTGGTCGGCATGGAAGGCCTGCACAAGCACCTGCAGGAAGTCCTCGCCGCCCAGGAAATTGTCGCCGGCGCTTGCATGGACTTCGATCACGCCGTCGAACAGTTCCAGGATGGAGACGTCGAAGGTGCCACCGCCCAGGTCCAGCACCAGCACGCGGCCTTCGCCGTCACGCTCCTGCAGTCCATAGGCCAGCGCGGCGGCCGTAGGCTCATTGATCAGGCGCTCGACACGGATGCCGGCCAGCTCGCCGGCGGCGCGGGTGGCCTTGCGCTGGGCGTCGGAGAAGTAGGCCGGTACGCTGATCACCGCCTCCTCGACCTTGCAGCCCAGGGCCGCTTCGGCGTCGGCCAGCAGCGAGCGCAGCACCATCGCCGACAGCTCCTCGGCGCGGAACGTGCGCTCACCCAGCCGGGTCTCACGGTCGCTGCCCATCCAGCGCTTGAAATGGGCTACGGTCTGCTGCGGATGGCTGACCAGGCGGTCACGGGCCGGCTGGCCGACCAGTACGGCACCATCGACGAGGCTGACCACCGAAGGGGTCAACAGCTCGCCATGGGCATTGGGGAACAGCTGCGGCCCCGCTGCCGTGTGCATGCCGATGAGGGAATGGGTGGTGCCAAGATCGATGCCGACGATCATCTGCGAACGTCCGATGTGCAGAAAACGGCAATTCTAGGAGCGCGGCGCAGGCCTGACTATCGGGCGTTGCCCGACAGCGCCCCAGCGGCTATGGTCCCGGGCTGTTCTGTCGTACCGGATTGCCTCATGTCGCCACGCAAAGCCCTTCCCACCGCCCTGGCCCTGGGCCTGACCCTCGCCGCCGGTGCCCATGCCGATGAAGGCATGTGGATGCCGACGCAGTTGCCGGAGCTGGCCAAGCCGCTGCAGGCGGCCGGTTTCAAGGGCAATCCGGGCGACCTGGCCAACGTCACCGCGCCGCCGCTGAGCGCGGTGGTGCGTGCCGGTGGTGGCACCGGCTCGTTCGTATCCGCTGACGGCCTGCTGCTGACCAACCACCACGTGGCGATGGGCGTGATCCAGTACAACAGCTCGCCCGAGCACAACCTGATCGACAACGGCTTCATCGCCAACGGCCGCGCCGACGAGCGCCCGGCCAACCCGGACTTCCGCGTACTGGTCACCGTCGGCTTCGACAAGGTGACCGACCAGGTGCTGGCGCAGGCCCGTGGCAAGACCGGCCGTGCCTACTTCGATGCCGTGGATGCGGCCAGCAAGCAGATCGTGGCCGAGTGCGAGAAGGACGGCAGCGTGCGCTGCTCGGTGGCCAACATGTACTACGGCACCGACTTCTACCGCATCGCCCAGCTGGAGCTGAGCGACGTGCGCCTGGTGTACGCGCCGCCGCGTGCGATCGGCAATTACGGTGATGAGATCGACAACTTCATGTGGCCGCGCCACACCGGCGACTTCACCCTGCTGCGCGCCTATGTTGGCAAGGACGGCAGGCCGGCCGCCTACAGCAAGGACAACGTGCCCTACCAGGCACCGGCGCACCTGCAGATGTCGGTGGAAGGCCCGAAGGAGGGCGACTACGCGATGCTGGCCGGTTACCCGGGCATCACCTACCGCCACCGCACCGCCGCCGAATTCGCCGGCCAGATCGACACCGTGCTGCCGCGCCGCGTGTCGGTGTTCCAGCAGATGATCGACACCATCGAGGCTGCCAGTGCCAAGGATGCGCAGGCGCGCACCCGTTATGCCTCGCAGCTGCAGTCGCTGAAGAACAACCGCAAGCGCGCTGCTGGTGAGCTGGAAGGCCTGCTGCGCAGCGACGCCAAGGCCCAGCGTGCCGCCGACGAGACGGCCATGCTGGCCGCCACCGACCGCAAGTACCAGGGCGACATCAAGGCACTGCTGGCCAACCTGTCGCAGGGTGCGGCGGTGGGCGAGCGTGACCTGCTGCTGGAGCAGATGGCCGCGCAGAGCCAGCTGCTGCGCTCGGCGCTGCTGCTGGAACGCCTGCGCATCGAGTCGGCCAAGCCGGACGCGCAGCGCGAGAGTGGTTACCAGCAGCGCGACCAGGCGATGATCGAAGGCGTGCTCAAGCAGGTCCAGCGCCGCTACGCACCAGAGGTCGAGAAGGCCCTGCTGACCACCCTGCTGACGCGCTACCAGCAGCTGCCGGACGCGCAGCGCGTGGCCGAGTTCGATACGGCCTTCGGCCGTACCCCGGAACACCTGGCCAAGGCACTCGATGCCCTGTACACCGGCACCCAGCTGGGTGACGAGGCACAGCGCCTGTCCCGTTTCACCGCGGCCCGCGAAGGCAAGGCACTGGCCGCCGATCCGCTGATCGCCGTGGCCGGCCCGCTGGTGGCCGCGCAGCTGCGCATCGAGAACGAGAGCAAGACCCGCGAGGGCGAGCAGCTGCGCCTGCGCCCGGCCTACATGCAGGCGTTGTTTGCCTGGCGCGCCAAGCAGGGCCGCGCGGTGTACCCGGATGCCAACCGTACCCTGCGCATCAGCTACGGCAAGGTGGAAGCACTGCATCCGCGCGACGGCGTGACCTACTCGCCGGTGACCACGGTGGCCGGCATTGTCGAGAAGAACACCAACGCCTATCCGTTCGACGCACCCAAGCCGCTGCTGGCGGCCATCGCCAAGGGTGACTTCGGCAGCACCGCCGATCCGGCGCTGAAGACCCAGACGGTCAACTTCCTGACCAACCTGGACACCACCGGCGGCAACTCCGGCTCGCCGGTGCTCAACGCCAAGGGTGAACTGATCGGCCTGAACTTCGACAGCAACTGGGAATCGGTCAGCGCCAGCTGGTGGTTCGACCCGCGCTACAAGCGTGCGGTGCATGTGGACATGCGCTACCTGCGCTGGCTGCTGGCCAAGGTCTACCCGGCACCGGAACTGCTGAAGGAAATGGGCGTCCCGGCCCAGTAAGAAGCCGGCCACGACCAACGGTCGTGGCCCGCACCGCGTAGGCCCCCACCTTGGTGGGGGTGGTTGCCCCCAACGTGGGTGCCCACCGTTGGTGGGCACGGAGGCTTCCGTCACGACCAACGGTCGTGACCCACCGTCGTGACCCACCTTCGCGACAAACGGTCGTGACCTACCATCACCACCAACGGTCGTGATCTACTGGCCCCTGCTCTGACGGAAGCGCACGCGTGGTCTCCAGCTGGATCCTGCTGCTGGTCTCGGTTGCCTATGCCGCGCTGCTGTTCGGCGTGGCGTGGTGGGGTGACCGCCGGCCGATGTACCCCGATCGGCCGTGGCTGCGGCCGGTGGTGTACAGCCTGGCGTTGGCCGTGTACTGCTCCTCGTGGACCTTCTACGGTGCGGTGGGCACCGCCGTGCGCAATGGCGTCGGCTACCTGCCGATCTACATCGGTCCACTGCTGCTGCTGTTGTTCGGCTGGCGCATCATCGAGCGCCTGGCGCTGATCGCGCGCAGCCAGAACGTGGTCTCCATCGCCGATTTCATCTCCTCGCGCTTCGGCCGCTCGCGGCGGCTGGCGGCGCTGGTGGCGATCATCGCGCTGATCGGCATCATTCCGTACCTGGCGTTGCAGTACAAAGCCGTGGCGATGAGCCTGCAGGTGCTGACCGGCAATACCGGGCCGACCGGCTTCTTCAGCGATCCGGCGCTGTACGTGGCGCTTCTGATGGCATTGTTCGCCACCCTGTTCGGCACCCGTCAGGTGGATGCCACCGAACACCACCACGGCATGATGCTGGCGATCGCGCTGGAGTCGGTGATCAAGCTGGTGGCGATGGTGGCAGTGGGCGTGTTCGCCTATGTCTGGCTCAGTGATCGCAATGAAGCCGTGGTGGAGTCGGTGCATACGCTGTTCACCGGCCTGCCGCCGGTGGGCTTCATCTCGCAGACCCTGCTCAGCTTCCTGGCCATCGTCTGCCTGCCACGCCAGTTCCATGTGGCCGTGGTCGAGTGTGGCGATGTACGCGACGTGCGCCGTGCGCGCTGGATGTTCGGCGGGTACCTGGTGCTGATCTCGGCCATGGTGCTGCCGATCGCCACCGCCGGTGTCAGCCTGTTCGGCACCGGTGGCAGCGTGGCCGATGATTCGATGGTGCTGGCGCTGCCGCTGGCCGAAGGGCGCAACGCACTGGCGTTGATCGCCTATGTGGGCGGCTTCTCGGCGGCCACCGGCATGGTCATCGTGTCGTCGATCGCGCTGGCAACGATGGTCAGCAACGACCTGGTGATGCCGGTGCTGCTGCGTCGCAGTGGCGATCACCAGGAGGCGGCCGACGTCGCGTCGCGCGTGCTGTGGATCCGCCGCCTGGCGATCCTGCTGCTGGCGCTGATGGCCTACAGCTACTACCGCAGCAGCAGCAACGACAGCACGCTGGCGTCCTATGGCCTGATGGCGTTCGCGGCCGTGGCGCAGTTCGCGCCCGGCTTGATCGGTGGCCTGTACTGGCGGGGCGCCAGCCGCCGTGGCGTCGAGGCCGGCATGCTGCTCGGCTTCGCCACCTGGCTGTACACCCTGCTGCTGCCGGCGATGACCATGGCAGGCTGGATGGACGAGGGCTGGGTGCAGAACGGCCCGTTCGGCATCACCTGGCTGCGTCCGCAGCAGTTGTTCGGCATGACCGGCTGGGACCCGCTGACCCACGGCACATTCTGGTCGCTGCTGGTCAATGCGGCGACCATGATGCTGGTGTCCGCGCGCTGGCGCCCGGGCGTGGACGAGCGTCTGCGCGCCGCGCCGTTCCTTGACCCCTATGCCGAACGCCCTTCGGTGGCCGGTGGCTGGCCAGGCCACGTGCATGTGGGTGATCTGCTGGCGCTGGCTTCGCGCGTGGTGGGTGAACGCCATGCCCGGCGCTCGTTCTTCGAACAGGCGCAGTCGCTGGGACGCGAGCTGCAGTCGTCGGCACCAGCTGACCGGCCCTGGGTGCAGTTCACCGAACGCCTGCTGGCCGCGTCGATTGGTGCGGCGTCGGCGCGCCTGCTGCTGACCAGCCTGCTGCGTGGCTCGGGCATGGACCTGGGCGAAGTGGTGGCGGTGCTGGACGAAGCCGGGCAGGAACTGCGTTTCAACCGCGAGATCCTGTCGACGACGCTGGAGAACATCAGCGCCGGGGTCAGCGTGGTCGATCCGGACATGCGCCTGACCGCATGGAACCGCCGTTACCAGGACATGTTCGGTTACCCCGACGGCATGCTCTACGTGGGCCGTCCAGTGGCCGACCTGATCCGCTACAACGCCGAGCGTGGTGAGCTGGGCGAGGGCGATATCGAAGTCCAGATCAACCGCCGCATCGGTTACATGCGCGCCGGTTCGCCGCACGTGTTCGAACGCACGCGCAGCGACGGCAAAGTGATCGAAATGCGCGGCCAGGCACTGCCCGGTGGCGGCTATGTGACCAGCTACAACGACATCACCGACTACAAGCACGCGGAAAAGGCGCTGCTGGAAGCCAACGAGACGCTGGAACAGCGCGTAGCCGAGCGCTCGCACGAGGCCGAGGTCGCGCAGCAGTCGAAGACCCGTTTCCTGGCCGCGATCAGCCATGACGTGCTGCAGCCGTTGAACGCGGCGCGGCTGTTCGCCTCGGCATTGCGCGACAGCGACCATGTGAGTGACGAGCAGAAGCACCTGGCCGAACGCGTGGATGCATCGCTGCGCGCGGCCGAAGAGCTGCTCGATGGCCTGCTGGATGTGTCGCGGCTGGATGCCGGTGGCCTGCACCCGGTGATCGGCGAGTTCGACGTCAGTGCACTGATGCGCGAACTGGCCGCGCAGTACACGCCGGTCGCAGCGGGTCGTGGCCTGCGCCTGGACCTGTTCGCGCGGCCCGCCTGGGTGCGTAGCGATCGCCGGCTGCTGCGCCGTGTGCTGCAGAACTTCATGGCCAATGCGCTGCGCTACACCCGCCAGGGTCGCATCGTGCTGGCGGTGCGTCATCGCGGAGATGAAGTGGAGCTGCAGGTATGGGATACCGGCCCCGGCATTCCCGAGCACCACATGCGGCAGATCTTCGACGAGTTCCATCGCTACCAGCAGCCGTTCGACTGGGGCGAACAGGGATTGGGCCTGGGCCTGTCGATCTGCCAGCGCATCTCGCGCCTGCTCGACCATCGCCTCAACGCGCGCAGCCGGGTTGGCAGCGGGTCGATGTTCTCGATCATCCTGCCACGAGTGGCGCCCTTGCCCGGTTACACCGAACCGACCCTGCCGGTGCCGGCCGCGGCCGCATCGGTGCGCAGCGATGCGCTGGCCGGCCTGCGCGTGCTGTGCGTGGACAACGACGAAGAGATCCTCGACGGCATGCGCGCGCTGCTCGGCCGTTGGCAGGTGCAGGTGATCACCGCCGCCACGGTCGACCAGGCGCTGGAGAAGATCTCCGAGCGCCCGCAGGTGATGCTGGTGGACTATCACCTGCATGACCGCATGGATGGCCTGGACGCGCTGGTGGCATTGCGCGAGGCCGCCGGCTATCCGTTGCACGGCGCGTTGCTGACCGCCGATGGCCGAGACGAGCTGAAGCGGATGGCACGCGAGCGCGGTTACCGTGTACTGACCAAGCCGATCAAGCCGGCCTCGCTGCGCGCCTTCCTGGGCGCGCTGCGCGACGCCGGCAACGGCGATGCCTGACTGGCAACTGTAGAGCCGAGCCTACGCTTGGCGCCCGCGCAGCGCGGCACTGATATAGCCATCGCTATACAAACCAGCCATGCCTGCGCGTTTGCCTGGAAATGCGCCACGCGCAGATCGCGGTGCTAAGCTGCGCGTCCCCTTGGGGAGTAGCCGGATTCCTTCGCAGGAATCGTCCACGTCAACATACTCGGCCAGTGCGCCGTGGCGTGGACAACCATGATGGTTGGCGAGACCAGCGGCCCGCGCGCGCAACGTCAGGTTGGGCGCGAGCGCGAGCCGTGCGTCCGTCCTTGCCCGACCTTCAGCAGCCGCCAATGTCCCCCATTTCGATCCTCCTGATCGGCTTTGCCATGTCCACCGATGCCTTCGCCGCGGCGATCGGCAAGGGTGCCGCCATGCGCAAGCCGGTGTTCCGCGATGCGCTGCGCGCCGGCATCATCTTCGGCGTCATCGAGGCGATCACGCCGATCATCGGCTGGTTGCTCGGCCGTGCCGCCCTGCAGTACGTCGAAGCCTTCGACCACTGGATTGCCTTCGGCCTGCTCGGCGCACTGGGCATCCACATGATCTACAACGGTCTGCGCCCGGACAACGCCGAGGAAGAAGAAGATCCCTCGCAGCACCACGGCTTCTGGAAGCTGGCGTTGACTGGCTTCGCCACCAGCATCGATGCGATGGCGGTGGGTATCGGCCTGGCTTTCATGGACGTGCATATCGGCGTGATGGCGGCGGTCATCGGCCTGTGCACGCTGACCATGGTCACCGTCGGCATCATGCTCGGGCGCGTGCTGGGCAGCATGGTCGGCAAGCGCGCCGAGATCATCGGTGGCGTGATCCTGGTGATCATCGGTGCGACGATCCTGTACGAGCACCTGCACGGTGTGGGGTAACGCCCACCCCTGTAGAGCCGAGCCCATGCTCGGCTCCGTAGTCCATCAGGATCAGTCTTCTTCCGGCGGCAGCACGATGGCGTCGTCGTCGATGGCCAGTTTGCCGGCCATCAGCACCGCCTGGGTGCGGTTGGTCACGCCCAGTTTGCGCAGGATGGCGGTGACGTGCGCCTTGATCGTCGCTTCGGAGACGTTGAGGTCATAGGCGATCTGCTTGTTCAAGCGGCCGGCGCCCAGCATCTGCAGCACGCGGAACTGCTGCGGCGTCAGTTCGCGCAGGCGCTGGCCAACCTGGCGCTCTTCGTTGCCGGTCGGTGGAACGTTGTGCGCTTCCGGCGGCGCCCAGGTTTCGCCATCGAGGATGGTGCCCAGCGCATGGCCGATGGTGTCCGAGTCGGCCGACTTCGGAATGAAGCCCAGCGCGCCGTGGTCGAGCGCGCGGCGCATCACCGTGGCTTCTTCGCGCGCGGATACCACCACCACCGGCAGGTGCGGGTGCAGCGAGCGCATGTGCACCAGTGCGTTGAAACCCTGCGCACCAGGCATGTTGAGGTCCATCAGGACCAGGTCGGCGTCGTTGTGCTGGTCGGCCAGCGCATACAGCGCTTCCACGCTGTCGGCCTCGAACAGCTGCACGCCGGGGATGACCCGCTGGACTGCCCCACGCAGGGCTTCGCGGAACAGCGGGTGGTCATCGGCAATCAGGAGGGTGGTCATGGTCGGGGGGAACCGTGGGGAAACTGTTCGGGGGCCAAGCCCTTGGGGTCAGAGCCCTTTCCTTGCGGAAAGGGATCCGACCCCGGGTTCTGCATCAGCGTACCTTGCGCTCGTCCACCAGCGAGGCCACCACCGACGGATCGGCCAGGGTCGAGGTGTCGCCAAGCTGGTCCGGCGCGTTCTCGGCGATCTTGCGCAGGATGCGGCGCATGATCTTGCCCGAGCGGGTCTTCGGCAGGCCCGGCGCCCACTGCAGGTGGTCGGGTGTGGCGATCGGGCCGATCTCCTTGCGCACCCAGGCGACCAGTTCCTTCTGCAGTTCGTCGCTCGGGGCCTCTTCGGCCACCAGGGTCACGTAGGCGTAGATGCCCTGGCCCTTCACGTCATGCGGGAAACCGACCACGGCGGCCTCGGCCACCTTCGGGTGCGAGACCAGCGCGCTTTCCACTTCGGCGGTGCCGATGCGGTGACCGGACACGTTGATCACGTCGTCGACGCGGCCGGTGATCCAGTAGTAGCCGTCCTCGTCGCGGCGGCAACCGTCGCCGGTGAAATAGCTGCCCGGGTAGGTGCGGAAGTAGGTATCGATGAAACGCTGATGGTCGCCGTACACGGTGCGCATCTGGCCCGGCCAGGAATCGCGGATGATCAGGTTGCCTTCGGTCGGACCGTCCTTGATCTCGCCATCGGCATTGACCAGCGCCGGCTGCACGCCGAAGAAGGGCAGGGTGGCCGAACCCGGCTTCAGATCCATTGCGCCGGCCAGCGGCGAGATCAGGATGCCGCCGGTTTCGGTCTGCCACCAGGTATCGACGATCGGGCAGCGGCTGTCGCCAACCACGTCGTAGTACCAGCGCCAGGCTTCCGGGTTGATCGGCTCACCGACGCTGCCGAGCAGGCGCAGCGACGCACGCGAGGTCTTCTTCACCGGCTCCTCGCCCTCGCGCATCAGGGCGCGGATGGCGGTCGGGGCGGTGTAGAAAATGGTCACCTTGTGCTTGTCGATGACATTCCAGAAGCGCGAGGTATCGGGGTAGTTCGGCACGCCTTCGAACATCAGCGAGGTCGCGCCGTTGGCCAGCGGCCCGTACACGATGTAGCTGTGGCCGGTGACCCAGCCGACGTCGGCGGTGCACCAGTAGATGTCGTCCTCGCGCAGATCGAACACCGCTTCATGGGTGTAGGCCGCGTACAGCAGGTAACCGCCGGTGGTGTGCAGCACGCCCTTCGGCTTGCCGGTGGAGCCGGAGGTGTAGAGGATGAACAGCGGATCTTCCGCGTTCATGCGTTCCGGTTCGCAGGTGGCCGGCTGGCTGTCCACCACATCGTGGAACCAGCGGTCACGCGGTGCCTGCATGTCCACCGCGCCGCCGGTGTGACGCACCACCAGCACGGTTTCCACGGTATTGGTGCCGGGCAGCTTCAGCGCCGCATCGACGTTGGCCTTCAGCGGAATCCGGCGGCCACCGCGCAGGCCCTCGTCGGCGGTGATGATCAGCTTGCTCTGGCAGTCGCTGACGCGGTCGGCGATCGAGTTCGGCGCGAAGCCACCGAACACCACCGAGTGGATCGCACCGATGCGTGCGCAGGCCAGCATGGCCACCGCGGCGTCGACGATCATCGGCAGGTAGATGGTGACCCGGTCGCCCTTCTTGACGCCGAGATTGCGCAGCGCGTTGCTGAGGCGGCAGGTGCGCTCGTACAGCTCGCGATAGGTCACGTGCTGGGCCGGTGCGTCCGGGCCGTCCGGCTCGAACAGCAGGGCGGTCTTGTCGCCGCGCTTCTCCAGCTGGCGATCCAGGCAGTTCACGCTGGCGTTGAGTTCGCCGTCCTCGAACCACTTGATGTGGAAATCAGACAGGTCGTAGCTGACGTTCTTGATCTTCGTCGGCTTGCGCATCCAGTCCAGGCGCTCGGCGGCCTTGCCCCAGAAACGATCCGGGTCGGTCACTGAAGCCTGGTATTGCTGTTCGTAGGACGTCTTGTCGATGCGTGCCTTGGCGGCGAACTGCGGATCGACGGGGTAGATATCAGCCATGGCACCCTCACTTGCACGTTGACTTTGTGTGTGCGGTCGCAGCATTGCGGCGACCGATGCCCCTCAGTTTGCCCCATCCACCCCCGGCCGCGTCACCACCTTGGTTAGACCATGGTCGAAAGTGAGCGCCCAACAGGGGCGGCTTCGACCAATGGCGAATAGCCGCTATACATAAACGCCCCGCAGTCTCGGCTCGACCGTGCCCCACGCGCGGCATCACCTTGCCACTTGGGAGAGAGGGCAACATGAGCCACCGTACGTTGAAAACCGTGCGCACACCTTTGGCGGCCTGCCTGTTGGTCGCCCTGGTCGCACCGGGCATGGCGTTCGCAGAGACCGCCAAAGGGAGCACCTCGCGAGAGCGGGCACTGGAAACGCGCGTCGCCGAACTGGAGCGCCAGGTCCAGCTGCTGCTGTCTTCACAGCAACAACAGCAGACCCAGATCAGCCAGACCCAGCAGGCGGTGACCGAGGTGCGCACCGTGCAGGCCGAGCAGAAGCCGGTTGCTTCGGTGCCGGCCGGCAAGCAGCCGATCCAGGTCACCACCATCACCCCGGGCGCGGCGCCGGGCACTACGGTCAAGATCGGCGGCTTCATCAAGGCCGACTTCCTGGCCACCCAGACCAGCGACGGCCAGCTGGCCGACGACGCCACCGGCCGTTCGCTGTACCTGCCGGGCCAGACCCCGGTGGAAGGCGCCGGCGGCACCGGCAAGCGCTCGGGCACCGACTTCAATGCCCACGCCAAGTTCTCGCGCTTCAACCTGGGCATCGACAACGTGAGCGAATCGGGCAACAAGGCCGGTGCGTTCTTCGAGATGGACTTCTTCGGCAACTCGCTGGGCAACCAGACCGCCACCAACACCTATGGCGTGACCCTGCGCCATGCCTACATGTACTGGAACAACTGGATGGCGGGCCAGACCTGGTCCAACTTCATGGACGCGGCGTCGCTGCCGGAAGCGGTCGACTTCGTCGGCCCCACCGACGGCGTGATCTTCGTGCGCCAGGCCCAGGTGCGCTACACCCAGGGCGGCTTCAGCGTCGCGCTGGAAAACCCGGAAACCACCACCCTCACCGGTACCCGCAACCTGGTCACCGGCGCCTGGACCAACGCGAGCGCCAACTCCGACCGCGGCAGCCTGCCCGACCTGACGATGCGTTACGGCTGGAAGGGCGCCTGGGGCACCTTCGGTGTCGGCGGCATCGTGCGCCAGCTGAAGGTCGACAACCAGGCCACCGGCGCCAAGGCCGACAAGGTGGCCGGCGGCCTCACCCTGGGCGGCAAGTGGGTGATGGGTGACAGCGATTCGCTGCACTACCAGCTGACCGGCGGCGAAGGCATCGCGCGCTATATCGGTCTGGGCATCACTGCCGACAGCGCCTATGACGTGGCCCGCGACGAGCTCAACCCGACCGGCGTGATCGCTGGCTACGTGGGCTGGCGGCACGCGTTCTCGCCGAAACTGCGCACCAACCTGATCTACGCACGCAGCGACTACGACAACGACAGTGTGCTCGGTCCGCTGGTGACCAAGAGCGTGCAGAGCATCCGCGGCAACATCTTCTATTCGCCGCTGCCAAAGGTCGATATCGGCGCCGAGCTGATGTACGGCCGTCGCGAGATCGAGAACGGCAACAAGGGTGACATCACCCGATTGCAGTTCACCACCAAGTACAGCTTCTAAGAGAGTGCCGGCCAACGGCCGGTACCTACCGAGATTGAGTGCCGACCAACGGTCGGCACCCACCGACCCAGGTCGGCATCCACAGAGGGAAAGCGTCCCATGTCCAGCACACCCAGCGCCGCACACAAAGCGGGCACCCTGACCCAGGGCCACAAGAAGGTCATCTTCGCATCGAGCCTCGGCACGGTGTTCGAGTGGTACGACTTCTTCCTGTACGGCTCGCTCGCCGCCATCATCGCCAAGCAGTTCTTCAGTGGCGTCAATGAAACCACGGGCATGATCTTCGCCTTGCTGGCGTTCGCCGCCGGCTTCTTCGTGCGTCCGTTCGGCGCGGCCTTCTTCGGCAGCCTTGGCGACCGCATCGGCCGCAAGTACACCTTCCTGGTCACCATCCTGATCATGGGCATCTCGACCTTCCTGGTCGGCGTGCTGCCCAACTACGCCACGATTGGCTTTGCCGCGCCGGTGATCCTGATCGTGCTGCGGCTGGCCCAGGGCCTGGCGATGGGCGGCGAGTACGGTGGTGCTGCCACCTACGTGGCCGAGCACGCGCCGGATGACAAGCGTGGCCTGTACACCAGCTTCATCCAGTGCACCGCCACGCTCGGCCTGTTCATGTCGCTGCTGATCATCCTGGCCTGCCGCTACTTCCTGGGCAATGAAGCCTTCGAAGCCTGGGGTTGGCGCATTCCGTTCCTGGTCTCGATCCTGCTGCTGGGCATCTCGGTGTGGATCCGCCTGCAGTTGAGCGAGTCGCCGTTGTTCCAGCAGATGAAATCGGAAGGCAAGGGCTCCAAGACCCCGTTCCGGGACAGCCTGAAGGGCGGCAACCTGAAGCTGATGCTGCTGGTCCTGCTCGGCGCTGCGGCCGGCCAGGCCGTGGTCTGGTACGGCGGCCAGTTCTACGCGCTGTTCTTCCTGAGCAGCATGCTGAAGGTCGATGCCACCACCTCCTACCTGCTGATCGCCGCCGCGCTGGCGCTGGGCGTGCCGTTCTTCATCTTCTTCGGCTGGCTGTCCGACCGTATCGGCCGCAAGAAGATCATCCTGGCCGGCTGCCTGCTGGCCGCCATCACCTACATCCCGATCTTCAAGGGCCTGACCCACTTCGCCAACCCGGCCATCGAAGAGGCCCGCAGCAGCTCGCCGGCCCTGGTCGTGGCCGATCCGAACACCTGTTCGTTCCAGTTCGATCCGGTTGGCCTGCGCAAGTTCACCAGCTCCTGCGACGTGGCCACCGCCGCGCTGACCAAGGCCGGTGTGCCGTACGACGTGCAGCCCGCTGCCGCTGGTTCGCTGGCGATGGTCAATGTGGGCAGCGCCAGCGTCACCTCGTATGAGGCCGCCGGCCTGAGCAAGGAAGACGGCAAGGCCAAGGCCGATGCGTTCGGTGCGGAACTGAAGACCGCCCTGACCACCGCCGGCTATCCGGCCAAGGCCGATGGTTCGCGCATCAACATCGCCGGCACGATCTTCATGCTGTGGCTGCTGGTGCTGTACGTGACCATGGTGTACGGCCCGATCGCCGCCTACCTGGTCGAACTGTTCCCGACCCGCATCCGCTACACCTCGATGTCGCTGCCGTACCACATCGGCAACGGCTGGTTCGGTGGCTTCCTGCCGGCCATCTCGTTCGCGCTGGTGGCCGGCACCGGCAACCTGTACTACGGCCTGTGGTACCCGATCGCCATCGCATTGATGTCGGTGGTGGTGGGCGGCTTGTTCCTGCACGAGACGAAGAACGTGGATATCACCAAGTAGGAATGATGTTCATCGGATGAAGGAGAGGCCGTGGTGTAGACCACGGCCTTTTCGTTTCCCTTGTAGCGCCGAGCCATGCTCGGCGACCGCGCAAGGCGCGGCACAGAAGCCCGCAGACGAGCAGATGCGGATCGCAACGCCGTCATCGCGGTTGATAAGCATCCGAAGCCGCACCCCGTATAGTCGCCCCATGACCACCATTGACCCATCCGACCTCCCTGCCATCCTGCGTACCCTGCGCAATGCCTGGCAGGCGCAGCGCCCCACGCTCGACCAGCGCGAAGCCGACCTGCGCCGCCTGCGTGAGGCGCTGAAGGCGCGCATGGACGAAATGGTTGCGGCCATCGCCGAGGACTTCGGCCACCGCGCCCATGTCGAGTCGAAGCTGGCCGACGGCATGAGCGTGCTGTCGGCCATCGATCACCTGCGCCGGTACCTGCGGCGCTGGTCGAAGCCGCAGCGCGCGTCGGCCGGCTGGAAGCTGTGGCCGGCACGGGCCCAGCTGCGACCAACACCGCTGGGCGTGGTCGGGGTGATCTCACCGTGGAACTACCCGGTCACGCTGGCACTGGTGCCGCTGGCCACCGCGATTGCCGCCGGCAACCACGTGCTGTTGAAGCCTTCCGAACACACGCCACGCACCAGTGCGTTCCTGGCCGATCTGCTGGCCAGCGTGTTTCCGCCTGATCGCGTGGCGGTGGTGCAGGGTGGGGCGGATGTAGCCGCGGCAGTCTCCTCGCTGCCACTGGACCACCTGCTGTTCACCGGCTCCACGGCGGTTGGCCGCAAGGTGATGGCCGCCGCTGCCGAGCATCTGGTGCCGGTCACGCTGGAACTGGGCGGCAAGTCGCCGGCCATCGTCTGCCGTGATTTCCCGTTGGACAAGGCCGCCGCGCGGCTGGCCACCGGCAAGTGGTTCAATGCCGGCCAGACCTGCATCGCGCCGGATTACGTGCTGATCGATACCGCGCGCCAGCGCGAGTTCGTACAGGCGCTGCAGCAGCAGGTACGCGAGCGCTATGGCGACTTCAGCGATGCCGACGACTACACACGGATCATCAACGAAGGCCAGTACCGGCGCCTGCAGGGCTACCTGGCGCAGGCGCGCGAACGCGGCGTGCCGGTCATCCCGCTGGCACAGGTGGATGACGTGCGCGCCGACCGTGAGCGCCTGCTGGTACCGACCGTGGTGCTGGACCCGCCGGACGACCTTGACCTGATGCGTGATGAGATCTTCGGGCCGATCCTGCCGGTGCGCGCCTATCCCGATCTGGGGGCTGCGCTGGCCGACGTGCTGTCCCGCGACCGGCCGCTGGCGCTGTACCCCTTCACCCATGACCGCGCGACGGTGGAGCGCATCCTCGATCAGGTGGTGGCCGGTGGGGTGACCGTGAATGACACGCTGCTGCATTTCGCCGCCGATGGCCTGCCGTTCGGTGGCGTGGGCGCCAGTGGCATGGGTGCGTACCACGGCCGGGCGGGGTTCGATGCGATGAGCAAGCGGCTGCCGGTGCTGTGGCAGTCGCGCTGGGCAGCCAGCGACCGGCTGCGGCCGCCGTATTCGAAGATTGCGGGGTTGTTGCGATTCCTGTTGCGGTAGTGCCGGGGGCGGGGGGGCCCCCCCGGGGGGGGGGGGGGCCGCGGGGGGGGGGGGGGGGCGCGCCCCCCCCCCCCCCCCCCCCCCCCCCCCCCGCCACCCCCCCCCCCAGAAGGCCACCAGGGCAGGCCAAAAA
>NZ_JBNDKU010000018.1:0-42949 GCF_050435725.1 Stenotrophomonas sp. AN71 | reverse complement strand
CGCTGCAATTGGACAGGGGGGGGGGGGGGTGGGCGGGGGGGGTGTCAGCCGCATGGATGCGGCTGCCAAGCCCCCAGGGACGGGTTCACGGCGTCCCCGCACTCCGACACCGCCCCGCCATCCCACGCCATGCCAGCTGTTGCTGTTGCTGTTGCTCCGGCCGTTGCTTCGGCAGGTGCAGGGCGTAGCCCTGCCAAAAAAACACACATAAAAAAACAGCAGGCCGAGGCCTGCTGTTTCGGTGTAATGGTGCGCCCGGAGAGATTCGAACTCCCGACCGCCTGGTTCGTAGCCAGGTACTCTATCCAACTGAGCTACGGGCGCCAATTACATAAACTTGTTGTGCTGATTGTGTATGGTGCGCCCGGAGAGATTCGAACTCCCGACCGCCTGGTTCGTAGCCAGGTACTCTATCCAACTGAGCTACGGGCGCGCGGTACACAATCAAATTTTAAAGCATTTCCAGCGGCGGATGCTGAAAACCTGTCGAGTGGTGCGCCCGGAGAGATTCGAACTCCCGACCGCCTGGTTCGTAGCCAGGTACTCTATCCAACTGAGCTACGGGCGCCCTGCGACAGGAGCGGAATTATGCGGATGTCGGCGCATACCGTCAACAGTTTTGTGAAAATTTTCACCCAACTGAATGAAAAAGCTGTCAGCCACGGCCTGCGGGGCCTTCAGCCAGGCGAAATGATCGGCGCGCGTGCCCAGTTCCTGCGCAGAAAGCACGCGCAGCTGTGCGGCCACATTCGGCAGTTTCGCCAGCAGCGTCTGCATCGATCCGGTCGGTGCCAGCCAGTCGTGTTCCATCACCACCGCTTGTGCGCTGCCATGCACGCGCGCCATCTGCGCGTCGAGGTCCTCGTCCATGCCGGCCGCGGCGTAGTGATTGTTCAGCCCCACGCGCGCCCAGTCGGCAATCAGTCCGCGCGCCTCCGTGCCACCGAAACCGAGGCGGCGACCATGCAGCACGCCCTGACGCTGCGCGATCCACGGCAGGAAGCGGTAGACCAGTGGCAGCAGCCAGCCACGCGGCGGCGGGAAGCCGCGCCAGAACGGTGATCCGCTGGCGGCCAGCCACAGCCGGTTGAAGCGCTGCGGGTTGCGGCCGGCATGCACGCAGGCCAGCTGCCCGCCCAGACTGTGGCCGCCGATGATCCAGGGCAGGGCGCCTGCTTCCTCGTCTGCCGTGGCCAGCACGGCCTGGCTGCCCGGCAGATCCTGTTCCAGTACTTCGCGATAGCCCCAGTCCTGCGTGCGCGACGGCCGCAGTGAACTGCTGCCGTTGCCGCGCCACTCATGCAGGTACACCGCGATCCCCTTCGCCGCCAGCGCCTGTGCCAACGGCAGGTAATGGCGTGCGGCCACGCCCAGTGCCGGCAACCACAGCAGGCGCGCGATGGGCTGTGCGGGCACGCAGGCGATCACTTCGTAGTGGTGGCCATCGTCGCACTGCACGGCAACGGTGCTGGGTGTCAGCGTCATGCGTGCGGTGCCGCGCCGAAATGGTCGAGCACCAGCACCTCGCTGCGGCCCGGCGCGTAGCCTTGCTGCAGCCCGCGTGCAACGTAGTCGATGCCGGCTTCGCAGGCGTTGGCCAGGCTCAGGCCGTTGCACAGCTGCGCGGCGATGGCCGAGGCCAGCGTGCAGCCGGTGCCGTGCGCATCCAGCGGCAGGCGGGCGTGGATGAATTCTTCGCTGCTGACGCCGTCGAAGTAACGGTCGATCACGCGAGTGCCCTCATGCAGATGTCCGCCCTTGAGCAGCACCGCGCCGGCACCGAGGTCGAGCAGGGCGGAGGCGGCCCGTTCTGCGTCTTCGCCGTCGCCGATGTTCCGGCCCACCAGCAGTTCCGCTTCAGGAGTGTTCGGGGTGATCAGCGTGGCCAGCGGGATCAAGCGCTCGCGCATCGCCTGCAGTGCGCTGTCTTCAAGCAGGCGTGCGCCACTGGTGGCAACCATCACCGGGTCCAGCACCACATGCGGCGGCCGATGGCGCTCCAGCGCGTCTGCGACAGCGTTGATGACCTCGGCGTTGGCCAGCATGCCAAGCTTCACGGCATGGATGTCGAAGTCGTCGAAGCAGGCCTCCAGCTGTGCACGCAGGAAGTCGATCGGTGGGACATGCACGGCGATGACGCCGCGGGTGTTCTGTGCGGTCAGCGCGGCGATCGCCGAAAGACCATGCACGCGATGCGCGGCGAAGGCTTTCAGGTCGGCCTGGATGCCTGCGCCACCACCGGAGTCGGAGCCGGCGATGGTGAGGGCGGAAACGGGAGTGGTCGGGCTCATCCTGCGATTGTGCCGTGGTCCCGCATGCGCGGGTAGATCCACGCCATGCGTGGATGCCTTTGATCCGTTAGACGGGGTCAGATCCCTCCTTCTGCGGAAAAGGGATCTGACCCCGGAGCACGACCCTCATCGCCGCCAACGTGCCCACAGCTGGTACACCACATAGCCCAGCCCGGTCAGACCGGTCAGCAGGGCGGGGGCGAGCAGGGCGTCGTACTGCCAGCGCACGAACAGCCAGGCGCCGATGACGCCGCCGGCGAGGAAGCCGCTGATGATCAGTCCGCTGAGGGTCAATCGCCGTACCTGCAGCGGCAATCCGCGCAGCAGGTGGCCCAGGCCGATGCCCAGGTCGGTGAACATGCCGCTGAGATGGGTGGTGCGCACCACCGCGCCGCTGAAGGTGGTGGCCATGGCGTTCTGCAGGCCGCAGGCCATCGCGGCGGCCAGCGCGCCCCAGATCTGCTGCTGTTCGAACAGCGGAATGGCCACCAGCAGCAGTGCCGACTCCAGCGCCAGCGCCACGCCGTAGCGACGCCCCAGTTGCAGGGTGCTGTCCTGGATCAGCAGGCCACTGAGCATTGCCCCCAGCGAGAAGGCGATCAGCAGCCCCCACAGATGGCCGACCGCGCGCCAGTCACCCTGCGCCAGCGCCATGCCCAGCTGGCTGGTGCTGCCGGTCATGTGGCTGACCGCCTGGTGCTCGAAGCCGAGGAACCCGACCACGTTCACCATGCCAGCCACGCAGGACAGCGCCACCGCGCCGATCCAGACCCAGGTGGGCAGACGGATTCCCATCGACGGGCCCCTCAGGGCCCGCCGAGGCCGCCGTTGAACTGCAGCTCGCTGAAGGTGTTGCTGGACGGATCGAACACCGCGCCCCAGAACTGCGCGCCGCCATCGCAGACGCGGATCGCTTCACGGGCCGGGTTGATGCCGCTGTCGTCGGGCAGGTGGAAGGCATTGATGTAGATCAGTCGCTTGCCGGCGCTTTCGATGCCGACGTACTGGCGGTCGAAGTCCAGCACCTTCGGTACCTGTGTTTCCAGCGACGACAGCTTCGCCTCCAGCTGGTCGACCTGCTGCCGGCTGGGTGCCCAGTAACCCGAGACCCGCCCGGCCTCGCGGCCGGGACTGGCGCGCGAGCAGGTGTCGAGCACCTGCGCGGCGATGATCGGACGGGTGACCACCCAGGACTGGCCCGTGCGTTCGGTGGTCGGCACGCTGGCCGGGCCACGCGTGGTGGTGCAGGCGCCGAGCACGACGGCGAGGGCAATCGCCGTCGTCGGCAGCAACAGGCGGGTGCGGCGGTTCACAACACCTCCGAAGCGTAATCGGCCAGGCGCGAGCGTTCGCCACGGCGCAGGGTGATGTGCGCGCTGTGCGGCCAGTTCTTGAAGCGATCCACCGCGTAGGTCAGGCCCGAGGTGGTCTCGGTCAGGTAGGGGGTGTCGATCTGCTCGACGTTGCCCAGGCAGACGATCTTGGTGCCGGGGCCGGCACGGGTGATCAGCGTTTTCATCTGCTTGGGCGTGAGGTTCTGCGCCTCGTCCAGGATCAGGTAGCGCGACAGGAAGGTGCGCCCGCGCATGAAGTTCATCGAGCGGATCTTGATGCGGCTGGCGAGCAGGTCGTTGGTGGCCTGGCGGCCCCAGGTGCCGCCTTCCTGGTTGTGCGTCAGCACTTCCAGGTTGTCGGTCAGCGCGCCCATCCACGGCGTCATCTTTTCCTCCTCGGTGCCGGGCAGGAAACCGATGTCCTCGCCGACGCTGACCGTGGCGCGGGTCATGATGATCTCGCGGTAGCGCTGCTGGTCCATCGTCTGTGCCAGGCCGGCGGCCAGCGCCAGCAGGGTCTTGCCGGTACCGGCGGTGCCGAGCAGGGTGACGAAGTCGATCTCCGGGTCCATCAGCGCGTTGAGTGCGAAGTTCTGCTCGCGGTTGCGCGCGCTGATGCCCCACACGGCATGGCTGCCATGGCGGAAGTCATCGACCAGCGACAGCACCACCTTGCCATCGCCGACCACGCGGCTGACCCGCAGCTCGACTTCGTCTTCGCCGGGCAGGTAGACGTACTGGTTCGGGTACCACTCCTCGCCGTCCAGCGCCCGGATTTCGTAATGGGTGCGGCCCTTGTCGCTCCAGCTGCGCAGGTCGTCGCCATGGCGCTTCCAGAAGTCTTCCGGCAGTTCGGTGGCGCCGGTGTAGAGCAGGCTGAAATCGTCCAGTGCGCGGTCATTCTCGTAGTCCTCGGACACGATGCCGGCGATGGCGGCCTTGATGCGCAGGTTGATGTCCTTGGAAACGAACACCACCGGCACCTCCGGCGTCTCTTCCTTCAGGGCCAGGATCGCGCCGAGGATGGCGTTGTCCGGGATCACCTGGCCGAAGCTCTTGCCGGCGTCGAAATGACTGGTCTGGAAGCGCAGCTTGCCGGCGCTGTGCTTGCCGCGCAGCTGCAGGCCCTGCGGCCGCTGCAGCGGAATGCCGTCGGCCAGGTTGTCCAGGCCCGAGGCCTGCACCAGCTCGTTGAGGAAGCGGCTCACCTGGCGGGCGTTGCGGCTCGCCTCGGAGGTGCCCTTCTTGCCGTTGTCCAGCTCCTCGATCACCTGCATGGGCAGGTAGACGTCGTGCTCTTCGAATTTGAACAGCGCGGTGGGATCGTGCATCAGCACGTTGGTATCCAGCACGTAGATGCGCTTGCCTCGGGTCATCGTCGATTCCTGGTTACGGACAGGGAAAAACCATCACGTCCTGCTGCAGGGCAGGGTGATGGCGGACACAGTGGGCAATGGGACTCACTTGGACTGGGAGGCCTTCAGCTCTTCGAGAACGGCATCGGCATGGCCGGCGACCTTGACCTTGCGCCAGGACTGCACGATGCGGCTGTCGGGGGAAATCAGGAAGGTGCTGCGTTCGATGCCACGGACCTGCTTGCCGTACATGTTCTTCATCCTGATCACGTCGAAGGCGCTGCACAGCGCCTCGTCGCCATCGCTGACCAGCGGGAACCTGAAGCCCTGCTTGGCGCAGAAGTTGTCGTGCGACTTCACCGAGTCGCGCGAGACGCCCAGCACGACGGCGCCCGCCTTCCTGAACTTCGGCAGCAGCGCGTTGAAGTCGATGCCTTCGGTGGTGCAGCCCGGGGTGCTGTCCTTGGGGTAGAAGTACAGCACCAGCCACTGGCCGGCGTAGTCGCCGAGGGTGGCCTGGTCGCCGCCGGACAGGGCCAGCGGCAGGGAGAGGGTGGTGCTGTCCAGGGTATCGCCGTTGTTCATGAGGTCCTTCTGTCGAGCCTGGGTTCTTTCTACGACAATTGCATGAAACGCCACGCGCCCGTGAGGGACGCGCGAAAAATCAGGAATTCATTCAGAACTTCATCGGGTCCATGATCGCGTCCAGATTCAGATGGTCGCAGAACTCAAGGAAGTCGTCGCGCAGCGCGGCGATGTGCATGTTGGCTGGCACGCCGATGGTGACCTGCGCACTGAACATCTCCGCGCCGGTCTGCATCGCGCGGTAGCGCGTGCTCTGCAGCGTCTCGATGGTGATGCCCTGGCGGTCGAAGAAGTCAGCCAGCTGGAACAGGATCCCCGGCTTGTCGGCGGCGATCACCTCGACGATGTAGGGCAGCAGGTTGGACTGTGCCTGCTTGGCCGCCGTGCGGTACCAGACCAGCTTCAAGCCTTCCTCGCGCTCCAGCCGGGTCAGCATCGCCTCCAGCTTGGCGACCGAGTCCCACGAGCCGGTGGCCAGGGCGGTGACCGAGACATCGCGGCCGACCGTGGCCAGGCGCGCGTCCACCAGATTGCAGCCGCTGTCGGCGATGCGGCGGGTGACGGACAGCAGGGGGGACTCCGGATGCGTCGTATAGGCGTTGATCAGGAGGTGGTTTTCGCTCGGCGCGGGGCGCGGGGTGGTGTCGGTCAAGGCGATTCCGGGTAATGCATGCGTGAGTCTGAATGCCCGCCAGAGGCGGGGATCCACCGGTGTCCAGCATACTTGCCCGTGCTTTCGCGCCGCAAGTAACATTCAGGTCGCCCCCGGCCTTTCGTGGCGGGCGTTTCCCTTCACAGCCAAGAGCAGCACGTCCTTGTCCCTTTCCGGCCTCATCACCGCGCTGGCGACCCCGTTCCGGGCCGACGGCGCCCTCGATCCCGATGGTTGGCAGCGCTTGCTGCACCTGCAACTGGAGGGTGGCGTCCATGGCGTTGTCGTGGCCGGCTCGACCGGCGAAGCGGCGACCCTGACCGATGCCGAGTACGACCAGCTGCTGGCCAGCGCGGTCGAGCGCATCGGCGGCCGCATCCCGGTCATGGCCGGCACCGGCCTGTCGGGTACCGCCAAAACCATCGAGCAGACCCGACGCGCTGCCGCGCTTGGCGCCAGCCACGCGCTGGTGGTCACCCCGCCTTACGTGCGACCCACCCAGGCCGGCCTGATCGCGCACTATCGTGCCGTCGCCGACCAGGGCGGGTTGCCGGTCGTGCTGTACAACGTGCCTGGCCGTACCGGCTGCGACATGCAGCCGGAGACCGTGGCCGAACTGGCCCTCCATCCCAACATCGTCGGCATCAAGGAGGCGGTGGGCGACACCGGCCGTGTGCAGGCGCTGCTGGCGCTGCGCAGCCCGCAGTTCGCTGTGCTGAGTGGCGATGACGGCACCGCCGCACGCTCGATCCAGGCCGGTGTCGACGGCCTGATCTCCGTCGGTTCCAACGTGCTGCCGGGCGCCTATCGCCGGATGTGCGAGCTGGCGGCCGCGCACGACCACGAAGCCACCGGGTCCTGGGATGCACGCCTGCACCCGTTCCACGATTTCTGCGGTGTCGAACCGAACCCGATTCCGGTCAAGGCGCTGCTGCGCCGTATCGGCATCGGCCATGACCTGCGACTGCCGCTGCTGCCGCTGTCGGCGGCGCATCATCCGGCCGCTGATCACCTTGCCGGCGATATCGCCGCCCTCGAAGCCCTTTCCAGCCACTGACCTTCCGTCTTGGTCTGACCCAGGAGATTCACATGCGTCAATCTGTTTCCGCCGTCCGCGTGCTGTCCTACACCCTGCTTGCCGTGGCCGTCGCCGCCGGCACCACCGGTTGCTTCAAGCGTGGCGTCAAGGGCGATTACGCTCTGGCCCCGGAAATGCGTCCGCTGGAAGTGCCGCCGGACCTGAACCTGCCCAACGCGACGGGTGACAACAAGGTGCCGACGCTGGCTTCGGCCACCAAGCCGGCAGCGCCGGCCGCCGCCGCCCCGGCGGTGGGCAACACCGGCTTCACCATTGCCGGTGGCAAGGATGAAGCCTTTGCCAAGGTCGGCACCGCGCTGGAAGGCGTGCAGGGCGTGACGATCGCCAGCCGCGCACAGCTGCTGGGCTCGTACGACGTGGCCTACGAAGGCAGCAACTTCCTGGTCCGGGTGGTGGCTGTGGATGCTGGCGCCTACATCTCCGCCGTCGATCCGCGTGGCCTGCCGGCCACTGCCGAAGCGCCGGTGAAGCTGATCGCCGCGCTGAAGGCGAAGCTGGCGCAGTAATCGCCGGTCGGGTGGGTGCGGGCCCTGGTCCGCGCCCGCTTTGGTAGAGGCCGATCTTGGTTGGCACCTACCGAAAATGGAAAAGGGCGCCCCGGGCGCCCTTTTCTGTTGCCGCAGCGCGCGCTTCTCAGCGCTCCAGCAGCTTCAGCTTGTCCGGCTTGCCGTCCCATTCGCCGGCGTCAGCTGGCGGGTCCTTGCGCACGGTCAGCACCGGCCACGCACGTGACAGCTCGGCATTGAGGGCGACGAAGCCTTCCTGGCCGGCGGGGACATCGTCCTCCGGGAAGATCGCATTGACCGGGCACTCCGGCTCGCAGAGGGTGCAGTCGATGCACTCATCCGGGTCGATCACCAGGAAGTTCGGGCCTTCGTGGAAGCAATCCACGGGGCACACTTCCACGCAATCGGTGTGTTTGCACTTGATGCAGTTTTCGGTGACGACAAAGGGCATGGGCTTGGGGGTGGATCGATTCCTGAACCCGACAATTCTAGAACAGGTTGGCCCCCGGTGTCGGCGCTGGGCGGAAAACGGGCACCTGGCAGGCGCGACCGTGGCCCCCATTGGCGGCGTGGCGGGCCTGTGCGACGCTGCCGGGCGCGCTGGCCCCCTCGGATGGCCGCGCTCCCTTCCCAGCAGGATCGTCCATGTCCCACGCCCAGCCCGGCACTGCCTCCCGCAGCGGTGAGAACACCGCGTTCATCGTCCTGATCAGCTGCGTGGCCACCCTCGGTGGATTCCTGTTCGGGTTTGACAGTGGTGTGATCAACGGCACGGTCGATGGTCTGCGTCAGGCCTTCAACTCCAGCGAGGCCGCACTGGGTTTCGAAGTAGCTTCGATGCTGCTGGGCTGCGCCATCGGCGCTTTCCTGGCCGGCTGGCTCGGCGATCGCCTGGGCCGTCGCGGCGTATTGATCGCCTCGGCGCTGATGTTCCTGGTCTCGGCGCTGGGTGCAGGCGCCGCCCACGCCTCCTGGCTGTTCATCGCGGCCCGCGTGCTGGGCGGCTTCGCGGTGGGCGCAGCCAGTGTGATGTCGCCGGCCTACATCGCTGAAGTCGCTTCGGCGCGCTACCGCGGCCGCCTGGCCACGGTGCAGCAGATGGCGATCATCTGCGGCCTGTTTGCCGCCTTCCTCAGCAACTACCTGCTGGCCCGGGCTGCCGGCGCCTCGACCGAACCGCTGTGGCTGGGCCACGAAGCCTGGCGCTGGATGTTCTGGATGCAGGCGCTGCCCTCGGCCCTGTTCCTGTTGTTGTTGCTGGTGATTCCGGAAAGTCCGCGTTTCCTGGTGCTGAAGGGGCGCCAGGCGCAGGCGAGGGCGGTGTTGTCGCGGCTGTACGGCGAGGGCGCGGCCGCGGCCAAGCAGGCCGAGATCGAAGCCAGCCTGGCCCAGGACCAGCACAAGCCGCGCTTCAGTGATCTGCTCAACAAGGCCACCGGCCGGCTGCGGCCGATCCTCTGGGTGGGCATCGGCCTGGCCATGTTCCAGCAGCTGGTCGGCATCAACGTGGTGTTCTATTACGGCGCGGTGCTGTGGCAGGCGGTGGGCTTCTCGGAGAGCGATGCGCTGCTGATCAATGTGCTGTCCGGTGCGCTGAGCATCGGCGCCTGCCTGTTGACGGTCGTGTTGATCGACCGCATCGGCCGCAGGCCGCTGTTGTGGATCGGCTCGGTCGGCATGTCGGTGGCGCTGGTGCTGATGGTGGTGGCCTTCGCCAGTGGCAGCCTGGCCGACGGTCGCCTGCAGCTGTCCGATGGCATGGGGCGGCTGGCGCTGGTGGCGGCCAACGCCTACGTGGTGTTCTTCAACATGTCCTGGGGACCGGTGATGTGGGTGATGCTGGGCGAGATGTTCCCCAACCAGATCCGGGGCCCGGCGCTGGCGGTGGCCGGTGCGGCGCAGTGGACCTCGAACTTCGCGATTACCGTGACCTTCCCGATGCTGCTGGCCGGCATCGGCCTGGCCGGTGCCTACGGCATCTATACAGTGGCGGCCATCCTCTCGATCTTCTTCGTGGTCCGCTACGTGCGCGAGACCAAGGGCAAGGAGTTGGAGCAGATGGAAGGCTGACGTTGCTCACCTTTTCAGCGCCTCCCTGTTCTGCGGGGAGGTGGCAGGCCCGCCGATCCAGGACACGCCGTAAACCCATCCATGGGGGCTCGATGGCGCCTTGCTCGTGTCCGCTGTCCTGCGCACACGGCAAGACCGGGGCTGGGCATCCTGCCCAGCCCGTCCGGCGCATGCGCCGAACCCATGGCGCCAACGGTCCCGGCTTGAGCTGCCCCGCCTTCGCGTCAGGCATTGCGGTTCCGGCGGATTTTCCGAAGCGCGTCGTCTGGGTGGCTGCGGCCGCCGTCGCGGGAAACTGTCAGGAGGGGGCGGGCCACCCTTGACTGGACCGTTGGCGCCAAGGATGGCGCCATCGAGCACCATGGATGGGCTTTTGCGTGTCCAGGCAAGGGTGGCCCGCCCCCTCCCGCGCAGGAACAGGGAGGCGCCAAAGCGACCAAGCCGATCGATGCTATTGCAAACCCCGGAAAACAAAAAAGCCCGCACGGGGCGGGCTTTTTCGGTTCCTGCGGTGGCGACTGGTGCTCCCTAGGGGACTCGAACCCCTGTTTTAGCCTTGAGAGGGCCACGTCCTAACCTCTAGACGAAGGGAGCATAACTGTGTCGCTGCCGGGGCAGGAGCGCTAGTATATGCACCTCGATGCCATTGGGCAATCCCGAAACTTCAACCGGAAGCGCCAACATCATTTCCTCTGCTACATCACCGATCAGCCTGCGCGTCATCCCGCGCGACCAGCACACCATCTCCCGCAAGGACATCAGCCCGAACGCCCTGCGCGTGCTTTATCGCCTGCGCGATGCCGGCTTCGGCGCCTACCTTGTCGGCGGCGCGGTGCGTGACCTGCTGGTCAATGGCCAACCCAAGGATTTCGACGTGGCCACCGACGCCACGCCCGAACAGGTCAAGCAGCTGTTCCGCAACTGCCGACTGATCGGTCGCCGATTCCGCCTGGCCCACGTTGTATTCGGCCGCGAGATCATCGAAGTCGCCACGTTCCGTGCCAACAGCGATGACGGCAGCGGCGACCGCGAGATGGAGAACGGCATGCTCGTGCGCGACAACGTGTACGGCTCCATCGAAGACGACGCCGTCCGCCGCGACTTCACCTGCAACGCCCTGTACTACGCCATCGAGGACTTCTCGGTGCGGGACTACACCGGCGGCTTCGAAGACGTGCAGGCGCGCCTGATGAAGCTGATCGGCGATCCCGAACAGCGTTATCGCGAAGACCCGGTGCGCATGCTGCGCGCGGTGCGGCTGGCGGCCAAGCTCGGCTTCCAGATCGAAGCGGGTACCGCCGCGCCGATCCCGCAGCTGGCGGGCCTGCTCAACGAGGCCGCGCCGGCGCGCCTGTTCGAGGAAGTGCTCAAGCTGTTCCTGTCCGGGCACGGCGTGGCCAGCTTCGAAGGCCTGGAGCGCTACGGTCTGCTCGACGTGCTGTTCCCGGAAAGCGCCAAGGCGCTGAAGGCCAACCGTACCGGTGCACTGCGCCGCATGTTGGTTGAGGGCCTGGCCAACACCGATGCCCGCGTGGCCAATGACGAGCCGGTCTCACCGGCGTTCCTGTTCGCGTTGCTGCTGTGGCCGGCGTTCTGCCGCGCCCAGGCCACGCTGCTGAAACAGGGGGTGGCACCGGAGGAGGCGCAGCGTCGTGCCGCCGACCGCGTCACCGTGCAGCAGCTGAGCACCATCGCACTGCCGCGCCGCTTCTCGCTGCCGATGCAGGAAATCTGGCTGCTGCAGTCGCGCTTCGGCTCGCGCCAGCGCAAGCGCGTGTTCCGCACCCTGACCCATCCGCGCTTCCGTGCCGCCTTCGACTTCCTCAGCCTGCGCCAGGTGGCCTCGGCCGAGCACGAAGCCGATGTCGCGTTCTGGCGCGAGGCACAGGCGCAGTCCGGTCGCGAGCTGGAGTCGTCGCTGGAGACGATGCACAGCGAAGACGGTGATGACGAAAGTGGGGCACCGCGCAAGCGCCGCCGCCGCCGTCGTCGTCCGGGCGCCCCGGCTGGTGCGGCTGGCGAGTAAGCGATGACCCTTGCCTGGATCGGCCTCGGCGCCAACCTCGGCGACGCGGCCGCCACCGTCGGCGCGGCGATGACCGCGCTGGACGGGCTGCCCGCAACGCGCCTGTGCCAGGCCTCGCGCCTGTACGCGACGCCGGCCTGGGGCAATGAAGACCAGCCGCCGTTCGTCAACGCGGTGGCCGCGGTCGAAACCCTGCTGTCGGCCGACGAGCTGCTGCAGGCGATGCTGGCACTGGAGCAGCGCTTCGGCCGCGTGCGTGATCCGGCACTGCACTGGGGCCCGCGTGCGCTCGACCTGGACCTGTTGCTGTATGGCGCGCAGGTGATCGACCAGCCCGGCCTGCAGGTGCCACATCCATACCTGCATGAGCGCGCCTTCGTGCTGGTGCCGTTGGCCGAAATCGCGCCGGAACTGACAATTCCTGGCCAGGGTCGCGTGCGGGATGCTGTAATGCGGGTGGATACCTGCGGGATCGCGCCGATCGGGTGATAATGCTGAGGTTATCTCCCCCGGTTATCAGCACATGAGCACCCACGCAGACAGCAAGCCCTGGACCGTTCCCGCCCTGGCCGAGGCCAAGCGCAATGGCCAGAAGCTGGTCATGTTGACCGCCTACGACGCTGGCTTTGCCCGCACTTTCGACGCAAACGGCGTTGACCTGATCCTGATCGGCGATTCGCTGGGCATGGTCGTGCAGGGCCATGAATCGACCCTGCCGGTGACCGTGGCCGACATGGTCTATCACACCCGCGCGGTGGCCCGCGTGCTGCAGCGTGCGTTGTTGGTGGCGGACCTGCCGTTCGGCGCCGATGCCACCCCGGAACGTGCGCTGGATGCCTCGCTGCAGCTGCTGCAGGCTGGCGCCGAGATGGTCAAGATCGAAGGGGCCGGTTTCAAGGTCGACATCATCCGTTACCTGGTGGAACGTGAGATTCCGGTCTGCTCGCACCTGGGCCTGACGCCGCAGTCGGTGCTGCGCCTGGGCGGATTCAAGGTCCAGGGCCGTGGCGATGCCGCGCGCCAGTTGATGGAGGATGCCAAGGCGGTGGCCGCCGCTGGCGCCACCCTGATCGTGCTGGAATGCCTGCCGAGTCCGGTTGCTGCCGATGTCACCGCTGCGGTGGATGTGCCGACCATCGGCATCGGTGCCGGCCCGCAGTGCGATGGCCAGGTGCTGGTGCTGCATGATTTCCTCGGTCTGGACAGCGGCCACCGGCGCCCGAAGTTCGTCAAGGACTTCCTGGCCGAAGGCGGTTCAGTGGCCGGTGCCACCCGCGCCTTCGCCGACGCCGTGCGCGACGGCAGCTTCCCCGACGAACAGCACGCCTACGCCCAATGATCCAGACCTTCAACGAGCTCGGCGCGCTGCGCGAGCAGATTGCCCAATGGAAGCGCGAGGGCCTGCGCGTGGCGCTGGTGCCGACCATGGGCAACCTGCATGGTGGTCACCATTCGCTGGTGACCCTGGCCCGCCAGTACGCCGACAAGGTGGTGGCGAGCATCTTCGTCAACCCGACCCAGTTCGGGCCGAATGAAGACTTCAGCCGCTACCCGCGCACGCCCGAGGCCGACGTGGCTGGGCTGGAGCAGGCCGGCTGCGATGCGGTGTGGCTGCCCAGCGTGGAGGCGATGTACCCGTTGGGCGTGGACAAGACCACGCGCATGCACGCACCGGGTGTCAGTGAGGTGCTGGAGGGTGCCAGCCGACCGGGTCACTTCGATGGCGTCTGCACGGTGGTGGCACGCCTGTTCCTGCAGGTGCAGCCGGACGTGGCCGTGTTCGGTCGCAAGGACTACCAGCAGCTGGCGGTGATCCGGCAGATGGTGGCCGAGCTTTCGTTCCCGATCCAGATTGTCGGTGCGGAGATCGTGCGCGAAGAGGATGGCCTGGCCAAGAGTTCGCGCAACCAGTACCTGAGTGCTGAACAGCGACCGCTTGCAACCACGATCCACCGCTCCCTGTTGGGCATGCGCGAGGGGTATGTGGCCGGCCAGCCGCGCGCGCAGATCGAGGCCGACGCCACCGCCGCGCTGCAGGCCGCCGGTTTCCAGGTGGACTACGCCGTGCTGCGTACCCCGGAGCTGGCCGAGCCGACCTTCGATGGCGGTGGCCGGGTGGCACTGATCGCTGCCCGCCTGGGTACGACACGCCTGATCGACAACCTGGAGTTCTGAGCCGCTTGCGGCTCCAGGGCGCCCGCAACGGGCGCCTCTCACCATCCCACGGAGGGGAGGCCGGAAATGAATACCCCCACGACTGGCGCCGGCCGCCTTGCCCAGGCATCGATCCTCGCCGTGCTGGCCGCCGGCATGCTGCCGGCCCAGTTGTTCGGCGGCCTGCTGTTCGCATTGGACCTCGGGCGTACGCCGGTGCCGGCACTGATCGGTGGCGGCTTGATGTTCGTGCTGGCGATCTGCAACGCCATCGCCGTGCTGCTGCCAATGGCCCTCATCCAGCAGTCTCAGCAGCGACTGCGCCGGATCGGTTTCGTGCTGCTGGGTTTCGGCCTGGGCGCGCTGGCGATGGCCACCTGCGCCTGGCCGGGGGAAACCCAAGGGCCTCTGCTGCAGCGCCTGCGCTATGTCGATACGTTCGATGTGATCAGTTACGGCATGACGGTGCTGGCCGCCGGTGGCTTCGGCGCGGTCGCCGGATGGGCCTTCCATGCGGCGTTCCGCCTGTCGCTGGACGGCACGTCAAGCACGGCCTCGCCGGCGCGGTCGGGCGAGGACGGCTGAACGGCCTTCAGCATCCTGCCGAAGGCCCCTGACGACGGCCGAGCGGGTGCTAGAATCCGCTCTTTCCTTTGCCGTTGCAGCGCCCCCATGCACCTGTCCCTGCTCAAGACCAAGATTCACCGCGCCACCGTCACCCATTCCGAGCTGAACTACGAAGGCTCGATCGCCATCGATGACAACCTGCTGGCTGCCACCGGCATCCGCGAGTTCGAGCAGGTGCACATCTGGGACGTGACCAACGGCGCGCGCTTCTCGACCTATGCCATCCGCGCCGAAGCCGGCAGCGGCGTTGTCTCGCTCAACGGTGGCGCCGCGCGCCACGTGCAGGTCGGTGACATCATCATCATCGCCGCGTTCGCCAGCATGACCGAGCAGGAAGCCGACAGCTTCAAGCCGAAGCTGGTGTACGTTGATGGCAGCAACCAGATCACCCACACCAACGACACGATCCCGACCCAGGCCGCATGACAACGAACAACGGATTCGACTCGCTGCATTCCCACGCCCAGCGCCTGAAGGGCGCAAGCATTCCCAGCCTGCTCGCCGCCGAACCTGGCCGCGTGCAGGACCTGGCGCTGCGGGTCGGTCCGTTGTATGTCAACTTCGCCCGGCAGAAATACGATGCCGCGGCGCTGCAGGCGTTGCTGGCGCTGGCCGCCGACCGTGATGTCGGCGGCGCCATCACCCGCCTGTTCCGGGGTGAGCAGGTCAACCTGACCGAAGGCCGCGCTGCGCTGCACACCGCGCTGCGTGGTGATGTGGTCGATGCGCCGGTGGCGGCCGAGGCCTATGCCACCGCGCGCGAAATCCGCCAGCGCATGGGCGTGCTGGTGCGCGCGCTGGAAGACAGCGGCGTGACCGATGTGGTCAGCGTCGGCATCGGTGGTTCCGATCTTGGCCCGCGCCTGGTCGCCGATGCGCTGCGCCCGGTCACCGGTGCGCGCCTGCGCGTGCATTTCGTGTCGAACGTGGACGGCGCCGCCATGCAGCGCACGCTGGCCACGCTGGATCCGGCCAGCACTGCCGGCATCCTGATCTCCAAGACCTTCGGCACCCAGGAAACGCTGCTCAATGGGCAGATCCTGCATGACTGGCTGGGCGGCAGCGATCGTCTGTACGCGGTCAGTGCCAATCCGGAACGTGCCGCCAAGGCTTTTGCCATCGCCGCCGAGCGCGTGCTGCCGATGTGGGACTGGGTGGGCGGGCGCTATTCGCTGTGGTCCGCGGTCGGTTTCCCGATCGCGCTGGCGATCGGTTTCGAGCGTTTCGAGCAGTTGCTTGAAGGTGCCGCGCAGATGGACGCGCATGCGCTGGATGCACCGCTGGAGCGCAACCTGCCGGTGCTGCACGCCTTGACCGACATCTGGAACCGCAATCTGCTCGGCTATGCCACGCATGCGGTGATGACCTACGACCAGCGTCTGGCACTGCTGCCGGCCTACCTGCAGCAGCTGGTGATGGAGAGCCTGGGCAAGCGCGTGCAGCGCGATGGCCAGCCAGTCACCACCGATACCGTGCCGGTGTGGTGGGGCGGGGCGGGCACCGACGTGCAGCACAGTTTCTTCCAGGCGCTGCACCAGGGCACCAGCATCATTCCGGCCGATTTCATCGGCTGCGTGCGCAACGATGATCCGTATACGGTCAACCACCAGGCATTGCTGGCCAACCTGCTGGCGCAGACCGAGGCGCTGGCCAACGGCCAGCGCAGCGATGACCCGCACCGCGACTACCCGGGTGGTCGCCCGAGCACGCTGATCCTGCTCGATGCGCTGACGCCGCAGGCACTGGGTGCGTTGATCGCGATGTACGAGCATGCTGTGTACGTGCAGTCGGTGGTCTGGAACATCAACGCCTTCGACCAGTTCGGTGTCGAGCTGGGCAAGCAGCTGGCCAGCGGTCTGCTGCCGGCGCTGCAGGGCGAGGACGTGGCGATTGCCGATCCGATGACCCGCGAGATCCTGGCGCAGCTGAAGCGCTGAGGCCCTGGTAGTGCCGGCCGCTGGCCGGCATTCCGGCGATGCACCCACGGTTCATGAGGTTGCCGGCCAGCGGCCGGCACCACCGCTGAACGGCATGGCGTCTCACCGGCTCGGATCGCGTTCCGGGCTTGGGCGCTTGGCCAGCTTGCGCTGCAGCGAGCGCCGGTGCATGCCGAGCAGGCGCGCGGCGGCCGAGACGTTGCCGCCGGTTTCATGCATCGCCTGCTGGATGTGTTCCCACTGCAGGCGACTGATCGGCGTCATCGCGTCGGGCACTTCCATTTCGCCCTCATCGGCCGGGCCGTCGTCTTCCTCGCCCAGTGCACGCAGGATCATCGGCACCGTAGCCGGTTTCGGCAGGTAGTCATCCGCACCCAGCTTGATCGCCTCCACTGCGGTGGCGATGCTGGCATAGCCGGTCACCAGCAGGATCCGCATGTCCGCGCGCAATGCACGCAGCGGCTGGATCAGTGCCAGTCCAGAGTCGCTGCCCAGCTTCAGGTCGATCAGTGCGAACGCGGGTGGCTGCTGACGTGCCAGTGCCAGCGCGCTGGCGGCATCCTGGGCGGTCTGTGTTTCCAGCCCCTTGCGGGCCAGGCTGCGTTGCAGGGTGCGCAGGTACAGCTCGTCGTCGTCGACCAGCAGGCCGAGGGGGGAGGGGTGAAGGCTCATGGGGTGTCCTCGCGTGGGGCCAGCGGCAGGCGGAAGCCGACGCGGCTGCCGGCCCCTTGGGCCGGGCGCATCCACATCTCGCCGTCGAGGCGTTCGATGGTGGCATGGGACAGGGCCAGGCCGACGCCCATGCCCTCGCTCTTGCTGCTGCCGAACAGCTTGCCCGGCAGCACCGCGGCGCGCGCGTTGAATCCGTGCCCGTAGTCGCGGACTTCGCCGATCAGAGTGTCGCCCTCGATGCGCAGGTCCAGGTCCACGCGCGGCCGGCCGGCCTGTTCGCCGGCATCGGCGGCATTGTTCAGCAGGACCATCAGCAGGTGGCCCACGCCCGGATCCAGCGGCAGCCGCAGCGGCGCATCGTCGTTGCGATGCAGATCGATGGTCGGCCGCACCAGACGCCATTGCTCGAGCACCTGCTGTGCACTGGAGTGGCTGCGTCCGGGCGCATCGGTCGAAGCGGGTGCGGCCAGCGCCAGCACCCGCTCACGACACTGCACCAGCAGTTCCCGCAGGGTTTCCATGTCTTCGCGCACTTCGGGTTCTTCGCTGCGCTCGGCCACGTCGTCGGCAAGCAGGGTCATGGTTGCCAGTGGTGTGTTCAGTTCATGCGCCACCGACGCGGCATGCGTGGCCAGGGCGACGATGCCCTCATTGCGGGCGAAGCGCTCGCGCAGTGCCGACAGTTCCAGCTCGCGCTGGCGCAGGGCCAGTGCCAGCCGGGTGGAGAAGGTCAGCACGACTGCGGCGGAAATCAGGAAGTTGGCGACCACGCCCCAGCGGTTGAGGTCCTGTGCGCGGAAATAGCCGTCCGGCAGTGGCTGGCCGAACAGGCCGCTGGCCGCGTAGCCGAGCAGGCAGGCCAGGGCGACCGCCAGCGCCCAGCGCAGGGGCAGGGCGAACGCGGCCAGCGCGATCAGGATCAGGAACAGCGAACTGAACGGGTTGGCCATACCGCCGCTCCAGCCCACCATCCAGGTCAGGATGATCACATCCACCAGGATGTGCCCGAAGGCGGTCAATGGCACGGTATCGGCCGCTTCCGGGCGCAGCTGGGTGTAGATGTTGAACAGTGCCAGCACGGCCACGCCGGCCCACAAGGGCAGCTGCGGCAACGGCAGGCCCAGCACCCAGGTGGCCACCAGGATGGTCGCGGCCTGGCCGCCTACGGCAAGCCAGCGCAGGCTGCACAGGGTACGGAGAAACGGGGCGTCGGGACCGGTCATTCACGCTCATCGTATGCGTTCGCGCGCGGGCGTGCCTGCGACAATCGGCCGCAGACGTGCCGCCGGCTGAATGCGAGTCACCCGGAATGCGGGGCCGGGCGCTAGAATGCGCCCATGCACGACGCCGTTACCCGCCCGACTCCGCCCTCCGATGCCACCGCCTGGTCCCGCCGCCAGACCCATGCCGTGCAGATCGGCGGGGTCACCGTAGGCGGAGGCAAGCCGGTGGTGGTGCAGTCGATGACCAATACCGATACCTCCGACGTGGCCTCCAGCGTGAAGCAGGTGGCCGAATTGTGGCGGGCCGGTTCGGAAATGGTGCGGCTGACCGTCAACACCGTTGAAGCCGCCGCAGCGATCCCGCGCATTGTCGACAAGCTGGCGATGATGGGCATCGACGTGCCGCTGATCGGTGACTTCCACTACAACGGCCACCAGCTGCTGACCGCCGAACCGGCGTGCGCCGAAGCGCTGGCCAAGTACCGCATCAATCCGGGCAACGTCGGCTTCGGCAAGAAGAAGGACCTGCAGTTCGCCCAGCTGATCGAGTTCGCCATCCGCTACAACAAGCCGGTACGCATCGGTGCCAACTGGGGCTCGCTGGACCAGGCCCTGGCGGCGAAGCTGATGGATGAGAACAACCACCGTGAACAGCCCTGGGACGCAGGCCGCGTGCTGCGCGAAGCGCTGATCCGCTCGGCGCTGGATTCGGCCGAGCAGGCGGTGGAAATCGGCCTGCCGCGAGATCGCATCGTGCTGTCGGCCAAGGTCAGTGGTGTGCAGGAACTGATCGCGGTGTACCGCGACCTGGCCCAGCGCTCCGATTTCGCCCTGCACCTGGGCCTGACCGAGGCCGGTATCGGCAGCAAGGGCATCGTGGCTTCGGCGGCGGCGCTGAGCGTGCTGCTGCAGGAAGGCATCGGTGACACCATCCGCATCTCGCTGACCCCCGAACCGGGCCAGTCGCGAACGCAGGAGGTGATCGTCGCCCAGGAACTGCTGCAGACCACCGGCCAACGTGCGTTCACGCCACTGGTCACGGCCTGCCCGGGCTGCGGCCGTACCACCTCCGAGTTCTTCCAGGAACTGGCCAAGGTGGTACAGAACCACGTGCGCGAGAAGATGCCGTTGTGGAAGATCCACCATCCGGGCGCGGAGAACATGACCCTGGCGGTGATGGGCTGCATCGTGAACGGTCCGGGTGAATCGCGGCATGCCAACATCGGCATCTCGCTGCCGGGCACCGGCGAAACGCCGGCGGCTCCGGTGTTCGTCGATGGCGAGAAGAAGGTGACCCTGCGCGGCGACAACATCGCCCAGGAGTTCGTCGCACTGATCGACGATTACGTCGAACACAACTATGTCCGAAGCGCCGGATAAGCCCGCGATCCTCGCTGCGCCGGAGTCTGCTTCCGGTTTCCGCCACTGGATGGCGCGCAATGCCTGGCGGCTGGTCCTGCTGTTCGGTGGCGTGCTGCTGCCGCTGGCCGGCTTCGTCGCCCTCGCCGACGAAGTGCACGAGTTTGAATCGTTCCATTTCGACGCGCCCCTGCTGTGGCAGATGCATGGCCTGCATTCGCCGTGGCTGGACCGCTGTTTCGTGCTCATCTCCAAGCTGGGCTACGAGTGGTTCCTGATTCCGGCCGACGTGCTGATCATCGGCGTCCTGCTGGGTTACCGGCGCTGGCGCGAGGCCACCTTCGTGGCGGTCAGCTTCGTGGGTTCGGCGCTGCTGAACATGGGCAGCAAGCATTTCTTCCAGCGCCAGCGTCCCAGCCTGTGGGAGTCGATCGCGCCGGAATCGACATTCAGCTTCCCCAGCGGCCATGCGATGGGCTCGATGACCCTGGCGGTGACCCTGGTGCTGTTGGCCTGGAACACCCGCTGGCGCTGGCCGGTGCTGCTGCTGGCCCCCGCGTTCAGCCTGCTGGTCAGCGTTTCGCGGGTCTACCTGGGGGTGCATTACCCCTCCGACATCCTGGCCGGATGGTGTGCCGCGCTGGTTTGGGTGGTAGGGTGCTACCTGGTCATGTTCAGTCGCCGGCATCCTTGGCGACGTCACGATTCGCCGCCAGCGAGGGCCAGCGAAGCATCAGCACAGGGGGATTGACGTGGATGGCCCTTCCGGGGCGTCTACGTAATAGATGAGTTGTTTCGTTGCAGCAGGTTCTGCAAGACAGGGGGCAAGCACAACGCGCGGTACTGTGATGCGCAAGGCAGAACGCCTGGCCCGCATCGCGAACGCGCTTGCAGGGGTATCGGCGCCCTGCCTAGCTTGACCTGCAATGGCCGCATTCGAAGAGGTTCGTGAATGACGATTCGAGTCTACCTGGTGGATGACCACGCGCTGGTCCGCACCGGGATGAAGATGATCTTGTCGGGGGAAACCGACATCGAGGTGGTGGGCGAAGCGGAGACCGGCGAAGACGCGCTGCGCGAAGTCCGCCAGCTGCTGCCGGACGTAGTGCTGTGCGACCTGCATCTGCCCGGTGTCAGCGGCATGGAAGTGACCGAGCGCATCGTCCGCAGCCACCGCAACATCCGGGTGGTGATCGTGTCGGTGCTGGAGGATGGCCCGCTGCCGAAGCGGCTGCTGGAAGCGGGTGCCGCTGGCTACATCGGCAAGGGCTGCGATGCGCAGGAGCTGCTGCGTGCGGTGCGCGACGTCGCCGTTGGCCGTCGCTACCTGGGCACCAGCATCGCGCAGAACCTGGCGCTGTCGACGGTGGAAGGCAATGGCTCGCCGTTCGACAGTCTGTCCCCGCGTGAACTGGAAGTGGCGCTGCTGTTGACCCAGGGCCTGCGCCAGGAAGACATCGCGCGGCGCCTGAGCCTGAGTGCGAAGACGGTGAACACGCACAAAGCGCGGTTGTTCGAGAAGATGGGTATCCACGACAACATCGCGCTGGCGCGCATGGCCAGCCAGTACGGGCTGGTGGATCCGGCGCGGCCGCTGTAAGGATTTCGGCCAACGGCTGAGCCCCTCGCGGTGGTAGTGCGGTTGGATTCTGGGGCATGGCCGGGCGGATGGGTTGTACAGGGGGCGCTGCAAGTACGTCCCTGTAAGCTCGGTCGCCGCATCCATGCGGCTCACGCCCCTGCACAACCCATCCGCCCGGCCACGGACAGTTTCCGTGCGCCGCCACCGCGGAATGAAGATTGAAGAGCGGGAGCGGGTCGCGCGCTTTGCGCGCTCGTAGCCTGGGGTCGGATCCCTTTCCCGGCGGGAAAGGGCTCTGACCCCATAGCGCTTCAGTGGCCGCGTACGCGCTTGACGATCTTCGCGGCCTGGGCGGCGCTTTCGCGCACCTTGTCCCACTGGCCGGCGTCGATCCAGTTGCCCGGCACCATCCACGAACCACCGATGCAGACCACGTTCTTCTGCTCGAGGTACTCGGCGGCGGTGTTTTCGGTGATGCCACCAGTCGGGCACAGCTTGAGATCGGCGATCGGACCGGCCACGCCCTTGATCATCGCCAGTCCGCCCACGGCGGTGGCCGGGAACAGCTTGCACACACGGAAACCGCGCGCATGCAGCGACAGCAGCTCGGTCGGCGTCGCCGCACCCGGCACCACCGGCAGCGGCGCGGCGGCCAATGCGTCGGCCAGTACCGGCGGCGTACCTGGCGTCACCAGGAAGTCCGCACCCGCATCGATCGATTGCTGCATCTGCTCCACGGTCAGCACCGTCCCGGCACCCACCACCACGTCCGGCAGCTCACGCTTGAGCATTGCCAGCGCTTCCATCGCCACCGGTGTGCGCAGCGTCAGCTCGATCGCCGGCAAACCACCTTCCAGCAGCGCCGCACTGACCGCGCGCGCCTGGTCCAGCGTATGAATCGTCACCACCGGCAGGATGCCCGCCGCATGCAACAGCTCCGCCGCCTTCACCTGATGTTGTTCGATACCCATAGCTCTGCTTCTGCCTTTGCTTTCGAATTTGATTTTCAGTGATCACTTCGCGGCGTATCGGCGCCGGAAACTGTGATGCGGAGGAGGGCAGGCCGTCGCCAGGACCGTTCGCGCCATGGATGGCGCGACCGAGCCTACAGGGACGTATTTACGGCGTGTCCTGGCGACGGCCTGCCCTCCGCCGCCACCAGCAAACTCACCGCCGCAACAAACCCGCAACGCTCTTCAATCCTCAGGCGTCCTTCGCCTCATGTGGTGCCGCTGCAGCCGCCGCATCGTGCCCAAGCTCATACTCCGCGTCGTAATCCCACGGCCCACCATCGGCCGCCGCCGGCCCGCACGAAATCGAAATCGCGCCCTGGTCGGCCGGACCCACCACGCGCCGGTTGATCGCGAACAGATTGCGGCCCAGGTCGTGCGCTGCCGGCGCGGTGTTCGGTGCCAACGGACGTGCCGCCCATTCGGCCGCATCCACCAGCACTTCCAGCGTGCCGGCCTCGCCATCGAGGCGGATCATGTCGCCTTCGCGGACCTTGGCCAGCGGGCCACCGCGCGCCGCTTCCGGCGTTACGTGGATGGCGGCCGGAATCTTGCCCGAGGCGCCGGACAGTCGGCCATCAGTGACCAGCGCCACACGCCGGCCCTGGTTCTGCAGCAGGCCCAACAGTGGTGCCAATGAATGCAGTTCCGGCATGCCGTTCGCACGCGGGCCCTGGTAGCGCACCACGGCCACGAAATCCTGCGGCAACAGGCCGCCCGCATGCAGCTTGTTCAAGACCTGCGGTGCATCGACCACCACCGCAGGTGCTTCGATCGTGCGGTACTGCGGCTTCACTGCCGACAGCTTGATCAGCGACTTGCCGAGGTTGCCGCGCAGCAGGCGCAGGCCCCCCTGGTGTTCGAACGGATTGTCGACACCACGCACCACCTCGTCGTCGGCGCTGCGTTCCAGGCCCGGCAGGTAGACCAGCTGGCCGTCGCGCAGCTGCGGTTCGCGTGCATAGTCGGCCATGCCGCCGCGCGCCACGCTGACCAGGTCGCCGTGCATCAGGCCCGCCTTGATCAGTTCCCCGAACACGAATGCCGGTCCGCCCGCCGCCGCAAAGCGGTTCACGTCGGCGTCGCCGTTCGGATAGACACGGGCCAACAACGGAATCAGCTGCGACAGCTCGTCGAAGTCGTCCCAGGTCAACACGATGCCGGCTGCACGGGCCACCGCGATCCAGTGGATGGTGTGGTTGGTCGAACCGCCGGTGGCCATCAGCGCGATGACGGCGTTGATGATCGCGCGCTCATCGATGATCCGGCCCAGCGGGCGGAAATCATCGCCCAGCGCGGTGATGTCCAGCGCACGTTCGGTGGCTTCGCGGGTCAGTGCATCGCGCAGCGGCGTGCCCGGATTGACGAACGAAGCGCCCGGCAGCTGCACGCCCATCGCTTCCAGCAGTACCTGGTTGGAGTTGGCGGTGCCGTAGAACGTGCAGGTGCCGGCGCCGTGGTATGACGCGGATTCGGCTTCCAGCAGTTCTTCGCGGGTGGCTTCACCGGCAGCGTAACGCTCGCGCACTTCGGCTTTCTGCTTGTTCGGGATGCCCGGGGTCATCGGGCCGGCCGGCACGAACACCGCCGGCAGGTGACCGAAGGCCAGCGCACCGATCAGCAGGCCCGGCACGATCTTGTCGCACACGCCGAGGTAGACGGTGGTGTCGAACATGTCGTGGCTGAGGCCGATCGCGGTCGCCTGAGCGATCACATCGCGCGAGAACAGCGACAGTTCCATGCCGCCGCGTCCCTGGGTGACGCCGTCGCACATGGCCGGTACCGCGCCAGCCACCTGTGCGGTGGCGCCGAGTTCGCGTGCGACCTCGCGGATCTGTTCCGGATAGGTCTCGAACGGCTGGTGCGCCGACAGCATGTCATTGTAGGCGGTGATGATGCCCAGGTTCGGCGTCACGCCGCCGCGCAGGCGGCTCTTGTCGGTGCCGCCGCAGGCGGCGAAACCATGGGCGAGGTTGCCGCAGCTCAGGCGGCTGCGGAACGGGCCGTCACGCAGTGAGGCGTCGATCGCGGCCAGGTAGGCGGCGCGCGAGGCGACGCTGCGGCGGATGACGCGCTCAGTGATGGCGTGCAGTTGCGGATGGAGGCTCATTGGCTACCGGCGTTCGAGGTGGCGAGAGGCAAGCGGCGGCATGCCGCCGCCGACATCAATCAGCCCAGTGGACGCGCAGGCGCGCGCCGTCCAGGTTGATCGCGTTGAGGATCGGATACTGCTGGGCGTCGTTGCTGTCCAGCGCCTGGCGCAACACCTGCAGCTTCTGCTTGCCACGCAGCAGCAGCAGACGCTGGCGACACTGGCGCAGGCCGTGCGGAGTGAGGGTGATGCGCAGCGGCCACTGATTGGCACCCGGGCATCCTGTGGCATCCAGCGCCGCGTAGGGTAGGGTGCTTTCCAGTGTGCGGGGCAGGTCCTTCGAGCCCGGGAACAGCGACGCGGTATGGCCGTCGTTGCCCATGCCCAGCGCCACCAGGCTCGGCGGCTGGCTGTGCTGGGCCTGCAGGTTGGCGGAGTAGACACATTCGGGCAACGGCTTGCCGATCCGCACCAGCGGATCGAAATGAGCTCCTTCGGCGCGCTTGAGCAGGTGCTCGCGCACCAGCCAGGCGTTGCTGTCGCGATCCTGCGGCGACAGCCAGCGCTCGTCCGCAAGGCTGACTTCGACCCGGTCCCAATGCACGTCCAGTTCGGCCAGTGCCTGGTACACCGGCGCCGGCGTGGTGCCGCCGGACAGCAGGATGCGGGCGCGGCCCACCTCATTGATGTCGTGGTTGAGGGTCTGCGCCATCTCGGCGGCTACCGTCTCGATCCAGTCATCGGCATCGCCATGGTGGATGAAGTCGATGCGGTCGTCGTGGAAAGCGGGGGTCATGCGGCAACTCCTGGTGCGTCACGTTCGGCGTCGGTGGCATAGGCGGCGGCGCCCAGCAATCCGGCATGGGGATGCATCACCGCCAACGAGGGCACGCGCGCCATGATCGAAGAGAAGCGGCCCTTGTGCTCGAAGCGCTGGCGGAAACCGGAGTGCTGCAGCGAATCAAGCATCTTCGGGGTCAGGCCGCCGGTCAGGAACACGCCGTCCCAGGCGCCCTGGGTCAGCACCAGGTCACCGGCGATGGCGCCGAACACGGCGCAGAACACGTCCACGGTGCGCATTGCCTGCGGATCACCGTGCAGGGCACGCGCGGTCACGTCCACCGGCTGCAGTTGGCCGGGGTCGATACCGGCCATCTCGCACACGGCGCGATGGATGTTGACCAGGCCGGGGCCACAGATCAGCCGCTCGTTGGAGACGCGTCCGAATTGCTCGGACAGGATCTCCAGGATGCGGATCTCCTCCGGCGTTCCCGGCGGGAAGCTGACATGGCCGCCTTCGGTTTCCAGCGGGTAGCAGCGGCCGTGGCGCAGGATCAGGCCACCGACACCCAGGCCGGTACCCGGGCCGATCACCGCGTAGTTGCGCGGCTGGCCCGGCTTGCCCGGTACCCAGGCGGCGCCACCCACCTGGATCACGTCATCCGGTTGCAGCAGTGAAATCGCCATCGCCTGCGCGGCGAAATCGTTGATCAGGTGTAGTTCGTCGAAGCCGAGCATCGCGGCGGTGCGGCTGCGCGAGATCACCCACGGATGGTTGGTGATGCGCGCTTCGTCACCGTCGACACGACCGGCAACAGCGAACACGCCACGGCTCGCTGTGGCGCCGATCTGTTCGAGGTGGTGGCGTGCGGCGTCGCCCAGTGACGGGAACTCCGCCACCGCGTACTCGCGGATGCTGTCCTTCAGCAGCGGGGTGTCCAGCGAGGTGTCGGCCAGGGCGAAGCGGGCGTTGGTGCCGCCGATGTCGGCGACCAGCACCGGCTGCGAGCTGGCACTCATGCCGAGGCTCCGCTGTCGGGCGCGTCCACGCCCTGCGGCAGGAATCCGGTTGCGTTGCCCGGGCCCCACTGGCCGGCCGGGTAGGGTTCCAGCGGCAGCTTGGCCTCCTTCCAGGCATCGGCCACGCTGTCGATCCAGGCCCACGCGGCGCGCACTTCGTCGTCGCGCACGAACAGCGTGTGGTTGCCATTGAAGGCATCCAGGAACAGGCGTTCGTAAGCGATGCGGCGGTGCAGGCCGGTTGGCACCGACAGTTCCAGTTCCAGCGGATGCAGTTCCAGTGCGCCCCATTCCGGGCCGGCCAGGCTGCTCATCAGGCCCAGCTCGATGTTCTCCTGCGGCTGCAGCTGGAACACCAGGCGGTTCGGTGCAGCCTGCGCGCGCTGCGGGCGCTCGAACAGCCAGTGGGTGACCGGCTTGAGCGTGACCACCACGCGGGTAGTGCGCTCGGGCAGGCGCTTGCCGGTGACCAGGTGGAACGGCACGCCGCTCCAGCGCCAGTTGTCGATGTGCGCGGTGACACCGGCGAAGGTTTCCACGTCGCTGCCTTCCGGTGGCTGGTAGGCCTGGGCCGGCTGGCCGTTGATGGTGCCGGCCGTGTAGCGGCCACGGATGCTGTCACGCGCGGCGTGCTTCGCATCGAGCGGGCGTAGCGCGCGCAGTACCTTGACCTTCTCGTCGCGGATGCGGTCGGCTTCCAGCGAGGCTGGCGGTTCCATCGCCACCATGCACAGCAGCTGCAGGATATGGCTCTGCACCATGTCGCGCAGCGCGCCGGAACGGGCGTAGTACGCGTCGCGGCCGTCCACGCCTTCGCTCTCGGCGACCAGGATATGCACCGATTCGATGTAGTTGCGGTTCCACACCGCTTCCAGCAGCGTGTTGCCGAAGCGCAGCGCGATCAGGTTCTGCACAGCCGCCTTGCCCAGGTAGTGGTCGAGGCGGAACACGCGGTCCTCGTCGATCCACTGGCCGATGGTGGAGATGATCTCCTCGGCACTTTCGCTGTCGCTGCCGATCGGTTTCTCCAGCATCAGGCGCGCCGGTGCGGCCAGTGCGCCGCCCTTGGCCAGGCCTTCGCAGGTGGAGATGTACAGGCCCGGCGGGATGGCCAGGTAGCTGACGCACTTGCGGTGCACCAGGTCGGAGACCGCGGCGGCCACCGAATCGACATCGCGCAGGTCGACCGAACGGTAGTCGATGCGGCGCAACAGGCCGGCGATGTCTTCCTGCGTGGCCATCGGCATGGCCTGCTGCAGGCGCGGGCGCAGGATGTCATGGAAGGCTTCGGTGTCATGCCCGGACAGGGCCAGCGCGCGGATGCGGAAGTCCTCCGGCAGCAGGCCGTCGCCAAGCAGGCGAAGCAGCGAAGGGAACAGGTAGCGCTGGGCCAGATCACCTGTGGCACCGAACAGGAAGAGGGTGTCGTGCATCGCTCGAGTTTCAGATCCGGGTGACATCGTTGTCAATCGCTTCATGGCTGGGTTCGGGGGACATCCGCGCAACTGCCTGTCCGAGGTTCGTCGGGGGCGTTCTCCGGGGCACCGGAAGACCGTTCCATTCGAAACCACTACCTCGGCGGAAGCTTCGTTCAACCGCCGACGCAGATCGGTGCGCACCGATCATCGGATAGTGCCACGTGAAAACGTTTACATGGCAGAATGGGCAACTGTATTCGATTGCAGTGCTCGCCGCCATGCGGCAGGCGCGCAATCATCACTGCCATCGGGAGGGCCGAGGCAGTCCCAAAAGACAGCCCGGCTTCGGGCGGACCGGATAGGTGATATGGCAAAAGTGCAGTTGCAGGGTGTGCGCAAGGTCTATGACAACGGCCAGGTCGCGGTGAAGGACGCCAGCTTCGAGGTCGCCGATGGCGAGCTGATGGTGCTGGTCGGGCCGTCCGGCTGTGGCAAGTCGACCCTGCTGCGGATGGTGGCCGGCCTGGAAGAGATCAGCGGCGGCACGCTGACCATCGGCGATCGCGTGGTCAACGATGTGGCGCCGAAGGATCGCGACATCGCGATGGTGTTCCAGAGCTACGCGTTGTACCCGCACATGACCGTGGCCGAGAACCTGGCCTTCGGCCTGAAGCTGCGCGGCCATGACAAAGCCACCATCGACAGGCGCATCGCCGAAGCGGCACAGACGCTGGGCCTGACCGAGATGATGGACAAGCTGCCCAAGGCGATGTCCGGCGGCCAGCGCCAGCGCGTGGCGCTGGGCCGTGCGCTGGTGCGCGAGCCGGCGGTATTCCTGCTCGACGAACCGCTGTCAAACCTCGATGCCAAGCTGCGTCACAGCGTGCGCACCGAGATCGCACAGCTGCACCGCAAGCTCGGCACCACGATGATCTATGTGACCCATGACCAGGTCGAAGCGATGACCCTGGGCCAGCGCATCGTGGTGCTCAAGGACGGCATCATCCAGCAGATCGATACGCCGATGGCGCTGTACGACCGCCCGGCCAACCTGTTCGTGGCAGGTTTCCTCGGCAGTCCGGCGATGAATGTGCTGAGTGGCGTGCTGCAGGGGGATGCCGGCGGCGTGACCGTAGTCGACGGTGAGTGGCGAGCGCCGCTGGGCCAGGCCACGATCGATCCGGCCTGGCTGCAGAAGCCGATCGCGGTCGGTGTGCGTCCGGAGCACCTGCAGCCGGCGGGTGGTGATGACACGCATGCATTCACTGCGCGCATCGAGGGCATCGAGCCGGTCGGCAACGAGATCTTCGTCAACCTCAGCAGTGGCCAGCATGCGTTGACCATGCGCGTAGCGCCGCAGTCGCTGCCGGCCGTCGGTGAGGACATCCGTGTGGCGATCCACCCGCAGGGTCTGCACTTCTTCAACGCCGAGAGCGGCGAGCGCCTGTAACCGGTAGTGCCGGCCGCTGGCCGGCATTCCATGGGTGCGTGGTTGCCGGCCAGCGGCCGGCGCTACCCATCCGGTGCGGACCAACGGTCCGCACCCACCACCGCGCGGTTCAGTAGATCCACGCCATGCGTGGATGAAGGGCCGCCAGGTTCAGCGCGCCAGCCCATCCAGTAGCGGCATGCGCTGCGCCACGGCGTCGCCCACCTGCAGATCGGCATCGCTGGCGTCCAGCGGCAGCACCGCCAATGCCAGGTCGCCGGCCACGCTGGCGATCGTGCCGAGTGCCGCGCCATCCTGCTGCACGCCATCGCCGGCCTGTGCTGGCGCTGCGGTATGCAGCAACTGCACCGCGCGCTTGGCCTTGCCAAGGAAATGGGTGCGGGCGACGATTTCCTGTCCCGGGTAGCAGCCCTTCTTCACGCTGTAGCCATTCAGGCGATCCAGCCCCAGCTGCTGGGGGGTCCACACTTCGCGCTGGCTTTCGTCCAGGCGCGGCAGCCCGAAGCGGAGGTCGGCCTGGCGCCAGGCCAGCGCGAAGGCAGCCTCGTCGGCTTCGCTTCCGGCGGCGAAGGCTTCGGCGCTGCCAATGCGCAGGGTGCGCGGCAGGGCATCGCTGCCCAGGTCCAGCTCCCAGCCATCACCCGCGGTGTGCGCAATCGCGGCGCCGCTGGCGGCCTCAGGCGCAGTGAAGGCCCCGGCCACGGCCAGATCGTCGCGCAGCAACACCTTCACCTTTCGGCGGAAAACGAAGCGCTGCAGTTGCGACGCAATCGCATCGGCATCGCCGTCAGCCAGCACCAGCATCACATGGTCATCAGCCAGCCGGAGCAGCTGGAACACAGCCAGGGTGCGGCCCTTGGCGCTCAACCAGGCACTCCATTGCCAGTGCCGCAGGGGCAGGGCGGTGACGTCGCTGCTGAACTGGGCATGGGCAAACACCGCCGCATCCGCGCCCTGCAGGCTGAGCAGATGATGGCCGGGCAGGCGCGGATATCCGACGAAAGCAGGGGGCAGGTTGTCAGGCACGTGAACGAGGTCTAAAATTTGTGCGTTGCGAGACCGAACATGATAGGCCAAACAACCCCCACTCCCGACGACGAATCTGAAGCCCCGCTGGTCCCCGCGGCACCCGTGCCCGTGGAACAGGAAAAAGCAGAGGAATTCGGCGGCCGCGGCGGACTAGATCCGGTGCGGTACGGCGATTGGGAGAAAAACGGACGCTGCATCGATTTCTGATCAGCATTGAGCCAACGCGGCCGCGTGCCGCCCAGCCGAGACAACGAGCCCAGCGAATGGCGACCAGACAACGCCCACTTTCCCCGCACCTTCAGGTGTATCGCTGGCAGATTCAGATGGCCACCTCGATCCTGCATCGAGCCACTGGCGTCTTTCTGTCTGTTGGTGCCCTCATCATCGCCGGAGGCCTGTTGGCCCTGATGATGGGGCCCGAGTCCTGGAACTGCTTCACCGGCCATGCCGGGGCCTGGTATGGCCGCGTGTTCCTGTTCGCGTGGACATGGTCGTTCGCCTACCACCTGTGCAATGGCATCCGCCACATCGTGCAGGACTTCGCCATCGGCTTCCGTATCGCCACCTTCATCCGCAGCAGCTGGATGTCGGTCATCGGCAGCCTGGTGATCACTCTGGCCGTGTGGGCCTACGTGCTGTTCGGAGGTGCCGCGTGAGCAAGTTCCGTACCCCGCTGAAGGGCGTGCGCGGTCTCGGCTCGGCCAAGACCGGCACTGAGCACTTCGTGCACCAGCGCCTGACGGCCGCCGCCCTGGTGGTGCTGGGCATCTGGTTCCTGGTGTTCGTGCTGGGCCTGCTGGGCTCGGATTACGCGACCGCCACGGCCGCCATCGCCAAACCGTGGAATGCCGTGCCGCTGATCGGCCTGCTGATCGCCATGTTCTGGCACGCCCAGCTCGGCCTGCAGGTCGTGCTGGAAGACTACATCCACGAATCGCTGCTGGCCCTGGTGCTGCAGACCGCGGTGAAGTTCGTCGCCGTGCTCGGCATGATCGTCAGTGTGTTTGCGGTGGGCCGCATCGCCCTCGGCGTTGCCTGAGCCCAGGCACCTACACAGGAATCCAGATTAGATGTCCGCTTACAAGATCACCGAACACAAGTACGACATGGTCGTGGTCGGCGCCGGCGGTGCCGGCCTGCGCGCCACGTTCGGCCTGGCCGCCAAGGGCCTGCAGACCGTGTGCCTGACCAAGGTCTTCCCGACCCGTTCGCACACCGTTGCCGCCCAGGGCGGTATCTCGGCCGCACTCGCCAACATGGGCGAAGACGACTGGCGCTACCACTTCTTCGACACCATCAAGGGGTCGGACTGGCTGGGTGACCAGGACGCCATCGAATACATGTGCCGTGAGGCCATCCCGGCCATCATCGAGCTCGAGCACTACGGCGTGCCGTTCTCGCGTACCGCCGAGGGCAAGATCTACCAGCGCCCGTTCGGTGGCATGACCACCAAGTACGGCGAAGGCCCGGCGGCGCAGCGTACCTGCGCGGCGGCCGACCGTACCGGTCACGCGATGCTGCACACCCTGTACCAGCAGTCGCTGAAGCACGATGCACGCTTCATGATCGAGTACTTCGCGCTCGACCTGATCTTCGACGAGGAAGGCGCCTGCCGTGGCGTGCTGGCGCTGGACATGTCCGACGGCACCCTGCACCTGTTCCGCGCCCAGGGCGTGGTGCTGGCCACCGGCGGCTACGGCCGCGCCTACTTCAGCGCCACCTCGGCGCACACCTGCACCGGCGACGGTGGCGGCCTGGCCATGCGTGCCGGCCTTGCCATGCAGGACATGGAGTTCGTGCAGTTCCACCCGACCGGCATCTACGGCGCCGGCTGCCTGATCACCGAGGGTGTCCGCGGTGAAGGCGGCATCCTGCGCAACAGCAGCGGCGAGCGCTTCATGGAGCGCTACGCACCGCATTACAAGGATCTGGCCTCGCGCGACGTGGTCAGCCGTTCGATGACCATCGAGATCCGCGAAGGCCGCGGCGTCGGCGAGCACAAGGACCACATCCTGCTCGACCTGACCCACCTGGGCCCGGGCGTGATCGACGACAAGCTGCCGGGCATCGCCGAGAGCGCCCGCATCTTCGCCGGCGTCGACGTGCACAAGCAGCCGATCCCGGTCATCCCGACCGTGCACTACAACATGGGCGGCATCCCGACCAACTACCACGGTGAAGTGGTGCAGCGGGTCGGCGACAACGACAACGCGGTCGTGCCGGGCCTGTACGCCATCGGCGAAGCGGCCTGTGTGTCCGTGCACGGCGCCAACCGCCTGGGCTCGAACTCGCTGCTGGACCTGGTGGTGTTCGGTCGTGCGGTGGCCAACCGCTGCGCCGAGACCATCAAGCCGGGCGCGGCGCACAAGCCGCTGGCGGCCGATGCCTGCGACAAGGCGCTGGGCCTGCTGGACAAGCTGCGCCACGCCAACGGCGATACCCCGACCTCGGTCATCCGCGATCGCATGCAGCGCACCATGCAGGCTGACGCGGCGGTCTTCCGCACCAGCCAGACACTGAAGGAAGGCTGCGAGAAGATGGACACGATCTTTGACTCGTTCCAGGACGTGAAGGTCTCCGACCGTTCGCTGGTCTGGAACTCGGACCTGATCGAGACCTACGAGCTGAACAACCTGCTGCTCAATGCGGTGGCGACGATCAATTCGGCCGAACAGCGCAAGGAAAGCCGCGGCGCGCATGCGCATGAGGACTATCCGGACCGCGACGACGTCAACTGGCAGAAGCACACCCTGGTCAGCGTCGACGAGAAGGGCAAGTGCAGCTTCGACTACCGTCCGGTGCACATGTACACGTTGACCGACGACGTGTCCGTAGTGCCGCCGAAGCCGCGCGTGTACTGATCCGACCCCGCCTACCATGCAATCCGCGCCCACGGGCGCGGGCCGCCTGAGCCAACGAGAGCAGCCATGGCCGAGTTTTCACTCCCCAAGAATTCCAAGATCACGAAGGGCAAGCACTTCCCCGTCAAGAACGGCGGCAAGAACGTGCGCACCTTCAAGATCTACCGCTGGAGTCCGGACGACGACAGCAACCCGCGCACCGATACCTATGAAGTCGATCTGGACGCCTGTGGCCCGATGGTCCTGGACGCCCTGATCAAGATCAAGAACGAGATCGACCCGACCCTGACCTTCCGCCGCTCGTGCCGCGAAGGTATCTGTGGTTCGTGCGCGATGAACATCGACGGCACCAATACCCTGGCCTGCACCCGAGCCATCTCGGACTGCGGCAAGAAGGAAGTGCCGATCTACCCGCTGCCGCACATGAACGTGGTCAAGGATCTGGTTCCGGATCTGACCCACTTCTATGCGCAGTACGCCTCGATCAAGCCGTGGATCCGCACCCAGACCCCGGCACCGCCGGACCGTGAGCGCCTGCAGTCGCCGGAAGACCGCAAGAAGCTCGACGGCCTGTATGAGTGCATCCTGTGCGCCTGCTGTTCGACCAGCTGCCCGAGCTACTGGTGGAACGGCGAGCGTTACCTGGGCCCGGCGATCCTGCTGCAGGCCTACCGCTGGATCATCGACTCGCGCGATGAGGACACCGGTGCGCGCCTGGACGATCTGGAAGATCCGTTCAAGCTGTACCGTTGCCACACCATCATGAACTGCGCGCGGACCTGCCCGAAGGGCCTGAACCCGGCGCTGGCGATCGCCGAGATCAAGAAGCTGATGATGGAACGCCGCGCCTGATACGGCGTCGGGTAGCTGCATGACCCCAGTAGAGCCACGCCATGCGTGGCTTTGCTGTATCTGGAGAAACACAATGGAAGAAGACGTTCTGCTGAAGAAGCTGCGCTGGCGTTGCCGGCGTGGCATGCGTGAGCTGGACCAGCTGTTCGGGCGCTACCTCGACCACGAATGGAGCACTGCCCCGACCGAAGAGCGCGAGGTTTTCCTGTTCCTGCTCGACTGCGAGGACGATAAGTTGTGGCGCTGGTTCATGGGTTATGAGACCTGTCCGCATGCGAACGCGATCCCTCTCATGCAGAAGATCCTCGCCCTCAAGCCTTGAGTGGCGCCCGTCCCGACTGCAGGCTGGCGCGCAGTTGGCGGTGCTGCTGGCGGCGCCCTGGCTGTTGCGCGCTTCGGACCTGCCGCCGCAGCTGTTGATGCCCGTCGTGCTGTTGGCCTGGGCCGTGGGCGTGGCCGAGCTGGTCTGGCGGCTGCGCCGGCCGCGCGTGCCGGTGCTCCTGCGGCCGCCACCGGCGCCGCTGCAGGTGGCGGGGCAGGACATCGACGCCCCTCGTCTGGTGGCGCGAGGGCCGTGGCAGCTGTTGCAGTGGCGTGAGGACGGGCGCCGTCGGCGCCTGCTGTTCTGGCCCGACGTGCTCGATCCCGGCCAGCGACGTGAACTGCGACTGGCCGTTGCCGCACGCAGCGTTTCCCGTAGGCCCCGGTCGATGGCACCATAAGCTGAATTGACCGGCGTGCCTGCATGTTCAAACCCATTCCCGTGGCCATTGGCCTGCGCTACCTGCGCGCCAAGCGCCGCAACGGCTTCATCTCCTTCATTTCGATGGCATCGATCCTGGGCATCGCGCTCGGCGTCACGGTGCTGATCACCACCCTGGCAGTGATGAGCGGTTTCCAGAAGGAAATCCGCAGCCGCCTGCTGCAGATGACCGCGCATACGACCATCAGCCGCGACGGCGAACCGATGCCGGACTGGATGCGCGTGGTCGACGTGGCCAACAAGGACCCGCGTGTGGCCGGCGCCGCGCCGTACATCGAGATCCAGTCGATGATCAGCGGCCCACGCGTGCAGGGCGCGATCGTGCAGGGCATCGACCCGGCGCTGGAGCCGAAGGTATCGGTGATCGACCAGAAGGTCACCAAGGGCAGCTACGACAGCCTCAAGCCGGGCAGCTTCAACCTCCTGCTGGGCAAGGAACTGGCGCTCTGGCTGGGCGTGGACGTCGGTGACCAGGTGCTGGTCACCTTCGCCGAAGTGCAGGGCACGCCCGCGGGCGCGGTGCCACGGATGAAGCGCTTTACCGTCAGCGGCATCTTCGAGGCGGGCTACAACGAGGTCGACCGTGGCGTCGGCTTTGCCAACATGCAGGACCTTGAGCGGGTGCTGCGCAGTGACGGCGCCACCGGCGTGCGCCTGAAACTGCACGACATGGACCGTTCGCTGGAAGTGGGCGTGGACCTGGCGCAGACCCTGGGGGGCGCCTACCGCGTAAGCGACTGGACCCAGCAGAACGCCAACCTGTACCACTCGTTGCGCATGGAGAAGGTGGTGATGGGCATCCTGCTGTCGCTGATCATCGCGATGGGTGCGTTCAACCTGGTGTCCTCGCAGGTGATGCTGGTGACCGACAAGCAGGCCGACATCGCGATCCTGCGCACGTTGGGCCTGACCCCGGGTGGAGTGATGCAGGTGTTCATGGTGCAGGGTTCGCTGATCGGCATCTTCGGCACCTTGGCCGGCCTGATCGGCGGCATCACCCTGACCCTCAACCTGGAGCGCATCCTCGGCGCCATCGAGAGCGTCTTCAACGTCAAGCTGATGCCGGAGGACGTGTATTACATCACCGGCCTGCCGACTGACATGCAGACCGGTGATGTGGTGGCGATCACGGTGGTCGCGCTGCTGATGAGCTTCCTTGCCACCCTGTATCCCGCCTGGCGGGCAGCACGCACCCAGCCGGCGGAGGCCCTGCGCTATGAATAAGGTCTTCAACCGGGGCGATGAAGTGATCCGCGCCGAGGCGCTGGGCAAGACCTACGCCGAAGGACGCATGCAGACCCCGGTGTTCGATGGCCTGGGCCTGACCGTCACCGCTGGCGAGACGGTGGCGATCATCGGTGCCTCCGGCGCTGGCAAGAGCACGCTGCTGCACCTGCTGGGTGGGCTGGATACTCCGACTGCGGGCGAGGTCTACGTGACCGGGCAGCGCATGTCTGCACTGTCGGACACCGCGCGCGGCCTGCTGCGCAACCAGGCGCTGGGCTTTGTCTATCAATTCCACCACTTGCTGCCGGAATTCACCGCGCTGGAAAACGTGATGATGCCGGTGCTGCTGGCCGGTACCGCCGTGGCCGAGGCGAACAGTCGTGCCACCGCGTTGCTGGAAGCGGTCGGCCTGGGCCATCGACTGGACCACAAGCCGGGCGAGCTGTCCGGTGGTGAGCGCCAGCGCGCGGCCGTGGCGCGTGCGCTGGTCAACCACCCGGCCTGCGTGCTCGGCGACGAGCCCACCGGCAACCTGGATGACCGCACCGCCGGCACCGTGTTCGACCTGATGCTGGAGCTCAACCGCGCCCGGCATACCAGCCTGGTGCTGGTGACCCATGACCGCAGCCTGGCGCGCCGCCTGGACCGCGTGCTGGAGCTGCGCGAAGGGCGCCTGCACGCCCTGGCCCACGCCGACGTCTGAGCGGGCGGCCAGGCGCCAACCGAGGTTGGCGGCTACCGGGAACTGGTGTTCTGGACCTGCCTTGGTAGATGCCGACCCTGGTCGGCCACGGAAGCCGCCGACCAACGGCTGAATGGGGGTTCGGTTCATCGCGCCGACCGCACGTCGGCAGGCGCATGATCCCCTCCAGTTCCCCGAGGAGATCGCCATGAAGACCCCGTTGCTGATGGCCGGACTCTGCCTGGCCCTTGTGGCCTGCGCGACCACCGGCCGGCTAAGCAGTACCGAGCGGCTGGACCTGTACCGCGCCCATGCCGGTGCGCCGCAGAACGACATGCAGTTCTTCGGCAGCCTCAATGGCTGGACCGAGCTGGGTGACAGCGCGCTGGCAGTCTGGACCCGCCCCAGCGAGGCCTACCTGCTGGAACTGAGTGGCCCGTGTCCCGACTTGTCCTATGCCACTGCCATCGGCCTGACCAGCAGCATGGGCCGGGTATCGTCGCGCTTCGACAAGGTGCTGGTGCGCGATCCGACCGGCGGCCCGCGCATGCCGTGCTTCATCAACAGCATCCGCAAGCTGGACGTGAAGGCGCTGCGGACCTCGGAGCAGGAGCTGCGCCAGGCGCAGGTGCAGGAGCGCGAGGCGGAAACCGCCCCGGCCAAATGATCAAAAAGGGGACGGAGGGGATTAAGTCGTTTGTGCATAAGCGACTTAATCCCCTCCGTCCCCTTTTTGCGTGTCAGGCTTCGGGGGTAAAGCCAGCTGGCTTTTCCGCGTCCTTCTCGAACAGGAACTTGACCAGTTCGCCCTCGAGGAAAGCGCGGTGTTCCGGCGTGCGCGGCGACAGGCGGTTCTCGTTGATCAGCATGGTCTGGTGCGCCAGCCAGGCCGCCCAGGCCTGCTTGCCGATGTGGTTGAAGATGCGCTGGCCCAGCTCGCCAGGGTAGGGCACGAAGTCCAGGCCTTCGGCATCGCGTTGTTCGTACTGGCAGAAGACGGTTCGGGGCATGGTACTCACTCGTGGTTGCGGGGTTTCTTGGAGGTGCGCTTCGGCGCCTTGATCGTGGCGCCATCGAGCAGCTTGCGGATCGGGGCCGGCAGGCCCAGCGCGGGAAGCTCGTCGTTGGCTACCCAGCGCAGCGTGGGTTCTTCCACACGCAGCCCGTGCACCTGCCGCGACAGCACCTGCAGATGCAGCTTGTAGTGGCTGAAGGTGTGCTGCAGCACCGGCAGTTCCTCGGCGTCTTCCAGCGACCCTTCGACGTGCGCGTCGAACCAGTCCTGCAGTTCACTGCCGGCCTCGGCCTGCGGCAGGGTCCACAGCTGCGCCCAGATGCCGGTGTCCGGTCGTTTCTGCAGCAGCACGCGCTGCTGGGCATCGCGCAGCAGCAGGGCAACTGCTTCACGCTCCGGCAGGGTCTTGCTGGGCTTGGGCGTGGGTAGCTCAGCGGTGCGGCCTTCACGGCGGGCCACGCAGTCGTCCTGCAGCGGGCAGATCACGCAGGCCGGCTTGGCGCGACTGCACACCGTCGCGCCCAGGTCCATCTGCGCCTGGGTGTAATCGGCCATGCGCCCGGCGGGCACCTGCGCCACGTGCGCCTCGGCGATCGTCCACAGCTGCCTTTCGATGGCCGGCAGGCCGGGGAAGCCCTCGATGCCGTGATAGCGGCTGAGCACGCGCTTGACGTTGCCATCGAGGATCGCGAACGGGTCGTTCCAGGCCTGGCTGAGGATCGCGCCGGCAGTGCTGCGGCCGATGCCGGGCAGGGCGTGCAGCGCATCGAAATCGCGCGGCAGTTCACCGCCATGCAATTCCACGCAGCGCTTGGCGGCCGCATGCAGGTTGCGGGCGCGGGCGTAGTAGCCCAGCCCGGCCCACTGTGCCATGACCGCGTCGTTGCTGGCGGCGGCGAGATCGGGCAGGGTCGGGAAGTGCTGCAGGAACCGCTGGAAATACGGGATGACCGTGGTCACCTGGGTCTGCTGCAGCATGATCTCCGACAGCCAGACCCGGTATGGGCTGCGTGGGTGCTGCCAGGGCAGATCATGGCGGCCGTGGTCGTCGAACCAGTGCAGCAGGCGGGCGACGAAGCCTTCTTGCTGGGCGGTGTCGGCGCTGGCGTGCGGCTGGCGGGGCATCGGTATTCCGGAGGAGGGCAGCCACCCATGGGGTGGCTCTACTTCGCCCTGGTAGAGCCACCCCATGGGGGGCTGCACCAGATTGCGGTGGCTGCACGGTGTATCAGGCACCCAGCGCTTCGGGCAGCAGGGCGTCGACGAAGGCTTCCGGATCGAACACGCGCAGGTCTTCCGGGCGCTCGCCGATGCCGGCGAAGCGGATCGGAATGCCGAACTCACGGGCCAGCGCGAACACCACGCCGCCCTTGGCGGTGCCGTCCAGCTTGGTCACCACCAGGCCGGTCACATTCACCGCGGCATTGAACTGGCGCAGCTGCGACAGCGCGTTCTGGCCGGTGGTGCCATCGATCACCATCAACACTTCATGCGGTGCACTGGGGTCGATCTTGCCGAGCACGCGACGGATCTTGCCCAGCTCGTTCATCAGGCCGGACTGGGTGTGCAGGCGGCCGGCGGTGTCGGCGATCAGCACCGAAGTGCCACGGGCCTTGCCGGCCTGCAGCGCGTCGAAGGCTACCGAGGCGGCATCGGCGTTCTGGCCCTGGGCGACCACGGCCACGCCATTGCGCTCACCCCAGGCCTGCAGCTGGGCCACGGCGGCGGCACGGAAGGTATCGCCGGCGGCCAGCATCAGGCTGTGGCCGTCGTCCTTGAAGCGCTTGGCCAGCTTGCCGATGGTGGTGGTCTTGCCGACGCCGTTGACGCCGACGGTCAGCACCACGAAGGGCTTGGCAGTGCGGTCGATCACCAGCGGCTTGGCTACTGGCTGCAGGATCGCGATCAGGTCCGCGCGCAGCGCCGCCAGCAGCGCGTTGGCGTCGGCGAACTCGCGTGACTTCATGCGCTTGCGCAGGCCTTCCACCAGATCGGTGGTGGCACCGACGCCGACGTCAGCGGTGATCAGGGCGGTCTCCAGCTCGTCCAGCAGGTCGTCATCGAGCTTGGGATTGCGCGAGAACAGTCCGCCGAAGCTGCGGGCGATGACGCTGTTGCGCAGGCGTTCGCGCCAGCCGGGCTTGCCGGCTGCAGCCGGAACGGCGTCGACCGAGGCGGTGGCAGGCAGATCGTCGGTGACCGGTGCGTGCGCAGGCTGGGGTGCGGGTGCCGGTTCGATGGCCGGGGCTGCGACCGGGGCTGCGACCGGGGCGATGTCGATCTGCGGAATCGGTTGCGCGGCGCTCGGGATCGGCATCACTGGGGCCGGGACCACAGGAGCCGGTTCAACAGGAGCCGGTTCAACAGCGACCGGGGCGACCACTGCCGGGGGCGGCTCGACAGGCGCAGGCGCGACTACCGGTGCAGGCTCCTTGTCCTCGACCGGCGCGGCGGACGGGAACGCCGCCGCCAGCTCTTCAGCCGAGTAGTGCTGGGTCTTGGGTGCCTCGGCTGCGGGGGCATCCTGGGGCTTCTTGCGGCGGAAAAAACTGAGCATTGGCAAAAGGCGCTGAAATCAGAAGGATATGCTACCACTCGGGCCTGTCGGGCCGATGTGGACTCAAGGTCGCGGCCTGCCGGCCGTTAACCGGTCCGGAGGGCTGCGCCGTGCGGCCCGGAGACCGCCATGAACAACGTGATGGGAATCGCCCTCGGCGGCATGCGTGCGGCCCAGCAGGGCGTGCAGGTGGCCGCGCACAACGTGGCCGACCTGGCGACCCCTGATGCCCAGCGCCTCCAGCTGCAGCGCGGAGCTACGGAGCAGGGTGGAGTGGAGACCGCCGTCACCACAACCGATCCCGATCCGGCCGCACCGCTGGGCGACCTGCTGGCGGCGAAGGCCGAGGTGGTGGCCTTCGCTGCCAATGCCACGGTGATCCGTCGCCAGGACCAGATGCTGGGCTCGCTGCTGGATCGCGAGGTCTGATCGGCCCGCCTCAGCAGGCGCCAACCTTGGTTGGCACGCTTTGGGGGCGCCAACCAAGGTTGGCCTCTACCAGAGCATCGCCGGGTAGCGCCGGGCCATGCCCGGCGACCACCGCATCAATCAGGCCGACAGTTCCAGCAGCAGCTTGTTCAGGCGCGCCACGTAGGCGCCCGGGTCCTTCAGGCTGTCACCGGCGGCCAGCGCGGCCTGGTCGAACAGCACCCGGCCGAGGTCGTCGAAGCGCGCGCCATCGGCTTCGGCATCGAGCTTGGCGATCAGCGGATGGCCCGGGTTGATCTCCAGTACCGGCTTGCTGTCCGGCACCTTCTGACCGCTGGCCTCCAGGATCTGGCGCATCTGCAGACCGAGGTCCTGTTCGCCGATGGCCAGCACCGCCGGCGAATCGGTCAGGCGGTGCGACACGCGTACCTCAGCCACGTCATCGCCGAGCACCGTCTTCAGGCGTTCGACCAGGCCCTGCTTGTCCTTCGCCGCCGCTTCCTGTTCCTGCTTGTCGGCTTCGCTTTCCAGCGCGCCCAGGTCGAGGTCGCCACGGGCGATGTCGACGAAGCCCTTGCCGTCGAAGTCGGTCAGGTAACCCATCAGCCATTCGTCGATGCGGTCGGTCAGCAGCAGCACTTCCACGCCCTTCTTGCGGAACACTTCCAGGTGCGGGCTGTTGCGCACCTGGCTGTAGCTCTCGCCGGTCAGGTAGTAGATCTTGTCCTGGCCCTCGGCCATGCGGCCGATGTAGTCGGCCAGCGATACGGTCTGTGCATCGCCGTCGCCGCGGGTGGAGGCGAAGCGCAGCAGGCCGGCGACCTTCTCGCGGTTGTTGTAGTCCTCGGCCGGGCCTTCCTTCAGCACCTGGCCGAATTCCTTCCAGAACGTGGCGTACTGCTCGGGCTTGTCGTTGGACAGTTTCTCCAGCATGTCCAGCGAACGCTTGGTCAGCGCGGCCTTCATCGAATCGATGACCGGGCCGGATTGCAGGATCTCGCGCGAGACGTTCAGCGACAGGTCGTTGGAATCGACCACGCCCTTGATGAAGCGCAGGTACAGCGGCAGGAATTGCTCGGCCTGGTCCATCACGAACACGCGCTGCACATACAGCTTCAGGCCCTTGGGCGCATCACGGTGATACAGGTCGAAAGGTGCGCGGCCGGGCACGTACAGCAGCGAGGTGTACTCCAGCTTGCCCTCGACCTTGTTGTGGCTCCACGCCAGCGGGTCACTGTGGTCGTGCGCCACGTGCTTGTAGAACTCGGTGTACTCGGCGTCGCTGATCTCGGTGCGCGGGCGGGTCCACAGCGCGCTGGCGCGGTTGACGGTCTCCCATTCGATGGCCGCACCTTCTTCGCCACCTTCCTTCGGCATCTGGATCGGCAGGCCGATATGGTCGGAGTACTTCTTGAGGATGCTGCGCAGGCGCCAGCCGTCAGCGAAGTCGTGCTCGCCATCCTTCAGGTGCAGCACGATGCGGGTGCCGCGCTCGGCCTTGTCGATCGTGGCGACGTCGAAATCGCCCTCGCCACGCGAACTCCAACGCACGCCTTCGCCTGCGGCCACGCCGGCGCGGCGCGAGGTCACTTCCACTTCGTCGGCGACGATGAAGGCGCTGTAGAAGCCGACGCCGAACTGGCCGATCAGCTGCGAGTCCTTCTTCTGGTCGCCGGACAGCTGGCGCAGGAAGTCGCCGGTACCGGACTTGGCGATGGTGCCCAGGTGGGCAATCGCTTCGGCGCGACTCATGCCGATGCCGTTGTCTTCGATGGTGATGGTATGGGCGGCGGGGTCGAAGCTGACGCGCACGCGCAGCTCGCTGTCGCCTTCCAGCAGGGCCGGCTGGGTCAGGGCCTCGAAGCGCAGCTTGTCTGCGGCATCGGCGGCATTGGAGACCAGCTCACGCAGGAAGATCTCCTTGTTGGAGTACAGCGAGTGGATCATCAGCTGCAGCAGCTGCTTGACTTCGGTCTGGAAGCCAAGGGTTTCGGTCTGGATCGTCTCGGACATCGGGTAGGGCTCCATATGCAATGCCGCGCCAGCGCGTGCGGCCTCGCCAAGGGGTATGGCTGATTGTCCCGAAATCAAGGGGTTGGTCGGCCGGGCTGCGCCCGGCACCCGCAGAGGCCGAAGCAACAGCAACAGCAACCGCAACCGCAACAGCGGGCATTCCGTGGGATGGCGGAGCGGGGGGGGGGGGGGGGGGGGGCCCGGCACCCCCCCCGGGGGGGGGGGGGGGGCCCGACCAGGCGGCCACGGGGCCGCGCACCCCCACCCCCCCCCCCAAGT
>NZ_JBNDKU010000017.1:0-52365 GCF_050435725.1 Stenotrophomonas sp. AN71 | reverse complement strand
GGGGGGGGGGGGCGGGGGGGGGCCGGGGGGGGGGGGGGCCGGGGAGGCGCGGCGGGGGGGGGGGGCCGGCGGCCCCCCCCCCCCCCGGGGGGGGGGGGGGGGGGGGCGGCCCCCCCCCGGGGCCCCCCCCCCCCCCCGGCACTCCCCTCTCAGTGCCTTGCCCACCACAGCAGGCTCAGGCCGGCCAGCAGCACCAGCCCGCCGAAGCTGCGCAGCGCCGGGCTCGGCAGGTCCAGCAGGCGCTCGGCCATGCGCTTCCAGGCAAACGGTGCGACGAACAGGAACAGGCCTTCCAGCACCGCCACCAGGCAGACGGCCGCGAACAGATCTTTCATGGGGGGACTCCGGAAAAAACACGGGGCCCGGCATCTGGCCGGGCCCCGTGGGGTACTGCCCTGCGACCTCAGCGGTCGTTCTTCAGGTACTGCAGGAACGGGTCGTTCTTGTCCAGCACGATCACGCCGTTGCCGTCGGTCATGGAGCCACGGTAGGCCTCCAGGCTGCGGTAGAACGCGTAGAACGACGGGTCGGCGGAACCGGCCTTGCCGTAGATGCGGGCCGCGTCGGCATCGCCTTCACCGCGCAGACGCTGGGCATCACGCTCGGCTTCGGCGATCAGCACGGTGCTGTCACGGTCGGCCTGGGCGCGGATGGTCAGCGACTGCTCCTCACCCTCTGCACGCAGCTTGGCGGCTTCCTGCTTGCGCTGGGCGCGCATGCGCTCGTACACATCGTTGATCACCTGGCTGTCGGTCGGCAGGTCCACCTGCTTGATGCGCAGGTCGATCATCTGCATGCCCAGACCGGCTACCGCTTCATTGATCCCCTTCAGCTGCTCGGCGATCAGCTCGCTGCGGTCGCCGGACACCAGCTGCTGCAGGGTGCGCGAGTTGATCTGGTTGCGCAGTGAGTCGGTGATGATCGGCGCCAGGCGCGCATTGGCGATGCGAGGATCGCCGCCGGTGGCACGGAAGTAGTCACCCACGTTGGAGATGTAGCCGATGGCGAAGAAGTCGACGCTGACGTCCTTCTGCTCGGCGGTGAAGTAGCGCGCCGGCGCGGTGTCGAGCACCTGGAAGCGACGGTCGAAGACCTTCACCGTTTCCACCACCGGCACCTTGAAGTGCAGGCCCGGCTTGATGTCCGAACGCACCACCTTGCCCAGGTTCAGCACCATGGCGGTCTGGTCCTCACGGACCACGTACACCGAGCCGAGCAGGCCCAGCACCACCGCCACGATCACGGCGATCCAGATAGGACTCTTCATCGGCTGCCCTCCTCACGGCCGCTCGGTCGCCCGGTCGGGCGGCCTACCGGCCGGCCCGGATCACGGGACTGTTCCACCGCCGTACCCGGCAGCGACGGCATCACCACCTCCGGGTTCGTTACGCCGGGCGGGGCCGACGTGGTGGGACGGGTATCGCCGGTCATCGGCACGTAGATCAGCTGGCGGCCATCGCCGCCGATCACCTTGCGGTTCTCGCTCAGCACCTGCTGCACGGTCTCCAGCCACAGGCGCTTGCGGGTCACTTCCGGGGCGTCCTTGTACTGGACCTGCAACAGGCTGAAGCGCTGCGCGTCACCCTCGGCCTTGGACACCACGGCCTGCTTGTAGCCCTCGGCGGTGGTGCGGGCACGCGAGGCCTGGCCTCGAGCTTCCGGCACGACCTTGGCGGCGTAGGCCTGGGCTTCGTTGATCAGGCGCTCCTTGACCTGCTGGGCGCCGTTGACCTCATCGAAGGCCGGCTTCACCTCTTCCGGCGGACGGGCGTCCTGCAGGGTCAGGCCGGTCACGGTCAGGCCGGTCTTGAACGCCTTCAGCAGCGCCTGCAGGCGCTCCTCGGCCGCCACGGCCAACGGGCCACGGTTGTTCAGCACCGCATTGAGATCGGCGCGGCCGACTTCCTCGCGCACCGCACTCTGCGCCGACTGCTCCAGCACCTGGTTGGCGTCCACCGTGCCGAACAGATACTGCTGCGGGTCGTCGATGCGGTACTGGACGTTCAGCGAGACGTTGACGATGTTCTCGTCACGGGTCAGCACCGGCACCTGGATCGAGAAGGTCTTGATCTCGGTGGCGTTGACCTTGGTGACCGATTCGATCGGCCAGGGCAGCTTGAAGTTCGGGCCGGGGGTCAGGATGCGCGAGAACTGGCCGAAGCGCAGCACCACGCCACGCTGCTGTTCGCCGATCAGCTGGAAGCTGGAGAACAACACCAGCAGCACCGCAGCCGCGACCACCCAACGCACGATGCCACCATCGAACAGGTCCTTCAGCGGCCCGGGCAAACCGCCCCAGCCACCACCATTGCCACCGCCGCGCGACCCGAACGGCCCGCGTCGATTGTCCTCGGGGCCTTGTCCGCCCTTGTTGCCGCCGGGTGTATTCCAGGCCATGCACGCTCCATCAAGATTTGGGCTGCGGCGCGGGCCCTTCCCACACCGCCAGCCGTGAAACCATCACCGATCATACAAGATGGGGCGGATCGGCAGGATCGAAAGGGGGGCAACGGGGTAAGGTGGCGTTTTCCTCGAAGTCAGGCAACGCCGATGGCCCCCACCACCCCGTTCACCGCCTTCCGCATTGAAAACGACGCCGCCGGCTACCGCAGCGGGCTGGCCCAGCTGGACCTGGACGACCTCAATCCCGGCCAGGTGCTGATCCGCGCCCAATGGTCCTCGGTCAACTACAAGGACGCCCTGGCCGGCACCGGCAAGGGCCGGATCCTGCGCCGCTTCCCGCTGGTGGGCGGCATCGACGTGGCCGGTACCGTGGTCGCCAGCACCGACCCGGCCTGGCGTGAAGGCGATGCGGTGCTGGCCACCGGCTGCGGCCTCAGCGAGACCCGCGACGGCGGCTACAGCCAGTACGTGCGGCTGGAGTCGAGCGCGGTCATCGCCCAACCGGCCGGGCTGAGCCCACGCGAGGCGATGGTGCTGGGGACCGCGGGCTTCACCGCAGCGCTGGCGCTGCTGCGCCTGCAGGACAACCGACAGACGCCGGAGCTCGGTCCACTGGCGGTCACCGGTGCCAGTGGCGGCGTCGGTGCGCTGGCGCTGTCGATCTTCAGCCGTGCCGGCTACACGGTCCACGCGGTCAGCGGCAAACCCGAACAGGCCGATTTCCTGCGCGGAATCGGCGCCAGCGAGGTCCTGCCGCGCGAGGCGCTGGCCGATACCGGCCCACTGCAGTCAGCACGCTTCGGCGGTGGTCTCGACAATGCCGGCGGCGACATGCTGGCCAGCCTGCTGGCGCAGACCGTGCCCTACGGCAGCGTGGTCAGTGCCGGCCTGGCCGCCAGCCCGAAGCTGGACATGACGGTGATGCCGTTCATCCTGCGTGGCGTGTCACTGCTTGGCGTGTCCTCGGCCAGCGCGCCGCGTGGGCTGCGCGAGGAGGTGTGGTCGCGCCTGGGCAACGAATGGAAGCCGCAGCACCTTGAGCGCATCTGCACCGCCGAAGTCGGCCTGGACGGCCTGCAGGCCGTGTTCGAACGGATGCTCGGCGGTGGTTCGCTGGGGCGCACCGTGGTGCGGATCGACTGAACGTCGCAGGCAGGCGACGGACGGCAACCACGGCCCTCCCGCCGGTAATGAGCCCGCACTACACTGCGGGCATTACATGGGGAACAACATGGCACGCATTCTGATCGTCGACGACTCACCGTCGCAGCTGTTGGGGATACAGCGCATCGTCGAGAAACTCGGGCACCAGATCCTGACCGCCACCGATGGTGCCGCCGGGGTCGAAACCGCCAAGGCCGAGCTGCCCGACCTGGTCCTGATGGACGTGGTGATGCCCAATCTCAATGGTTTCCAGGCCACCCGCACCCTGGCCCGCGACGAGGCGACCCGGCACATCCCGGTGATCCTGGTGACCACCAAGGACCAGGACACCGACCGCATGTGGGGCATGCGCCAGGGCGCCAAGGCCTACATCACCAAGCCGTTCTCGGAAGACGAGCTGTCAGAGGTGCTGGAGCGGGTGTTCGCCGGGCAGGGCTGAGCCGCGCCGGCACGTGCCAACCGTCGCCGCTATACCGCTCCGGTAGGTGCCAACCTTGGTTGGCACGCTGTTGCTTGGTAGGTGCCAACCTTGGTTGGCACGCATTGAACGGCCGAAAGGCGTGCGGACCAAGGTCCGCACCCACCAGAATCGGTCTCAGATCGTTTCGCCGAAGGCCTTGGCCAGATTGCGGTACGCCTTCTTCTGCGCCTCGTCGGTCGCGGCCGGGGCCACGATCTCGATTTCGACGATCTGATCGCCGTCCGGGTTGCCCGGCAGGCCACGCCCGCGCAGGCGCAGCTTGCGGCCGGCATCGGAGTCGGCCGGGATCTTCAGTTCCACCGCACCGCCCAGGGTCGGCACGCTGATGCTGGTGCCCAGCGCTGCCTGCCACGGCGTCACCGGCAGCGTGTAGAGGATGTTGCGACCATCGACCTCAAACTGCGGGTGCGCGGCGTATTCCACTTCCAGCAGCAGATTGCCGCCATGGTTGCCCTGCCCTGCCAGCCGGATCACCTGGCCCGGACGGATGCCCTTGGGCACGCGCACGTCCAGCTGCTTGCCGTTGACAGTGATGCGCAGGCTGTCGCCGTTGTAGGCGGCCTCCAGCGGCACCGACAGCTTGGCGCGGGTATCCCGGTTTGGCGCATGGCCCTGGCTGCTGAAGCCCGGCCCCGGCCCGGCGCCGGCACCACCACGCTGGCGCGCGAACAGGCTTTCGAAGAAGTCGCTGAAGCCACCGTTGGGGCCACCGCCGCCGAACACTTCCTCGAAATTGAAACCACCGGCACCGCCATAGTTGGGCGGAACGTTGAATTCCTCGCCCGGGCGGTAGCCCTGTGCGCGCAACTGGTCGTAGGCCGCGCGCTTCTCGGGATCGCGCAGCGCCTCGTAGGCCTCATTGACCGCCTTGAACTTGTCTTCGGCCCCGGCCTCCTTGCTGACATCCGGGTGGTACTTGCGTGCCAGCCGGCGGTAGGCGGTCTTGATCTCCGCCTCACCCGCGCTCGGTTCCACCCCCAGGGTGGCGTAGTAATCCTTGAATTCCATCCAGCTACCTCGATTCGCTTCGGCCGCGCCGGTGGCGCCGCCCCGGGTTCATTCTACGCGCCGACGAGGTTACGCCGCCCCCCGTGCCGCCCCGGTGAGGCCGACTGATCCTGCGCAATGCGCTTGCCATCCCCTTGCCCCAGGCTGTGGCTGGAAGCCCGCGCCGCAAAGCGTGAAGATGGAGCCTGCACACCGGTTTTCCAATGTCTTGACGTCCCTGTCCCATGCCGGCCACTAGCCTGCCCCTGCAAGGAGTTCCCCATGACCATCCATGTCGGCGACCGCATTCCGGAAGTGACCCTCAAGCGCATCCGTGAGGGCATCGAAACGCTCGATACGCACTCGCTGTTCGACGCGCGCAAGGTGGTGCTGTTCGCCGTGCCTGGTGCGTTCACTCCGACCTGCTCGGCACGCCACCTGCCCGGCTACGTGGAGAAGTTCCAGGCCTTCCGCCAGCGCGGTATCGATGTCTACTGCATGGCGGTCAATGACCCGTTCGTGATGAAGGCCTGGGCCGCCGACCAGAGCGTGCCCGACGGGCTGCTGATGTTGTCCGACGGCAATGCCGAGCTGACCCGCGCGCTCGGCCTGGAACTCGATGCCAGCGCCTCGGGCATGGGCATCCGCTCGCGCCGCTTCGCCCTGTACGTGGTCGATGGCGTGGTGCGCGCGGCCTGGATCGAACAGCCCGGCCAGTTCGAAGTCTCTTCAGCCGAGTACGTGCTGGAGCACCTGCCCACCTGATTCTCCACCGCAAGAGGAAACGGCCAGCCATGTCCAGCAAGCCAGCCAAAGCCAGCAAGCCCGTCGCGAAGGTTCCCGGCATCAGCGACCGCAGGACCCTGCGTGACCGCGCCCGGCGCAACATCGAAGACGGCGCGATCACCGACAGCTACAGCGCCGACCGCAAGGTGGTGATCAAGCTGCTCAACGATGCATTGGCCACCGAGTACGTGTGCGTGCTGCGCTATTACCGGCACTACTTCATGGCCAAGGGCATGCTGGCCGATGCGATCAAGGCCGAGTTCCTCGAACATGCCCAGCAGGAACAGGCACATGCCGGCAAACTGGCCGAGCGCATCGTCCAGCTCGGCGGCGAGCCCGATTTCAACCCTGATACGCTCACCGCGCGTTCGCATGCCGAGTACAAGGAAGGCGGCGACCTGCGCGACATGGTCCGCGAGAACCTGGTGGCCGAGCGCATCGCCATCGACAGCTACCGCGAGATGATCAACTTCATCGGCGACCGCGATACCACCACCAAGCGCATCCTCGAGGAGATCCTGGCGCAGGAAGAGGAGCACGCCGACGAGTTCGCCGACCTGCTGGACGGGTGGATCGGGGAATAGCGACGCGGCGTAGGCCTTGGTAGATGCCCACCTTGGTGGGCGCAGTTGCCGCGTGCCTGCCAAGGTTGGCACCTACCGCAGGACGGTGAACCGCACCTGTGTCCAGGCGCCGTCGGCCGCCAACGCCGTCAGTGTGTGTGCGCCCGGTTCGGCGAACTCACGCTGCATCAACTGCGCGCCATGGGTCTGCGCGATCCAGCGGCCATCCAGCAACCAGTCCACCGCCTGCTCGCTGCCCAGCGCGCGCAGCTGCAGGCGTACGCCATGCTCGGCATTCGGCGCGCGCGCCAGCGTGGCGCCATCGTTGAGCCCATCCACATGCAGGGCCACGCTGGCCTCACGGCCATCATCGCGGCAATCCGGTGACAGCGGCGGCAGCTGCGAGGCCTCCCGCGTGGCCTTGGACAACCACGGCGACAACAGCGCCGGCCAGCGCGCGATCTCGCGCGTCACCTCTTCATGCGGTGCACGGCAGTCGGCCGACACGCGCAGGCCGGTGCGGGCATCGGCCAGGTAACGCTGCCGACCCGGCTGCCAGCGCCGTGCCTCGCGCTCGGGGAACGTCGGCGGCGCCGCGCCGTCGAGCAGATACGCCGGCATCCGCCGTTGGCACAACGCTGGCGGAAGGCCCTCGGCACGCTCGCCGGTTGGCCAGCAGATGTCTTCCTCGCTGACGCTGGCCGGCATGGGTGCGGCAGCCGCATCGCCGCGCTGGCGCGGCAGGCTGTCGACCACTTCGAACATCAACGGCAGCGCGGTGACTGCGCCGTACTGGCCCGGCAGCGGCGTGCCATCCGGGCGCCCCACCCACACGCCCACGGTGTAGTGACGCGTGCTGCCGATCGCCCACGCATCGCGGTAGCCATAGCTGGTGCCGGTTTTCCAGGCCACGCGTGGACGACCACCGACATCGAAGGTGCCGATGCCATAGCCCGGGCGAGGATTCGATTCCAGCATCTCGCGCACGATCCAGCTGGCGCCCGGAGACGCCAGGCGGCGCTCGATCATTGGCTCGTCGCTGGTGTAGCGCACACGACCGGCGATGCCGTTGCGGTTGAGTGCGGCGAACGCGCCGACCAGGTCTTCCAGGCGCGCGCCGGTACCGCCCAGGATCAACGACAGGTTCGGCGTACTGCCCGGCGGGAAGCGCAGCTGGATGCCCGAGTGCGACAGGCGCGCGGCGAAGCGCGCCGCGCCGACCCGCTGCAGCAGGTCCACCGACGGCACGTTGAGTGACAGACGCAGCGCACTGGAAGCACCGATCGGCCCGTTGAAGGCCATGTCGAAATTGCCGGGCCGGTAACTGCCGAAGCTCTGCGGCGCATCGACCAGCAGGCTTTCCGAATGGATCAGGCCATCATCCATCGCCATCGCGTACAGGAACGGCTTGAGCGTAGAGCCCGGCGAACGCCATGCCTGCACCATATCCACGTGGCCAAGGCGCTGGCGGTCGCCGAACGCCAGCGTGCCAACATAGGCGCGGGCCTGCAGGGTCTGGTTGTCGACCACCAGCAAGGCCGCCGAGGTACGTTCGGGCAGCGTCGAGAAATAGCTGGCCACGCGTTCTTCCAGCGTGCGCTGCAGGCCGATGTCGATGCTGCTCTGGATGCGCGCCTGGCCCGGATGTGCCGAATGCAGGCGCTGTGCCAGCAGGGCCGCGTGCAGCGGCGGCCGCAGCGAGCGCGCCACTACGTTCTCGATGCGCGCATCCTCCACCTCTTCCGGTGTCCACGCACCCAGTTCGGCCATGCGTGAGAGCACCTTGTCGCGTGCTTTCTGTGCCGCTTGAGGATGGCGGTCCGGGCGCAGCCGGCTCGGCGCCTGCGGCAGTACCGCCAGCAACGCGGCCTCGGCATGCGACAGCTGCGCTGCCGGCTTGCCCAGATAGGCCCAGCTGGCCGCCTCAACGCCTTCAATGGTGCCGCCGTAGGGCGCGCGCTCCAGATACAGCGCCAGGATCTGCTGCTTGCTCAGGTGCACTTCCAGCTGCACCGCACGCAACATCTGCTTGAGCTTGCCCCACGGCGTGCGCGAGTGCGGGTCGAGGATGCGTGCGACCTGCATGGTCAGGGTCGAACCGCCGGACACGATGCGGCCACCGCGCAGCAGCTGACCGCTGGCGCGCAGGATCGCCAGCGGGTTGATGCCCGGATGGGTCCAGAACCAGCGGTCCTCGTAGGTCAGCAGCGCCTGCAGGTACAACGGGGAAACGCTGTCGATCGATGCCGGATAGCGCCACACGCCTTCGGCATCGGCGAACGCGCGCAGCGGTGTGCCGTCGGCCGCCACCACCAGCGTGCTGGTGTCGCGCTGCTTCGGCAGCGGCGGCGGAAAGGCGAAATCCAGCACCAGCAGCAGCGCCAGCAGGCCCGCCGTGCCCCAGCGCAGCCACGGCCACAGCGGCCGCAGCCGGCGGCGCAGGGCCGCCAGCCGGGTCGACAGTGCTTCTTTCATTGCAGGTTGCCAGCGGGACGGGCCGCGCCGTCGCGGCCCATCCGCGCGGTCACGGCTGCACCACCGTGATCGTGGTCGGGTTGCTGCGGCCGACGCCCCGCAGCTGCGGCCGGTACATGTCCTCCACCAGCGGCGGCGGCACCGAGTAAGTCCCCGGGGTCACCGCGCGCACCAGGTAGAACACGTTGGCCTTGCTGCCACGCGACAGTTTCAGCGCGGCCACGTAGCGGTCGTCGCGGAACTCTTCGTGCTTGGTGTCGGCCGCTTCACTGCGGTCGCTGATGGTGATGCCATCGACCACCACGTCGGCCCACTGCTTGGCGTCGCCCAGGTTGAAGTTCTCGATCTCCAGGCCGGCCGGCAGCAGATCGGTCAGCAGTGCATCGGGCATCGTGGTGTCGGCAGTGACGGTGACACGCACGATCAGCGCCTCGCCTTCCTTCAGCGGACGCGGCGACCACGGCTTGCCATCGGTGCCGAAGTAGCTGCGTTCAACGCCCAGCACGCTGCTGTCCGGCGCCGGCGCGCTGCGCGGGATACCGGCCACGTCGATGCTGGCGAACATCGGCGGCTGGCCCTGCGGGGTGAAGCGCACGCCGCTGGCCAGTTCGCTGGCACTGAAGTTGCGGCCGAACAGCTTGCGCTCGCCGATGGTTTCAGTGCTGCCACCGATCACCAGTTCACCGGCCACCAAAGCCTTCTGGTTGGCGGCCAGTGCCTTGCCGAGGCGTGCGATGGCCACCTGCTCCTGCGTGCTCAGCCACATCCACCCCGCGTTGCGGCGTGCATCCAGGCCACGACCGAGATCAACCGCACGCGCATCCCACGCCGGCTTGGCCAGCTTGTTTTCGTGGGTCAGCGCGATCATCAGGGCGTCATCACGGATCGCGCTGCCGTAGTCGCCGAAGTACGACGGGCGTTCGCTGCTGGACTTGGCGAAGGCCGCGGCCAGCGCCGCCTGGCCGCGCTTGGCATCGCCCTGCAGCGACAGCGCCACGCCCAGGTGGACCAGCGACAGGCCGCCGACCGCCTTGCCACGCTCGTTGTCGTACAACGTGCGCAGGGTTCCCAGCGGTGCGCGGTTGACCCGCGCCAGCACATAGCCCGAGTACGCCTGGTTGGCGAACTTCAACTTCTCGCGCTCGTCCTGGCCATAGAACTGATTGCCGCCGGACAGCAGGTCCTCGCTGAGACGGTTGAGCGCCTTCTGCAGCACGTTGTCGGGCACCGCGAATCCGGCATCCTTGGCATCGAGCAGGAACTCGGTGATGTACGGGGTCAGCCACGGATTCACGTAGCCGTCGTCACCCCACATCGAGAAGTTGCCGTTGGCCACCTGCATCGACGCCAGGCGGCCGAACGCGCCTTCCATGCGCTCGCGGCGGGTCTTGGCATCCAAGCCGTCGGCGCCGAGCATCGACGAGGTCGCCTGGTCCAGGATCAGCGCGGCGTAGCCCTTGCTGGTGGTCTGCTCGGCGCAGCCGTACGGGTAATTCAACGCACCCTGCAGCGCACTGGCGAACGGAATCGGCGGCAGCGGGCTGACCAGCAGCCGTGCGTTCACCGACTCGGACATCAGGCCCTCTGTCAGGCTGTTGTCGAGGCTGACCGCAGCCAGCGGGTCGAGCGTGCGCACCTGCGAACGCAGCACCTGCGGCCACGCCGCACGCACCGGCAGATCGTAGCGGCGGTCGGCCTTGAAGCCGTTGCCATCGACCCGCACGCGCACCTTGGCCACGCTGTGGCCCTCGCGTGCCGACAGCGGGAAGCTGAGCGTGGTCTTGGCATCGGCATTCAACTGCACGCTGCGGCTGCCCTCGCCCAGGTTCAGCGGGCCCTCGCTTTCCACCTTCACGTTGAACTGGCCGGGCTTGCCGGTGAAGTTCTGCACGTCCAGGGTCACGGTGCTGCGGTCGCCCGGGGCCAGCACGCGCGGCATGCTGGCTTCGGCCAGGATCGGCGCGCGCACCACGGTTTCCACGTCGCGCTTGCCGTACTGGTCATCGCTGTAGACCAGCGCCGACACCCGCAGGGTGCCGTTGAAATCGGGCACCTTCAGGCGGATCCGGGCAATGCCCTTGGCATCGAGCTGCACCGGGCCGGAGAACAGGTCCACGGTCTGCACGCGCGCGGTCGGGCGCTTGGCCTGCGGCAGCGCCTGCAGGGCCATGTCACCACCGAACTTCAGCTTGCCGGCGCCGCCGTCGAAGCTCTCGATCACCCGGCTGTAGATGTCATAGGCATCGATGCCGAGACGACGCTGGGCGAAGAAGTGCGCGCCAGCATCCGGCACAGGGAAACGGGTGATGTTGAGGATGCCCACGTCCACCGCCGAAACCGTAACGTGCGCGGTCTTGCCGGCCAGCTGCGGTGCGCTGACCGTCACCGGCAGGTCCTGCTCGGGCCGCATCTGCTTCGGCGCAGCCAGGCCGACGGCCACGGTACGGCCCTTGCGGTCCATCGGCACGTGCACCACGCCCACGGCGCGGGCCGGGGTGATCTTGCTCGGCGCACTGCCGCCACGGAACACCAGCGCGGTGATGTAGACGTCGTGGCGCTCCCAGTCGGCGGTGACCGGAATCTTGAAGGTCGAACCCGGCTTGGCGTCGATGTCCTGCACGTACAGCATGCGGTCGGTTTCGACCATCAGGATGCCCTTGCCGGCGTGCGGCGGGGTCACCGTCACCTGCAGGGTATCGCCGGCCTTGTAGCCGGTCTTGTCCAGGCCCAGCTTGACCTTGTCCGGGCGCGCGTCCAGGCCGCGGTTGTCATCCCCCCAGCTCCAGCCGGCGCGGAACGGATAGCGGCTGGTCAGGCCGGTGGATGGATCGAACACATCCACGCGGTACTCGCCCCACTCCACCGGCACATCGAAGGCGACCGCACTGGCACCGGCATCGACCGTGCGGGTTTCCTTGTTCTCGAAGCGGCGGGTGAAATCGTAGTCCCAGCGGTTGTCGTTGAAGGTCCAGTGGTAATCGCGCAGTTCGCGCACCAGGGTGATCTTCAGGCCCTTGGCCGGCTGCGGCTTGCCCGCCGCGTCCACGCGCATCAGCTCGAAGCGCGCGTTGCCGTTGGCATCGGCACCGTCCTCAGGGTTGAACAACGGGCGCACGCCCACCAGCGCGTTGGCCGGCCACATCACCCGCTTCAGGGTGCGGGTGACGGTACGGCCACCGGTCTCGTACAGGCTGCCGGACAGCACCACGGCAATCGGCGCCTTGGCCTTGGCCGCCTCTTCCGGCAGTGCCACATCCTCGCGCAGCTGGCCGTTGGCCGGCAGCGTGGTATCGATCACATCCTTGGCTTCGCGCGGCAACTGCAGGGTCGGGTCACCGAAGAAGTAGCCCGGCAGGCCCTCCACCGGCTGCTGCTCGGCGGTCACCGCCATGCGTGCGGTGAAGCGGTTGCCGTCGGCCGGTGCGCCGTACAGGTAGGCGCCATTGGCCTGCAGGCGCAGGTCCTCACCCGGCTTCAGCGTCTTCTGCACGCTGTCCAGGTCCAGCTTCATGCGTTCGGGCAGGAACTCCTCGATGCGCAGGGTCATGCCCTGGATCGCTTCCTTGCTGGCCGGGTCGGTACGGAACTCGACCTGCCAACGCCCGGTCGGCGCCTCGGCGGGGATGACCTGCTCGAAGTTGATGTAGCCCTGGTCGCCCGGCTGCAGACGGGTCTCGCGGAACGTCTTGCCGTCGGGCTGCTTCAGGCGCAGGAATACCGGTTGGGCCTTGACTGGCTTGCCATCGTTGTCGCGCAGCAGCGCGGACAGGCGCACGGTCTCGCCCGGGCGGTACAGGTCGCGGCCGGACCAGGCATAGACGTCGAACCAGGCGTTGTCACGCCCGGCCACGGCGAATTCGCTCAGGTCCAGTGCCGGCTGGTTGAACGGCAGGAAGCTGGTGTCCTTGCCACTGCTGGCCACCAGCACGTGGGTGGCATCCAGGGTGTAGTTCAGCAGCGCGTTGCCGTTGCCGTCGGTGCTGCCCTTCAGTACCACCTCGCCTTTGCCATCCAGCACGCGCAGCTCGATGCCCTTCAGTGACGCGCCGTCCTTCAGGCCGGCGGTGTGCACGAACAGCTTGTCCTTGTAGGCACGGGTGTGCAGGCCGATGTCGCTGACCGAGAAGAACGCGGTATCGAACTCGCCTTCGTAGTCACCGGTGCGCTTGAGCAGGGCGAAGTACAGGCCGGGCTCCTGCAGCTCCTTGATGTCCTGGGTCGGCAGGTAGGTCAGCACCCGCTCGTTCTTCTTGCCACCGAGGATGAAGCGGTTGACATAGACCGGCTCGGCCAGCTTGTTGATCGGGCTGCGCTCGTAGTCGCTGCTCAGTTCCCAGCTGCCGCGGCGGCCGCCGCGCTGGTACTGGCTGAAGAAGGTCGGCAGGTCCTTTTCGCGCACGCGCAGGAACTCGACGTCCACTTCCGGCACGTTCACCGAGACCACCGGCAGGCCGCGGCTGTCCTTGGCCGGCAGCACGCTGCCCTGCGAGGCGAACCCCACCACCGGCTTCAGCTCGCCGCTGAACACCTTCTGCTTCAGTTCCTTGCCCAGGCGGCTGCCATCGGCGGCCAGCAGGTCAGCCGAAACCACCAGGCTGAACTCCTTGCCGGCCTCGACGAACGGATAGCGCAGGGTCAGGCCGTCATCGGACAGCGTCCAGCTGCTGTCATCGGTGCCGACCTTCTCCTCGAAGCGCACCAGCTTGTCGAAATCCTGGGTGCCAACCAGCGGGCGCGAGAACTCCAGCGCCAGCGACAGGCCCTCATTCTTCTGGTCCGGATAGGCACGCAGCAGGGTGAACTCCTTCACCTGCTCGGCCTTGGTGGTGATGGCTTCACCGCTGGCCTTGGGCAGCTGCCCGCTGTCATTGCGGCAGCCGGCCAGGCCCAGCAACAGGCCTCCTGCCAGTATGGCCGCCGTCCATCCCCACCGCATCCGCCGTGCCGGACCGCTCATGTCGTCACTCCTTGATCGAGGCGGCCATTATAGGCAGGCCGCGTCAAGGTGTTGACGCGGATTCGGCAATTGCCCCGGATGCGGGTAGTGCCGGACGCTGGCCGGCAGCCGGCATGGAAGGTTGACTGGGACTGCCGACCAGCGGCCGGCACTACCGAGCGCCCCCTTACCCCGGCAGGTACAGGTCCACGTAGTCGGTCACCGGCATCGCCGCCAACGCAACCGGGTCCAGGGAGGCGGCCAGGATGCGCTGCTGCTGGGTGGTCGGGAATCGATGGGCCAGGTGCCGGCGGAACTTGTCCATCAGCAGCGGAATTCCCTCCTCGCGGCGCCGGGCGTGCCCGAGCGGATATTCCACCAGCACCTCCGGCAGATCGCTGCCATCGGCGAAGCGCACGCTCAGGCCGTTGGCAATGCTGCGCTTGTCCGGATCCAGGTAGTCGGCACTGAGCTGCGGATCCTCGTGGCAGGCCATCTTCGCGCGCAGCGCATCGATGCGCGGGTCGGCCGCGACATCGTCCTCATAGTCCTCGGCCACCAGCCGTCCATGCAACAGCGCGATAGCGACCATGTACTGCACGCAGTGATCACGATCGGCTGGATTATGCAGCGGTCCCTGCTTGTCGATGATGCGGATGCAGGCTTCCTGGGTCCGGATCGCAATATGCGCGATATCCTCGACCCGGCGCCCCATCGTGTGCAGCTGCTGGTGCAGCATGATCGCCGCCTCCACCGCCGTCTGGCCATGGAACTCGGCCGGGTAACTGATCTTGAACAGCACGTTCTCCATCACGTAGCTGCCCAGCGGCCGCCCCAGCGTCAGCGCCTGCCCGTGCATGGACACCGCTTCGAAGCCCCAGATCGGCGCACTGAGCACGCTCGGGTAGCCCATCTCGCCGCTGGCGGCCATCAACGCCAGGCGCACGCCCCGGCTGGTCGCATCCCCGGCCGCCCAGCTCTTGCGCGAGCCGGTGTTGGGGGCGTGCCGATAGGTACGCAATGCCTGGCCATCGACCCAGGCCAACGACAGTGCATTGAGCATGCGCTCGCGATCCAGGCCGAGCAGCTGCGCGACCACCGCGGTGGTCGCCACCTTGACCAGCACCACATGGTCCAGCCCGACCCGGTTGAACGAATTCTGCAGGGCCAGCACGCCCTGGACCTCGTGCGCCTTGATCATCGCCAACAGCACGTCGTGTACCGTCGGTGGCGGCCGACGTAGGGCCTGCGCGTTGCGGCCCAGCCAATCGCACACGGCAAGGATGCCGCCGAGGTTGTCCGACGGGTGGCCCCATTCGGCAGCCAGCCAGGTGTCGTTGAAGTCAAGCCAGCGCACCATCGCACCAACGTTGAACGCGGCCTGCACCGGATCCAGCACATAGTGTGTGCCCGGCACGCGTGCGCCGTTGACCACGTTGATGCCCGGCACCAACGGCCCGAGCAGCTTGCTGCACGCCGGGAAGGACAGCGCTTCCAGTCCGCAGCCGAGGGTATCGAGCAGACAATGATGTGCGGTCTTGAACGCCAGCGGCGAGTCGATACGGGCCTCGCGCACGTAATCGACGATGTCCACCAGCAGCGCATCCCACGCTGCACGCTCGTTGGATGGGGTGTGGCTGTTGGACATCATGGGTTCTCCGGTAGCGCCGGGCCACGCCCGGCGGTTCATCGGCGGGGCCCGCTGCGCTCGCCGGGCGTGGCCCGGCGCTGCCGCAATGAACCTGCCTTACAACGTATCGGCCGGCACCCGCACCTTGCCTTCCATCAGCACACGGGCACTGCGGCTCATGATGGCCTTGGTCACCGTCCACTGGCCGTCAACGAGCCCGGCCTGAGCACCCACGCGCAATGTGCCGGAAGGATGGCCGAACGTCACCGCCTCGCGTTCGCCGCCACCGGCGGCACGGTTGACCAGGGTGCCCGGAATCGCCGCGGCGGTACCGATCGCCACCGCCGCGGTGCCCATCATCGCGTGGTGCAGCTTGCCCATCGACAGCGCACGTGCGTGCAGGTCGATGGCCGAGGCCGGGATCGACTTGCCGCTCGACGACACGTAGTCCTGCGCCGGTGCCACGAAGGCCACCTTCGGGGTGTGCTGGCGGGTGGCCGCGTCTTCCAGGCTCCTGATCAGCCCCATACGCAATGCGCCGTGGGCGCGGATCTTCTCGAAGCGCTCCAGTGCCGCCTTGTCCTCGTTGATTGCCGGCTGCAGCTCGGTGCCGGTGTAGCCCAGATCGGTGGCGTTGAGGAAGATGGTCGGGATGCCGGCGGTGATCATCGTCACCTCGAAACTGCCCACGCCCGGCACGTCCAGAATATCCACCAGATTGCCGGTCGGGAACATCGCGCCGGCATCGCCGTCATCGGACGGATCGATGAATTCCAGCTGGATCTCGGCGGCCGGGAAGGTCACCCCATCCAGTTCGAAATCGCCGATTTCCTGCACCTCGCCATCGCGCATCGGCACATGGGCAATGATGGTCTTGCCGATGTTGGCCTGCCAGATGCGCACCGTGCACAGGCCATCGCGCGGCACGCGGGCGGGATCGATCAGGCCATTGCCAATCGCGAACGGGCCGACGGCGGTACTGAGGTTGCCGCAGTTGCCGCTCCAGTCGACGAAGGCGGTGTCGATCGACACCTGGCCGTACAGGTAGTCCACGTCGTGGTCCGGCACCGAGGCGGCGGAGATGATCACGCACTTGCTGGTGCTGGAGGTGGCGCCGCCCATGCCGTCGGTGTGCTTGCCATACGGATCGGGCGAGCCGATCACGCGCATCAGCAGGGCGTCGCGTGCGGCACCCGGCACCTGCGCCGCCTCGGGCAGGTCCTGCAGGCGGAAGAACACGCCCTTGCTGGTGCCGCCGCGCAGGTAGGTGGCGGGAATGCGGAGTTGCGGGAGGAAGGTCATGGATGTGTTCCTTGCAAAGAAAGACGGCCCGTTGCCGGGCCGTCGGATGCCTTATGCCACCTTGGCGCCTTCCAGGAAATCCTGGGCGAAGCGCTGCAACACGCCGCCGGCTTCATAGATCGCCACTTCCTCGTCGCTGTCCAGGCGGCAGGTCACCGGTACGATCACGTCCTGGCCATCGCGACGGTGAATCACCACACTCAGCTCCGCACGCGGAGTGCGCTCACCGATCACATCGAACGTCTCGGTGCCATCGATGCCCAGAGTCAGGCGGGTGGTGCCCGGCTTGAACTCCAGCGGCAGCACACCCATGCCGATCAGGTTGGTACGGTGAATCCGCTCGAAACCCTCGGCCACGATGGCTTCCACGCCGGCCAGACGCACGCCCTTGGCGGCCCAGTCACGCGAGCTGCCCTGGCCATAGTCGGCACCGGCAATGATGATCAGCGGCTGCTTGCGCTCCATGTAGGTCTCGATCGCCTCCCACATGCGCATCACCTTGCCTTCCGGCTCCACGCGCGCCAGCGAACCCTGCTTCACGCTGCCGTCGTCATTGCGCACCATCTCGTTGAACAGTTTGGGGTTGGCGAAGGTGGCGCGCTGCGCGGTCAGGTGGTCGCCGCGGTGGGTCGCGTAGGAATTGAAGTCCTCCTCCGGCAGGCCCATCTTCGCCAGGTATTCGCCGGCGGCGCTGGAGGCCAGGATCGCGTTGGACGGCGACAGATGATCGGTGGTGATGTTGTCCGGCAGCACCGCCAGCGCGCGCATGCCCGCCAGCGTGCGCTCACCGGCCAGCGCCCCCTCCCAATACGGCGGGCGGCGGATGTAGGTGCTCTGCGGGCGCCAGTCGTACAACGGGCTGACCGCCGCGCCGTGCTCCACGCGCACGTTGAACATCGGGTTGTAGACCTTGCGGAACTGTTCCGGCTTGACCGCAGCCTTCACCACCGCATCAATCTCGGCGTCGGTCGGCCAGATGTCCTTCAGGCGCACCTCGTTGCCGTCGGCATCCAGCCCCAGCACATCCTTCTCGATATCGAAACGCACGGTACCGGCAATGGCGTAGGCGATCACCAGCGGCGGCGAGGCAAGGAAGGCCTGCTTCGCGTACGGGTGGATGCGGCCGTCGAAATTGCGGTTGCCCGACAGCACGGCAGTGGAAAACAGGTCGCGGTCGATGATTTCCTGCTGGATGTCCGGATCCAGTGCGCCGCTCATGCCGTTGCACGTGGTGCAGGCGAACGCCACGATGCCGAAGCCGAGCTTCTCCAGGTCCGGCAGCAGACCGGCTTCTTCCAGATACAACTGCACCGCCTTCGAGCCCGGTGCCAGCGACGACTTCACCCACGGCTTGCGCAGCAGGCCACGCTCGTTGGCCTTGCGCGCCAGCAGCGCAGCGGCAATCACGTTGCGCGGGTTGGAGGTGTTGGTGCAGCTGGTGATGGCGGCGATGATCACCGCGCCATCCGGCATCAGCCCCTGTGCCTGTTCGGCCTTGCCGGCTGCCAGCTTGGCTTCATCGGCAATGCCACGTTCGGCCAGCTCGGCCACCGGCAAACGCCGGTGCGGATTGCTCGGGCCGGCCATGTTGCGCACCACGCTGGACAGGTCAAAGCGCAGCACGCGTTCGTACTGCGCGGTGGCCAGCGCGTCGGCCCACAGGCCGGTGCTGCGCGCGTAGTTCTCGACCAGCGCGACCTGTGTTTCCTCGCGGCCGGTCAGGCGCAGGTAATCGAGGGTCTGCGCATCGATGTAGAACATCGCCGCAGTCGCGCCGTACTCCGGGCACATGTTGGAGATGGTGGCACGGTCACCGATGGTCAGTGCCGCGGCGCCCTCACCGAAGAATTCAAGCCAGGCGCCGACCACGCGTTCCTTGCGCAGGAACTCGGTCAGGGCCAATACCACGTCAGTGGCGGTGATGCCCGGCTGCGGCCGGCCGGTCAGCTCGACGCCGATGATGTCCGGCAGACGCATCCACGACGCGCGGCCAAGCATCACGTTCTCCGCTTCCAGACCACCCACGCCGATGGCGATCACGCCCAGTGCATCCACGTGCGGAGTGTGGCTGTCGGTGCCCACACAGGTATCCGGGAACGCCACGCCGTCCTGCACGTAGACCACCGGCGACATCTTCTCCAGGTTGATCTGGTGCATGATGCCGTTGCCCGGTGGAATGACATCCACGTTCTCGAAGGCCAGCTTGGTCCAGTCGATGAAGTGGAAGCGGTCTTCGTTGCGGCGATCCTCGATGGCGCGGTTCTTCTCGAACGCCTGCGGATCGAAACCACCGCATTCCACCGCCAGTGAGTGATCGACAATCAGCTGCACCGGCACCACCGGATTGACCTTGGCCGGGTCGCCGCCCTTGTCGGCGATCGCATCACGCAGGCCAGCCAGGTCGACCAGCGCGGTCTGGCCGAGAATGTCGTGGCACACCACGCGCGCCGGGAACCACGGGAAATCGAGGTCGCGGCGGCGCTCGATCAGCTGCTTCAGCGAATCGGTCAGCGTGGCCGGGTCGCAGCGGCGCACCAGGTTCTCGGCAAGCACACGCGAAACGTACGGCAGCGTGGCGTAGGCGCCGGGCTGGATCGCATCGACGGCGGCGCGCGCATCGAAATAGTCCAGCGAGCTGCCGGGAAGGTTCTTGCGGTAATCGGTATTCATGGGCTGGCGGAGTACTTGGGGCGGGCCGGCTGCCGGTGGTGCGGCAGCGAAAGCATCCGGCCGGCACGTAGCCGGCCGGATGGATACAGCAGGTGGATCAGACGCGCTTGTCGATGGCGACGAACTCGCGGTCTTCCGGTCCGATGTAGTTGGCGCTCGGGCGGATGATCTTGCCATCGATGCGCTGCTCGACGATGTGCGCGCTCCAACCGGCGGTGCGGGCAATCACGAACAGGGGGGTGAACATCGCGGTCGGCACGCCCATCATGTGGTAGCTGACGGCACTGAACCAGTCCAGGTTCGGGAACATCTTCTTGATGTCCCACATCACCGTTTCCAGACGCTCGGCGATGTCGTACATCTTCATGCTGGACTGCTCTTCGGACAGCTCACGGGCCACGTCCTTGATCACCTTGTTGCGCGGGTCGGACACGGTGTAGACCGGGTGGCCGAAACCGATCACCACTTCCTTGCGCTCGACGCGGGCCTTGATGTCTTCCTCGGCCTCATCGGGCGTGTCGTAACGCTTCTGCACTTCAAATGCCACTTCGTTGGCGCCGCCGTGCTTCGGGCCGCGCAGCGCACCGATGCCACCGCAGATCGCGCTGTACATGTCGCTGCCGGTGCCGGCGATGACGCGGCAGGCGAAGGTGGAGGCGTTGAACTCGTGCTCGGCGTACAGGATCAGCGAGGTGTGCATCGCCTTCACCCACGACTCCTGCGGCTTTTCACCGTGCAGCAGGTGCAGGAAGTGGCCGCCGATCGAATCGTCATCGGTTTCCACGTCGATGGCGCGGCCGTTGTGGCTCCAGTGGTACCAGTACAGCAGCATCGAGCCGAGGCAGGCCATCAGCTTGTCGGCAATGTCACGCGCACCCGGATGGTTGTGGTCGTCCTTCTCCGGCGACACACAGCCGAGCACGGATACACCGGTGCGCATCACGTCCATCGGGTGCGCCGACGGCGGCAGTTCTTCCAGTGCGGCCTTCACTGCCGCCGGGATACCGCGCAGCGACTTCAGCTTGGACTTGTACGAAACCAGCTCGGCACGGGTCGGCAGCTTGCCGTGCACCAGCAGGTAGGCGATTTCCTCGAACTCGCTGGTGTTGGCCAGGTCCAGGATGTCATAGCCACGGTAGTGCAGATCGTTGCCGCTACGGCCCACGCTGCACAGCGCGGTGTTGCCGGCAGCGGTGCCGGACAGGGCGACGGACTTCTTCGGCTTGAAGGTCGGGGTTGCGGTCGTATCGTTCATGTTTCCCTCCGAAAACTTGATGGTGCAGGGTACTGCTTATTTCTTGGCGGCGAACAGTGCATCGAGCTGCTGCTCGAAAGCGTGGTAGCCGATACGGTCATAGAGTTCTTCGCGGGTCTGCATGGTCTCCACCACGTTGCGCTGGTGGCCATCGCGGCGCACCGCCTGGTAGACGTTCTCTGCAGCCTTGTTGGCCGCACGGAACGCCGACAGCGGGAACAGCTGGATGGCGACGCCGGCCGAGGCCAGCTCGTCGCGGCTGAACAGCGGGGTGGCACCGAACTCGGTGATGTTGGCCAGCACCGGCACCTTCACCGCGTCGACGAAGCGGCGGTAGGTGTCCAGATCGTAGGCGGCCTCGGCGAAGATGCCATCGGCACCGGCCTCGACACAGGCGATGGCGCGCTCGATAGCCTTGTCCACGCCGTCCACCTGGATGGCGTCGGTACGCGCGATCAGGAAGAAGTCCGGATCGGTCTTGGCATCGGCGGCGGCCTTCACGCGGTCCACCATTTCACCCTGCGAGACGATCTCCTTGCCCGGGCGGTGACCGCAGCGCTTGGCGCCGACCTGGTCCTCAACGTGGCAGGCAGCAGCGCCGGCCTTGATCAGCGACTTCACGGTGCGCGCGATGTTGAACGCGCTCGGGCCAAAACCGGTATCGATGTCGACCATCAGCGGCAGGTCGCAGACGTCGGTGATGCGGCGCACGTCGACCAGCACGTCTTCCAGGGTGTTGATGCCCAGGTCCGGCAGGCCCAGCGAGCCCGCGGCAACGCCACCACCAGAGAGGTAGATGGCACGGAAGCCGGCGCGCTTGGCCAGCAGGGCGTGGTTGGCGTTGATCGCGCCGATCACCTGCAGCGGCGATTCGGCAGCCAGAGCCTCACGGAAGCGGGCACCGGCGGAGAAAGGGGCGGAAGCAGTCATGCGGCAATCCAGGTTGAAGATCAGGTGGGTGAGCGCAAGCACCATGCCAACCTGCAAGCGCTTGATTTCACGGGAATGACCGCCGCGCACAGGTGAAACATATGAAACATTGAAACAGATGTATCATGAAACATCCTGCCCGACGCCGCCGCCATGTACCTGCCCCGCTCCCCCCTGCGCCACGCCGATGTCGACCCCGCTCGCCCGGTGATCTGGACGGTCAGCGTTTCGCGGCTGACCGGCCTGCTCGGCGACGTCATTCCCGAGTTCGACCGCCGCGCGCGCATCGAGCAGATCAACCTCGGTTTCGAGGAAGCCGTGGACGTGATCGGCCAGCGCCTGCGCCGTGAGCACTGCGACGTGGTGATTGCCGGTGGCTCCAATGCTGCCTGGCTGCGCGGCCGGCTGGACCTGCCGTTGGTGCCGATCCAGGCCAACGGCTTCGATCTGATGGAGGCACTGGCACGTGCCCGTCGCATCGCCAGCCGCATCGGCCTGGTCACCCACGCCAGCGATGTGCCGGTATTCAGCCACTTCCAGCAGAGCTTCGGCCTGGACATCGAGCACCGCCGCTTCGTCACCCGCGAGGACGCCCGCGACTGCATCGCCGACCTGCGCGCCAACGGCATCGAGGTGATCGTCGGCACCGGCATGGCCATCGATCATGCCGAACAGGCAGGCCTGCCGGGCGTGCTGCTGTACTCGGCCGACTCAGTGCGCCAAGCCTTCGAACACGCGCTCGAGCTGACCCAGGCGTTGGCCCGCTCCGGCGGCAACCGGGCCGCCCCACGCAGGCGCGCAGCGCCGCGCACTGACACGCATGAACTGCTCGGTGGCAGCGACGCGATGGCACAGGTACGTGCCCAGATAACGCTGTACGCCCCGCACGACAGCACCGTGCTGGTCACCGGCGAAACCGGTACCGGCAAGGAACTGGTCGCACGACAACTGCATGCCGCCAGCGGTCGTCGCGGCCGTTTCGTCGCACTGAACTGCGGCGCGATCAGCGAATCGTTGCTGGAAGCGGAGCTGTTCGGCTACAGCGATGGCGCCTTCACCGGCGCGCGTCGTGGCGGCCGGGTCGGTCTGGTTGAAGCTGCAGACGGCGGCACGCTGTTCCTGGATGAGATTGGCGAGCTGCCATTGCCGTTGCAGACCCGCCTGCTGCGCGTACTGGAAGAACGCGAGGTGCTGCGCGTGGGCGCCACCGAACCGACCGCAGTGGATCTGCGCGTGGTCGCCGCCACGCTGCAGTCGCTGGAACAGCGCGCGGCGACGGGCAGCTTCCGTCGTGACCTCTATTACCGCCTCGCCGCGCTGCGTATCGCGCTGCCGTCGCTGCGGGCGCGACGCGACGACATTCCGCTGCTCGCGCAGCATTTCTTCCGCCAGCTGCGCGGCATTGATGCACCGCTGCACGAAGAAGCGATGGCTGTGCTGGCCAACGCCGCGTGGCCCGGCAATGTGCGCGAGCTGCGCAACCTGGTTGATCGACTGCGCATCCACTGGCAGCCGAGTGAGGGGCTGATTGATGCCACGCGACTGCTGCAACTGGCGCCGGAGCTGGTGAACGAAGGCGTCGCGGCACTACCGGCGGAAAGCAACGGCAAGCGACCGCCGCGTGCGCAGTTGGAGGCGCTGCTGCAGGAACACCGCAATGATCGTGAAGGCATGGCGCAGGTGCTTGGCGTCTCACGCACCACGCTGTGGCGCTGGCTGCGTGCGGAGGGGATGTAGGGTCGAGCTTGCTTGACGCTACAGAGGGCGCGCGAAACGGCCCCGTCTAACGCGCCCAGCGCGCTTCGATGGCCAACCGACCACTGCCGACGGCCGCAATCCACAGCAACAGCACGCCCAGCGACACTTCGCTCAGCAACAGCCATGCTTCCAGGCCGCGGCGCGACGCCGGCACAGCAGCAGGCAACGCCAGGAGTGCATGGCAGCTCCGGAAGTCAAGGGCATTCGTCGGAGTGTGCCGGTCGCCGGCCTGCTCGCAGATGAAGCGGGCCAGTCCGTTCGCGACAACCCGCTCCGTAGCGTCGAGCGTGCTCGACGGCTGTTGATCTGCCGCCAGGAGTAGTCGAGCGCGGGCTCGGCTCTACAGCAGCCCCATCACAAGATGCCTTATGGATACAGCAGGCGCTTGCTCCAGCGGCCTTCGGCGCCGGCTTCATAGCACCAGCGCTCGTGCAGGCGGAACTGCGCGCCGTACCAGAATTCGATGCGGTCGGGCACGACGCGCAGCCCGCTCCAGCCGTCAGGGCGCGGCACGTCCTTGCCTTCGAAGCGGGCCTCGATCTCGGCCACGCGCGCGTCGAACTCCTCCCGGGTCGCCAGCGTCTTCGACTGCTGCGAGGCCCATGCGCCAACCTGGCTCATGCGCGGGCGGCTGGCGAAATAGGCATCGGCCTCGGCATCGGCCACCTGCTCGACGCGGCCTTCGATGCGCACCTGGATGCCCGCCTCGCGCAGGCTGCGCCACAGGAACAGCAGCGCGGCCTGCGGATTGGCCTGCAGCTCCTGGCCCTTGTGGCTGTCCAGGTGGGTGTAGAACACGAAGCCGCGCTCATCGAACGCTTTCAGCAACACGGTACGCGCCGAGGGGCGGCCCTGCGCATCGGCAGTGGCCACGGTCATCGCGTTCGGCTCGACCTCGCGGCTCTGTTTGGCCTCTTCGAACAGGGCGGCAAACGTGGACAGGGCTTCGGCGTACAGGTCGCTCATGATTGCGTTGTTCTCACACGGTTTGGGCTATTGTGGCTGCATGGCCGCTGCTGCGTATATGCCCCAGGTGAAAGGATTCCCCGAAACACTGGCCGAACAGGTGCTGGACGATGCGCTGGGCAGCGGCGCTGCGGTTCCAGTATTGGCGATCAGCGGTCTGCAGGGGAGTGGCAAATCGACGCTGGCGGCACAGGTGGTGGCACGTGCACAGGCGCGGGGGCTGAACGCGGCCACGCTGTCGATCGATGATGTCTACCTGACCCGTGTGCAGCGCCAGCGACTGGCCAGGCAGGTACATCCGCTGCTGATCACCCGCGGCCCGCCTGGCACCCACGACCTGCCACTGGCCCATGCTGTGCTCGACGCAGTGGCCGCACGCCGGCCGTTCGCCCTGCCGCGCTTTGACAAGCTGGCCGACGAGCGCGTTCCCGAAGCGCAATGGCCACATCTCGAACAGCCCCTCGACCTGTTGGTGTTCGAAGGCTGGTTCCTCGGCACACCGGCCCAGGACGACGATGCGCTGGACAGCCCGCTGAACGCGCTGGAACGTGAGGCCGACGCCGATGGCCGCTGGCGGCGCTGGTGCAATCAGGCGCTGGCCCGCGACTATCCGGCGCTGTGGCAGCGCTGCAACCGCCTGTGGTTCCTGCAACCACCCGACTTTTCGGTGGTACCGCGTTGGCGCTGGCAGCAGGAACAGAACCTGCAGGCCGCCCAGCCGGGCCGGCATGGGATGAGCCGGCCGCAGCTGGAGCGGTTCGTGCAGTACTACGAGCGGGTCAGCCGGCAGGCGCTGCTGGCCCTGCCCACCCTCGCCGACCACGTGGTGGCGCTGGACGGCCAGCGCCAGGTGCAGGCGGTACGCTGAGGGCGCCTACTCCACCAGGAAGGTCACCCGCAGGTTGACCCGCCACTCGGTGATCTCGCCGCTGCCGTTGGTGACCACCTTGGTTTCATTCACCCAGGCACCCTGGATGCCCTTGACCGTCTCGGAGACCTTCTTCAACCCGCTGCGCACGGCGTCTTCCACACTCTTCGGCGAGGAGGCGGTGATTTCGATGACCTTGGCGACCGTCATGGTCTGTACTCCGGCTGGCGCGGGAGACCCCGCAGGAATGTCCACCCTGACGTGAAGAACGTAAAGGCCGGGGCACGGAGGTGTTAGCATCAGAGGGCATGAATCCTGCTCCGAACCTGATCCTGATCGGCCCGATGGGCGCCGGCAAAACCTGCATCGGCCGCCGCCTGGCCGAGCGCTTCACGCTGGACTTCGTCGATGTCGACCAGGCCATCGTCGATGCTGCCGGCGCCAGCATACCGACCATTTTCGAGCACTCCGGCGAAGCCGCCTTCCGCAGCCATGAACGCCAGGCCCTGGCCCGTGTGCTGGCCGGCCGCAACCAGCTGGTTTCGACCGGTGGTGGCGCGGTGCTGGATCCCGACAACCGGGCACTGATCGCCCGACGCGGCTTCGTGGTCTACCTGCGGGTCAGCGTGACCGCGCAGCTGGAACGCCTGGCCCGCGACAAGGGCCGGCCGCTGCTGCAGCGCCCGGACCGCGAGCAGGTGCTGCACGACCTGGCCGCACACCGCGACCCGCTGTATCGCGAGCTGGCCGACCTCACCCTCGATACCGACCCGTACACCGCTGCAGATGCGACCGCCCAGCTCGTGGTCAAGCTGGCTACGCATTGGCAGCGCCAGGACCTGACCGCATGACCTCCCCCGCCCTGCTGCAGGTCGCCGTTGGCGGCGACCGCCCCTACACCATCACCATCGGCACCGGTGCACAGACCGACGGTGCCGCACTGGCCACGCACGTGCGCGGCCGCCACGTGCTGCTGCTCAGCGACAGCGAAGTGGCCCCCCTCTACCTGGCGGGGGTGAAGCAAGCGTTGCTGACCGCACGCCCGGACCTGATCGTCGGCGAGCACGTGCTGGCTGCCGGTGAAGCCTCCAAGACCCTGGCCGAATTCGGCCGCGCGATCGAAGCCCTGGCTGCGCTCGGCGCCACCCGCGATGCCTGCGTGTTCGCCCTCGGCGGCGGCGTGGTCGGTGATCTGGCCGGTTTTGCTGCCGCGTGCTGGATGCGTGGCGTGGACTGCGTGCAGCTGCCGACCACCCTGCTGGCGATGGTCGATTCGTCGGTGGGCGGCAAGACCGCGGTCGACATTCCGGCCGGCAAGAACCTGGTCGGTGCCTTCCATCCCCCACGTGCGGTGATCGCCGATACCCGCGTGCTGGCCACCCTGCCCCCGCGCGAGCTGCGCGCCGGCCTGGCCGAAGTGGTGAAGTACGGCGCGCTGGGCGACGCTGCCTTCTTCGATTGGCTGCAACACAACGCCGAGGCATTGCTCGCCGGCGAGCACACCGTGCTGGCTGAAGCCATCGCGCGCAGCTGCCGGCACAAGGCCGCGATCGTCGAACGCGACCCGTTCGAGAAAGGCGAACGTGCCCTGCTCAACCTCGGCCACACCTTCGGCCACGCCATCGAAACCGAACAGGGCTATTCGGCCCCCGGCCGCGATGCGCTGAACCATGGTGAGGCGGTGGCGGTGGGCATGGTGCTGGCCGCGAAGCTGTCCACCGACCTGGGCCTGGCTGCCGACGCCGACCGCGCACGCCTGCAGGCACTGCTGGAACGCCTCGGCCTGCCGGTGACGATCCCCGCAGGGCTGGACCCGCACGCCCTGCTCGGCCGCATGCGGCTGGACAAGAAGAATGTGGCCGGTCGCCTGCGCCTGGTGCTGTGGCGCGGCATGGGCCGCGCCGAGGTGGTGCCGGACGTGGATGAGGCGGCAGTGCTGAAGGTGCTGGGCGCGGGCTGACCGTTTCCGCGTTCGCCGGGCATGGCCCGGCGCGACCGGGTTGTGTCGCGGCATGAAGCGCAGCCGAGCATGGGCTCGGCTCTACAGGTCCGTGCCGCCCCGGGGCGATACAATCGGTTCCATGCACGTCTACCTGCAACATCCCGACGCCGGTGCCGACGCACCGCGCTTCCTGCGCCTGAGCCTGCAGCCGGACCTGTTCGGCGGCTGGGAGCTGCTGCGCGAGAGCGGCCGCGTGGGAGGCCGCTCGCAGCTGCGGCGCGAGCTGTTCCTGCAGGCCGATGAAGCCCGCCACGCCTTCGAGAAGGCCCGCGATGCCGACCTGCATCGCGGCTTCCAGATCCTTTCGCACGGCGACTGACGCCGCTGCCCTTTCGTCCAAGGAATGCCCATCGTGACCAGCCCTCTCCGCAACGATCGCCTGCTGCGCGCCCTGCGCCGCGAACCGGTGGACTGCACCCCCGTCTGGCTGATGCGCCAGGCTGGCCGCTACCTGCCGGAGTACCGCGCCACCCGGGCCAAGGCCGGCAGCTTCCTGGGCATGGCCAAGACCCCGGAGATCGCCTGCGAAGTCACCCTGCAGCCGCTGCGCCGATTCCCGCTGGACGCCGCCATCCTGTTCTCGGACATCCTGACCATTCCCGATGCGATGGGCCTGGAGCTGTACTTCGTCGAAGGCGAAGGCCCCAAGTTCCGCCATCCGGTGCGTGATGAAGCCGCCATCGCCAAACTGGCGGTGCCGGACATGGAGCAGGACCTGGGCTATGTGATGGACGCGGTGCGCCTGATCCGCCGGGAGCTGGATGGTCAGGTACCGCTGATCGGTTTCTCCGGCAGCCCGTGGACGCTGGCCTGCTACATGGTGGAAGGTGGCGGCAGCAAGGATTTCGCGCGCATCAAGGCGATGGCACTGAACCACCCTCAGGCCCTGCACCGCCTGCTGGAGGTCACCACCGAGGCCGTCATCGCCTACCTCGGCGCGCAGCGTGCCGCCGGTGCGCAGGCGCTGCAGGTATTCGACACCTGGGGCGGTGTGCTGTCGCCGGCGATGTACCGCGAGTTCTCGCTGCGCTACCTGCAGCGCATCGCCGAAGGCCTGGAGCGTGGCGAAGGCAGCGAACGCACGCCGCTGATCCTGTTCGGCAAGGGCACCGGGCTGCATCTGGAAGCGCTGTCGCAGACCGGCGCCGATGCACTGGGCCTGGACTGGACGCTGGATCTGGACGAGGCGATGCGCCGCACCGGCGGCCGTGTTGCCCTGCAGGGCAACCTCGACCCGACCACGCTGTACGCCTCACCGGATGCGATCGCCACCGCCGCCGCGCGCGTGCTCGACACCTATGCCGCCGGCAACGGTGGTTCGCGCGAGGGCCATGTGTTCAACCTCGGCCACGGCATGTCGCCGGACATGGACCCGGCGCACGTGCAGGTGCTGGTCGACGCGGTGCACGCGCACAGCCAGCGCTGAGCATTCCGCACGCAATCACGGTGCGACGTTGATCGCACCGTGACCGTGTTTGCGCGATGATGGCGGCCCCCACGCTGCACCGGCCGCACGCCATGCCCACATCGTCATCGACCTACAACCGCCAGCGTCCCCTGCTGTGGCTGGTGTCCTTGGCGATCTTCATGCAGATGCTGGACTCGACCATCGTCAACACGGCCTTGCCGGCGATGGCGGCCAGCCTGGGCGAAAGCCCCCTGCAGATGCAGTCGGTGGTGTTCAGCTATGCGCTGGCGGTGGCCACCTTCATTCCTGCCTCCGGCTGGATCGCCGACCGCTACGGCACCCGCCGCACCTTCCTGGTGGCGATCATCCTGTTCACGCTCGGCTCGCTGGCATGCGCGCTGGCCCAGCATCTGCACCAGCTGGTCGGCGCGCGCGTGCTGCAGGGCATCGGCGGCGCGATGCTGCTGCCGGTCGGCCGCCTGGCGGTGATGCGTTCGGTACCGCGCGAGGACTTCCTGCGCGCGATGAGCTTCATCGCCATTCCGGCACTGGTCGGCCCACTGATCGGCCCGACGCTGGGCGGATGGCTGGTCGAGATCGCCTCATGGCACTGGGTGTTCCTGATCAATCTGCCGATCGGCGTGATCGGTTTCATCGCGGCGATGAAGATCATGCCCGACCACTACGCGAGCCACCGCACCCGCTTCGATCTGCGCGGCTACATCATGCTGGCGTTCGCGATGGTCGTTCTCTCGCTGGCACTGGACGGCATCTCCGGCCTGGGCGCGCCGCATGCACTGGTGATGCTGATGACCGTCGCCGGCCTGGCCGCCCTGGTCGGCTATTGGCTGCACGCGGCCAACTCCACCGCACCGCTGTTCTCGCTGGCGCTGTTCCGGGTGCCCAGCTACCGCATCGGCATCCTCGGCAACCTGTTCTCGCGCATCGGCAGCAGCGCCATGCCGATGCTGATCCCGCTGCTGCTGCAGGTCGGCCTCGGGCTGGGGCCGATGAACGCCGGTCTGATGATGGTGCCGGTGGCCGCCGCCGGCATGGTCTCCAAGCAGCTGGCGGTGAAGCTGGTGGAGCGCTTCGGCTACCGCCGCGTGCTGATGATCAACACGGTGCTGGTGGGCCTGGCAATGGCCAGCTTCATCCTGATGACGCCGGACCAGCCCCTCGCCTGGCGCCTGCTGCAGCTGGCGTTCTTCGGTGCGGTCAACTCACTGCAGTTCACCGTGATGAACACTGTGACCCTGCGCGACCTCGACCGCGAGTTCGCCAGTTCCGGCAACAGCCTGCTGTCGATGGTGATGATGCTCGCCGCCGGCTTCGGCGCTGCGGCCGCCGGCAGCCTGCTGGCGGCATTCGGCAATCATCTGGACAGCACCGACGCCACCGCGGCGTTGCATGCCACGTTCCTGTGCGTGGGTGCGATCACGCTGACCTCGACGATGATCTTCTGGCAGCTGCCCGACACCAAGCCCGAACCGCGGCAGGTCGAGCACGTCGCGGAGTGAAGGGGGTTCGGCAGGGCTGCGCCCTGCACCCACTGGAGGCAACGGCAACGGCCGAAGCAACATCAAAAGCGGGCATTCCGTGGGATGGCGGGGAGGTGTCGGAGTGCGGGGACGCCGCAAGTACGTCCGTGTAGGCTTGGCAGCCGCATCCATGCGGCTGACACCCCGCACTCCGACACCTCCCCGCCTCTGACAGTTTCCTGTGTCCGGTAGATCCACGCCATGCGTGGATCAAATCTGTCAGATATCGAATTGAATCTGGGGTCAGATCCGTTTTCCTGCGGAAAACGGATCTGACCCCAAGCGCCGTTCCGACAGATCGCGGAATTCTGTCGAAGGCGGGGTGGGTCCGGTTGCGGGGGCGTGAGCGCCATGGGCCCGAGGCATGCCTCGGGCGGATTGGGCAGGACGCCCAACCCCGGTCTTGCCGTGTGCGCAGGACAGCGCACACGAGCAAGGCGCGACCGAGCCTACATGGGTGAGGGCGCTTTGCTTGCGAAGCACTGCTTCGCAAGCGCCCGAACGCACAGCCGCCAGCGGCTGGGCCGGACCCCGGAGGGGAATTCACGGCGTCCCCCGCAACCGGACCCACCCCACCATTTCCCAGGAATTCCGCTTTTGCTTTTGCTTCGGCAGGTGCAGGGCCGCAGGCCCTGCCGCCCCCCTACCGTCCCATTACCCTGGCGATCGCTTCCACCAGCAGCTCACCGGTCACCGGCTTGCGCAGGAAGCCGCCGATGCCAGCCGCTTCCACCTGCTGCTGCAGGTCCGCATCGGTGCGCGCAGTCACCGCCAGCAGTGGCAACATGTAGCCCTGGTTGCGCAGGTGCTGCGCCAGCTCGAAGCCGCTCAGGCCCGGTAGATCCAGATCCAGCAGGCCGACATCGAAATCACCGGCACTGATCTCGCGCAACGCCGCCAGTGCATGCCCGGCATGCACCACCTCATGCCCGCGTGCGCTCAACAGTCCGCGCATCACATCGGCCACGGTGGCATCGTCCTCGACCAGCAGCACCCGCAACGGTGGCATGTTCGCCACATCATCACGATGGGTCTCGGCGGCCGCCTCGGCATCGCTGTCCACCACCAGCGGCAACGGCAGGGTCACGCCGAAGCAGGTACCGCGACCGAGTTGGCTCTCGACCTGGATGCGCCCCTGCATCGCCTGTGCCAGTTCACGGCAGATCGCCAGGCCCAGGCCGCTGCCACCGTATTGCGCCGCCGTACGTGCACCATCGGCCTGCTCGAAGCGTCGGAACAGGCGCTGTTGCTGTTCCTGGCTGATGCCCGGACCGGTATCGCGCACTTCGAACTGCAGCGCGCGCAGTTCGCCATCGCAGCGCGCATGCAGGGTGATGGTGCCGCGGCTGGTGAACTTCACCGCGTTGGACAGCAGGTTGAGCAGGATCTGGCGCACGCGCATGGCATCGCCAGTGGCCTGCAGGCCTGCTGGCAGCTGGTTGTCCAGACTGAAGCGCAGGCCCTTCTGTGCGGCCAGCGGGCCCATCAGGGCAGCCAGGTCACGCAGCAGGCCATTCAATGGGAATGGCTTGGACTGCAGTTCCAGCCGCCCCGATTCGATCCGGGCCAGATCCAGCGCATCGTTGACCAGGTGCAGCAGATGCTCGCCGGCATGCCGGATCGATTGCGTGTAGCCGCGCTGCTGCGGGTCCAGCGGCGAGGACAGCAGCAGCTCGCTCATGCCCAGCACGCCGGTCATCGGCGTGCGGATCTCGTGGCCGAGGTTGGCCAGGAAGCGGGTCTTGGCCGCCGAGGCCTGCTCGGCCAGTTCCTGCTTGTGCAGCGCCAACTGGTAGGCATGGCGGCGCTGCAGGCGACGGCGATACAGCCAGGCGAACCAGCTGGTCAGCAGCAATGCGATCGACGCCAGCACCAGCAGGCCGGACAGGCTGCGCCACCACGGCGGCTGCACGCGGAACTCCAGGCTCTGCACCCGCGACCAGACGTGGTCAGCCGAGCGCGCCTGCACTTCCAGCCGATAGCTGCCGGGCGCCAGGCGCGAGAACAGGCGCTCGCCGGCCGGGCCGACCTCGACCCAATCCGGGTCGTAGCCAGCCAGGCGATAGCGGTAGGTGTTGGAGGCCGAATCGGCGAAGGAGAGCAGCCGCGCGACGATGCGCAGGTCGCGGTCGCCATCGGCGATCTGCAACGGCACATCATGGGTCATGTCCAGCACCTGCTCGTTGCGACGCACTTCCACCCGCTCGATCACCAACGGTGCGCGGCGCACCGAAGGCCGTACCTGCTCCGGGTCGAACACCACCGCGCCGGCGGCCGTACCGGCCACCAGATGACCATCGGCGGCGGCTATCAGCGTGTGCTCGCGAAACTCCTGGCTTGGCAGCCCATCGTGCACGCCATACAGGCGCACGCTCTGCCCGTCGGCGCTGACCCGTACCAGGCCGCGCGCACTGGTGGCCCAGGCCACCCCCTGGGCGTCAACCACCAGGCCAGAGGCGGAGATGGCTGGATAGCCCTGCTCCGCACCAACCACTGCCTGCCGTTCCAGGCGCCCCTGGCTCCAGCGGTAGCGCGACAGGCGACCGTCCTCGGACAGCCAGACCTGGCCATCGCGGCCCACATGCAGCGCATGGATCGCGGTTGCCGGTGCACCCGGCACCGGCTGGAACCGTTCGCTCTCCGGCAGCCATTGCAGCAGACCACGGCTACTGGCCAGCCAGATGTGGTCCTGTGGTCCGCATTCCACGTCGAGGTTGAGCTGGCCCTGCTGCAGTCCTCGCTGGCCATTGTCCAGCTGGCGCCGCAGGTGCCCGTCGAGGTCGCGCTGCTGCAACCCCGCAGGCAGCATCAACCAGAGGCTGTCGCCATCGCAGGTCATCATGGCCTCGATGACCCCTTCCATCGGCGCATCGTCGCCCGCCTCGCGTCCCCAGCGGCGTAGTTCGCGTCGTTGCGGGTCGTAGCGCAACAGCGCATCGGTCGACCCGATCCAGACCTGACCACGGCGGTCTTCACGCACCGACGTCAGCCAATACATGCCGTTGACCCAGGTGCGGTGCTGCTCGACCTTGCCGGTCCTTGGGTCGAAGCGGTCCAGCGCGCCATGGCTGCCCACCGTCCAGACGCCGCCGTTGCTGGACGGGCTGGTGCCCAGCACAAGGGCATTGCGCAACGAGGTGGGATCGTCCTCCAGCCGCGACAGTACCGAAAACTGCCACCAGCGCGGCAGCAGATGCCACAGGCCAGCATTGGTGCTGGCCAGCCAGATGCCGCCTTCACGGTCTTCATAGGCACCGGCCCAGTTCGGCCGTACCGGCCCACGCGCGATCGTGCTGTACAACGGCACGGTCTGGTACTGGCCATCGACCGCACGCCCCAGCCCACTGCGGGTATCCAGCCAGTTCCCGCCCTGCTCATCGCGCAGCATCATTCCCAGCACCTGCTCGCCCGGCGGCAGTTTCCATGGCGGTGCCTCGAAGCGACCATCCGGGCGGCGCACCGTGGCACCGGCCATCGTGCTGATCCACAGGCTGCCATCGGGATCGGCCGTCAGGCCGTTGATCAACTGGCTGGGAATGACGTCCGCGCCGATGCGCTCGAAGTCGGTTCCGGTCCAGCGCGCCACGCCGTGCTTGGTTCCGATCCACAGACTGCCATCGGCGAGCGTGGCCAGATAAGGCACCGACGACGAGGGCAGGCTGCGCGGATTGTTCGGTTCAGGCAGGAAGCGCTGCAGGCGGTCGTGGCTGTCCAGCCGGTACAACCCACCTTCATGGGTGCCGAACCAGATCGAGCCATCGGGCGTGCTGGCCAGGCTCCAGATGGTGTTGGTGCCCATCAATGGCTGGCTGCTGCGGTCGTAGAAGTGCAGCTGCCGGCGATCGGCCGACATGCGCACCAGGCCGGCATTCTCGGTACCGATCCACAACTGGTTGCGGGCATCGACCATCACCGTCCAGATGCGGTTGTCGCGCAGCCCATCCTCCGAGCGCCAGACCCGATAGGTGCGCCCGTCGTAGCGGGCCAGGCCATCGTTGGTGGCGATCCAGAGATAGCCATAACGGTCTTCGGCCATGCGGTTGACGGTATTGGACGGCAAGCCATCGAACACCGTCACCTGTCGCGGACTCGGAGGTACCGGCTGCGCCGCAACGGGCGACACGCAGCACAGCAGGACCAGCAGCAGCATCGCCGCCCGCAGATACACCACCGATTGCCTCCTCACGCTGGTCCTGATGATTCCCGCGCTGCGGGCGTCGGCATGGTAAACCGAAAGTCGCGCCGTTCACGCCCGGCGCCGGCACGGTCACGCTGTGGTCTGGCGTTTTGCACGGGCCTGGGCGATGGCGGCCACCAGCAGATCACCGGTGACCGGCTTGCGCAGGAAACCGTCGAATCCAGCGGCGAGCACCTGTGTCTCGGCATAGGCATCGGAGCGTGCGGTCACCGCCACCAACGGCAGTTCATAGCCCATGGTGCGCAGCTGGCGGGCAATGGCGGTGCCATCCAGCGCCGGCAGATCGAGATCGAGCAGGCCCACGTCGAAGCCATCGGTGGCGATCTCCGCCAATGCGCCCAGACCGTGCAGCACATGCACCACGTCATGTCCGCGTCCGCGCAGCAGGCCTGCGATGACTTCGGCCACGGTGGCGTCATCTTCGACCAGCAGGATGCGCAGCGGTGGCAGCACCGGCAACGTCGCCGACTCGCCGGCCACTCCGGCCGCCTGCCGGGTCCACGGCAATGGCAGGCGCACGCGGAAGCGCGCGCCCTTGCCGGGCTGGCTGTCCACTTCGATACGTCCGCCCATCGCCACCGCCAGCTCCTGGCAGATCGCCAGGCCCAGCCCGCTGCCGCCATAACGCGACGCCGTGCGCGGGCCGTCGGCCTGCTCGAAACGATGGAACAGGCGCTCCTGCTGCTCGGCATTGATGCCCGGGCCGCTGTCATGCACGTCGAAGCACACGCCGCTCTTGTCATCCAGGTGCACGGCCAGGCCAACGTGGCCGCGCTCGGTGAACTTGATCGCGTTGCCAAGCAGGTTCAGCAGGATCTGGCGCACGCGCATCTCATCACCACTGACGCTGATCGGGCCGGGCGGATTCTCACCGCGCTGGAACTCCAGCTGGCGCTGGTTCGCCATCGGCTGCATCAGGCCCTGCACCTGGTCGAGCAGGTCCACCAGATCGAACGGACGCAGGTCCAGTTCCAATCGCCCGGCCTCGATGCGGGCCAGATCCAAGGCATCGTTGACCAGCCGCAGCAGGTGGCTGCCGGCCTGCTGGATCGAGCCGGCATAACCGCGCTGCACCGGATCCAGCGGAGTAGCCAGCAGCAGCTCGCTCATGCCCAGCACGCCTGTCATCGGCGTGCGCACCTCGTGCCCCAGCGTGGCGAGGAAGCGGCTCTTGGCCTGCGAGGCCTGTTCGGCCAGCTGCTGCTTGTGCACGGTCAGCTGCCATTGCTGGCGGCGCCGCAGGCGTGCGCGGATCGACCAGACCAGGATCACCAGCAGCAGTGACCCCAGCAGGATGTAGCCGAAGATCGCCATGCCGCTGCGCCACCATGGCGGCAGCACCTTCACCTGCAGCTGCTGCGAGGGTGTCCACGCGCCGCTGGCGGTCGCTGCCTGCACCTCGATGAGGTAACTGCCGGTGGGCAAGCGTGACAGCGTACGCTGGCCGTCACCGCCCTGCTCCACCCAATCCTGATCGTACCCCTGTACGCGGAAACGGTAGCGGTTGCCCTGCGGGCTGGCATAGGACAGCAGGCGCGCATCGATCTGCAGGTCGCGATCGTCCGGCCCCAGCAGCAGGATGCCGGTAAGCGGCAACGGTTGCCAACCACGCGCATCATCGCGGCGCACGCGCACCTCGGCGATCACCAGCGACGACGGCGGCAGCACGGTGTCGGCAACATTCATATCGAAGGCGACCAGTCCGGTCTGGGTGACAGCCAGCACACGGCCATCGGCATTCACCGCCGGCGGCCGGCCGGTGAACTCGGCATCGGACAGGCCATCACGCTCGTTGAACTGCTGCAGCCGCCGCGCCTTTGGGTCCCAGCGCAGCAGGCCGCGTGGTGTGGTGGCCCACAGCTGGCCATTGGCGGCCAAGGCCAGTCCGCCCATGGTGACCGGTGGCACGCCTGCACTGCCATCGATGCGCTGGATCAGGCGCAGGCTCATGCCATCCCATTGGTAGCGCTCGAATGCCCCTTGGCGCGCCAGCCACAACTGCTGCGGATCGACCCACACCAGGTCGTAGATCGGGCCGCGCGAAACGCCCGGCACCGCCTCGAAGCGCCCGGCCTGCTCACGCCAGATGCCCATGTCGCCCATTACCCAGGGCCGGCCCTGGGCATCGAAGCGGATCTGCTCGATCGGTGCATCGGCCGTGCCACGGAAGTGCTCAAGCGGATAACTGTGCAGCAGGCGGCCCTGCGCATCGCGCTGCTGCAGGTCCAGGCCCATCACCGACACCCAGACCGTGCCATCAGGTGCCTGCCGCATCAGGTCGATGCGCTGGCGCAGGTCGGCACTGCCGTCGATCCGCCAATCCTGCAGTCTGCCGGTGGCCGGATCGTACTCGGTGATGCGGCCGCCACGTCCCAGCCACAGCCGCCCATCCGGGCGCGGCAACACCGACCACACCACGCCGCTGCCAAGCTGCCGATCGCTGGCGAGCAGCCGCAGGGTGCCCTGTGCATCCAGCTGGTAGACGCCACGGGCCGAGCCGACGTAGTAGTTCTGCCCATCGCTGGCCGCGCTCAGCAGGTACTGGCTGTCCAGCGGCTTGCCGTCGAGCTGGTTCCAGATCGAAAAACGCCGCCAATCCGGTGGCAGATAGGCCAGGCCCTGGGTCAGCAGCGCCACCCACAATCCGCCCTCGTGGTCCTGCAGCAGGTCGAGTACGCCGCTGTGCGCGGTCAGGAAGCCACTGCCGCGATCGCCCTCCAGGCGGCGCAGCGCCGCCGCATCGCCACGCAACAGGCCATCGGAGGTGCCGGCCCAATAGCCGCCCTGGCGATCGGCCAGCACCAGCGCCGAGCGCAGCTGGCCACTGTCGGCCCATCGAGGGCGGCTGACCCGGTCCTGCGCATCGATGCGGTACAGGCCATCGTTCTGGCTGCCCACCCAGATCGAACCCTCCGCATCACGGCTCAGGCGGAGCACGCTCAGCGCGCCCAGTTCCCGCGCTGCCACCGGCTCGAACCCGCTGCCATTCCAGCGCGCCACACCGGCTTCAGTGCCCACCCACAGTCGGCCCCGGGCATCGACCAGGCTGGTGAAAATACTGTTGCTGGGCAGCCCGCCCGAGCGTGCCGGGTCGTGTGCATAGAGGCGCACGCTGCCATCTTCGCCCAGCCGGCACACACCATGGTTGTTGGTACCGATCCACAGCGCGTCGTCGGCGTAGGCCAACGCCCAGAACTGGCCCTGACACTGCGCATTGACCGTATCGAAGGTCCTGAAGCGTTCGCGGTCGGCATCCAGGCGCGCCACGCCCTTGCCGTTGATGCCCACCCAGACCCGGTCCAGCGGATCGACCAGCAGCGTCTCGATCTCGTTGCCCGGCAGCGAGCCCGCCTGTTCCGGGTCGTGCTCCCAGACCCGCAGGCGGCTGCCATCGTAGCGGGCCAGGCCGCCATCGGTGGCCGCCCAGATGTGGCCCTGGCGGTCCTCGGCCAGCGCAACCACCATGCGCGACGGCAAGCCCTCAGCGGCACCGAAACGGCGCAGGCGCGGTGTTTCTGCCATGTCCAAGGTCGCAGCCGCCGCGGCCATCGCCATCAGCAGCAATCCCATACCTGCGATGCCACGGCACCACCGGCGCCAGCCGCTCGTCATCCTGAACCCCCTGTCCTGGGCCGATTGTCACACAGGGCCGGGTTCATCGCTGCAACAGCCTGTTTCCACAGGCAGAGCCACCACGAACTGTTGCAGCCATGCACGCAACGTTGGCGGGGGGCTGTGCGTATGATCGCAACGTCCCCTTCCCGGAGCCCGCCATCGATGCGTCCCTGCCTGGCCCTGCTGCCGATGCTGCTCGCCACCGCCCCCGCCTGGGCGGCCGCTGACGCCTATCGCCTCGATCCGGTGCATACGCGGGTCCTGTTCTCCATCGACCACGCCGGCTACTCGCAGGCGATGGGCACGGTTTCCGGCAGCGAGGGACGCCTGCTGTTCGATGCCGACAACTGGCGCGACGCCACGCTGGAGGTGGAGGTGCCGGTGTCGCGGCTGGACCTTGGCGACGCCAAGTGGAACCAGGCCACGCTGGCGCGCAGTCTGCTCGATGGCGAGCGCTTCCCGAAGGCGCGCTTCGTCTCCAGCCGGGTGGAACCGATCGATGCCAAGCGTGCGCACGTGATCGGCACGCTGACCCTGCGTGGGGTCAGCCAGGAAGTCACCCTGGAGGTGACGCTCAACGCCATCAAGCGCTATCCACTGCCGCCATTCCGGCGTACCGCCGGCTTTTCCGCCAGCACCACGCTGAGCCGGCGCGCATTCGGCATCACCGCCTGGCCCGGTGTCATCGGTGACGCGGTACAGGTAAGAATTGAAGCTGAAGCCACCCTCGACCGCAGCGATACCCCGGGAACTCCCGCTCCCGTTCCGCACTCCGACCACACGACGGCCCCCAAGGACCCTTCATGACCGCCAAGAACACCCCCGCCGCCTGGGGGAGTGTCAGCCAGATCCTGCATTGGTTGATCGCACTGCTGATCCTCGCCCTGGGCGTGGTCGGCCTGCTCATGGGTGAACTGCCCAAGACGCCCAAATACTTCTGGGTCTATACCGCGCACAAATCGATCGGCATCACCGTGCTGGCGCTGGTGCTATTCCGCCTCGGCTGGCGCGTCTACGCCGGCGCCCCGAAACCGGTGCCGGGCATCCCCAGCTGGCAGGAACGCATCGCCAGCGCGACCCACGTGCTGCTCTATGTACTGATGTTCGCCATCCCGCTGTCGGGCTGGCTGTACGACTCGGCCAGTGGCCTGCGTCCGTTCCGCTGGTTCGGTCTGGTCGACGTGCCCAAGCTGAGCGGCCCGGACCCGCAGGTCGTGGCGGTGTCGCATGCCATCCACGAATACGGCTTCTGGCTGTTGATCGCGGTGGTGCTGGCCCATGCCGGCGCTGCCTTCTACCACCACCTGTTCCAGCGCGATGCAACGTTGTCCCGCATGTTGCCGCGCGGCTGGCTCGCCTCCCCTCAGAAGGACTGACCGATGAACCTGAAACTGACCACTCCGGCCGCCGTGGCCGCCGCCCTGGCCGGCATGCTGGCCACCGCCCCGGCGCTCGCCGCGGACTACGCGCAGGCCCCGGGTGCCGGCTCGATCCTGGTGTTTGCCACCAAGTACGACGGCGAAGTGTTCACCGGCAGCTTCCCGGGCTTTGCGACCAAGCTCAGCTTCGACCCGGCCAATCCCGCCGCCGGTTCACTGGACGTGGTGATTCCGCTGGCCGGCGCGAAGAGCGGCAATACCGACCGCGACTCGACCCTGCAGGGCGCCGACTTCTTCAATGTCGGCAAGTTCGCCACCGCGCGATACACCGCCAAGGGCTTCCGCGCCGTGGGCAACGACCAGTTCGCCGCCGATGGCACCCTGGAACTGCGCGGCGTCAGCAAGCCGGTCACCCTCACCTTCACCTGGAAGCCCGGCACCCAGCCGGTGCTGACCGGCAAGGCCACGGTCAAGCGCCTGGACTTCGGCGTGGGCGGCGGTGACTGGGCCGACACCAAGACCATTCCGGACGACACCGCGATCAGCACGATCGTGAAGTTCGACGCGAAATAAGACGGGCCTGCCGCCGGGCATGGCCCGGCGCTACCGCAGGACGGTGACACAGGGTAGCGCCGGGCCATGCCCGGCGGATTCAACCCGCGGCCAACCAGGCCTGCACCCCGGCCGCGTCGAATGGCCAGTCCAGCTCACGGCCGCCGGCCTCGTCACGCAGCACCGGCACCCGCGCGCCATAGCGTGCTTCCAGCGCCGGCTGGTCATCCAGGAACACCGATTCGAACTCCGGCGCCCGCGCTTTGGCCAGCTCGGCCACGGCCATGTCGCACAGGTGGCAATCGTCACGCTGGATCAGGGTCAACACCGGCAGGGCTCCCGTGGCGGAAATGCTGCGCCGCAGCCATCGGATGGCCCGGCAAGCCGCTAGAATAGCCGCTTGTCCGGTACCCGCAGTTTGGCAACCATGGCTGTCAGCACGTTCGACGTTTTCAAGATCGGCATTGGTCCGAGTTCCTCGCACACCGTCGGGCCGATGAAGGCCGCCGAGCGATTCATCCATCGCTGGCTGCTCGACCCGGGCCGCCTGCACGAGGTCGCGCGCATCCGCGCCGATGTCTACGGCTCGCTGGCCTTGACCGGCCGCGGCCATGGCACCGACAAGGCGATCCTGCTCGGCCTGGAAGGCCAGCGGCCGAACCTGATCGACCCGGACATCATCCCGGCCACCCTGGAGCGCATCCGCAGCAGCAAGCGCATCCAGCTGATGGGCCAGCACGAGATCGCCTTCGATGAGAAGCGCGACCTTGGCATGAACAAGCGCCAGAAGCTGCCGTACCACACCAACGGCATGCGCTTCACCGCGTACAACGCCGAGGACGAAGTGATCGCCACCCGCGACTACTACTCCGTCGGTGGCGGCTTCGTGGTCAACCAGGACGACGCGGCCGATGACCGCATCGTGCCCGACGAAACCCCGCTGCCCTACCCGTTCAAGAGCGGCGACGAGCTGCTGGCGCAGACTGCGCGCAGCGGCCTGAGCATCGCCCAGCTGATGTTCGAGAACGAGAAGTGCTGGCGCAGCGAAGAGGAGATCCGCCAGAACCTGCGCGAGATCTGGAGCGCAATGCAGTCGTGCGTGGCGCGTGGCATCCGCGAGGAAGGCGTGCTGCCGGGCGGGCTGAAGGTCGGCCGTCGTGCACCGGCGCTGTACCGCGAACTGTCGTCGAAGCCGGAAGCGGCGATGCGCGACCCGCTGACCACGCTGGACTGGGTCAACCTGTACGCGCTGGCGGTTAATGAAGAAAACGCCGCCGGTGGCCGCGTGGTCACCGCGCCGACCAACGGTGCGGCCGGCGTGCTGCCGGCGGTGCTGCATTACTTTGACCGTTTCTGCCCGGGTGCGAACGAACAGCGCGTGTTCGACTTCCTGCTGACCTCGGCGGCAATCGGCATCCTGTACAAGGAAAACGCCTCGATCTCCGGCGCCGAAGTGGGCTGCCAGGGCGAAGTGGGCGTGGCCTGCTCGATGGCAGCCGGCGGTCTGGTCGCCGCCCTGGGCGGCAATCCGAGCCAGATCGAGAACGCCGCGGAAATCGGCATGGAGCACAACCTCGGCCTGACCTGCGATCCGATCGGCGGCCTGGTCCAGATCCCGTGCATCGAGCGCAACGCGATGGGTGCGGTGAAGGCGATCAACGCCTCGCGCATGGCGATGCGCGGCGACGGCAAGCACAAGGTGTCGCTGGACAAGGTGATCAAGACCATGCGCGACACCGGCCGCGACATGCAGGACAAGTACAAGGAAACCAGCCGTGGCGGCCTGGCGGTGAACGTCATCGAGTGCTGAGGGCAGCCGCCAGGCATGGCCTGGCTCTACGCAGAACGGCGCCGTCACCACATTGCGGTTAGGCTCGGGTCTCCCCTGCCCCGGACCGCCCCATGCGTGTGATCGCTGCCGCCCTGCTCGCCTGTCTTCCGCTGTCCGCCGCCGCTGCACCGACCTACGGGCCGCGGCTGGAGGGTTTCGACTATGGCTATCCGGTAAGGATCTTCACGCTGGAATCGCAGCGGCAACCGCTGGAGATGGCCTACCTGGACATCGCGCCGAAGAAGGCGCCTGTCGGCGTGGTGGTGCTGCTGCATGGCAAGAACTTCTGCGCGGCAACCTGGAAGGAATCCATCAAACCCTTGCTGGCGGCCGGTTACCGGGTGATCGCACCGGACCAGGTGGGCTTCTGCAAGTCCAGCAAGCCCGAGCGCTACCAGTACTCGTTCGCGCAGCTGTCAGACAACACCCATGCGCTGCTGCAGCACCTTCAGCTGGGTGATACCCCGGTGCATCTGGTCGGCCATTCGATGGGCGGCATGCTCGCAGTGCGCTACGCGCTGATGTACCCGCAGGACCTGCGCAGCCTCTCGCTGGTCAACCCGATCGGGTTGGAAGACTGGAAAGCACTGGGCGTGCCCTGGCGAAGCGTGGATGCGTGGTACGCAGGCGAAATGAACATCAGCTATGACAGCATCCGCCGCTACCAGCTGGACGTGTACTACGACGGCAAGTGGAAGCCGGCGTACGAACCGTGGGCACGGATGCAGGCGGGCATGTACGAAGGCGCGGGCAAGCCGGCCGTTGCGTGGAGCCAGGCGCTGGCCTCGGACATGGTGTTCAACCAGCCGGTGGTCTACGAGTTGAAGAACCTGCACGTGCCGACCACGCTGTTCATCGGCCAGAGGGACCGCACCGCGATCGGCCGCGACCTGGCACCGCCAGCGGTGAAGGCCACGCTGGGCAATTATCCGGCGCTCGGCAAGGCCGCGGCAGCCGCAATTCCCGGCGCGACACTGGTCGAATTCGATGAACTGGGGCATTCGCCGCAGGTGCAGGACCCGAAGCAGTTCAATGCCGCGTTGTTGAAGGCGTTGAAGGCGCGTTGAGGTTTCCTGTCCGCCGGGCATGGCCCGGCGCTACCAGGATCGGCACGGGGAGCGCCGGGCCATGCCCGGCGATCCGTCACCCGACGATACGCAGCACGTCGTCCAGCAACGCGGCGGCGGTGACTTCCGCACCCGCACCCGGTCCCTGGATCAACAACGGCTGGCGCTGATAGCGATCGCTGTGGATGGCCACGCGGTTGTCGGTGCCCGCGCCCTGTGCCAGCGGGTGATCGGGCGGCAGTTCGCGCAGGCCCACCTGCGCGCCCTCGCCATCGACACGGCCAACGAAACGCAGCACACGGCCGTTGTCGCGCGCCTGCCGCCAGCGCGCCTGCAGCGGCGCATCCAGCTGTTCCAGCGCAGCTACTGCTTCGTCCAGCGGCAGTGCTGCCAGCGCCTCGGGCACCAGCGAATCCACCTGCACCTGCGCAGCATCCAGCGCCAGGCCACTGCTGCGGGCCAGGATCAGCAGCTTGCGGCGCACGTCTTCGCCGGACAGGTCCAGGCGCGGATCAGGCTCGGTATAGCCGGCGGCCAACGCCTCGCGCACTGCCACCGAAAACGGCGACCGGCCGTCATAGCGGTGGAACAGCCAGGCCAGCGAACCGGACAGCACGCCCTCAATGGCATGGATATGGTCGCCACCGGCCACCAGTGCACGCAGGCTGCTCAACAGCGGCAGGCCGGCGCCCACCGTGGCACTGTCTCCGTAGCGCGCACCACTGTCGGCGCAACTCTCGGCGATCGCCTGCGCGCGCGCCAGCTGCGCGCCCCGCCCCAGCTTGTTGGCCGTCACCACATGAACGCCGCGCGCCAGCCATTGCACGTGGCGTGCGGCCACATCTTCACTGGCGGTGGCGTCGACCACCACATCGCCACGCTCGAGCCCCTCGGCGCTGGCCCACGGCGGCGAGCTGTGGCCTTCGCGCGGTGCGCGCCGCGCCAGTTCCAGCGGCAGCGCCAGATCGCGATCGATCGCCAGCGCGGTGCGCGAATTGGCCAGCCACTGCACGCCAGGCAGTTCCAGACCACGCGCCTGCAGCGCCTGGTAGCGCTGCACGAACGCCGAGCCCACCGTGCCAGTGCCGAGCAGCGCGAGGCGCCCTGCGCCCAGCGCGGGAATGTCAGCGGCAAGCGCGCTCATGCATCCACCGCCTGTTTGCGGCGCGCAGCCGCATCGATCACCGCTTCGGCACGCTGCAGCGCATCGCCGAGATCGGCCAGCAGGTCACGCTCTGCCTCGATGCCGACCGACAGCCGCAGCAGGCCCTCGCTGATGCCGGCCGCCGCACGCGCTTCGACGGTCATTGCCGCATGGGTCATGGTCGCCGGATGGGCGATCAGGCTTTCCACGCCGCCCAGTGACTCGGCCAGGGTGAAGCAGCGCAGGCCGTCGACGAACGCCCGCACCGCTGCGTGCGGATCGTCACCGGCGCAGTGCGCCAGTTCGAACGACAGCATGGCGCCGAAGCCGCTCTGCTGACGGGCGGCGATGGCATGGCCCGGGTGATCGGCCAGGCCCGGGTAATACACTCTGCCGACGGCCGGATGCTGGTCCAGCAGCGCGACGATCGACGTGGTGTTCTCCTGGTGCACGCGCAGTCGGGCGTCCAGCGTGCGCAGGCCGCGCAGGGTCAGGAAGGCATCGAACGGCGACCCGGTCAAGCCCAGCGCGTTGCCCCACCACACCAGCTGCTCATGCACTGCCGGGTCGCGCGCGATCACCGCGCCACCCACCACATCGCTGTGGCCGTTGATGTACTTGGTGGTGGAGTGCAGCACCAGATCCGCACCAAACGACAGCGGCTGCTGCAGCGCCGGCGACAGGAAGGTGTTGTCCACCACAACAAGTGCACCGGCCTTGTGCGCGGCATCAATGACAAAGCGCAGGTCGGTGATGCGCAGCAGCGGATTGGACGGCGTTTCCACCAGCACCAGCTTCGGCTGGGTGGACAGCGCCTGTGCCAGCGCGCGCGGATCGGTCAGATCGGCGGTGACCAGTTCGAAGTGACCCTTCTTCGCCAGCGCGTTGAACAGGCGCCAGCTGCCACCATAGGCATCGTGCGGCACCACCAGCGTATCGCCCGGCTGCAGCAGTGCGTTCAGCACCAGGTTGATCGCGCCCATGCCGGTGGCAGTGATCACACCACCGGTGCCCCCTTCCAGCTCGGCCAGTGCTTCACCCAGCAGATCGCGGGTGGGGTTGCCACTGCGCGTGTAATCGTACTGGCGCTTGTTGCCGAATCCTTCGAAGCTGAAGTTCGACGACAGCACGATCGGTGGAGTGACCGCGCCATGCGCGGTGTCACGATCGATGCCGGCACGGACGGCGGCGGTGGTGCGACTACAGGACGGCTCGGTGGCGTGCAGGCTCATGCGGACTCTCCAGAAGTGCGGAAGGCGGTGGCGAGGATCGCGTCGATGCGATCGGTTTCTTTGAGGAAGGCGTCGTGGCCATAGGGCGAGCGCAGCACGCGCAGGCTGCCGCGTGGTCCCAGCCCCTCGACCAGGCCGACCAGATCAGCCAGCGGCACCAGGCGGTCACCCTCCACGGCAACCACCACGGTCGGCGGCAGGATCGCGGTGGGGTCGACGCGATGCAGGTCGATCGATTCGGACAGGCGCAGGTAGGCGGTCACCGGTGTACGCGCGACGTACTGCGCACCGGCAGCATCGAGATAGTCCTCGGCGGCCACGCGTACGCGGCCATTAATGACTTCCGGCGCGGCATCGAAGCGTTCGCCGAACTCTTCCGGCGTGCGGTAGCTGAGCATGGCGAACTGCCGCGCCAGGGCCAGGCCGTGGTCCTCGCCGCACTGCAGCTGGCCAAGGGCAACCGCACGACGCTGCAGTGCGCGCCAGGCCGCGGCATACGGATGCGGGCGATGCGCGCCGCTGGCCAGCACCAGCTGGCGCACCCGCGAGCGGTGGCGGATCGCGAACTGCTGGCCGACCAGCGCGCCGTAGGAGTAGCCGACGAAGGCCTTCAGCGTGCGGATGCCCAGGTGATCCAGCAGCAACGCCAATGCATCGGCCTGGTCGGCGGTATCGATCGGTACGTCCAGCGCACCATCGGCACCGATGAAATCAAATGCCAGCACGCGCAGCTGCTGCGGATCCAGCGCGCGGCCGCTGCCGACCAGGTCTTCGGCCCAGCCCTTCTCGGCAAACTGCGCGTTGGACGCCACATGACGATGTGCGGAGATGCCACCGGCCAGCACCACCACCGGCGCGTTGGCCGGGCCGACCCATTCGTAGCGCAGGCGCAGCGGGCTGGGACCGGCGTGACGCATCGACAGCACCGCGGCGAACTCACCGCGCTCGGCATGCACGCGGTCTTCGACCGGCACGCTGACGGGGACAAAGGGTTCGGGGCGAACGACGGTGCTGGTGGCGAAGCTCATGGCGGGATCCGGTTGGGGAATCGGCCATCGAGCCTTCGCGGGGCCCGCGTTCGAAATGCACGTGCAGTGCATGGTTCGAACCATCTTTCGGAAGACACCACGGTCCCCGCAGGATTTGGCACCTACGCCGACGCTTTCACGTCCGCGGGCTGCCCCGGCTTCAAAGGGCCTGTCCCTCTGCCGGTCTCGATGGTGGAGCCACGATGCCAGCCCCTTTCGTCACTGTCAATCCCTTCATGCGGATGGAGAGATGAATATTTTCCATGAGTGCCTCCCTGTCGTTCCGCGTACCCGGTCGCGGCCGCTCCGTTCAGGATCGGGTAGAGTCGCGGCGGCCTCCCTGCTGGATCCATCAATGCCGCGTCTGCCCCTGACCTGCCTGCTGCTGTCCCTGCTGGCAAGCACGACCGCGCACGCTGGCGACTGGCGCCAGGGCTGGGGACTGGTCGACAAGGCCGTTTCCCGCGCCGACAGCAGCCCCACCGCCCAGCAGGCACACCCCATGGCCCAGCTGCGCCTGCAGCCGGTGGGTGAGCAATGGCAGGCCCGCATCGACAACGGGCTGGCGGGGCCGCTGCAGATCGAGTTGCGCGCCGCACCCGGACACCCGGTCGACGGCCTGCCGGTGACGTCGCTGATCCAGGGCGACGGCAGCCTGGTGGTTGGCCACCTGCCCGCGCCGCTCAACGGCCGCACGCTGGATCTGCGCATGCAGTCGGTCCCTGGCAATCCATCCGCGCAGGCCGAGGACGTTGCCTACCGCGTGCCGTTCGATGCCGCCCGCCTGCGCGTGGACCAGGCACCGCAGGGCCGGTTCAGCCACGATGACGAGGAGAACCGCGACGCCGTGGACTTCGCGCTGCCCGAGGCCACGCTGGTACTGGCTGCGCGCGAGGGCACCGTGATGCAGATCCAGGACGGCTTCCATGGCCATGGCCTGGACCGCGAACGCGACAGTGGCCGTGCCAACTTCGTCCGCGTGCTGCACAGCGACGGCAGCATGGCCCTGTACGGTCACCTGCAGGCCGGTGGCATGCGGGTGCGTCGCGGCCAGGCGGTGCAGGCCGGGCAGCCGATCGGCCTGTCAGGCAACAGCGGCTACAGCAGTGCACCGCACCTGCACTTCGTGGTGCAGGTCAACCGGGGTATGGCCCTGCGCTCGGTGCCGGTACGCATCTTCGCCGAGCAGGGCCAGCTGCAGTTCGCCCGCCAGGGCGAGGCCGACGGCGGCACCGGGCGCTGAGCGGCCCCGGCCGGTATAATCGGGCGCTTATCTCTTTGAAAAGCGCCCCGGGCGGGCGCCACTGCCATGTCCGAAGTCGCAACCGAAGCGTCGCGTCGCCGCACCTTCGCCATCATTTCCCACCCTGACGCCGGCAAGACCACGCTGACCGAAAAGCTGCTGCTGTTCGGAGGCGCGATCCAGATGGCCGGTTCGGTCAAGGGCCGCAAGGCCGCCCGCCACGCCACCTCCGACTGGATGGCGCTGGAAAAGGAACGCGGCATCTCCGTCACCTCCTCGGTGATGCAGTTCCCGTACGAAGGCAAGATCGTCAATCTGCTCGACACCCCCGGCCACGCCGACTTCGGCGAGGACACCTACCGCGTGCTGACCGCGGTGGATTCGGCGCTGATGGTGATCGACGTGGCCAAGGGCGTGGAAGAGCGCACCATCAAGCTGATGGAAGTGTGCCGCCTGCGCGATACCCCGATCATGACCTTCATCAATAAGCTCGACCGCGAGGGCAAGGACCCGATCGAGCTGCTGGATGAAGTGGAAACCGTGCTGGGCATCCAGTGCGCACCGGTGACCTGGCCGATCGGCATGGGCCAGCGCCTGAAGGGCGTTGTGCACCTGCTGACCGGCGAAGTGCACCTGTACGAACCGGGCCGCAACTTCACCCGCCAGGACTCCACCATCTTCCCGTCCATCGATGCCCCCGGCCTGGCCGAGAAGATCGGTGCACAGATGCTGGCCGAGCTGCGTGACGAGCTGGAACTGGTGCAGGGCGCCAGCCACCCGTTCGACCTGCAGGCCTACCGCGCCGGCAAGCAGACCCCGGTGTTCTTCGGTTCGGGCGTGAACAACTTCGGCGTACAGCCGCTGCTGGACTTCTTCATCGAGCATGCGCCGTCGCCGCAGGCACGTTCCACCACCGGCCGCGAGATCGCCCCGGAGGAGAACAAGCTGACCGGCTTCGTGTTCAAGATCCAGGCCAACATGGACCCGCAGCACCGTGACCGCGTGGCATTCATGCGGGTGTGCTCGGGCCGGTTCAGCGCCGGCATGAAGACCTTCCACGTGCGCACCGGCAAGGAGATGAAGCTGGCCAATGCGCTGACGTTCATGGCCAGCGATCGCGAGATCGCCGCCGAGGCGTGGCCGGGCGATGTGATCGGCATCCACAATCACGGCACCATCTCCATCGGCGATACCTTCACCGAAGGCGAAGCGGTCACCTTCACCGGCATCCCCAACTTCGCCCCGGAACTGTTCCGTCGCGCACGCCTGCGTGATCCGCTCAAGCTCAAGCAGCTGCAGAAGGGCCTGGCCCAGCTGTCCGAGGAAGGCGCGACCCAGTTCTTCCGCCCGCTGACCAGCAACGACCTGATCCTGGGTGCGGTCGGCGTGCTGCAGTTCGACGTGGCCGCTTATCGTCTGAAGGACGAGTACGGCGTGGAAGCCACCTTCGAGCCGGTCAGCGTGACCACCGCGCGCTGGGTCCACTGCAGCAATGAAAAGAAGCTGGAAGAGTTCCGCGAGAAGAACGCACTGAACCTGGCGCTGGATGCCGCCGGCCACCTGGTCTACCTGGCGCCGACCCGGGTCAACCTGCAGCTGGCGCAGGAACGCGCGCCGGACGTGCGCTTCTCGGCCACCCGCGAAGCCGCGCACACCGTGTCGGCGGGCTGAACCTGCGCGTCCGGGCGGTTCATCCACGCATGGCGTGGATCTACTGCCAGTGGGCTCGGATCCCTTTCCGCCAGGAAAGGGCTCTGACCCCGGCATGGCGACCATACGGTGACCGGCGTGCACGCGCCGGCCATCGCGGCGATGATAGGGGGGAGCGGCTCCCCCTCCCGCGAACGATGCCCACGCCATGTCCACGACTTCCATTGCTTCGATCCGCGAAGAAATCGCCAGCGCGCTGACCCACGGCCTCGGTGCCGTGTTCGCATTGGGCGCCGGCGCGGTACTGATCACCCTGGCCGCCATCTACAGCGATGGCTGGCAGTTGGCCGGCGCCATCGTGTTCGGCATTGCGCTGCTGCTGCTGTACACCGCTTCCACCCTCTACCACGCCATCCAGCACCCGGTCGCCAAGGGCCGGCTGAAGGTGTTCGACCACTGCGCGATCTACGTATTGATCGCCGGCACCTACACCCCGTTCACCCTGATCGGCCTGCGTGGCCCGTGGGGCTGGGGCCTGTTTGCTGCGATCTGGACCCTGGCCCTGGCCGGCGTGGTGTTCAAGCTGTTCTACACCGGCCGCTTCAAGCGCCTGTCCACCGCCATCTACGTGGCGATGGGCTGGCTGGTGATCGTCGCGGTCAAGCCGATGCTGGCCTCGATCGATGGCTGGACCCTGGGCTGGCTGCTGGCCGGTGGCCTGTCCTATACGCTGGGCACCTATTTCTACCACCGCGAATCGATCCCCTATTCGCACGCGATCTGGCACCTGTTCGTGATCGGCGGCAGCGTCTGCCACTTCGTCGCGGTCACCATGCAGGTGCTGTAAACGCAGGCTCGCGCGCGGGCCTGCACGCCGTGCACATGAACGCTTCGCGCCCCGTCCACGATGACGGGGCAACCATGACGGCGTGAATGCTGCCGCCTCCCCTGCCACCTCGCGCCATTCCCGCTCGCGCCTGCGTCGCCCCGGCCCACGCGGGCAGCGCTGGCTGGCCGCGCTGATCTTCCTGCTCGCGGCGATCCTGCTGCTGGTCGCGCTGTGGGACTGGAACTGGTTCAAGGGCCCGGTCGAGCGGGCCGTGCAGGCACGCACCGGCCGTGCGCTGCACATCGGCCATCTGGATGTCGATCTCGGCCGCACCAGTACGATCCGCGCCGATGCGATCACCTTCGCCAATGCCCGCTGGGCGAAGCAGCCGAGCATGGCCAGCGCCGACCGCGTCGAGATCGACGTGCGGGTGTGGCCCCTGCTGCGCGGCAGCGTGCAGCTGCCCGAGGTGCGCCTGACACGACCGGACCTGCTGCTGGAAACCGCTCCACGCAAGGGCGATCCGGGCAACTGGAATTTCCTCGGCGACAATTCCGGCGGCAGCAGCCTCCAGCTCAAGCGCCTGCGCATCGACGACGGACGCCTGCAGTTCCTCGATGCGCTCGGCCGCACCGACATCCGTATGGACGTGCGCAGCGGGCGGCCGAAGCAGGCCGACGCCGCGCCGCCCTTGCAGATGCAGGGAAAGGGCCACTGGCAGGGTAATCCGTTCACCCTGAGCGGAGGCACGGAATCACCGCTGGAGCTGACCGACAGCGATCACCCGTTCCGCATCCATCTTGACGGCCGCGCCGGTGCCACCCACGCGGTGGCCAGTGGCACGCTCACCAATCCATTCCAGCTGCGTGTGTTCGACCTGCAGTTCGCGCTCAGCGGGCAGGATCTGGCTGACCTGTACCCGTTGCTCGGCATCGCCATTCCTCCCTCGCCGCCCTATGCGTTGAACGGCCGCCTCAAGCGTGACCACAACCTCTGGCGTTACGACGCCTTCACCGGCAAGGTCGGCGACAGCGATCTCGGCGGCAACCTGCAGTTCGATGTCGGCGGCACACGGCCCAAGCTGACCGCCGCGCTGGAATCCAGGCGTCTGGATTTCGACGACCTGGCCGGCTTCATCGGCGCGCCACCGAAGACCGGCAGCGGTGAAACCGCGAACGCGGAGCAGAAGGCCGAGGCCGCCCGCGTTGCCGCGCGTGCCCGGGTGCTTCCCGACACGCCGTACAACCTGGGCAAGCTGCGCGCGATGGATGCCGACGTACGCTGGAAAGCGCACCGCATCAATGCGCCCTCGCTGCCACTGGACGACATGGACGCGCACCTCCTGCTGGATGACGGTCTGCTGCGATTGGATCCGCTGAACTTCGGCGTGGCCGGCGGTGATATCCGCAGCACGATCCGCATGGACGCGCGACAACCACAGATCAGCACCGCGCTGAAGGCCAGCGTGCGCGGTGTACAGCTGGGCCAGCTGTTCCCCGACGCGAAGCTGGCCGAGCAGGCCAAGGGCGGCATCGGCGGTGAAATCGACCTGAGCGGCCGCGGGAACTCCATTGCCGCAATGCTGGGCAGCAGCAGCGGCAAGGTCGGCCTGGCCATGGGTCGCGGCCATGTCGGCAACCTGGTGATGGAACTGGCCGGCCTGGACATCACCGAATCGCTGAAATTCCTCGTCACTGGTGACCGACAAATCCCGCTGCGCTGCGCCTTCGCCGACTTCGGCGTGCGCGACGGGCTGATGACCAGCCAAGCGTTGGCGGTGGACACCACCGACACGATCATCATCGGCGAAGGCACCGTCAGCCTGCGCGACGAAACCCTCGACCTGCTGCTGAAGCCACGCCCGAAGGACAAGAGCATCCTGGTGCTGCGCTCACCGCTGCACATAGCGGGCACCTTCAAGGACCCGTCGTTCCGCCCGGACTTCAAGGCACTGGGCCTGCGCGGTGCAGTGGCATTGGCATTGGGCAGCATCGCCCCGCCGGCGGCATTGCTGGCGACCATCGAGCTGGGGCCGGGCAAGGATGCCGACTGCGGTGGGCAGTATGCGAAGTAGGTTTACAGCGTTGTTCGCGGCGCCTGCATTGATCGTGGCTTGAGGGGGGCGGGTGACGCAGGCAGGACACGCCGCAAGTACGTCCCTGTAGGCTCGATGGCGCCATCCATGGCGCCAACGGTCCTGCCTGCGTCACCCGTCCCCCTCTTGACAGCTTCCTGCGCGCGCGGAACGAGAGCGAAATTCAAAGTCAAAAGAAAAAAGCAAAGTCAAAAGCTGTTGCCAACCAGGGTTGGCAGCTACCAAAGGCAAGGCACCGCGCATGTATGCGCCGCGCTCGCAGGAACGTGTCCAGAGGCGGAGGGTGGGGGGGGGGGGGGGCCGGGGGGGGCCGGGGGGGGGGCCCGGGCCCCCCCCCGGGGGGGTTTGGGGGGGGGGGGGGCCCCCCCCCCCCCCCC
>NZ_JBNDKU010000016.1:0-53862 GCF_050435725.1 Stenotrophomonas sp. AN71 | reverse complement strand
CCACCCGATCCCATCCCGAACTCGGAAGTGAAACGTAGCTGCGCCGATGGTAGTGTGGCCTAAGCCATGCGAGAGTAGGTCATCGCCAGGGTTTACACCCAAAACCCCGCTGCTCACGCAGCGGGGTTTTTCTTTGTGCGCAGGAAACACCGGGTAGTGCCGGCCGCTGGCCGGCAACCCCATGGCCCTGCGTCGCCCCGGTGGATCCACGCCGTGCGTGGATGGGCTGTTCCCGGGAAAAGCGGCGCCAACCAAGGTTGGCCGCTACCAACAGCAGGCCCACACAGCGATCGTTTGCCGGCCAGCGGCCGGCATTACCGTAGATCCAGGCCATGCGTGGATGCTCTCCGCGCGGAACCACGGCTGGCAGCTGGATCGCATGCAAAAAAAAACGGCGCCCCGTGGGGCGCCGCTCTGCTCCAAACGATGTGCAGTCGAGCATGGCTCGACGCTACTTGGCCGGGGCCTTGTCCTTCATCATCGCGTCGCGGGCCGCCTTGAACGGGTTGCCTGCATACCAGTTCGGCCAACGATCGCCACCGGCCAGCTCCTTGCCGACGCCGTACATCAGCTGCAGATCTTCGATGGTACCGTCCAGCTTCCAGGTGGCCGCATCGAACTCATCCTTCGGGCCGTGGTAACGGTTGGCGCCGTAGTCCGCCGCGGCCTTGCGGCCGGCGTCCACGCCACCCTCGCGCAGGTCCTCGCCGCCATCGGCATACAGGGCCGGCACGCCGGCCTTGGCGAAGTTGAAGTGGTCCGAACGGAAGTAGAAGCCACTCTGCACCGAGCTCTCACCGTGCAGGGTGCGGTCCTGTGCGGCGGCCAGCGGCTTGAGGATGTCCTCCAGTTCCGAGCTGCCGAAGCCAGTGACGGTCACGTCCTTGGCACGGCCCGCCACCGACATCGCGTCGATGTTGATCACGCCGGCGATCTTGTCCAGCGGGAAGGTCGGGTGGGTGACGTAGTACTTCGAGCCCAGCAGGCCGGATTCCTCGAGGGTCACGGCCAGGAACACCACCGAACGTTCCGGCTTCGGCTGCTGGTGGGCCATCGCTTCGGCCACTTCCAGAATGCCGGCCACACCGGTCGCGTTGTCGACCGCGCCGTTGTAGATGTTGTCGCCCGTCTCGCCCTCGTGCTTGCCCAGGTGGTCCCAGTGGGCCATGTACAGCACGGCTTCGTCGGCACGCTTGCTGCCCGGCAGCACGCCCACCACGTTGCGCGACTGCTTCTGTGCGATCTGGCTCTTCAGGTCGACCGCGGCAGTGGCTTTCAGCGGCACCGGCTTGAAGCCGCGCTTGCTGGCGTCCTTGTACGCCTGGGCCAGGTCCAGCCCCGCACCGGCGAACAGTGCCTTGGCGGCGTCGGCACTCAGCCAGCCCTGCACCGGGATGCGGGCGTCCGGGTCACCCTTGGCCGGCAGGTCGTACTGCGGGCCGGCCCAGGAGTTCTTCACCACGTCCCAGCCGTAGGATGCGCCGGCGGTATCGTGCACGATCAGCGCGGCGGCGGCGCCCTTGCGCGCGGCTTCTTCGAACTTGTAGGTCCAGCGGCCGTAGTAGGTCATGCGCTTGCCATCGAACAGCTTCGCGTCATCGACGTGGAAGCCGGGATCGTTGACGAACATCACCACCGTCTTGCCCTTCCAGTCCTGGCCGGCGTAGTCGTTCCACTTCTGCTCCGGCGCATCAACGCCGTAGCCGACGAATACCAGATCGCTGGCATCGACCTTCACTTCGGCCTGGCCGGTGCGGGTGCCGACCACCATGTCGGTGCCGAACTTCAGCTCGGCGGTCTTGCCGCCCTGGGTAATCTTGAGCACGGTCGATGCGTCGGCCGTGGTCTCGGTCATCGGCACATCCTGGAACCAGCTGTCGCCGTTACCGGGCTGCAGGCCGATGCGCTGCATCTGGTCGCGGATGTAGTTGACCGTCAGCTCTTCACCCTTGCTGCCCGGGGCACGGCCTTCGAACTCATCCGAGGCCAGGGTCTTGACCATCTCGGCGAAGTCGCCGGCGTTGATCTCTGGCGAGAACTGATGAGTGGCGGGCTTGGCAGCAGCGGTGTCGGTGGCCGGCGCGGCGGCCGGAGTGTCTTCGCCTTTGCAGGCGCTGAGCGCGGCCGCAGCGGCCAGGCACAGAAGGAGTTTGCGGGGCATCGTCGTTTCCTGGAAAACAAAGGGCGGCCGCCGCTGATGTGCGGCCGGTAGCAGCGAGTATCACCGAACCGATGGGCTCGGTGCGCTCAGTCCGCCGGAGCGGTTTCGGTGTCGAACGGGATGGGTTCGGCGCCGGTGACCGGCCCGATGCGCGCGGTACGATGCACGTACAGCACGACTTCGCGTTCGAACTGCAGCGGGCCGTTGACCACGGCATTCGGACCGATGATCACGCGCGGTTTGCGACTGGCGGTCAGCGAGACACTGAAGTTCGGCTTGCGCACGTGCACGCCACCGTTCACCTGCGAGCCGATACCGACGGTGATGTCTCCGTTGACGGTCTCCACGTCCTTGCCGACGCGGCTCTCGACCAGGCCGATGCCACCGTTCACGGTTTCAACGCCGCCTTCGATCTGGCTGCCGCGATCGGTGAAGATGCTGCCGTTGACGGTGCTGACGCCGCCACGAGCGATGACTTCACGGCCGAGCCGGACGCCTCCGTTGACGGTCTCGATCTTGCCGGTACGCGCGCGATCGGCGACTTTCACCCCGCCGTTGACGGTGTCGATGCTGCCGGTCTCGACGCCTTCTCCGACACGGATGCCACCGTTGACGGTATCCAGCTTGCCGTAGCGTTGGCCCGGTTCGGCGCTGATGCTGCCATTGACCTTGCTGATGTTGTCCTGGGCACAGACCGGGCCGGTGGCCAGAAGTACGCCCAACAGCAGCGGAATGGAAAGAGTTTTCATGGGGCCCTCGATGGATGTGCGGCTGGCAGGCCGCGTGCGGAGATGTCACCATTCCCGGGTACCCCCTGCAACTGCCTGAAGTCACTGGAAAGCCCTTGCGCGACAACGCCTCTCCATCACGCCGACATCACGCTGCCGCTGCCCGCGGCGGGCGTTGCCTGCTGCTGGGGCTGGTCCTGGCGCTGGCGCTACCGTTGCCTGGCGCTGCACAGACAACCCGCGAGACCGAGCGCAAGCTGCAGAAGCTGCGCAATGAGCTCAAGGGCGTGGCGCAGGAACGTCGGCAGATTGAAGGGCAGCGTGGACAGGCGTCGCAGCAGCTGCGCGCTGCCGATGAGAAGGTGGCACGCAGTGGTCGTGCACTGGCGCAGACCGAGTCGGCACTGCGCGAGCAGAACCATGCCCTGACTGTGGCCGAACAGCGCCGCAGCACATTGCAGACCAACCTCGCCCAGCAGCACCGTGAGCTGGCCGGCCTGCTGCGCGCGGCCTACCAGCTGGGCAACCACGCGCCGTTGAAGCTGCTGCTGTCACAGGACACCGTGGCCGACGCCAACCGCGCCCTGGCGTATCACCGTTACCTGCAGCGCGAGCGGGCCCAGCGCATCACCACGCTGACGGCTGACCTGAAGGAGTTGGAGGCGCTGCAGGCGCAGATCGCCGAGCGCCAGCAGAAGCTGCAGGGCGCACAGCGTGACCAGAAGCAGCAGGCCGCCACGCTGGCGGCCGACCGCCGTGACCGCGCGCAGACCGTGGCGTCGCTGGACGAGCGCTTCAAGGACCGGCGCGAGAAGGAACAGGCCCTGGGCCAGGATGCCAAGGCGCTGGAATCGCTGTTGGCCAACCTGCGTGCTGCGGCCGCCCGTGCCGAAGCCGAACGCCGGGCCGCCGCACGCCGGGCCGCCGCGGAAAAGGCTGCCGCCGAACGTGCTGCTCGCCAGGCGGCGGCACAGGGCCGTCCGCCACCGCCGACCAAGGTGCCGCCTGCGGTGGCCTCGGCACCGGCGCCGAAGGTCGGCGGCCTGGGCTGGCCGTTGTCCGGCAACCTGCTGGCCCGCTACGGCGGCAAGCTGCCGGATGGCCGTACCAGCAGCGGCGTGCTGATCGGCGCGCCGGCCGGCAGCACCGTCACCGCCGTCGCCGATGGCACCGTGGTGTTCTCCGATTGGATGACCGGCTACGGCATGATCCTGATCGTCGACCATGGCAACGGCTACATGAGCCTGTACGCGCACAACGACACCCTGCTCAAGGATGCCGGCGCACGGGTCAGCCGCGGCGATGCGGTGGCCAAGGTCGGCAATTCCGGCGGCCAGGGTGTCACCGCGCTGTACTTCGAGCTGCGTCGTGGTGGGCAGCCGGTCAACCCGGACAGCTGGCTGCAGCGGCGCTGAATCCGGCGCCGCCGATTGCGTAGTCGATTCAACGGGAATTTAGCTGTGCTTCGCGCATAATCGGCGCATGTGCCTTGGGCACGATGCCACCGTCGACAGGAGTGATCCATGCGCGCAGCCCGTACCGCCACCCTCTTGCTGGCCCTGTTGCCGGCGCTGTCCTGGGCGCAACAGACCGCGCCCGCCCCGAGCCAGGAAACCAGTGGGCAGGCAGCGAGCAGCGAGGAGGCGGTGACCTCGAAGGTGCCGCTGGAGGAGATCCGCCGCTTCGTGGCCGTGTACAACGCGGTGCGTGCCGCCTATGTCGATCCGGTCGATGACAAGAAGCTGATGCAGTCGGCGGTACGCGGCCTCCTGCTAGACCTCGATCCGCACAGCACCTACTTCAACAAGGAAGATGCGCAGGCCTTCGACGAGCAGGCCAACGGCGCTTACGAAGGCATTGGCGTGGAGCTGCAGCAGCAGCCGGACAACGCCAGCATGAAGGTGATCTCGCCGATCGACGACACGCCGGCGGCCAAGGCCGGCATTCTCGCCGGTGACCTGATCATCGCCATCGACGGCAAGCCGATCAGTGCGATCGATGCCAGCGAACCGCTGCGCGGCCCAGCCGGCAGCAAGGTGGTGCTGACCATCGTGCGCGCCGGCAAGCCCAAGCCGTTCGATGTCAGCCTCACCCGCCAGACCATCCGCGTGACCAGCGTGCGCGGCCGCCTGCTGGAACCAGGCTATGGCTACATCCGCCTGAGTACCTTCCAGGCCGATACCGGCTCGGACTTCCAGAAGCAGGTGCAGCAGTTGCAGAAGCAGTCCGGTGGCCAGCTCAAGGGCCTGGTGCTGGACCTGCGCAGCAACCCGGGCGGCCTGCTGACCGCCGCGGTGCAGGTGGCCGACGACCTGCTCGACAAGGGCAACATCGTCAGCACCCGTGGCCGCATCAGCATCAGTGATGCCCGCTTCGACGCGACCCCGGGTGACCTGCTGAAGGGTGCACCGGTGGTGGTGCTGGCCGATGCGGGTTCGGCCAGCGCCTCGGAAGTGCTGGCCGGCGCGCTGCGCGACAACAAGCGTGCACGTGTGGTCGGCAGCCGCACCTTCGGCAAGGGCTCGGTGCAGACCGTGCTGCCGCTGGACAACGGTGATTCGGTGAAGCTGACCACTGCGCGCTATTACACGCCCAGCGGCAAGTCGATCCAGGCCACCGGCATCGTGCCGGACGTCGAGCTGAAGCCAGCCGCCACGCCGGCGGAGGAAGCACTGCCGGCCAGCCTGAGCGATTACAGCGAAGCGACCCTGCCGGGCCATCTGCGTGGCGACGACGAAGGCACCGAAGGCTACCGCGCCGGCGCAGTGCTGCCGGGCGACGGCCCGATCAACGACGCACTGGCCGAGCTGAAGAACCCGGGCTCGGTGGCCGCACGGTTGAAGGCCGAAGCGGCCAAGGCAGAGGCGGCCAAGGCCGCGAAAGCCGCTGCAGCGAAGCCGGACGCGAAGGCCGAACCGAAGGCCGAGAGCAAGCCAGAAGCCAAGCCAGAAGCCAAGCCAGAAGCCAAGCCAGAAGCCAAGCCAGAAGCCAAGCCAGAAGCCAAGCCAGAAGCCAAGCCAGAAGCCAAGCCAGCACCGGCGCCGGTCAAACCCTGACGGTAGCGCCGGGCCACGCCCGGCGTCGGCTTGGGCCGGAAGAAGACGGCGATTGCCGGCCAGCGGCCGGCACTACCTGGGGTCAGAACCCGTGCCGCTTGCGCAGCCGGCGGGCGATCGCTGCGCGTACGTACACGCCGTACAGCAGGCCGAACAGAAAGCCACCGATGTGCGCCCACCAGGCCACCATGCCGAAGCTGGGGCCGATGTGGGCGAACACCACCTGCAGCGCGGCCCATACGCCGATCAACAGGTAGGCCGGGGCCCGCACGAACTCCAGGAACAGGCCGAGCGGGATCACCACGCCCAGCCGCGCGCCCGGGAACAGGGCCAGATAGGCGCCGATCAGTGCCGAGACTGCGCCGCTGGCGCCGATGATGATCTGGTCCGGGCTGCCCATGGTGTAGATCGCCACCAGGTTGGACACCGCGCCGCCGACCAGGAACAGCAGCAGCAGGCGCCACGGCCCCAGCACCCGCTCGGCGGGCAGGCCGAAGATCAGCAGGAACACCAGGTTGCCCAGCAGGTGCGACCAGTCGGCGTGCAGGAACAGGGCGGTGAACAGGCGCAGGACGCTGCCGTCCTGCAGGGTCGCCCACCAGTCCAGCGGGTGGGTCAGGCCGGTGGACAGGGCGCCCCAGTCCAGCCAGAGGCTGCTGCGGGCATCGTCCGGGCGCGAGATCGACCACAGGAATGCCAGCCACAATGACGCGAACAGTACGGGCGTAGCCCAGCGCAGGGCCGCCTTCTTGCGCGACGGGAGAGAGACGAACATGGGTACTAGCCTAGCCTGACGGCGCTTCCGGCGGGGATTGTCCTGTTCAGCTTTTGAGACGAAAAAAGCGCCGTTGCTGTTATTGTTTCATTAACAGCTCTGGGTAATACTCGCATACGGCGTCGTATGTCGGGAGGGGAATCCGGCGCGCTCCGAAAGGCCCCAGGGCCGGCCGGGCGCAGGCGCACTCAGAGCAACATCACCGCTTACCGGAGAGAGAACTACGATGCAAACCGCTTCCACCATTGCCCGTCTGACCCTGCTGGCCGTCGGCGTTGCCGGTGCGCTGGCCGCCGCCGATGCCAACGCCGCCGCCTTCCAGCTGAAGGAAAACAGCGCCAAGGGCCTCGGCCGCGCGTTCGCCGGCTCCACCTCCGCCGAAGGCGATGCCTCGGTGGTCGCCACCAACCCGGCCTCGATGCGTCTGCTCGAAGGCACCCAGATCCAGGGCGACGTCAGCGCCATCAGCTTCGGCGCCAAGTTCCGCGGCCAGGGCAAGTACGGCAACGGCGCTCCGATTTCCGGCGGCAACGGCGGCGACGCCGGCATGATCGCGCCGGTTCCGGCTGCCTACTTCCACCTGCCGTTCGGCGAGAACGACAACATGCACTTCGGTGCATCGCTGACTGTGCCGTTCGGCTTCAAGACCGAATACGACCGTGACTGGGTCGGCCGCTACAACGGCGTCAAGACCGAGCTGCAGGCGATCGACCTGGGCGTCGCGTTCTCCTACGACATCAACCCGTACCTGTCGTTCGGTGCGTCGGTGTTCGCCGAACGCCTGAACGTCGACCTGACCAGCGCTGTCGATACCGGCACCGCGATCAACGCCAGCGCCCAGCAGAAGGCTGCCGCTGCGGTCCTGGCCGCCGGTGGCAGCGCCGCCCAGGCCGCCGCTGCTTCGCGTCAGGCCGCCGTGGCCATGGCCCAGCAGGGCTTCGCCCCGGGCACCGCCGATGGTTACCTGCGCATCAAGGGTGATGAAGTGTCCATGGGTTACACCCTGGGCATGACCGTCAGCCCGGTGGAAGGCACCAACATCGCCTTCAGCTACCGCTCGCAGGTCAAGCACAAGATCAACGACGGCAAGGCCGATTTCACCATTCCGGGCAACGCTGCGACCTTCCTGGCCGCTGCCGCTCCGGGCACCTTCATCGACAGCAAGGGTCGTGCCTCGATCACGCTGCCGGCCAGCGCCACCGTCAGCTTCACCCACCGCGTGAACGACCAGTGGAAGATCATGGCCGACGTCTCGCGCACCGCGTGGAGCAAGTTCGACCAGGTCACCGTCGACTATGACTCCAACCAGCCGGACAGCGTGCTGCCGTTCCACTACCGCGACACCACCTTCGCGTCGATCGGTACCGAGTACCGCATGAACGAGAAGCTGACCCTGCGCGGCGGTCTCGCCTACGACCAGACCCCGACCACCGACGCCCACCGCGACGTGCGCGTGCCGGACACCACCCGCAAGTGGCTGTCGCTGGGTCTGACCTACGCGGCGTCGGAGAAGATGGAATACAGCGTGGGCTACACCCACCTGTTCACCAAGGATCCGAACGTCACCTCCACCTCGGCCACGGCCAACACCGTGACCGGCAAGTACAAGGTCAGCGGCGACGTGCTGGCGGCTTCGATGCAGTACAAGTTCTGATCCAGGCGATTGCCTGACGCAGGACACGGAGGGCCCCGCGCAAGCGGGGCCCTTTTTTGTGCTGCGCTGGGGCGTCCACGCATGGCGTGGATCTACCCGGGCGTTCACGCGGGGCGCGGATCTAAGACAATAGCGACATGAACCTGTCCGACCCGAACTTCCAACTGGAGCTGGCCGCCAACATCGCTGTTGCCGGCTCGATCCTGCTGGCCGGCCGCAACAACGTGCATACCTGGTGGCTGGGCATCGTCGGCTGCGCGCTGTTCGCGGCGGTGTTCGAGCGTTCGCACCTGTATGCGGACATGGTCCTGCAGTTCTTCTTCATCGCCATCAGCGTGCTGGGCTGGTGGCAGTGGCTGCGCGGCGATCACGGCGAGCCCCTGCCGATCACCCCGGTGCGCCCGCGCGCCTGGGCCTGGCTGCTGCCGTTGGCGGTGCTGGCGACTTTCGGCTACGGCTGGATGCTGACCCGACTGACCCATGCCTATGCGCCGTACATCGATTCGGCGGTGCTGGTGCTGAGCGTGATCGCGCAGATCCTGATGATGCGGCGCAAGCTGGAGTCGTGGTGGATATGGCTGCTGGTCAACACCATCGCGGTGCCGTTGTACTACAGCCGTGGCCTGCATCTGACGTCGATCCTGTACGTGGGCTTCTGGATCAATGCGCTGGTGGCATTGCGCCATTGGCGGACGCTGATGGATGCCCAGCCGCGCAGCACGTGAAACGGGCCCAGCTGCCTGGTTTCCGGGGCGGGGCTAGAAGTCGATCCGGTCCCGCAACAGCTTGGGCTTGTAGCTCGGAAGATACGCCGAGCCATGGAAGGTCATGATGTCTGCCTTCGGCGATCGCTCGACGAACTGTCGCAGCCGACCGGCCATGACCAGGGCGTGCTCGATCAGCGCGTCGATCTCCGACGCGCCGCCCAGCGGAGACAGCTTGCCAAGTGCAGCGTGCAGCCGTTGCAACCGTTGCAGCGGGGTTGGGTGGCTGCCGGACAACGCCATCGCCTGCATCCCGCACAGGTCGGCGATCTGGTTGAGGAACTCCAGGTAAAGCATCACCATCGTTGCGCTGCTGGCGACGGCAGCGCGTGCCTCGCGGTCATGTTCGATATGGCGGATGGCGTACTCGTCGGCTTCGAACTCCAAGGCGTGCGCATAGGTGCGCGCCTCGCCGGCACCGGCAACCTGGATGTCGTCCTGTTCCAGGTGCCCGCGAAGCAGATGGGCGAACTCATGGCCAAAGGTGAACTGCATCTGGGCGCGGACGCGTTTATGGATCTCCCGCGCCAACGGGGGATCCAGCTGGCCACGCGGGTCGATATCGAAATCGGCCGCTTCGCTACCGCGCGCAATGCGTGCGGCAATCAACAGCGCATGCAGCTGATCGATCATCGGGACGCCGAGGTCGGCACCGAAGAAACCCAATGTCATGAAGTGGTAGAAGTGTTCCAGGTTTTCCGAGGCGACGATCATGTCGCCGGCCAGCGAACGCACGCACATCGCGTTCATTTCCGGTACCCATGCCATTCCGCAGGGAAGGCCACGCAACTGCTTCTGATGCGCACGTGACAGCAGCGAAATGTAGCTTTTGTGGTGTGCGTCGAATGCGTGGTAATGCGCGCTGAGCGACCAGGGCCGTCCACCCGGCTCGAACGCCTGGCGCCGCGCCCGCATGACCCGGATGCCGCGTGGGGAATCGACCAGCGCACTGGCACGCAGGCGCAACAGGTAGTCGTGGCCATTGCGAAGCTCGCGCAGGCGGAGGATTTCCGTGCGGCTGCAGAACGCCGCGAAGAACTGCTCGTTGGCTGTCAGGTCCTGCAGTGAGGATGTGTCGACGATATCCTGCACATGGTAGAAGCCGCCGTCCTCCAAGGGCAGAAGAACACCGCCATTGGCTGCACGGCGTGCACCGGGTACCTGCAGGAAAGCGCGTTGCATCTCTTCACTGATGACCATGTCCTGCATCCTTGCGGGTGATTCCAGAGCATACCCGAGGAAGAAGGCAGGCCAGTCCTCACCGACAAAAAACCCCGCTTTCGCGGGGTTTTTCGTTCACTGCATCACGCAGGCAATCAGTCGCCCAGGGTCAGCAGCGAGGCGTTGCCGCCGGCCGCAGTGGTGTTCACCGTCACCGTCTTTTCGGTGGCGAAACGCAGCAGGTAGTGCGGTCCGCCAGCCTTCGGGCCGGTGCCGGACAGGCCCTGGCCGCCGAACGGCTGCACGCCGACCACCGCACCGATCTGGTTGCGGTTGACGTAGACGTTGCCGACATGGACGCCATTGCTGATGCGGTCGACCGTCTCGTCGATGCGCGAATGCACACCCAGGGTCAGGCCGTAGCCGGTGGCGTTGATCTGGTCGATCACCGCATCGAGCTGGTCGCCCTTCCAGCGGATCACGTGCAGGACCGGCCCGAAGATTTCCTTGTGCAGCTGGCCCAGGTCCTTCAGCTCATACGCACGCGGTGCGAAGAAGGTGCCATTGGCTGCTTCGGCAGACAGTTCAGCGGAGGCGATCAGGCGTGCTTCGCGGTCCATGCGCTCGGCGTGGTCCTGCAGGATCTTCAGCGCGTCTGCGTCGATCACCGGGCCGACGTCGGTGGACAGCAGGCCGGGGTTGCCGACCTTCAGTTCCTTCATCGCGCCGGCGAGCATGGTCATCACCTTGTCGGCGATGTCGTCCTGCACGAACAGAACGCGCGCGGCCGAGCAGCGCTGGCCAGCGGAGGTGAAGGCTGAACCGATCGCATCCTTGACCAGCTGTTCCGGCAGCGCCGAGGAGTCGGCGATGAAGGCGTTCTGGCCACCGGTCTCGGCGATCAGCACGCCGATGGCGGCATCGCGTGCGGCCATCGCGCGGTTGATCGCACGCGCGGTCTCGGTGGAGCCGGTGAAGGCCACGCCGGCCACGCGCGGGTCGGCGGTCAGTGCGGCACCGACGGTGGCGCCGTCACCCGGCAGGAACTGCACGACCTCGGCGGGCACGCCGGCGTCGTGCAGCAGCTTCACGGCGTAGTAGCCGATCAGGTTGGTCTGCTCGGCCGGCTTGGCGATGACGCTGTTGCCGGCAGCGAGGGCTGCTGCCACCTGGCCCAGGAAGATCGCCAGCGGGAAGTTCCACGGGCTGATGCAGACGAACACACCGCGGCCGTGCAGCTGCAGTTCGTTGGATTCGCCGGTCGGGCTGGGCAGCTTCTCGGCGTGGCTGAACTGCTCGCGCGCCTGTTTGGCGTAGTAGCGCAGGAAGTCCACCGCTTCGCGCACTTCGGCAATGCTGTCGGGCAGGCTCTTGCCGGCTTCCTTCACGCACAGCGCCATGAACTCCGGCATGCGCGTTTCCAGCTGGTCCGCGGCGTGCTCGAGGATGGCGGCGCGGCTGGCGGCCGGCGTGCGGTTCCAGGCCGGCTGCGCAGCCACGGCATTGGCCAGTGCCTTCTGCACGGTGGCGGCATCGGCGGCAAGCCACTGACCGACCACTTCGCGGCTGTCGGCCGGGTTGGTCACCGGCAGCGCGGCGCCGGCCGGGCTCGCACCCGGTACCAGCGGGGCGGCCTGCCAGGGCTTCACAGCCGCGTTGATCTGCTCGGCCAGGGCGCGCAGTTCGTTGTCGTTGGCGAGGTTGGCGCCCATGGAGTTCTTCCTGTCGTGGTTCTGGCTGCGCAGCAGGTCAACCGGCAGCGGGATCTTGGGATGCGGAATCGAAGCGAATGAGGCGACCATCTCGACCGGATCACGGATCAGGTCGGCGATCGGCACGCGCTCGTCGGTGATGCGGTTGACGAAGCTGGAGTTGGCGCCGTTTTCCAGCAGGCGGCGCACCAGGTACGGCAGCAGGTCTTCATGCGAGCCGACCGGTGCATACACGCGGCATGGCAGGTTCAAGCGATCGGCCGGCACGACTTCGGCGTACAGGTCATCGCCCATGCCGTGCAGCTTCTGGTGCTCGTACATGCCACCGTTGGCGATGCTGCGCACGGCCGCAATGGTGTGCGCATTGTGCGTGGCGAACATGGGGTAGATCGCGTCGGCATGCGTGAACAGACGCTTGGCGCACGCCAGGTAGGAGACGTCCGTGTTCTGCTTGCGGGTGAACACCGGATAGCCCGGATAGCCTTCGATCTGCGCGCGTTTGATCTCGGCATCCCAGTAAGCGCCCTTGACCAGGCGCACCTGCAGGCGTCGACCAGCGCGGCGTGCCATGTCGGCCAGGTGGTCGATCGTGTACGGCGTGCGCTTCTGGTAGGCCTGCACGACCACACCGAAGCCATCCCAGCCGGCCAGCGAGGCATCGGAGAACACCTGCTCGATGATGTCGAGCGAGAGTTCCAGGCGGTCGGATTCTTCGGCGTCGACGGTGCAGCCGATGCCGTAGCTCTTGGCCAGCTGCGCCAGTTCCAGCACGCCCGGGACCAGGTCCTTCAGCACGCGCTCGCGCTTGGCGTGCTCGTAGCGCGGGTACAGCGCCGAGAGCTTGATCGAGATGCCCGGCGCATTGTTGACGTCGCCGTCCGGACGGCCGCCGCGTGCCTTGTGATCGCCGCCGATGGCGTGGATCGCACGGCGGTAGTCCTCCAGGTAGCGCAGCGCGTCCTTCATGGTCAGCGCGCCTTCGCCCAGCATGTCGAAGGAGTAGCGGTAGCTGGCGTTGTCGCCCTTGTGCGAGCGCGACAGCGCTTCGCTGATGGTGCGGCCCATCACGAACTGGTGGCCCATGATCTTCATCGCCTGGCGCACGGCCAGGCGCACCACCGGCTCACCGACGCGGCCGACCAGACGCTTGAATGCGCTGGGCGCGTCGGCGCGGGTGGCGTCGTTCATCTGCACCAGCTTGCCGGTCAGCATCAGGCCCCAGGTGGAGGCGTTGACCAGCACCGAGTCGCTGCCGCCCAGGTGCTTTTCCCAGTCGGCGTCGGCCAGCTTGTCGCGGATCAGCTTGTCGGCGGTGTCCTGGTCCGGAATGCGCAGCAGCGCCTCGGCCACGCACATCAGCAGCACGCCTTCCTCGCTGCCCAGGTCGTACTGGCGCATGAAGGCTTCGATCGCGCCCTGGTCCTTGGCGCGCACACGCACGCGGCCGACCAGGTCGGCGGCCAGCGCCTGCACCTTGGCCTGCTCATCGGCGGGCAGGCGGGCCTGCGCCAGCAGCTCTCGGACGTGGCTGGCCTCGTCCTTCAACCAGGCGTCGGTGATGGCCTGGCGGAACGGGTTGGGGGACGCCGGCAGTTCCGGCGACAGCAGCGCGCCCGGACGCGGAGCGTCGCTGGCGGCAGGGGAGGAGGAAGGTGCGTTCATGCCGGTCCGGCCAATGGAAAACTTGGCGATTTTAAACATTTTTGCGGCCTTCGGAAGTGCCCCGCAGACACCTTCATGAAGGGCTGATAGCCCCTAACGGTGGTGGATTCAGCGTGTTCATAAAACCTTTCATTATTTGTGCCGAATTCGTCATTCGTGCCGCCGGTCTCATGCTGTGTTGCAGCATGGAAAAAGGTGTGAATGCACCCTTGCTACGGGTGAGAGGGCAGGGCTACCATCGAGACGTTTCCCGCGGCAGGAACGCGGTTGCGACATGATCGAGGTGCTTCAAGCTCCGGATGGGTCAGGTACGCAGCTGCGGCTGCGTCCCCCACGGGCGCTCGATGCCCGGCAGTTCGTCCTGTTGTTCACCGTGTTGTCGGGAGCGATGTGGCTGGTGTCCGCCTTCGGGTGGTTGGCCGGCAATGCATTCGCCCCCCTGTTCGCGCTGCTGTACAGCCTGGTGCTGGCGGCGGCGCTGCGTGCCTTGTGGCGCAGCGGTGAACGGCAGGAGGAGATCCGGGTAGTGCCGGCGTACGTGGAGGTCATCCCCGTACCCGGTGGATTGCCGGTGTTCCGGGCCCACCCCCACTGGGTGCGCCTGCTCACCGACGATGAGAGGGTCCGGCTGGCATCCAGCGGCCGGCAGGTGGAGGTGGGGAGTTTCCTCGCGCCGGCCGAACGTAAGACGCTCGCAGAGACACTTGAAAGCTTGCTCGCCGCCAGCGATGGCGGCAACCGACGACGCTAAGGGTCTAGGCAATGAAGCAAAGCAGCAGGTGGGGCACGAAGTGCGTCAACGCGGTCGCCGCAATGCTGGCGGCCGGGGGACTGATTCCGGCATCGGCCTGGGCCCAGGCGGCCGACCCGAAGCCGTGGCAGCTGAACATGGGCAAGGGGGTGACCCAGACCTCACGCCTGGCCTGGGAATCGAACAACCTCTCGTTGATCATCTGCACGGTGATCGGCGTCATCGTGTTCGGCGCGATGGCCTACGCCATCTTCAAGTTCCGCAAATCCAAGGGTGCGGTCGCCGCCACCTTCAGCCACAACACCAAGGCCGAAGTGATCTGGACGGTGATCCCGGTGATCATCCTGATCGTGATGGCGTGGCCGGCGACGGCCAACCTGATCAAGATGTACGACACCCGCGACGCCGAGATGACCGTCAAGGTCACCGGCTACCAGTGGATGTGGAAGTACGAATACCTTGGTGAGAACGTCACCTTCACCAGCCGCCTGGACCGCGAGTCCGATCGCATGCGGCAGAGTGGCAAGGTGCCGACCCGCGAGAGCCATCCGCACTACCTGCTGGACGTGGACAACCGGCTGGTGCTGCCGGTCGATACCAAGGTGCGTTTCGTCATCACCTCCGACGACGTGATCCACGCCTGGTGGGTGCCCGCGCTGGGCTGGAAGCAGGATGCGATTCCCGGCTTCATCAACGAGGCCTGGACCAGCATCGAGCAGCCCGGTGTCTACCGCGGCCAGTGCGCAGAACTGTGCGGCAAGGACCATGGCTTCATGCCGATCGTGGTCGAAGCCGTGTCCAAGGAAGACTTCAAGCAGTGGCTGGCGCAGCGCAAGCCGGCGCCGCCCGCCGAGCCGGCAACACCTGCCGAACCGGCTGCACCGGCGGGCGAGGCACCTGCTGCGCCTGCCGCTGCGGAAACCGGCAGTGCACCTGCCACCGCGGCCAGCGGAGCGTGATGTAAAGCCCGCGGCCGTCCGCGGCCGTGGCGACAACCGATTCTGAGAGGTGTTTTGCGATGGCGCACTCGGCAGTTGGGCACGACGATCACCACCACCACCCGGGCTTCTTCGAGCGTTGGTTCTTCTCGACCAACCACAAGGACATCGGCACGCTGTACCTGCTTTTCAGCTTCATCATGTTCGTCATCGGCGCGGCGATGAGCGTGCTCATCCGTCTGGAACTGGCCCAGCCCGGCATCCAGTACATCCGTCCTGAGATATTCAATCAGCTGACCACGGTGCATGCGCTGGTGATGATCTTCGGCGGCGTGATGCCGGCGTTCGTCGGTCTGGCCAACTGGATGATCCCGTTGCAGATCGGCGCGCCGGACATGGCGCTGCCGCGCATGAACAACTGGTCGTTCTGGCTGCTGCCGGTGGCCTTCAGCCTGCTGCTGCTGACCTTCCTGCTGCCCGGTGGCGCGCCTGCCGGTGGCTGGACGCTGTACCCGCCGCTGTCGCTGCAGGGGGGCTACAACGTGGCCTTCACCGTGTTCGCCATCCATGTGGCCGGCATCAGCTCGATCATGGGCGCGATCAACATCATCGCCACCGTGCTGAACATGCGCGCGCCGGGCATCGACCTGCTGAAGATGCCGATCTTCTGCTGGGCCTGGCTGATCACCGCGTTCCTGCTGATCGCGGTGATGCCGGTGCTGGCCGGTGCAGTGACCATGCTGCTGACCGACAAGTTCTTCGGCACCAGCTTCTTCAATGCTGCCGGCGGCGGCGACCCGGTGATGTTCCAGCACATCTTCTGGTTCTTCGGCCATCCCGAGGTCTACATCATGATCCTGCCCGCCTTCGGCGTAGTCAGCGAGATCATCCCGACCTTCAGCCGCAAGCCGCTGTTCGGCTACCAGGCCATGGTGTATGCGACTGCTGCGATCGCGTTCCTGTCGTTCATCGTCTGGGCCCACCACATGTTCACCGTGGGCATGCCGCTGGGTGGCGAGATCTACTTCATGTTCGCCACCATGCTGATCTCGATCCCGACCGGGGTGAAGGTGTTCAACTGGGTCAGCACCATGTGGCGCGGCTCGCTGACCTTCGAAGCGCCGATGCTGTGGTCGGTGGCCTTCGTGATCCTGTTCACCATCGGTGGGTTCTCCGGCCTGATGCTGGCGATCGTCGCAGCGGACTTCCAGTACCACGACACCTACTTCGTGGTCGCCCACTTCCACTACGTGCTGGTGACCGGAGCGGTGTTCGCGCTGATCGCCGCGGTGTACTACTGGTGGCCGAAGTGGACCGGGCGCATGTACAGCGAGAAGTGGGCCAAGGTGCACTTCTGGTGGTCGATCGTGTTCGTCAACCTGCTGTTCTTCCCGCAACACTTCCTTGGCCTGGCCGGCATGCCGCGCCGCATCCCTGATTACAGCGTGGCCTTCGCCGACTGGAACCTGATCAGCTCGATCGGTGCGTTCGGCATGTTCGCTACGCCGTTCATGATGGCCGCGATCCTGCTGTCCTCGCTGCGCAATGGCGAGAAGGCCGCCGACCGCTCCTGGGAAGGTGCACGTGGGCTGGAGTGGACGCTGCCGTCGCCGGCACCGGCACATACCTTCACCACGCCGCCGACCATCCGCCCGGGTGACCTCGCCCACGACGACATCACGCATTGAGGTGGGGCATGCATAACGAGAGCCCCGGCATCGAGCAGCAGCGGCAGCGCGCCAAGCGCACCGCGACATGGGTGGGCGCCATCGCGGTGCTGGTCTACGTCGGCTTCATCCTCAGCGGGGTGATCGGCCGATGAGCGAGGCGCCGGCCAGCACACCGTCCCGCAGTGCCGGGTTGCCGCGCCTGATTGGTGTGGCGGTTGCGGTGTTCCTGTTGACGTTCTCGCTGGTGCCGCTCTACCGCATCGCCTGCGAGAAAGTGTTCGGCGTGCGCCTGGAGCGCGGCCCGGGTGGCGAGGCCAGTGCGGGCGCGGCGGCTGGCAGGCGCACCGTGCGGGTGGAATTCGATGGCGGCGTCAATTCGCGGCTGCCGTGGTCGTTCCATCCCGAGCAGCTGACCATGGACGTGGTACCGGGTGAGCTCAACGAGGCGCTGTATTTCGCCCGCAACGACAGCGCCCAGGCGGTGGTCGGCAGTGCGGTGCCTTCGGTGGCGCCGGCGCGCGCGTCGGGCTTCTTCAGCAAGACCGAGTGCTTCTGTTTCACCGCGCAGACGCTGCAGGCCGGCGAGAAGCGCGACATGCCGGTGCGCTTCATCGTCGACCCTGACCTGCCGCCGGAAATCAAGACGATCACCTTGTCCTACACCTTCTACCGCAACGATGCGCTGTCCGATCGGCTGGCTCCGGCCGCCACCTCGGAAGGCGCTCACGCCGCACCCTGACCCGGATACCGACATGGCCCAGACACCGACCGACGCCAACGTGTACTTCGTCCCGGCCCAGAGCAAATGGCCGTTCGTGGGCTCCATCGCGATGATGGTGACCATGGTGGGCGTGGCCAGCTGGCTCAACGACGCCAGTTGGGGGCGTTGGACGTTCTACATCGGCGTGGCGATGCTGGTGCTGACCCTGTTCTGGTGGTTCAGCGACGTGGTGCGCGAGTCGCAGGCCGGCAACTACAACCATCAGGTCGATGGTTCATTCCGGATGGGGATGATCTGGTTCATCTTCTCCGAAGTGATGTTCTTCGGCGCCTTCTTCGGCGCGCTGTTCTACACCCGCAACCTGGGCCTGTCGTGGCTCAGCGGTGAAGGCCGCGGAGTGATGACCAATGAGCTGCTCTGGCAGGGCTATTCCGCAGGATGGCCGACCAACGGCCCGGCGGCGATTGGTGGCGCGTTCCAGACCATTCCGGCATGGGGCCTGCCGCTGATCAACACGCTGATCCTGCTGACGTCCGGTGTGACCCTGACCATCGCCCATCACGCGCTGAAGGCCGGCAACCGCCGCCAGCTGCTGATCTGGCTGGGCCTGACCGTGGTGCTGGGCCTGGGCTTTCTGACCCTGCAGGCGGAGGAGTACATCCACGCCTACAAGGAACTGAACCTGACACTGGGTTCGGGCATCTACGGTTCGACGTTCTTCATGCTGACCGGCTTCCACGGCGCGCATGTGCTGCTGGGCACGATCATGCTGGCCGTGATGTGGCTGCGCTCGGCGAAGGGACACTTCACCCGTGACAACCACTTCGGTTTCGAAGCCGCCGCGTGGTACTGGCACTTCGTCGACGTGGTGTGGCTGATGCTGTTCCTGTTCGTCTACGTGCTCTGACCGCGCCGTCGATGGCGGTGTCAGCCGCCGATGCCATGGGGCTTGATCCAGCCCATGTAGATGCTCACGATCACCAGTACGATCAAGGCCACCGACACCGCGATGCGGCGTGTCAGTGCGTTGACCGTGCGCTTGGTCTGGCCGCGGTCGACCACCAGGTAATACAGGCCGGCGCCCAGGTTCCAGACGATGACGATCAGAAACGCGATTACCAGCAGGGTCTTCAGCGAATCACTCATGCGCGGCTCGAGGGCAGGGTGGATGCACCTATCTGACCGCGTTTGCGCGGACTTGTCATGATGCGCCAGCACACGCGCGTGATCGGATGGCTGCTGGCGGTGCTGGCGATGGCCGGTTTCACCGCATTGGGGCTGTGGCAGCTGCAGCGCATGCATGCCAAACAGGCAATGTTGGATGCGCAGGGGCCGGCTTTGGCACAGGCGCTGCCGCTGGCGCGCGCCCTCGCAGCCCCGGGCGCGCTGCACGGTGTGGCCGATCATGGCCGTTTCCTGCCCGGCGTGGTGCTGCTGGACAACCAGACCCGGCACGGCCGTGCCGGAGTGAAGATCTATCGGCCGTTCCGCAGTGAAGATGGCAGCGTGCTGCTGGTCGATCTCGGATGGCGCGCGCTGCCGCCGGACCGCACGCTGCCCGATGTCGTGCCGCCGCCTTCGCCGGTGGCGGTACGCGGACTGCTGGCACCACCGCCGTCAGCCGGGCTGGCACTGGGGCCGGCGTTCTCCGCCACCGGTGAGGCCGGGCGCTGGCTCGCCAGCCGCCTGCCGGCCGAAGGACTGGCGACGGCGCTCGGCTTGCCGACCCTGCCTGAGCGGGTACTGCGGCTGGACCCGGCGCTGCCGTTCGGTGATGAGCGCGATCTGGATCTGCTGCCGAACACGCTGCCGCCGCAACGCCACCTGGGCTATGCCGTGCAGTGGTTCGGGCTGGCCCTGACCGTGCTGGTGGTGACGCTGGTGCTGGAGTGGCGCAGGAGGCCCCGCATCGCTCGGTAGTGCCGGCCGCTGGCTGGCAACCCCTCGGTTTCCTGGATGCCGGCCAGCGGCCGGCACTACCGGGGCGTCACCCCGGCATCCCCCACCCAACCATGAGAAAATGTCCCGCATGAACACTGCTACGTCCCCGCAGGCGCGCGGCTCTGGCCGCCGGACCCTGGTGCTGCTGTTTGCCGTGTTCTTCGGGGCGATCGCGCTGGCCGCCGTGTTGCGCTTCTCCGGCTGGCAGCCGACCGGGCACCGCAATGCAGGCCAGCTGCTGCAGCCGCCAGTGGACCTGCGCCAGCAGGCGCCGACCCTGGCCACGGGGCAACCGTACCCCTGGAACCCCGAGGCCCGTACCTGGCGCCTGCTGGTGGCGCCGGCCGGCGTCTGCGACGCGCAGTGCGTCACTTTGTCGCAGGGGCTGGGCAAGGTGTGGCAGCTGTTCGGCCATAACGCCGATAATGTCGAGATCCTGTGGCTGGGTACGCCACCGGCGTCGATCGCCTCGCTGCCCGCGCTGCGGCCGCTGGCCCCCTCGCCGGCCCTGCGTGCGGCGCTGCCCGGGGTCGACGATCCGGCTGGCCTGCCGGTCTACGTGATTGATCCGAACGGCTTCGTGATCATGCGCCATGCGCCAGGCAGCGACCTCGGTGGCCTGCGCAAGGACATGGCCACGTTGCTGAAACTGAAGTGAGTCCCGTTTGATGAGCCTTTCCGCGCGTCCGGCGCTGCACCGCAATTTCCACCGCCTGGCGTGGTTCGCCATGATCATGACCGCGAGCACGATCATGTTCGGCGCCTTCGTGCGCCTGTCCGATGCCGGCCTGAGCTGCCCGGACTGGCCGACCTGTTATGGGCAGGCCACCTGGCCGCAGCACGTGGAAGAGACCATCGGCCATCCGGCCGCGGACATCCGCCCACTGGAAACGCACAAGGCCTGGCGTGAGCAGGTGCACCGCTTCCTGGCCGGCGCACTGGGCATCGAAATCCTGACCCTGGCCCTGCTGGCCACGCGCAGGCGGCGCTTTGGAAGCACGGCGGTAGTGACCGCCTGCGTGCTGGTGGCTGCCGGCATACCGCTGTACATGATGGGCTGGCATGGTACGGCCAGTGCCCTGGCATTGATCGGCGAGGCGATACTGCTGATCGCCGCGCTGCGCTGGAGCAATATCGATCTGGCACGCGCTGCCGTGCTGACCCTGGCGGTGGTGATCTTCCAGGCCCTGCTGGGCATGTGGACGGTGACCCTGCTGCTCAAACCCATCGTGGTGATGGGCCACCTGCTCGGCGGCATGCTGATGTTCGCGCTGCTGGTGTGGATGGCGTGGCGGGCCACGCACCGGCCGATCACCCTGGCCGAAGCGCCGAAGCTGAAGTGGCTGCTGCGCATCGGCGTGGCGGTGCTGGTCACCCAGATCGCGCTGGGCGGCTGGGTCAGCGCCAACTACGCGGCGCTGGCCTGCGGCGGCGGCAGCGCCTCGCTGGACAACTTCCCACGCTGTGCCAACCAGTGGTGGCCGCAGCACAACTTCGCCGAAGGCTTCACCCTGTGGCGCGGCATCGGTGTTGATTACGAAGGGGGCGTGCTGGATGGCGCCTCACGCATCGCCATCCAGATGGCGCACCGCCTGTTTGCGGTGGTGGTGGCTGTGTACCTGCTGTGGCTGGGCGTGCGCCTGTTCCGCCTGCCGAGCATGCGTGGCTGGGCCAGCGCGCTGATCGCGCTGCTGCTGCTGCAGGTCACCCTCGGCATCCTCAATGTGAAGCTGGCGCTGCCACTGGAAGTGGCCGTCGCCCACAACGGCGTAGCCGTTGCCCTGTTGTTCGTGCTGGTCAGCCTGCTGGCCCGCCTGCGTGCCCCGGACTGATTCCATGTTTTCCAACTATCGCCAGTACTGGGACCTGACCAAGCCCAAGGTCGTCGCCCTGATCGTCTTCACCGCCCTGGTCGGCATGGTCCTGGCCATCCCCGGGGTGCCCAGCTGGGAGCAGGTGCGTGCCGGCCTGCTCGGCTTCCTCGGCATCTGGCTGGCGGCGTCGGCGGCCGCGGCGATCAACCAGCTGCTGGATGCGCACATCGATGCGCAGATGGCGCGCACCTCGTGGCGGCCGCTGGTGGTGGGCAAGGTCAAGCCGTGGCAGGTGCTGGTGTTCGCCGGCGTGCTGATCGTGCTGTCGATGGTCATCCTGGTGCTGTGGGTGAACCTGATCACTGCGGTGCTGACCTTCGCCTCGCTGATCGGTTATGCGGTGATCTACACCGTGTACCTGAAGCGCGCGACCTCGCAGAACATCGTCATCGGCGGCCTAGCCGGCGCGATGCCGCCGATGCTGGGCTGGGCGGCGGTGACCGGCATGCAGGGTTCGTCGGACTGGGCGTACTCGTCACTGCTGGTGCTGATCATCTTCATCTGGACGCCGCCGCACTTCTGGGCGTTGGCGATCTTCCGCCGCGAGGACTACGCCAAGGCGAAGATCCCGATGTTGCCGGTGACCCACGGCGTGGTGCACACCCGCAAGCAGATCATGGCGTATTCGGTGGTGCTGGCGCTGGTGTGCCTGCTGCCGTACCTGGTGGGCATGAGCGGCGCGTTCTACCTGGGCGGTGCGATCGTGCTCAACGCCGTGTTCCTCTGGTACGCCTGGCGCATGCTGAACCCGCCGGACGAACTGTTCTCGATGAAGATGTTCCATTACTCCATCCTCTACCTGATGGCGCTGTTCGCCTTCCTGCTGGTCGACCACTGGATCCTGCCCTGGCTGTGACGGGCTGATGCATCCACGCCATGCGTGGATGTTTTCCCGCAGCAACCCGCGCGTTCAGTAGATCCACGCCATGCGTGGATGAAGCCTGGCAGGTCAGGGCTTGCGCCTGGCGTAGCGCTGTGCGATCACGCCGCAGACGATCAGCTGGATCTGGTGATAGATCATCACCGGCAGCACGATGGCACCGAGGCTGCCGCCGGCGAACAGCACCTTGGCGATCGGCACACCGGTGGCCAGGCTCTTCTTCGAGCCACAGAACACGATGGCGATCTCATCTTCGCGGTTGAAGCGCAGGCGGCGGGCGATGAAGGTGATCAGCGGCATGGCGATGCCCAGCAGCACAGCGGCCACGACCGCCACCGCGAACAGCGACAGCAACGGCGTCTTGCTCCAGAGTCCTTCAGTGACCGCTTCGCCGAACGCGGAATACACCACCAGCAGGATGGTGGCCTGGTCGGTATAACGCAGCAGCGCGCGCTGCTTCTCGACCCAGCCGGCGATCCACGGCCGCAGCAGATGGCCGGCCACGAACGGCACCAGCAGCTGCAGCATGATGCCGCCGATGGCATGCAGCGGGTCATGCACGCCGCCGGAGGTGCCGGCCAGCGCGGTCAGCAGCAGGGGCGTCAGGAACACGCCGAGGATGCTCGACAGCGAGGCGCTGCACACCGCTGCGGGCACATTGCCGCGCGCCATCGAGGTGAACGCAATGGACGACTGCACGGTGGACGGCAGGGTGCACAGGAACAGCACGCCCAGATACAGCTCGGGGGTCAGCAGCCAGCCCGACAGCGGCTTGAACAACAGCCCCAGCAGCGGGAAAAGGATGAAGGTGCAGGCGAGGATCGTCAGGTGCAGCCGCCAGTGCAGCATGCCGCCGATGATCGACTCGCGCGGCAGGCGTGCGCCGTGCAGGAAGAACAGCGCGGCGATGGCGACGGTGGTGACGTCGTCGAGAACGATGGCGGCGGCGCCTTTCATCGGCAGCAGCGAGGCCAGGCCGACGGTGCACAGCAGGGCGAGGGTGAAGTTGTCCGGTCGCAGGCGCGACCACCAGCGGGTCATGGTGGATAGGCTCCTTGGTGCGGGGAATCAGGGGGTGGGAGAGGGGATCGCCAGGCGCTCGCGGGTGGCCGCTTCCAGCGACTTCAGGCCGGCACGCTGGCCCAGCTGCAGCGCCTGTTCCGGGCTGGCGTGTTCGTAGCGCGCGTTGAGCAGGCCGAGCACGGCACCGGCGCGGTTGCCGGAGGCGCAGTGCAGCAGCGCCGGGCCCTGGCTCTGCTGGAGCGCCTGGTGCACGGCGCGCACGTTGGCGGCATCCAGGCCCTCGGCACCGGCCACCGGGATGCGCACATAGCGCAGGCCCAGTGCTTCGGCCTCGCGTATTTCATCGAAGCCGCGATCTTCATCGGGTTGCCGCAGGTCGATCACCGTGCGCACCCCTTGTGCAGCCAGTTCGCGCAGTTGCGCGGCCGTGGGCTGGCCGCCGGCGTACAGGCCGGGGCGGACTTCAGCAAGGGCGGGGTCCGCAGCCCAGGCCGGCAAAGCGGGACAGAGCGACAACAACAGCAGGCAGGTCAGGCGCAGCAGCATGGTCTCTCCGGGAATGTGTTCTGCCGCTACAGGCGCAGATTGGCGCGGGCCTTCAGCAGCTCGCGCATCTCGTACTTGTCAGTATCGTCCAGACCCTGTTGTCGCTGCTTGGCGTTAAGGTCGTCGATCCGCTGGAACAGCAGCTGCTTCTCCAGCTGCCCGACCGCGTCATGCAGCTCCACCGTCCACATCGCTTCGTCGCCCGCCAGCGTCTGCGCGGCCAAGGTATGCAGTGAGGCCTGTTCTTCGCGGCCGTCGAAATGCTCCAGCAGGGCGCCGGTACTGATGTCCGGGCGCTGTTCGACCAGGCCCAGCAGTTCCAGCAGCAGCTCCACCCCCGGCAGGCGCAGGCCCTGGAAGTGGTGCTTGCCGCCCAGGGTCAGGGCCAGCGAAGGCTGCTGCAGCAGCACGGCGATCGCGCCGCGCACCAGGCTGCGCCTGGCCACGGGTTGGATCGTGCGGGACGCCGCGCGCTGTGGCATCGACGGGCGAGACGCCTGCGGGTTGCCGCCGCCAAGCCCGGTCAGCTGTCCCAGCTGCTGTTTCATCAGGTCGCCAAACGCACCGTCGGGAATCTGCGCCAGCATCGGCTTTGCCCGCTCGGCCAGGCGGGCCTTGCCGTCCAGCGTGCCCAGGTTGATCTCGCGGGTCAGCTCGTCGAAGAAGAACTGCGACAGCGGCGTGGCCAGCTTCAGGCGCTCGTCGAACGCCTCGGCGCCTTCCTTGCGCACGATGCTGTCCGGGTCTTCGCCATCGGGCAGGAACAGGAAGAAGGCCTGGCGGCCGTCCTTCATGCGCGGCAGCACCGATTCCAGCGCCTTCCAACCGGCGCGGCGGCCGGCGGCGTCGCCGTCGAAGCAGAAGAACACGTCCGGCGCGTTGCGGAACAGCAGCTCGGCATGGTCCGGCGTGGTTGCCGTGCCCAGCGTCGCCACCGCCTGGGTGACGCCGAACTGGAACAGCGAGACCACGTCCATGTAGCCCTCGACCACGATCAACCGCTCGATCTTCTGGTTGGCCTGGCGTACCTGCCACAGGCCGTACAGTTCGCGGCCCTTGTGGAACAGCGCGGTCTCGGGCGAGTTGAGGTACTTGGGGCCGTCGTCCTTCTCGAACACGCGCCCGCCGAAGGCGATCACCCGGCCACGACGGTCGAAGATCGGGAACATCACCCGGTCGCGGAACTTGTCGTAGACGTGGCCGCGGTCGTTCTTGGAGAACAGGCCAGCGCGATCGAGCAGCTTCATCCGCCGCTCGTCCTTGCCCAGCGCATCGCGCAGGCCGCTGTAGCCATCGGGCGCATAGCCGATCTGGAAGCGCGCGCGGTTCTCTTCGTCCACGCCGCGACCATCGAGGTAACTGCGCGCCTTCTCGCTGCTCTCCAGGTTCTTCTGGAAGAACTTGGTAGCGGCGTCCAGCGCGGAGTACAGCTCGCGGCTGTCATCCTGCTGCTGCGCACTGCGCGGGTTCTCGCTGCGCGGCACTTCCATGCCGGCACGCTTGGCCAGTTCATCCACCGCATCGAGGAACTCGAGGCGGTCGTAGTTCATCAGGAAGCTGATCGCGGTGCCGTGCGCGCCGCAGCCGAAGCAGTGATAGAACTGCTTGGTCGGCGAGACGGTGAACGAGGCCGAGCGTTCGTCATGGAACGGGCAGCGTGCGGCATACTCCTTGCCCTGGCGTTTCAGCGGCACGCGGCTGCCCACCACCTCGACGATGTCGGAGCGGGCCAGCAGGTCGTCGATGAAAGCGTCGGGGATACGGGCCATGGGCAACAGGACGGGGCGCGGCCGCCAGGGCGCGCTGCGGGGGCGGCAGGTCCCCTAGTTTACTCGCTGGCGGCGGCCGGGCCGGTTTCCTGCGGGGCCACATCGGCGCTGGCCAGGCGCGCACGTGCGTACTGGCGTTCGTCGATCACCGCGGTCATCAATGCACCGACGAAGAACACGGCAGTGGCGTAGTAGATCCAGACCAGCGAAATCACCAGCGCGCCCATCGAGCCGTACGCGCTACCCGGCGCCACGGTGGCGATGTAGACGCCGATGCCGTAGCGGCCCAGGGTGAACAACACCGAGGTGATGGCGCCGCCGATGAAGGCCTGGCGCCAGGCTACGCGCCGGTCCGGCAGGTAGTGGTAGAGGAAGGCGAAGGCCAGCGTGTACAGCAGCAGCGAGCTCAGGTAGCCGATGGCCGGCAGCACCGAGGGCAGTTGCGCGAACACCACCTGCAGCGCGGTGGTGGCGGTCATTGACAGGATCAGCAGGAAGCCCAACGCCAGCACCACGCCGAACGAGAACACGCGCTTGCGCAGCCAGGCCTTGACGCCTTCCAGGCGCTGGCCGCTGGTGTGGAAGATCCGGTTCAGTGCGTTCTGCAGCTGGGCGAACACGGCGGTGGCACCGACGAACAGCAGCAGCGTGCTCCACAGCCCGGCCAGCGAACCGACGCTGGGTTGGCTGTTGGCGTTGTGCAGCACGGTGTCGGCGACGCTGGCGACGCTGCTGCCGGCCACCGAGCCGATCTGGCTGATCAGCGCCTGCTGTGCAGGCGGATACAGCGAGGCGGTCAGCCACAGCAGCAGCACCAGCAGCGGTGCCATCGACAGCAGGGCATAGAAGGAGACCGAAGCGGCCTGGGTCAGCACGTCGATTTCGACGAAACGCTTGGCGACCGCCATCGGGAAGCTGTCCTGCAGGCGATCGGCGTAGTGACGAAGGCGGGCAGGGATACCGTGGGGCCGCGTATCGGCTGGGGAGTGCGATTGCTCGACCATGGGAATGTTGTAGCAGCCGGGGGCCGAAGGTGCGGTGAAGCGGGTGTTGCATCGGTAACGCCGGGCATGGCCCGGCACTACCGGATCAGGGCCGGCTTACGCCAGCAGCTGCTTGACCAGCTTGGACACCAGGCCCATATCGGCCTGGCCGGCGAGCTTGGGCTTCAGAGCGCCCATCAGCTTGCCCATGTCGGCCGGGCTGGCGGCACCGGTTTCGGCGATGGCGGCCTGGATGGCGGCCACGATCTCGGCTTCGCCCATCTTGGCTGGCAGGTAGGCCTCGATGACCACGATCTCGGCACGCTCGATCTCGGCCAGGTCTTCGCGGTTGGCGGCTTCGAACTGGCTGACCGAGTCCTTGCGCTGCTTGACCATCTTGTCGAGCACGGCGATTACGGCGGTGTCGTCCAGTTCGATGCGCTCGTCCACTTCGCGCTGCTTGATCGCCGCGTTGATCAGGCGGATCACGCCCAGCTTGTGCTTCTCGCCCGCCTTCATGGCGGCCTTCATGTCATCGGTGAGCTGCTGCTTCATGCTCATGGGAGGGACCTCGTGAGTGGTGGGACAGGGCGGATGCCGGAACCTGGAAACGCAAAAAGCCGGCGACGCTCGCGCGTGCCGGCTTCGGCTTCACCGCGGTAGGACGAGCCTGCCGCAATGAAGATGCGTCCGATCAGTACAGGCGCTGACGCTTGGTGACGTCGCGCGACGAGCGGCGCAGCTGACGCTTCACAGCAGCGGCGGCCTTGCGCTTGCGCTCCTGGGTCGGCTTTTCGTAGAACTCGCGCTTGCGGGTTTCGGCCAGCACACCGGCCTTTTCGCAAGTGCGCTTGAAGCGGCGAAGAGCAAACTCGAAGGGCTCGTTCTCGCGGACTTTGACGCTGGGCATGGAATCTCCGGGACACAGTAGAACCGGGTCACGCCCGGCGAGCCGCACATTATAGCGGCGAATAGACAAACTGCAAGCGGCCAACCCTGAATACGGGCCAGGGGTTCGAAAGCAGTGAGGTCTGCACATCCCCCGAGGGGGCGGCAGGGGCGTCATAATAGCAGGCATGCGAGTCCTTGGCATCGAATCTTCCTGTGATGAGACCGGCGTGGCGGTGTATGACACCGACCTGGCCGGCAGCGCGGCTCTGCGCGCCCATGCGGTCTACAGCCAGATTGCCCTGCACGCCGAGTACGGCGGTGTGGTGCCCGAGCTGGCCAGCCGCGACCATGTCCGCAAGCTGCTGCCGCTGGTGCGCCAGACCCTGGCTGAAGCCGGCCTTGGTGTGGACGACATCGACGGCGTGGCCTACACGGCGGGCCCCGGCCTGGTCGGCGCCCTGCTGGTCGGCGCAGGCGTGGCCCGCTCGCTGGCCTGGGCGCTGGAGGTGCCGGCGGTGGGTGTACACCATATGGAAGGGCACCTGCTGGCCCCGCTGATGGAGGACGACCCGCCGCAGGCCCCGTTCGTGGCGTTGCTGGTGTCCGGTGGGCATACCCAGCTGGTGGCGGTGGACGCGATCGGCCAGTACCGCCTGCTGGGCGAGACGCTGGACGATGCCGCCGGCGAGGCCTTCGACAAGACCGCCAAGCTGATGGGACTGCCGTATCCGGGCGGCCCGCAGCTGGCCCGGCTGGCCGAGCAGGGCACGCCAGGCGCGTACCGTTTCACGCGGCCGATGACCGACCGCCCGGGGCTGGATTTCAGTTTCTCCGGTTTGAAGACCCAGGTCCTGATGGCCTGGCGCGACAGCGACCAGAGCGAGCAGACCCGCGCCGACATCGCCCGTGGCTTTGAAGACGCGGTGGTGGAGACCCTGTCGATCAAGTGCGAGCGCGCACTGGAGGCGGCCGGGACCAACGTGATCGTGGTGGCCGGCGGCGTCGGGGCCAACACGCGCCTGCGCGCGCGCCTGCAGCAGATGGCCGAGCGCCTCGGTGGCCGTGCGTGTTTCCCGCGCCCGGCCCTGTGCACCGACAACGGCGCAATGATTGCCTTCGCCGGCGCGCTGCGCCTGCAGGCCGGCCAGCACAGCCCGCCGAAGGTTGAGGTGACCCCGCGCTGGGACATGGCGACCCTGCCGGCGGTGTGAGCTTCTGTTTGTAGAGTCGAGCTTGCTCGACTCTACGGGCGGGCACCCAGCGGCGACGCCGCCAGTACCGTTGTGGCCCGCTCATGGCGCTGCAGCCACCCCAGGGTGTGCGGGCAGCGCGCATGGATCAGCCGCCCTATGGCGGCCAGGTCAGCGCCGATATCACGTTCCAGGATCGGCTCGTGGTGGGCGCTGCGGTTGCGCAGGTGGCGAATGCGTCCGACATCGGCGTGGATGGCCTTCCTGATGACACTGGGATGTGCCACAGGCGCATGGCGTAGAACCCGACCAAGTGCGGGTATCCATAACGTGGCGTCGAAACGACAGGTGAAGAGCTGCTGCCAGAAGACCATCGGCAGGTTGGCGACGATCTCGAGTGTGTCGGTTGCGCGATTGGCGGCCTGCTCCAGCGCGGTTCTCGCCGAGGTGGATGAAGCTGCGGGCAGCCTGCGTCGGAAGGCATCATTCCATGGCCATCGCGGACCGTGCTGTCGGGCCAATACCGATGCCGCTGCGTTGCGAATGACTACTTCGCACAGATGGACCGGCATCATCAGTGCACCGCACATCCGCATGTTCCAGACGTACAGGGCTTCGGCAGTGACGTCAGGGCTGCAGGTTGATGCGATTCTCTCGTAGGTCGACAGTCGCTCCGCTGACAACGCGCGCCTCAATGCATCGTATGCAGCCATCGTGATGTGCGGTGGTGAAGGGAAGATGGATGTTGGCAAGGGATCGAGCCGGTCACCATCAGGGAACATCCTTGTGTAGGTAGCCTGTTTCCTGCGTTTCGGCCAGGTCGAATCGGCCGAGGCGAACACGTTGGTCTGCGCTGTCGTGATTGGCCTTGACCCGCCATTTGCTCATTGACTAGTCTGGGCACCTGCGCCACCGGGACTCGCGGCTTGAGAAAGCTCCCCCCGGGGACAAACGGCAGTACCAAAGGGCCCCGCTAGCAGGGCCCTTTGTCTTTTCCTGGCCCGCCCCGTGCCGGCCACCGACCGCCCGTTCCGGGCAGGCTCACCGCCGTGCCGTTACCATGGCCGCCTGTATTCGGCTGGTAACCGCAATGGACAAGGTTTTCATCGAGGGGCTGACGATCGATGCCCTGATCGGTATCTACGAGTGGGAGCGACGGATCCGCCAGGACCTGGTGTTCGACCTGGAGATGGGCTTCGACAACCGTCGCCCTGCGGCTACCGACGACATCGCCCACACCCTGAATTACAAGGCGGTGAGCAAGCGCCTGGAGCAGTTCGTGCGCGAGTCGGAATTCGGTTTGGTGGAGACCCTGGCCGAGCGCTGCGCGCAGATCGTGCTGGACGAATTCGACGTGAAGTGGCTGCGCCTGAAGCTGAGCAAGCCTGGTGCGGTGCGCGGCGCGCGCGCGGTAGGCGTGATCATCGAGCGCGAACGCGCCTGAACCGGTAGAGCCGGCCGCTGGCCGGCAACCCCGGCAACAACGAAAAGGAAAGGAGACAACCGATGGTGGACGCGGTAGTGGCAGTACAGTGGCTGGAAAAGCTGCAGAACACACTGGAACCCTATCCTGGCGCCTACCTGGCGTTGATGATCTCGGCCCTGCTGATCGCTGCGGGCTTGGCGAACTGGGTGACCAAACGCATCCTGGTGCGCGGCCTGCGGCGCTTGATCCAGCGTCTGCCGGGCGCCGCGTCGGGGCGCGGCAGCCACCTGATGCGGGTGATCGCGCGCCTGTCGAACGTGGTGCCCAGCCAGGTGATCGCTTCGGGCATCACCCTCATCCCCGACCTGCCGGAAGGCCTGGTCAAGGTCATCATCAAGCTGTGCATCGTGTGGGCGGTCCTGACCGTATCGATGGCGTTCTCGCATGCGCTGGATGCAGCCAACGACCTGTACGAGCGCAAGCCCGATGCGCGCAACAAGCCGATCAAGGGCTACCTGCAGGTGGTCAAGATCGTGGTGTTCGTGGCCGCAGGCCTGTCCATCGTCGCCACTCTGCTGGGGGTGAAGCTGGGGCCGCTGGTGACCGGCCTCGGCGCCGCTACCGCAGTGCTGATGCTGATCTTCCAGGACACCATCCTGTCGCTGGTGGCCAGCGTGCAGATCAGTGGCGATGGCCGCGTGCGCATCGGCGACTGGATCGAGATGCCCAGCCAGAACGCCGATGGTGATGTCATCGACATCGCCCTGCATACGGTCACCGTGCAGAACTTCGACAAGACCATCACCACCATCCCGACCAAGAAGCTGGTGACCGAGTCGTTCAAGAACTGGCGGGGCATGCAGGAGGCCGGTGGCCGCCGGATCAAGCGCGCGCTGTACCTGGACCAGCACAGCGTGGGCTTCCTGGACGAGGGCGACCTGGCTTTCCTCGGCGAGTTCGCCCTGCTGCGCGACTACCTGCGCGAGAAGGAACAGGAGCTGGGGCAGTGGAACGGGCGCCTGCGCGAGCAGGGCGTGGCCGAGGTCAACAGCCGCCGGGTGACCAACCTGGGCACCTTCCGTGCCTATGTGGAGCGCTACCTGCGCAGCCACCCCGGCATCCACACCGACATGACCCTGCTGGTGCGGCATCTGCAGCCGACCACCGAGGGCCTGCCGCTGGAGCTGTACTGCTTTACCCGCAGCACCGCGTGGGGCGAGTACGAGGCGGTGCAGTCGGACATCTTTGACCACCTGTTGGCGATCCTGCCGGCCTTCGGCCTGCGGGTGTTCCAGGCCTCCAGCGATGCCATGTTGATGGCTGGGCAGCGCCAGTTGGCCGGCTCGGAGTAAGCTGCGATGCCTCCGGCCGGACCGTACGGATCCGGCTGGAGCCTGAAACTGAATGACGAAACCTCTCGCCAAATGGCTCCGGATCGCTAGAATGCCGGGCTTGTAAACGTTTTCATCAAGGACTGCTGGTGGCCTCCGATCGCATCGAATCCCTCATTGCCCAGATGACCGTCGAGGAAAAGGTCGGCCAGCTGGGTGTCTTCGCGGACATGGTCCGCCCGTTCGCCCCGGACGTGAACCCGGAAGCCAACGTGCGCAATGCCGACCAGGTGCTGCAGCAGGTGCGCGAGGGCAAGGTCGGATCCCTGTTCAATGGTGTCGGCGCCGAGCTGGGCCGCCGCATCCAGCAGGTCGCCACGGAGGAGAGCCGCCTGGGCATTCCGGTGATCCTGGCCGCCGACGTCATCCACGGTATGCGCACCGTGTTCCCGATCCCGCTGGGCGAGGCCGCCAGCTTCGAGCCGGAGCTGGCAGAGCGTACCGCGCGCGCCACCGCCGTCGAGGCCACCGCCGCCGGCCTGCACTGGACCTACGCACCGGCCGTGGATATTGCCCGCGACCAGCGCTGGGGCCGTGGCGCCGAAGGTGCCGGTGAAGACGTGGTGCTGGGTTGTGCGTTCGCCGCCGCCCGCGTGCGCGGCTTCCAGGGCAGCGACCTTCGCGCCGACGATTCGCTGCTGGCCACGCCGAAGCATTTCGCCGCCTATGGCGCGGTGATGGCTGGCATGGAATACAACATGGTGGACATCTCGCCGCAGACCCTGCGCGATGTGCACCTGCCGCCCTTCAAGGCGGCGTTCGACGCCGGTGCGATCACCGTGATGTCCTCGTTCAATGACATCAACGGCGTGCCGGCCAGCGCCAACGCCGAGCTGCTGACCGACATCCTGCGTGGTGAATGGAAGTTCCCGGGCGTTGTGATTTCCGACTACACCGCCGACATGGAACTGGTCGCGCACGGCTATGCCGCTGACGATCGCGACGCCACTGCCAAGGCGTTCACCGCCGGCCTGGACCTGAGCATGCAGAGTGGCTTCTACGCCGAGCACCTGCCGGGCCTGGTCGAGAGCGGCGAGGTGCCGATGGCGGTGCTGGATGAAGGCGTTCGCCGCATCCTGTGGCTGAAGGAAACCATCGGTCTGTTCGACGACCCGTACCGTTCGCTGGACCCGGCGCGCGAAGCGGACACCTCGCACATTGCCGCCCATGACGAACTGTCGCGCGATGCCGCGCGCCGTTCGATCGTGCTGCTGAACAACCGTGACAACGTGCTGCCGCTGCAGAAGAACGGGCAGAAGATCGCGCTGATCGGCCCGTTCGTGCAGGACCGCGAGAACATCGAAGGCTGCTGGACGCTGTTCGGTGACAAGCAGCGGTATGTGGACCTGGAAACCGGCGTGCGCGCCGCCATCGGTGATGAGGCGCTGCTGGAGATCGTGCCGGGATGCGAGCTGGAAGTGGCCATTCCCGGTGGCACCGAGGCGGCGGTTGCCGCCGCATTGCGCGCCGACGTGGTGGTGCTGGCACTGGGCGAACCGCAGCGCTACAGCGGTGAAGCGCAGTCGCGCGTGGAGATCACCCTGCCGCCGGCCCAGCAGGCGCTGGCCGAGGCCGTGGCGATGACCGGCAAGCCGCTGGTGGTGCTGCTGCGCAATGGTCGCGCGCTGGCGCTGCAGGGCGCAGTGCGCAATGCCCACGCCGTGGCGGTGACCTGGTACCTGGGCACGCAGACCGGCCATGCCGTGGCCGATGTGCTGTTCGGCGACTACAGCCCTTCCGGCCGCCTGCCGGTCAGCTTCCCGCAGGTGTCCGGCCAGCAGCCGTACTTCTACAACCACCCGCGCACCGGCCGTCCGGAACTGCCGACCATGTCGGAGTTCAAGGCCCGCTGGCGCGAGATTCCGAACGAGCCGCTGTATCCGTTCGGCCATGGCGTCGGCTACACCACCTTTGCTTACGGCGTGCCGCAGTTGAGCGCGGCCCAGCTGGGCTGGGATGACACCCTGACCATCACCACCACGCTGACCAACAGCGGCAGCGTGGCCGGTGAGGAAGTGGCGCAGCTGTACATCCACGACCGCGTCGCCAGCCGCGTGCGTCCGGTGCGCGAGCTGAAGGACTTCCGCAAGGTGGCGCTGCAGCCGGGCGAATCGACCGAGGTGGTGTTCACCCTGACCCGCGAGCAGCTGGCCTTCACCGGCCGCGACGGCGTGCTGCGCGCCGAGCCGGGTGTCTTCGACCTGTGGGTCTGCGCCTCCTCGGCTGCCGGTGAAGCGGTGCAGTTCGAGCTGCTGAAGGGCTGAGTGAAGAAAAAGGGGGCGGAGGGGATTAAGTCGTTTGTGCCACAAACGACTTAATCCCCTCCGTCCCCTTTTTGTTGCCGTCACTGCGACGGCGCTACCATCGGGTTCCCTGTTTCGATGGAGTGCGCGCATGCGCCGGATGGCCTGTCTGATTCCCGCCCTGATGCTGGCCGCCTGTTCGCAGCCGGCGCCCCCGGCCGAGCCCGCGGCGGATGCTCCGCCGCCGATGGAGGCCAGCGCTGCAGCGACGCCTGCTGCCGAAGCCACCGCAGCCGCACCGGCTGCGGCTGCTGCTGCGGATGTGCCCGCCGAGGATGCGCGTGCGCGCATCGAGAGCGTGCTTGGTGATGCCGCTCAGTACGAAAAGGTCTTCAACGCGTTCAAGATCGCGGTGGTTGGCGGAGATCGCGCTGCGGTGGTCGAGGAAGTGCGCTTCCCGCTGAACATCGCCGGTGGAAAGAAGATCACCGGCCCCGGCGAGTTCCAGCGCAGCTACGAGAAGATCATCACTCCGGCGGTCGTCAAGGCGGTGTCCGAACAGGACTTCAGCAAGGTCTTCGTCAACCAGCAGGGCGTGATGATCGGTGATGGCCAGATCTGGCTGATAGGCGAGTGCCTGGACAAAGCCTGTGCGCGTGTCGAGGTAAAGGTCGGCACCATCCAATGAACGCAGACGGCCCCGCTTGCGGGGCCGTTTCATAGGGGCGATGCCGGCCAGCGGCCGGCACTGCCGTGCTGTCAGGCCTTCGGCGTCAGCTTCAGCAGGCGCGCCTTGCTGCCGTCTTCCAGCAGCCACAGCGCGCCATCCGGGCCCTGTTCCACTTCGCGGATGCGTTCGCCCATGTTGAAGCGCTCGGCTTCGCGCGCGCTGTCGCCGTCGAAGGCCACGCGCACCAGCGAGGTGGACGACAGGCCGCCGATGAAACCGCTGCCCTTCCACTGCGGGAACAGACTGCCGCTGTAGATCACGAAGCCGGCAGGCGAGATCACCGGGGTCCAGGTCACCTTCGGTGCGGCGAATTCCGGGCGGGTGTCGTGGTCGGGAATCGGACGGCCATCGTAATGGTCACCGTTGGAGACGATCGGGTAGCCGTAGTTGGCGCCGCGCACGATCAGGTTCAGTTCGTCACCACCGGCCGGGCCCATCTCATGCGCCCACAGCTTGCCGTTGGCATCGAATGCCATGCCAAGGATGTTGCGGTGGCCCAGCGACCACACCTGCGCGGCCACGCCGCCCTGCGAGGCGAACGGGTTGTCCGCCGGCAGGCTGCCATCATCATTGAGGCGGATGATCTTGCCGAGGTTGCTGCCCATGTCCTGCGCCGGATCGAACTTCTGCCGCTCGCTGGAACTGATCCACAGCTTGCCGTCCGGGCCGAAGGCGAGACGATGGCCGTAGTGGCCTTCACCGCTGACCTTGGGGCTCTGCCGCCAGATCACCTTCAGATCCTTCAGCTGGCCACCGCCGTTGGCGTCCAGCGCCAGCGTGGCGCGGGCCACGGCAGCACCGCGCGTGTCCAGCGTGCCTTCCTCGGCATAGCTGACGTAAACGACATGATTCCGAGCGAAGTCGGGGTGCAGGATGATGTCGCCGAAACCGCCCTGGCCACCGTAGGCGACCTTCGGAACGCCGGTGACCTCGTGCTTCTGGCCGCTGGCCAGGTCCAGATGCTGCAGCTTGCCGCGCTTTTCGGTGACCAGCAGGCTGCCATCGGGCAGGAAGGTCATCGCCCAGGGCTGGTCGAAGCGGCTGACTTCGGTGGTGGCGAACGGGCGTTGGTCCGAGGGGGCGGACGCTGAAGGCATGGCCTGCGCACCGCTGGCAGCCGGATCGGCGGCATTACAGGCGGAGGTGGCGAGGATCGGCAACAGGCCGAGGGCGAGCAGCAGGGGCGTGCGGGTCATGGGGATCTCCAGTGCGGGGATGCGGATGGCCAGGCTGTCCCTTGTATACCACTGCGGCCGTGACCGTCGTGGCCCGAAGGTCCTGCGCCCTCTGTGCGACGGCGGCGGGATCGTCTAGGGTGGGCACGCCCGGGCAAAGCGTGCCCGACTGACCGCCAAGGATCTGCAATGAACGCACCGATCATCCATCGTCCCTCGCCTGCCTTCATCGCCGCTTCCTGGGTGGCCCTGCTGCTGGGCGCAGTGGCCTATCTGGTAGGCCTGTTCAACGCGGAGATGCCGCTGAATGAAAAGGGCTATTACCTGACACTGCTGTTGTTTGGCCTGTTCGCGGCGGTGTCGTTGCAGAAGAGCGTACGCGATCGGGTCGAAGGCATTCCGGTCAGTGGCCTGTACTACGCGCTGTGCTGGTTCGCGCTCTTGTCTGCCCTGTTGCTGCTCCTGGTCGGCCTGTGGAATGCCACGCTGGTACTGAGCGAGAAGGGCTTCTATGGAATGGCATTCGCACTTTCCCTGTTCGGCGCGGTGGCGGTGCAGAAGAACACCCGCGACCTGATTGCTGCCGGTGGTGGTGAGGGCAGCCGCCGCACCTCGAGCGTGCCGCCGTTGCCGGAACAGGAGTGATGCAGGAACGGCAACGCCGGGCCATGCCCGGCGTTGCCGCGTATCGGATCGGTCAGGGGCCGCGCAACAGCCGTGGATCTGCCAGCTGCGCATCTTCCCAGCCACGGCGCACGGCATTGCGCGCCTGCGCCCATTCCAATCGGCTGCGACCACGTTCGTTGGTCCAGCGCGACTCCAGCTCGGCTTCGACCTGCTCGTAGGCGCGGATCATGTCCTGCGCGCGTGCAGCGTGGCCGATGCGGTAGGCCGGCTCGTAGTCCTCGAAGAACAGCTGATCATCGTAGTACGGCTCGGCGCTGTAGCGCTCACGCCAGTAGTTGCTGATCGCATCGCGCGGCGTGCTGTCGTCCGGCACGCGGCCGGGGATCTGGTACTCGGGGCTCATGGATCGGGCTCCGTGGTGGGTGAGCTTCGATCCTGACCCGTGGCCGGTTAACCCACGGGCCCGACGGTGTGATCGTCAGATCAATCCGCACGCAGCGGCGCTACCGATCAGTCGGTGTCGGCGTCCTTGCGTGGCAGCTTGTAGATCACCGCGCCGATGGCAAAGGCGACCAGCGCGGCGGCGATGTTCTGCCAGCTGGCACTGGCGAACAGTGCCAGGCACAACAGCAGCGCCAGCACCGGAATCAGCGGGCCGCCGGGCAGTTTCAACGCGCCAGGCCGGTCGGCGAAGCGCTTGGCCAGCACCAGCACCGCAGCAGCAGTACCGATATAGGCGAACAATCGCGTGGTCATCGACAGCAGCGCCAGCTGCACGAACGAACCGGACAGCGCCAGGCCCAGTGCGATCAGGCCCTGGCACAGGATCGATGCGGCGGGGGTGTGGAAACGCGGATGCACCTGCGCCAGGATCTTCGGTCCGTAGCCATCGCGGGCCAGTGCGAACAGGAAGCGTGGGCCCATCATCATCGTGTTGCTGTTGGTGCCCAGGATGGAGATGGTGGCGCCGACGGTCAGGATCAGCGCCAGTGCTTCGCCGCCGAAGCCGGCGGCGGCATCGGCCAGTGGCGTGGCCGAGCCGGCCAGGCCGGCCAGCGTGCCCTGTGCCACCACCTGTACCGCACCGTAGATGACGGTGACGGTGATGATCATGGTGATCAGCGCGAACGGAATATCGCGGCGCGGATTGCGGTATTCGCCGGCGGCAGCCGGGATGTTCTCGAAACCGGCGTAGGCGTACAGCAGCAGAAGCGCAGCCTCGCCCATGCGCTGCAGGTCGTGCGGATCCGGGCGCTGGCCGGAAAACACCTGTTGCGGGTCGATGTAGAACGCACCGATGGCCACGAACAGCAGCAGCGGCAGCATCTTGCCGATCACCAGGACCACACCGGTACGCGCAGCTGAACGCACGCCGATGATGTTGACCCCGGTGAGGAAGCCCAGCGACACCACGATCACCGCGATGCGGCCCATGCCGGCGCCAGCCCACGGCCAGAAGCGCGCGACCGCGTCGGCCAGCGCGTTGCTGAGCGCGGCGGCCGAGCTGATGCGGGTCAACCAGATCATCCAGCCGATCTCGAAACCGGCGAAGCGTCCGAATGCCTCGCGGGCATACAGGTAGCTCCCGCCGGGTTCATCGAAGTAGCTGGCTGCCTGTGCATAGCAGAGCACCAGCAGGGCGACGACGATGCCGGCGGCGACCACGCCCCACAGGCTGAAGGGACCGAGCAGGGCCACGGTGGCGGCGGGCAGCAGGTAGATGCCGCTGCCGATCACATCGTTGATCGACAGCCCGACGATCTGCCAGCGGCTGACCGCGCGCTGCAGCTGCGGTTCGTCCTGCGCGCTCATCGGGCGTCTCCGGTCAGTGCGGGCAGCTGCCACCGTGCCTGCAGCCGCTTGTATTCGGCGCGCGGCAACAGCACGAAGCGCGGCCCATCCTGCGGCCGCAGCCAGTCCAGCAGGGCCTGCATGCGCGCCTGCGGCATGGCGGTGCACCCGGCCGTGGCCTCACCTGGCTGGCGCCACAGGTGGGCAAAGATGCAGCTGCCCTTGCCGGGCTGGTTGTCCGGGTTGTGGGCGATCACGAAGCCCTGCTGGTAACGCACGTCGCCCTTGTTGTGCAGGTCCAGCCGCATCGGCTCGGTCGAACCTTCCACGGCCGCCTTGCCCACCTTTTTCGCGTCGACGATGCGGTTATAGAACGGTGACGCCGGCACATCCATGCAATAGCTGCTGTCCAGCATCGGCTGGTAGGGGATCGCAGTGCCGGGGCGGGTGACGGCATAGCCGAACGCGCTGCCGAGCGCGAACACGCCGGCCGGGCTGCGGCCATCCCCTTCCCGTTTCTGCGGGCCGTCGGCCTGCGCCGGATGCAGGCCCAGGCCCCATGCGCTGCCGGTGCGGCCAAGCGCGACCGGGAAGGCCTGCCCATGCGCGTGCCAGCCCTTGCCGTCGCGCACATAGGCCTGCAGCTGCCCCTGGGTGCTGTCCCAGCTTTCACTGGTGACCACGATCAGCTGGCGCGCGCCATCGAGGGGCGCAGCATGGACGGACAGCGCCGCGGCAAGCAGCAGCGTAGCGGTGGCAAGGCGGGCCAACGATTTCATCAGCGTGCGCTCCGGTCAGGAATCCAGCAGGTGATCGATCCGCTCCAGGTTCACCGCCAGCTGCTGCTGGCGGTCCGGATTGGCATGGCAGAGCAGCACGAACAGGAAATCGAGCAGGGCGTGCATCGCGCTACGGTACAGCAGCTGTGCGGCCTGCGGTGCGCGGTCGTGCGCGCAAACCACCAGCGCGGCATCGGCGTGCGCGCGCAGTGGGTTGGCGGTGTGGCGGGTGATGGAAATCACCTTGCCGCCCATGTCCTGGAACTGCCGCGACAGCTGCGCGAGCTGGGGCAGGTTGCCGAACTCGGAGAACACCAGCAGCACGTCCCCGGTGCGCGCGGCTGAGAGGTTGGCCAGCATCAGGATCGGGTCGGTGTGCGGCACCACCAGCAGGCCGAGCAGCGACAGCCGCATGGCGAACTCGCGGGCATACAGGCCGTCATCACCCAGCCCGTACACGAACAGCTTTGGTGCGCCATCAAGCAGCTGCACGATGCGTTCGATTTCCTCGCGCGGGTTGGCCTGGCGGGTCTCCTCCTCGGCCTGCGCCTTGCTGCGGCGCAGGGTCTCGCCCAGGCGCAGGTAGTCATCGCCGTTGTCGGGTGTACTGGGCGCCTGCTGCGGATCGGCTCCGGCGCGGGCGATGTCCTGGCCGATGGAGTACTTCAGATCCGGATAGCCCTTGAAGCCGAGCTTCTGGCTGAACTTCACCACGCTGGACTGGCTGATGCCCAGCGCGCTGGCCAGCTGCTGGGACGAGTAGTCGCGCAGCAGGTGGGCATTGTCGAGAATGAAGTCGGCGATCCGGCGTTCGATGGCCGACATCTGCCCGCGCTCGGAACGGATCTTCAGCAGGGGCGGCATGCGGGGTGTCCGGGCATGGATAGGCGCGTTGCGGTTGGCAGCGTAGAGCGTGTCATGGAATGGGTCGGGCGGGTGGGGTTTGCGGGGGACGCCGCACGTACGTCCCTGTAGGCTTGGCCGCCGCATTCATGCGGCGGACACCCCTGCAAGACCCCGGACCTACCGCGCGCGTGCCAGCCGCGAGGGGGATACGGGGTAGTGCAAAAGCAACGCCAAAAGCAAGTGAATCCACGCATGGCGTGGATCTACTGGTCACCCCAGCATCTCCAGCCCGCGCACTTCGGTGATGCCCAACCCGGGCACATCGCTGATGCTGATCTCCGATTCGTTGAAATGCACGCCGCCGCTGACCGGGTCGAACTGGCCCAGTGAGGGACCGTCCAGGTCGACCTTGGTGATCACATCGCTCCTGGCCACGGCCAGGTGCACGGCCGCGGCCACGCTGATGCTGGATTCGATCATGCAGCCGATCATGCACGGCACGCCGTAGATGCCGGCGATATCGGCGATGCGGATGGCGTTGGACAGGCCACCGGTCTTCATCAGCTTGATGTTGATGATGTCGGCCGCGCGCTGCTGGATCAGGTCCATCACCTGGCTCGGGCTGAACACGCTCTCGTCGGCCATCACCGGCGTGTTGACCCGGTCGGTGACATACTTCAGGCCGCTGATGTCGGCGGCTTTCACCGGCTGCTCCAGCAGCTCCAGCACCACGCCGGCGTCTTCCAGCGTACGCATCGCATGCACCGCCTGCTTGGCGGTCCAGCCCTGGTTGGCATCCAGGCGCAGCAGTGCACGTCCCTCCACGGCCGCGTGGATCGCCTTGACCCGTTCGATGTCCAGGCCGATGTCCTTGCCGACCTTGATCTTCAGCGACTCGAAGCCGCGTTCGATCGCGGACAGTGAATCGGCCACCATCTTGTCGATGTAATCCACGCTGATGGTGATGTCGGTGGTGATCACCGGGTCACCGCCGCCGAGCATCTGGTACAGCGGTGCACCGTGCAGCTGCGCCCACAGGTCGTACAGCGCGATCTCCACCGCTGCCTTGGCGCTGGTGTTGCGCTCCATCGCGGTCTGCACCAGACCGCACAGGCGGTTGAGGTTGACCACCTCCTGGCCGATCAGGCGCGGGGCGATGAAGTGGCGGATCGCTTCGATGATCGAACCGTGCGTATCGCCGGTGATCACTGCGGTGGCCGGGGCTTCACCGTAGCCGGTGTTGCCGGTGTCGGTGCGGATCAGCACCACCACGTCTTCCACGGTCTCCACTGTGCGCAGGGCGGTCTTGAACGGTGTCTTCAACGGCACGCGCAGCATGCCCAGTTCGATGGCGGTGATCTTCATTCAGGAGTCTTGGCCCGCAGGCGCTGGATGTTGGTGATGCGGTCGATGTAGCGGACGGTATCGCTGGCCATCATCGGCTCCAGCGGCGTGACCGAAACACCATTGAGATGGGCCTGCACGCGCGTGCCGTCGGCGCCGAACCAGCTGCCGCCAGCGGTATCGTGGATGACCCAGGTGCGGCCGTCGACGTGGCCGATGGCCATCATCACGTGTCCGGGGATGTAGACCAGATCGCCGACCTGCAGGTCGGTGACGGCGTGATCGCGCACGGCCTTGCGGTCCTTGTCGGTGAACGGCAGGCGGTCCAGCGCCGGGCTGACTGCCTGTGCGCTGGTATTGCGCGGCAGCAGAACGCCGAAGCTGCGGTAGATCTCGGAAACGAAACCGCTGCAGTCGCGGGTGTCGTAGTCGTGGCCCCAGCCGTAGCGCTCGCCAAGGAACTTGAAGGCCTGCTGCAGCAGCAGGCGCGGGGTCAGTGGCAGGTAGTCGGCGGCAGTGTCCTGCGAGCGCGGCAACAGGGCCGGCACCAGCTTCAAGCGGCCATCGGCTTCGCGCACCGGCAGCTGCACCACCCACGACGCATGTGCCTGTTGGCCGTTCACCGGTTCGGCGGCTGGCCAGTCGCTCAGCACCGGCAGGCGCACGCCCATGTCCAGCTGCAGCCGCGAGACGCGCGGTTCTTCCGGGGTGTAGGCGGTCTGTGCAGTGGCACCGGTGACGATCCGATACGGTCCCTTCGCGCCGTAGCCGAGCACTGTGGCCTTGTCGCCGCCGGCGATGGCATCGGCCTGGATCCATGCGCTGTAGCGCTCGCTGTGCACGAACAGCCAGCGACCGTCGGTACTGCGGTGGACCACGGCCACCTTGTCGCCGGGGAACAGTGCCGATTCCTGGAAGCGGTCGATGTCGGTGTCACCGGCGGTGCTGAAGACGCGTTCGCGGGTGGGGAAGGTGCGCAGTGCGGCGCGCTTCACTACCAGGCCATAGGCAGGTGTCACCTGGGCGGGAATCGTATCCAGACCGAGGTTGGCTTCGATGGCGCGGCGCGCACCTGCAGCGATGGTCTGTCCCTTCTCGTCATACAGCGCCCGCGTGGGCCAGCGCGATAGCGCGGTGATGCTGTCGCGGACCTGCGTTACGCCGAGTTGTGCAGGCAGTGCGGCGATGTCCTGGATATGGCTGTCCTGCGCGCGCATCCGCGCGTTCTGCGCGTCGATCTGCGCGCGGTCGAGGATCGGAGCATCGGCGTTGTCCAGCCGAGCCGCCCAGTACTGCGGGGTCAGGTAGGCCTCATGCAGGCCGATCACATACGGCAGCGGCGCGCCGGGATCGGGGGCGGGAGCGGCCTGGACAAAGGCCGGCGCGGCCAGCAGGCACACGGCCAGGGTCAGCCGGCGCGGCCATCGCCACTGCCGTTGCGGTTCGCGGGAAGACTGGATCATGCGGTGCACACCCTCCTCGAATGCTCCATGGAATATTTATTCCTTTTGATGGCGAAAGCAAGAATAAATTATTGACCAGTCCTCCGGCCCGTGTTACACAGCCATTACCACCCGCGCTGGGGAAGTGTCGCTGTGGATCCTGCTGTTCGCAAACCGCGTCTGCCTGCTGCTGCCGGCCTGTGTGCCGCGCTGCTGCTGTGCGCGTCGGCTGCGCAGGCAGCGGATGAGTGCAGCAGCCCGCAGCGTGCGCGCGAAACCCAGGTGATCGATCTGATCGACAGCGGCCGTTTCGGTGATGCCGATGCGCGTTTGGCAACCGGAAAAAATGACGCCGAAGGCGAATTCCAGCGCGAGCGCATGCGCCGCATCCGCCTGGATTTCAGTCTCGACGAAGCCGCGGCCAAGGCGGCGGTGCGGCGTTGGATTCCCGATCTGAGCGACGAGGAGTTCGCGCGCTGGGATCAGCTCAGTCTGATCGAACATCTCGATATCGACAGCACACGCTGGTACTTCAAGCGTGCACCGTCGAACCTGTTCCTGCTCAGCGATGAAGCGCGCGCACGCCGCCGCGCGGACGCACCGATGCCGGCGCCAGGCCCGAATGAGGTGCTCAACGCACACCATGCGCGCGTGGTTGCTGCGGTCGAGCAGAGCGGACAGGCCTCGGTGCTGCCGCAGCGCATTGAATTCACCCAATCGCTGACGGTGAAGGCTGATGCCGTGCCGGCCGGCGAAACGGTACGCGCCTGGATTCCGTACCCGCGCGAGATCCCGGGCCAGCAGGAGCAGGTGCAGTGGCTGGGCAGCAGCCCGGGCAAGGCGCGGGTGGCACCGGCCAGCACCTTGCAACGCACGGCCTATCTGGAAGCCAAGGCGGTGGCCGGGCAACCGACCCGTTTCGAGATCCGCTATTCGGTCACGATCTTCGCCAGACACACGTCAATCGATCCGGCGAGGGTGCAACCCACACCGGCCGATCCGGCGCTGAAGCCCTACCTGGCCGAGCAGCTGCCGCACGTGCGATTCACGCCGGCGCTGAAGCTGTTCTCCGACCAGGTACTGCAGGGAGAGACGCGGCCCTATGAAGTGGTGCGCACGCTGTTCGCAGCGGTAGATCGCATTCCCTGGGCCGGTGCGCGCGAGTACTCCACGATCAGCAACATCAGCGACTATGCGCTACGTGCCGGGCATGCCGACTGCGGGCAGCAGACGCTGCTGCTGATCGCGCTGCTGCGCCTGAACGGCATTCCCGCGCGCTGGCAGTCGGGCATGGTTTTTTCCAGCGATGGCAGCGGCTACACCAACCTGCATGACTGGGGGCAGTTCTACCTGGCGCCGTACGGCTGGCTGCCGATGGACGTGACCACCGGTGCGCTGGCCAGCGATGTGCCGGCGCTGCGTGACTTCTATCTGGGTGGCCTCGACGGCGACCGCATCACCTTCAACGATGATTTCGGCCAGGCCCTGGCGCCGGCCAAACAGCATTTCCGCTCGGAAACGGTCGACTCGCAGCGTGGCGAGGCCGAGTGGGCAGGCGGCAACCTGTATTTCGACCAATGGAGCTACGACTTCCAGTGGCGGGTACTGCCAGCCAGGCAACGCTAGCGCGGCACATCGCATTCCACACCATTCAATTCTTGCAGGAGAGAGCAGGGGATGAAGGCTTACAGCATCAAGCGGGCGGCGTTGTGCGTCGCCCTTGGGGCGTGTCTGGGCGTAGTGCTGCCCGGTATCGCGATGGCACAGAACGTGAGCGGCGCAGTCGCCGGCCGTGCAACCGCCGGCGACCAGGTGACCGTGGTCAGCAGCAGCACCGGCCTGACCCGCACCGTCACCGTCGGCGCCGATGGCAGCTACCGCTTGGGCCAACTGCCGGTGGGTGATTACCAGCTGCAGCTCAGCCGCGAAGGGCAGAAGCTGGGCGATCAGGTGGCTGTCAGCGTTGCCGTCGGCGGAACCACTACGGTCAATCTGGCCAGCGCGGGAGGCGTCACCAACCTCGATGCGCTGCAGGTGGTCGGCACCCGCGTGGTCAATCGCGTGGATGTGTACTCCACTGAAACCTCGTTCAACATCAACCGCCAGGAGATCTCGCGCCTGCCGGTTGCGCAGGATCTGTCGGCGGTGGCACTGATGGCACCGGGCGTTGTCGGCGGCAATTCGTCGTTCGGTGGCCTGTCCTTCGCCGGTTCATCGGTGGCCGAGAACGCGGTCTTCATCAACGGCCTGAACGTCACCGACATGTATACCCGTCGAGGCTTCAGTACCGCGCCGTTCGCCTTCTTCAACGAGTTCCAGGTCAAGACCGGTGGCTACTCGGTCGAGTTCGGCCGCTCCACCGGTGGTGTGATCAATGCCGTGACCCGCTCCGGCAGCAATGAATTCGAAGGCGGTGTGGAAGTGACCATCGAGCCCAGCGCGTGGCGCTCCAGCGGTGGTGACCATTTCCACCGCGACGGCACGCCGCATTCGTATGGCAGCCGTGACAACAATTCGTTCCTGAAGACCAATGTCTGGGGCTCGGGGCCGATCATCAAGGACAAGCTGTTCCTGTTTGCGATGTACGAAGACCGCAGTGACAAGGGACACAACACCGCGTCCGATGGCAGCACCTGGTTCAAGAATGATGCCGGCAACGGCTTCTGGGGCACCAAGCTGGACTGGAACATCAATGACAACCACAGCCTGGCGCTGCTGGCGTTCTCCGATGAAGGCGACGTCACCAACGCGTCGTATGGCTACAACTGGAACACGGACCAGCTCGGTGCCTGGGGCGGCGACTCGGTCACCGAAACCGGTGGCCGCAACTGGTCGGCGACCTACACGGGTCACTTCGGCCAGAACTTCACCGCACGTGCCATGGTCGGCCAGAACAACCAGCGCGCGTTCACCAGTTCGTCGCTGGACCAGGCCTGCAGCCCGGTATTCACCGACAGCACCTACGGCCCGCGGCTGGGCAAGCTGCAGGGCCTGCGCGCAGGCTGCCATCCGACCGGTGCCGCCGTCGCCGAGCGCGACGATACCCGCGACGTCGCGCGCCTGGATTTCGAATGGCAGCTGGGCGATCACCTGCTTCGCTTCGGCGTGGACCGCGAGCTGATGACCACCAAGCAGTCCACCCGCTATCCCGGTCCAACCGAGCGGAGCTACACCGCCTACGTGGCGCGGCCGGGTGATGAGGTGTGGGACGGCGCCAACGCCTATGTGCCAGCAGGCGTCACCGAGATGCTGCGCGCGCGCAACCGCAAGTCCGGTGGCACGTTCGAAACCGAGGCCAATGCCTTCTATCTGGAAGACATCTGGAACATCACCCCGAACCTGATGCTGAACCTCGGTGTGCGCTGGGATCGATTCGAGAACCGCACCGCCGCCGGCAAGGCGTTCATCAAGATGGACGACCTGATCGCGCCCCGCGTCGGCTTCTCGTGGGACATGCGCGGCGATGGCAGCACCAAGCTGTTCGGCAACGCCGGCCGCTACTACCTGCCGGTCACCAACAACATCAACGTCAACTTCGCCGGTGGCCTGACCGACGAGTACAGCTACTACGTGCTCAACGGTTGGGAGCAGAAGTCCTCGCCAACCGGCTCGCCGTACATGGCACCGATCATCGGCCAGCAGATCGGGCCGACCGACACCCGCATGAACACCGGTGGCGCCGACCTGCGGCAGAGCGTGGACCGCGATCTGAAAGCGGTCTACCAGGACGAGTACATCCTAGGCTTCCAGAACATGATCAACCAGGCTTGGTCGTGGGGCGTCAACGCCACCTACCGGCGCATGACCCGCGCGCTGGATGACATCCGCATCAACTACACCCCCTGCGGACCGACCCCGAGCACGCTGTGGCCGATCGCCAACCCGGGCGAGAGCCTGACGATCTGGGGCGACAAGCGCATCGGCTGCGCCAACGAGGGATGGATCACCATCGATACCGCCAACAGCGGCTACCGCAAGGGCGGCAGTGGCGAGGTGATCGGCTATTCCAAGCCCAAGCGCACCTACAAGGCGCTGGAATTCCAGATCGACCGTGCGTGGGACGAGAAATGGATGTTCAACGCCTCCTATCTGTGGTCGAAGAGCGAGGGCAACTTCGAAGGCCCGGTGAACTCCGATACCAACTACGGCGACACCGGCATGGTGCAGTTCTGGGACCATCCGGCCACCAATGAGCGCTATGGCGTGCTGTTCAACGACTTCCGCCACCAGTTCAAGCTGCGCGCCGCGTATGCGCTGAACAAGCAGTGGTCGTTCGGCACCACGTTGCAGGTGCAGTCCGGTGGCCCGATCACCGCCTATGGCGTGATGTGGCCGAACGATTCCATCGCTGGTGGCAGTACGTCCAGCGAAGGCAGTGGTGGCGGCACCGGCTGGCTGTGCGTGGCCAACTGTTCCGGTCCATACGACAAGCGCCAGTTCGAATACAGCCCGCGCGGTGCCTTCGGTCGGCTGCCGTGGACCTGGACCATGGGCGCCAACGTGACCTGGCGTCTGCCGGTGGAAGGCATCGACCTCAGCGCACGTCTGTCGGTGTACAACCTGTTCAACAACCAGAAGACCATCAACGTGCATCAGCGCTACGAGGCACAACCTGGCCAGTATCGTGAGGCCACCTTCGCCACGGGTACACGCTGGCAGGCACCGCGTTACACCCAGCTGGTGGTGACCTGGAACTTCTGAGACCACGAGCCGCGCCGCCTCGACCGGCGGCGCGGATACCGGACGGGAAATCTGCATGCATCACCTGGTGATCCTGGCGGCTGCACTGGCTGCACCGTCCGTTTCGATGGTCGACACCGCCTCCATCGATACCGATGTCGCGGCCGTGGTCCAGCACGAGCATCTGCCGGCGCTGGCCATGGCCGTGGTCGAACAGGGGCGGGTGGTCTACCGGCACGCCGAAGGTGCGCGCGGCGATGGCGGACGCATCGACGAGGACACGTTGTTCAAGATCGCCTCCAACAGCAAGGCGATGACCGCCGCATTGCTTGCGCGGCTGGTACAGCAGGGAAAGCTGCACTGGGATGATCCGGTGCAGCGGTATCTGCCGGATTTCCGTATGTATGAGACCTGGGTGGGCGGGCAGATGCAGGTGCGCGACCTGCTGATCCACAACAGCGGGCTCGGCCTGGGCGCGGGCGACCTGATGCTGTGGCCGGAACCGAACGCGTTCACCCGCGCCGACATCATCGCAGGGTTGGCGCACCTGAAGCCGGTCAGCAGCTTCCGCAGCCGCTACGCCTACGACAACCTGATGTATGTGGTGGCCGGCGAAGTCGCGGCAGCCGCCGGCGGCAAGCCCTATGACCACCTGATGCGCGAGCAGGTGTTCCAGCCGCTGGGCATGTCACGCTGCCAGGTCGGGGCGTGGTCGGTGAAGCGCGTGGGCAACGTGGCACAACCGCATGCTTGGCGTGGCGACCGCAATTCAGTGGTGAACGCCGATGCTGCAATCAGCCCGGATCTACCCTCGATGGCCGCCGGCGGCATCCGTTGCTCGTTGCGTGACATGACCCGATGGATGCAGGTATTGCTGGACCCGGCTTTGATGCCGGATTGGCTGGACATCGAGCAACGCCGCACGCTGTGGACCCTGCACATGCCGATGCCGCTGGGTGAACGCCAGCGGCGCTGGGACAGCGCGCACTTCTACGGCTATGGCTACGGCTGGCGCGTCTCTGACATGGATGGTCAGTGGAAGGTGGCACATACCGGCACGCTGTCGGGCATGTATTCGTCGCTGGCATTGCTGCCCGACCGCAAGGTGGGTGTAGTGATGCTGATCAATGGTGAAGGCGAGGACGCGCGCACGGCGCTGATGCAGGCGATGCTGAAGCGCTTCACCGCAGCGGGCGATGCGCGGCCGGCGATGGAATACCTGGCCGAACTGAAGGCTGACCAGGCCGCGCGCGCGGCAACGGGGCATCAGCGGCCGGACACCGCAGGTGCACGGCAGGCGTCGCATACCGAGCTGTCACACTGGCAGGGCCGGTACAGGGATCCCTGGCTGGGTCCGGCCTCGCTGTGCCCGGGCAAGGACGGCCTGCGTTTCAGCGTGGACAAGTCGCCAAAGCTGCAGGCGGCCGTGCTGCAGTTGCAGGGGCGCTGGCTGCTGCGCTGGGATACGCTGGACGACGAGGCGCAGGCGTGGCTGCGGCCGGGTGAAGGCTCGGCACCGACACTGGACCTGCGCGCCATCGATCCGGACATCGACTTCAGCTATGACTTCCAGGACCTGCATTTCACTCGTACTGGCGAATGCCCTGGCGGCGACCGCCGGCGCCGCTGAGCCGCCACGCATTTCGCCAGCCACCGATGCAGCCGGTGCCGGGCTCGTGGAGATCCGCGCGCTGTCGCCGCGCATCGACATGGATATCCGCTACGCCGGTACCCACAACTTCACCGGCGCGCGCGTGCCCGGGTATGAGGCGCCTTCCTGCTACCTGCTGGCGCCGGTGGCCAAGGCCTTGGCACAGGTGGAACAGGATCTGCGCGCGGACGGCTTTGGCCTGCGTCTGTACGACTGCTACCGGCCGGTGCGCGCGGTGCAGGCCTTCATGGCCTGGGTGAACGATCCGAGCGAGCGCTCGCGCAAGGCGGTGCAGTATCCGGACCTGGACAAGCCGCGCCTGTTGGCCGACGGCTACATCGCCGAGCGCTCCGGCCACAGCCGCGGTGCCACGGTCGATCTTGGTCTGCTGGACTGCCGCAGCGGTGCATGCACGCCGCTGGACATGGGCACCGACTTCGACTTCTTCGGCCCACGTGCGCATACGCAGACGAGCGGACTGACCGACGCGCAGCAGGCAAACCGCCAGCAACTGGTGCAGGCAATGGCGCGGCGTGGTTTCGTGAACTATCCGCAGGAGTGGTGGCATTACACGTTGCAGCCCGAACCGGACCCCGGCACTGCCTACGACATACCCGTGCGGTAGGGGTTATCGGCAGGGCCGCGCCCTGCACCCGATAGATTCCTGGTGGGGGGAGTAGATCCACGCCATGCGTGGATGAATCTCCATCGAAATCGGATATCTCAAAAATTGAACGAAGAGCATCCACGCGTGGCGTGGATCTACCGGATTGCGTCCGGGGCAGATCCCTTACACTGGCCGCCTTCCCCTCGCTGCCCACCTGATGAACCTTCCCCTGCACTTCGGCCTGCTCGGCACCCTGGAAGCCGGCGTCATCGCCCTGCTGGTCGGCCTGCTGGTGTATTTCCTGTGGTCGCGGCTGTGCCGGCTGCTGCACTGGTCGATGGGGTACGCGATCGGTTGGGCCTGCGTGTTCTCGGTGGTGATCTCCGCCGGTATCGACGCGTGGAAATTGTTCTACATGGGCATCGTGCGGCTGGAATCGCCGCTGTACGCGCGCCTGTTCCTGGCCACCATCCACGATCCGAACGAACTCGGCAGCCGCGTGGTGCTGGAGATTGCCGGTGCGCTGGCTGGTGTTGCGCTGGGATGGGTGGTGTTCAGTTCGCGGTCATCGGAAAAAACCGTCGACTGACGCAGGTTTTTCGTTGCCTGCCGGTTAAATGCAAAGGCGCTGAATGCGCATCTTATGAGCCACTCACTTCACCCTAACCACCGCGCTAAAGCATGCGTGGTGGCGAGTGGTTAATCGTGTGTGTGCACGCAGGTCGCGGGGCAAAATCGATTCAGAAACGCGGTGGCAGGGTAGGTGCCGTGCGGAAACAACAGGCCGCGCAACACCACCCAATAGGTAGGAGACACCCCTGATGACTATTCGCAACCGCAAGCCCCTGATCGCCCTGATCGTCGCCGCCGGCAGCGTGCTGGCCATCCCGGCGATGGCCCAGTCGGCCAAGCAGCAGGCCGCGCACGCGCAGAACGAAGCGGCGCATGCCCAGCAGGCGGCAGCCCAGGCGGGCCAGGCCGCTGACCAGGCGACCGATGCGGCCGCGGCGGCATCGGCACAGGCCAACGGCGGTGGCCAGACCTGGGCCAGCATCGATACTGATGGCAACGGCACCATCAGCAAGAGCGAGGCACAGGTCAACGCGGGCCTGGCCCAGGTGTTCGACCAGGCAGATACCAACAAGGACGGCGAACTGAGCGCCGATGAGTACAAGGCCTACGTGGCAGCCCAGCAGGCTGGGGCCGGTGCCGGTGCCGGCGCGGCGCAGGGTCGCTGATCCACACCTGATTCGGGACAACCGGTGCATGGGGACCCGGGCGGCTGCGGCCGCCCGGGTTTTTCTCGTCATCGCCGCCCCTGTATCCTTGACCGATGAACACCTCCACGCCTGCGCCGTCGCGCGCCATCGGCCTGGTCGGTTTTGACGGTGACGATACGCTGTGGAAGAGCGAGGACTACTACCGCAAGGCCGAGCAGGATTATCTTGACCTGCTGTCGCGCTACGTCGACGTGCATGACACCCAGACCGCGCGCCACCTGCTGGAAGTGCAGCAGCGCCATCTGGGCACCTTCGGCTATGGCGTGAAGAGCATGACGCTGTCGATGATCGAAGCGGCCATCGACATCACCGGGCAGCGCATCGACGCCAAGGACATCCAGCGCATCCTCGACATCGGCCACGACACCCTGCGCCACCCGGTGGAGCTGATCGACGGCGTGCGCGAAGCGGTGGCGGCCATTGCCGAGCACTACCCGGTGGTGCTGATCACCAAGGGTGATCTGTTCCATCAGGAAGCGAAGATCAAGGTCGCCAACCTGGGCGAGCTGTTCCCGCGCATCGAGATCGTCTCGGAGAAGGACCCGGAAACCTATGCGCGCGTGCTGGCCGAGTTCGACCTGCCGATGGAGCGCTTCGTGATGGTCGGCAACTCGCTGCGCTCTGACATTGAGCCGGTGGTCACCCTCGGTGGCTGGGGCGTCCACACCCCGTACGCGGTGACCTGGGCCCACGAGACCCAGCACGGCGTGGCCGATGACGAACCGCGCATGGTCACTGCCGATACCGCCCACGATTGGCCGGCCGCGCTGGCGGCCATCGAAGCCAAGGCCGCCGCGGCGGCCTGACAGGAGGCGGCGGCTGCGGCAGAATCGGTCCATGAACCTCCGACTGCGCGCGCTGCTGTTGTCCCTGCTGCTGGCGCCGGCCACCGTGCTGGCCCAGCAGACGGCCGAACGTTCGGCCACCTATGAGGTAAGCACCGGCGATCGCTGGGTCGATGCCCAGCTGCAGGACATCAACCACTACGCCGAACGCTACCCCGACGCCTTTCTCGACGAAGTGTCGCGCTATGCCGACGTGCCGCGTGGCTACGTCAGCGCGCTGTTCACCACCCACGGCTGGCAGGCGGGGGACATCTACTTCGCCTGCTTCTGGGCCAAGGCCAGCGGCCAGACCTGCCGCGACAGCGTGCGCGCCTTCAGCCAGGACCCGCAGGGTGGCTGGGAGGCAGTGGTGAAGCGCATGCCGGTGAAACCACAGAACCTGCATGTGCGCGCCGTGCGCCACGCCATCGTGGCCAGCTACCAGCACTGGGACCGGCCGATCACCCTGGATGCCACGTTGAAGCGGCAGCTGCAGCGGTAATGCCGGGCTACGCCCGGCGAGCGCGCGGCGCGGCCCTGGGATCCGCCGGGCATGGCCGGGCGCTACCAATATTTCTCATGTTGCTCTGCGTATCGCCGCCGCCGCGCGCTCCGGCGACAATGGACCCAGTAGCGCCGGGCCATGCCCGGCGGAATCGCTTCCCGTTCCCGTAATCGAGTGACTGATGAGCGCCTCTTTCGTTTCGCCCGATGTGATCCGCCGCCTGTTCGCACAGGCCATGTCCCGCATGTACCGCGCCGAAGTGCCGTTGTACGGCACGCTGGTGGAACTGGTGGAGCGGATCAACGCCCAGGTGCTGGAGCAGGACCCGGCGCTGGCTGCGCAGCTGCAGCGCAATGACGAACGTGCGCGGCTGGACGAGGAGCGTCATGGCGCGATCCGCGTCGGCACCGTGCAGGAGCTGGCCACGCTGCGCCGCGTGTTCGCGGTGATGGGCATGTACCCGGTCGGTTACTACGACCTGTCGGTGGCCGGCGTGCCGGTGCATTCCACTGCGTTCCGCCCGCTGACCGGCGCGGCGCTGGCGCAGAATCCGTTCCGCGTGTTCACCTCGCTGCTGCGCCTGGAGCTGATCGAAGACGAAACCCTGCGTGCCGAGTCGGCGAAGATCCTGGCCCGTCGCCGCATCTTCACCGACGGCGCGCTGGCGCTGATCGACCAGGCCGAGCGTGACGGTGGCCTGTCGCAGGCCGATGCGGAGCGCTTCGTGGAGGAAGCACTGGAGACCTTCCGCTGGCACGGCGATGCCACGGTCGATCTGCCGACCTATCACGCGCTGCACAACGCGCACCGCCTGGTGGCCGACGTGGTCAGTTTCCGTGGCCCGCACATCAACCACCTGACGCCGCGCACGCTGGACATCGACGCTGCGCAGGCGGCAATGATCGAGCACGGCATGGCGGCCAAGGCGGTGATCGAAGGCCCGCCGCGCCGTGCCTGCCCGATCCTGCTGCGCCAGACCAGCTTCAAGGCACTGGAAGAAGCCGTGCAGTTCCCGGACAGTGAGGGGGGCGATGCCGGCACCCATACCGCGCGCTTCGGCGAGATCGAACAACGCGGCCTTGCACTGACCCCGAAGGGCCGCGCGCTGTACGACCAGCTGCTGTCACAGGCGCGCAACACCGAAGGTGCCGGCAGCACCGGTGGCGACTACGGCCAGCGCCTGCAGGCGGTGTTTGCCAGCTTCCCGGATGACCATGACACGCTGCGCCAGGAAGGACTGGGCTACTACCGCTACCAGTTGACCGACGCCGGCCGTGCCGCGCCGGAGCGCGTGGCCGATCTGCCGGCCGAAGTGCTGGTGGCCGTGGGCCTGGCCACGGCCGACCCGATCGTCTATGAGGATTTCCTGCCGGTCAGCGCTGCGGGCATTTTCCAGTCGAACCTGGGTGGTGAAGAGCAGCGCGCCTATGCCGCGCATGCCAACCGCGAGGCCTTCGAGCAGGCGCTGGGCGTGGCGGTGAATGACGAGTTCGAGATCTACGAGCGGCTGCAGGCCGAGTCGCTGGCGAGTCTGCGCATCGCGTGAAGGTAGAGCCGGGGGGGGGGGGGGGGGGGGGGGGGGCGGCCCCCCGCGGGGGGGGCCCCCCCCCCCCCCGGGCGCTTTTCGCCGCCCCCCCCCCCACCCGCCCCCGCCCCGCCATCCCACGGAAT
>NZ_JBNDKU010000015.1:0-92937 GCF_050435725.1 Stenotrophomonas sp. AN71 | reverse complement strand
GCCTCCCAAGCGGGAATAGCTCAGTTGGTAGAGCGCAACCTTGCCAAGGTTGAGGTCGCGAGTTCGAGTCTCGTTTCCCGCTCCAGATTCAAGAAAAACGCTCCCGCAAGGGGGCGTTTTTCGTTTGTCACACCGGTTGCACCACCGCCGCGCTAGCGTTTCTTGCCGGGCAGGGCGCTGCACCAGGTCCGGGCATCCTGCTGGTCGAAACCGGGGCAGCGGTTGTCCTGCGGGATGTAGACGTAGGGGACGTCATCTTCGTAGGTGAAGTGGTAGTAGTAGGTCCGGTCCTTTCCGTACAACCAGTAGTTCGACGAGCCGTGGTTGATCGAATACGGTTCGAAGGTGAGGATCGAGGATTCGGCAGGAATGAAGTTGCTGCGCTCCATCAGGAGCAGCAGGGCGTTCGAGGCCAGTGGGGTGGCCAGCGCGACAACGAGCGCAGCGACAATCAGTGTCGTGATCGAGGCAGTCAACAGCCAGCGGCGGGGGCGTTTCACAGGCAGGCAGCATCGAAGCAAGACAGTGCCGCAATGTGCAATACGCAGTGAAAGGCGTCCAGTGTTCCGCGCGGGGAACGCATTGAAAGCGTAGTGAAAGGCTGGGTCAGCGTTGCCTGAACCGAACGCGCGTTGTGACCTTTTTCGGACCAATTCTCCATGTTCGCTCCACAATCGCACGGTAGCCTTCATGCTCCTTCTACACGTTGGCGGGCTGGTGGTCAGGCGTATCACTTCAGTGGCAGTGCCCAGGACCGGGCGCGGACTCTCCCTGCAGGCAGTGCTGCGCCCCAGCGCACTGCTGGCCAGTCTGGCCCTGGCCGGCTGCATGTCGGTGCCGGTTCCGGACCTGCCTGACCGCACTCCCACCACCTGGACCCAGGTGCCGCAGGGGCAGGGCGTGGCCGTGGATGCGAAGCAGTGGTGGAAGGTGTTGTCCGACCCGGCGCTGGACGGTCTGGTCGACCAGGCCATCGCCGGCAACCTGGACCTGCAGCAGGCCACCTTGCGTCTGCAGGCGGTGCGGATCGTGTCCGGTACCTCCGACTCGCGCTTCCTGCCGGAGATTTCAGCCAGCGCCAAGCAGGTGCAGGACGCCGCCGCCGTCGATACCTACTTCCATGCCGGCATTGAAGCTATCTGGGACCTGGGCCTGTTCGGCGCCGCCGAAAGCGCGCAGTTGAGCGCTCAGGCTTCGGCTGGCAATGCCGAGGCCCTGCGCACCGCAGCGCAGGTGGCTGTGGTCGCCGACGTGGTGCGCAGCTATCTGGACCTGACCGTGGCACAGGCCCAGCAGGACCTGCTGGCCCGACAGCAGGCCGTGGACGATCGTGGCGAGCAGCTCGCGCACGTGCGCCAGCGATTGCGTCTGGATGAGCCGGGTGAGCTGGAGCGCCTGCATGCGCGCCAGGCCGCGACCCGCGCCGCGATCGCGCAGGCCCGCGAAAATGCGGACAACGCGGCCCGCGCGCTGGCGCTGCTGCTCGGCCGCGATGGACCGGATCCGGCCTGGCGCGCGTACCGCACGCCGCCGCAGCTGGGCGCGTTCTCGCTGCAGCAGGTTCCGGCGGATCTGCTGCGTCACCGGCCGCAGATCCTGCTGGCCGAATCGGAGGTGATGCAGGCCGCGGCGAGCAAGGGTTCCGCGCGTGCGGCGATGTATCCGCGGGTCAGCCTCGGCGGTTCCATTCTGTACGCCTACAACCTCACCCAGAACGCGCGCTCCAATTCCGATTCCAGTCCCTCGATCGGTCCATACATCGATATCCCGCTGTGGGACTGGGGCCAGCGCCGTGCACGCTTCCATGCCGATGAGAAGCAGCTGGATGCCGCGTTGCTCGGTTACCGCAAGGCGGTGCTGGAAGGTGTGAGTGAAGTGGAAGGCGCGCTGGGCAGTCTGGCGCGGCAGGACAGCAGCATCCAATCGCTGGGCGCGGCCAATGATGCCGCCAGCCAGCAGGTCAAGCGCCAGGCGCGGCAGGTGCAGCTGGGGCTGTCCAGTGAATACGACGGGCTCGACACGCAGCGCGCCGCGCTCACGTCGCAGGCTGATCTGATCGGTGCACGGGGCGCGCGCGTGCTGGCGTTTGCTTCGCTGTACCGCGCGCTGGGCGGTGCGCCGCTGCCGGTCGAGGCTGAGGGTGAGTCGCAATGATCGCACTGGCCCGCAAGACCCTGGCCTATGAGTGGCGCCGGTTCCTGCCGGTGGTGATGGCGATGTGCTTCGCCGGCGTGCTGCTGATCGTGCAGGCGGCGCTGGTGCTGGGCATCTTCGGCACCGCTGCGATCTACGTGAAGGCGTCCTCGGCCGATATCTGGGCCGGGTTTCCGGGTACGCAGAGTGTCAACTACGGCCATGCGATCAGTGCGGATGTGGAAAGCCACCTGCGCATGGACCCGGATGTCACCCGCGTCGAGCCCTATGAGTGGGTTGATGGCGAATGGCGTTCCAGCGCGCAGGGGACCGGCAATGTATCGGTGTATCTGTCCGGCATCTCCACCCGCGATGACGCAATGATGTTCGCGCGGATCCTGCCCGCCGACGTGCGTGTGCTGCTGCGCGAGCCGGGCACGGTGATCGTCGACAGTGCCGACCTCGATACCCTGGGCGTGGATCTGCAGAACAACCGTGCCTGGATCAACGGCAAGGCGGTGCGTGTGGTGGCCGCGCAACCGGGCCTGCGTGGCCTCGGTGGCGTCAACGTGCTGGCCTCGCTGGATACCGCGCGGGCCATTGCCGGTACCGATCCGCATGAAGGCAGCACCTATTTCGTGGCAGGCCTGCGCTCGCCGGAGCTGGCTGACCGCGTACGCGATCGACTGTCGGCATCGATGGGCCGGGCCACGCCGGTCGAGTTCTGGACCGCCCCCGAATTCGCCAGCCGCTCGCAGCAGTACTGGCTGTTCGATACCGGCGCCGGCATCGCGGTGCTGTTCATGGCGGTCATTGTCTGCTTCGTCGGTGCGGTGATCACCAACCAGTCGTTCGCCTCGGTCGTGGCCGGGTCGGTGCGCGAATACGCCACACTCAATGCGCTGGGCGCAGGCCGCTATGCGCTGGCCCGGGTCGTGTTCGAGCAGGCACTGCTGATCGGTGGCGTCGGCATGTTGCTGGCGGCGGCGTTCAGTACCGCGGTGCTGTTGATCGCGCAGACCCAGCGCGTGCCCGTGCAGCTGACGCCGATGGTCATCCTCGGCTGCGTGGCATTGGTGGCGGTGATGGCCATGCTGTCGAGCATCATGGCGGTGCGCAGTGTCGTCCGCTCCGATCCATCATTGCTGCTGCGTTGAGGACCGGCCGATGACATCCACACACACTGTCGCTCCCACCCTGCGGGCCGATGCACTTGAAAAAGGCTTCATGTCCGGCGATGTGCAGGTGCCCGTGCTGCGTGGCCTGTCGCTGGATATCTATCCGCGCGAGCTGACCCTGGTATCCGGTCCGTCCGGTTGCGGTAAGAGCACGCTGTTGTCGCTGCTGTCCGGGCTGTCCTCGCCTGATGGCGGGCGCGTGCACGCGCTGGGCCAGGATGTGGGCCACATGAGCCGCAGCGAGGTGGAGCGCTTCCGCCTGCACCACGTCGGCTTCGTGTTCCAGGGCTTCAACCTGTTTCCGGCGCTGACCGCGCTGGAACAGGTGCAGCTGCCACTGGGTTACCGCGGCATGAGCAATCGTGAAAGCGAGCCGCTGGCCCGCCAGGCGCTGGAGGAGGTCGGCCTCAGCCATCGCAGCCACATGCGTCCGGCGCAGCTGTCCGGCGGTGAGAAGCAGCGCGTGGCCGTTGCCCGCGCCTTCGCCAAGTCGCCAACGCTGATCTTCGCCGACGAACCTACCAGCGCGCTGGATGCCGAAAACGGCCAGCGCGTGATCGATATCCTGCACCGCTATGCACGCGCGCATGGCGCCACCGTGCTGTGCGTGAGCCACGATCCGCGCCTGATCCGGCATGCCGATCGGGTGATCGCCATGGAAGACGGCATGGTCCGTGATGATCGCCGCCAGAACGAAACTGTAGAGTCCGCCCCATGACCAAGACGTCGCACCTGCTCCCGCTCAGCCTGGCCCTGTCCGCAGCATTGCTGCTCGGTGCCTGTTCCAAGGATGCGCCTGCCCCGGCTCAGGCACCTGCGGGCAAGGCCGCTGGCGCCACCGCCGGCAAGGTCGCGGTCGCCCGCGGCATCATCGATGTGGAAGGGGGCCTGATCGCATTGGCGCCGCCGCTGGATGGCTCGATCACCGCGGCAGCGGTGAAGGAGGGTGCCACGGTGAAGAAGGGTCAGCTGTTGCTGTCACTCGATGGCGCCCTGCTGCAGCAGGAAGTGGCGATGGCGACCGCCGACCTGGCCCTGGCCAACGACCGGTTGAAGGGCAGCCAGGCGCAGCTGCGCGAACTGGAACGCAACGCCACCCGCCTGGCCACCGGCGCCAGCGAAGGTGTGTCATCCAACCAGCAGGCCGACGCGGCCAAGCAGCAGTTGGCCGGTGTGCGTGCCGATGTCGATGTGGCAGGCGCGCAGGTCGACATGGCCCAGCACAAGCTGGAGCACGCTCGGCTGAAGCTGCAGCAGATGTCGCTGACCGCGCCGGAAGCCGGCACCGTGGTCGGCCAGGTGCCGGGCCTCGGCGCCTTCGTGCAGGCCGGCAAGCCGGCGATTTCGCTGCTGCCGGCACGCCCGCTGCAGGTGCGTGCCGAACTCAGTGCCGCCTATGCCGACGCGGTGCAGGTCGGCATGCATGCCACCGTGGTACCGGACAGCGACGGCGCCGAGAACACGGGCACGTTGCCGCCGGCGCGCGTGGTGCGCATCAGCCCGGTGTTCGCGCAGGCACGCCTGCCGGAAGACGCCGGGCGCGGTGTGGCCAAGGTGGTGGAGTGCGTGCTGGAGTTCGACGGTGAGGCCAAGGCGCGCTTCGGCCAGCATGTGCGTGTGGAGTTCCGGAAGTAGGTCTAGTGATGCGGCGGCGGCGCGCCAGGGCGCCGTCGACGCTTCAGCGCTCGCCACGCGCTTGCCGCCGACACCAGACATAGCGCCAGCAGCAGGCCCACGTCCAGCAGCAACAGCCACAGCAGATGGGTGCCATGCACGGGCGGCTGGTGCATCGCCGACAGCATCCACGGAACCGACCATGCCAGCAGCAGGGCGAAGGCGATCAGCAGGCGCAGCCACAGCCGCCTCAGTTTCCAGGGCCGCACGATCAACGCGACTACGACCAGTTCTACCGTGCCCAGCAACGCGAACACGATGACGGTGCTGGTCGGGTAGGGCAACTCGGCACCTTCCAGGTGGTGCAGCAGCCAGTAGTCCGGAGTGAAGCCAGCATTGACCAGCGCAGCGATCAGCGCGAACCAGGTCAGTGCGACCAGCATCCAGAAGAATCGGACGTAGCGCTCAGGCATTGGCGGTGTCCATGGCGGCGGGCAGGCGGTTGGGTGATGCATACCATGCGGAGATGACGATTGCGGCCAGTGCCAGCAGGCCGGGCCCGACGGTGAAGTACAGCAGGCGAAGCGGGTGGTTGTGCATCAGTGTCCAGGTCGCGAATGCCAAGGGAATGGCCAGCACGAACAGCTTGGCGAAGAGCGGCCGCAGCACCGCGATCAGCGGTTGGGCACCGAGGAACATCCAGAACAGATGGAACTGGGCGATGCCCAGGCCGATGTCGCGATGGGAGGTGAAGCCGAAATTGTCGCGATACCAGTTCATTCCCAGCGGAATCAGTGACCAGTACAGCAGCGCCACCAGCAGATGCAGCAGCACGGCGATCAACAGGGGCTTGCCACGAAGGAACATGGGCGAACGGAGCCGGGCGGGGCAGCGTACCCCAGTGCGGACGCCCGTGATCGCGTAATGTGAAGACTGTTGACGGCGTGAAGGAATTTGGACACAATAGCCCTCCTTCGACGCAGGTCGAAGAATCTGCGGGAATAGCTCAGTTGGTAGAGCGCAACCTTGCCAAGGTTGAGGTCGCGAGTTCGAGTCTCGTTTCCCGCTCCAGATTCTACAGGGCCCCGGTAGGGGCCTTGTTTTTCTCCCGCCACGGCAAGGTGGGGCACGTTGAGCCACAAGGCTTTACGCGCAGTCAGAAAGGTGAAATCGCTGGTGTGTGTTCCGGATTTCCGGTATCATGGCGGCTTATGCGGGAATAGCTCAGTTGGTAGAGCGCAACCTTGCCAAGGTTGAGGTCGCGAGTTCGAGTCTCGTTTCCCGCTCCATGTTCCGACAAACCCCATCACGGGGTTTTGTCATGTCAGGGACTTCGTTCCTGGCGCGCAGTACGTTGGCCTCATGGCAGAGTGGCTATGCACCGGATTGCAAATCCGTTTACAGCGGTTCGATTCCGCTTGAGGCCTCCAATTGAAAAGCCCTGACTCCGGTCGGGGCTTTTTTGTTTTTGCACGTTGCGCCAGGCCTGCCTGCTACGCTGATTCCACGCATCCACGTTGGCCTCAACCACCGTGGCCAGGGCATCGCCCCACAGCTTTTCCTCGCGATCTGAGCGGCCGCAGCTGAAGGCATTGAAACGCTCACCCGCACGGTGCTGGCCGACAATGGCGCTGCACGTGGGTTGTATGAATCCCTTGGATTCATCGTCGTTGGCGTGGAACCGCAGGCGGTAAAGCGGGAGGGCCGCTACGTGGACATGGTGTTCTACCGGCTGCCATTGCTCTGATATCCGTGGTGATGCCGTGCGCGGGCGCTGGGGGGCAGATACCGCCGAACCGTCGTATCGTGGCAGTCATCCAATGCGGACCAGGGAAAGGTGCGGCATGAAGCGGAATCTGCTTGTTGCAGCGTTGTTGTCGGGCTGCGCACCGTTGGCGGCGGCCCAGGTCTACAAGTGCAAGGGCGCATCCGGGGAGACGGTCTACAGCCAGAATCCGTGTGCGGTTGGCATCGAGCCGATGAAACTGCGCTCCAACCGATCATCGGCCGAAACGGCCGGGGAAGCAGCAAACCGTGCGGCGGTGTATCAGAACACCGAGCTGGCAGACGCCGGCATCGAGGAACGCCACTGCGTGCAGGGCGAGCGCTCGCGGATCTACGGGCCGCTGGACTCACGCGGCCAGCAGGTGGGCCGCCAGGTCGCGGAGCTGAATCGGCAGTTGACCGCGACCAACGCGAATCTGGCCGGTGCCACCCAGGACTCGGGCATCCGTGCGCAGATTGCCAGCCTGCAGCAATACCTCAGCGCGGAGCGGGTTGCGGCGGACACGCAGATGTCGAGTGCGCGCGAACAGTGCGCTTCGACCCGCCGCGAGCGCGAGCGCTCGGTGCGCGAGACATTCAGCAACGCACCGGAAACCACGCGCTGAAACGCGGTCATCATGTGGGATCGTGCAGCGGCGTCTCCGCGCGGAAGTTGCGGCCCTGCGGTTCACCTACGCCCAGGTAGTGGCGGAACAGGTAGATCAGCGGCTTCCATCGGGCCACATCGATGTACTGGGTGCCGGCCACGGTGATGTCCTCGTGGGCATGCACGCAGCGGATGCGGCCTTGGACAATCACGAAGCCCTGATCGTCGTCTTCGCTGGGCGGATGCATCGCCATGACCGTCACTTCCACCTGCAGCGGGCATTCGGCAATCGCGACCGGGGCAACCTGCGCCGAGGCCACTGCAGTGAAGCCAGCTTGTGCGAACTTGTCGTGCACATGCTGGTACCCCAGTGCCAGCTTGGCGGCAGGCACCGGATCGCGTCCGGTGGCACGTGCGATGGCTTCCACCTGCGCGGCCTGTGTGGCTGACGGAAAGTTGAGTACGCACTCGTTGCGCAGCTGCAGGTTGCGATAGCCCTGGCCCTGTACGCCGATGCCCAGTACCACGCGGTTGCCGAGCGCCCAGAAGGAAGAGAGTGGGCTGATGTTGTTGCTGCCATCGTCGTTGAGCGTGGTCATCAGCAGGACCGGTGTGCCCGGATACATGACCGAGGGTGTGATGCGCCGGCGCTGGATCGAAGACGTCGTCACGGCAAGTTCCACGGATGAAGGGCGGTCAGTGTGTCGCGTAGCGGGCCGAAGACGCTTCGGTCTGCATCGAACTGTCTGCCTGCGGCTGCGTGCCACAATGCCGCCATGGTCCACACCTCCGGTTCCCTTGTCAGTGTCGGTGCTCTGGTCGGTGACCAGGCGCGTGCGGCGATGCTGCTGCAGTTGATGGATGGCCGTGCGTACACCGCCATGGAGCTTGCACGGGTGGCCGGGGTCACCCCGCAGACGGCGAGCACGCACCTGCGGCGGATGATCGAGGGCGATCTTCTCGTGGTCATTCCACAGGGGCGCCATCGCTACCACCGTCTGGCCTCAAGCGAGGTCGGCGACATGCTGGAAGGTATCCTGCGCGTAGCCCAGCGCACGCCGTCGTGTACGGCGGCCGCATCGCGCAATCTGCCGGCGCTGCGCGAGGCGCGCTCGTGTTACCGGCACATGGCGGGTGTGCATGCGGTGGCCATTGCCGATCGTCTACTGCTGGCCGGGCACCTGCTGCCGCGCGAGGGCCACTGGCAGTTGAGCGCAGAAGGCGCTGACTTCCTGCGTGGGCTTGGCCAACCGTTGGCCGAGCTGCTGCAGCAGCCGACTGGCCGGCCGGCGCGCTTCTGCCGTGGCTGCCTGGACTGCACCGAGCGACGACCGCACCTGGCCGGTCTGGTGGGCGAGGCCATGCTGGACAGCTTCGTGAAGAACGATTGGTTCAGGCGCGTCGAAGGTCGCCGGGAACTTCGCCTCACTCCCCCAGGGCGTGAGGCGTTGTGGCGACTGTTTGGGCTGACCTGTTGAGCCGCACCGCCAGTCTCAGCCACCCACGACATAGCGAGGCGCTATCGTCATGTTCCAAGTCTTAGGGAGCTGCAATGGCGAGCAAGGACATGAACGATCAAGGCATGCAGGCGGTGCGCCGGCAATGAGCAAATCCTCAGTGGAAGTGCGTTGGCTGACGTTCCGGCTGATGAACGGGCAATCGATCGGGCCGGATCGGTTGATGGATGGGTGGGTGGTGGCTTCGGAAACCCGCCACTGCTGGGTGCGTCGCGAGGCCATCGAAGGCGCCGGCACGGTCTATGCCCTGTATGCCCCGGCCAATCTGGCCTCACCAAGGCGCGCCGAGATGCGCATGCGCGAGTTCCTGATGAGTTCCGGCTACACCTTCACGATGGGCACGCTGGGCGGCTGACGCCGCCTGCCGTGGGCTCACGGGCGTACCGTCAACGCCTGGCCGAGTGTTCCGATCGGGCCATGCATGTCATGAACGGGCGGCCTTCAGTGCCTGCACCACCTGCACTTCGGAAAAGTCGCAATGTCCTTCCCCCACCGCCGGCAGCACCCGTGGCAGCGGCCGCGCGCCAACCTGTGCCGCCAGCTGCGGATACACGGTCTGCATGTGCGGCACGATGGTTGGATCGTTGCTGTTGAACTGGATCACCAGCGGTCGTTTCACCCTGCCGGTCAATGCCAGCGTTGCGCGCACCTGCGCCTGCGCGCTGGGCACGGCGTCGATGCGTCGCACGCCGGCATTGAATGCGGCGTCGTCACCGAAGCCGCTGTAGACCACGCCAACGTTGCCGACAGGCATGCCGCCGCTGCGCGTGGCCAGTTCATGCAGGACCAGCGCGTGCAGGCTGATCGTGCCGGGCAGTGCGTCGCTGGACACCTGCAACTGCCTGGCGATCACCGCAGCATGCTGCGGGTCACGTTGCAGTGCACTGGCAATACCCTGATACAGCGTTGCCTGCGGAAGTCCGGCCGCCTCGCGCGATGCCAGCCCGGCGGTCGGCAGGCCATCTGCCTTGGGAAAAAAGTAGTCGAATGCCAGCAGCGTGGTCAGCAGGTCGGCCGCGATCTGTTCGCCAGCGAGATTGGCGCCGCATAGCGAAACACCGCCTGCGTAGTGCTGCGGAAAGCGCTCGAGGCTGGCGATCGTCACCGCGCCTCCCATCGAGAATCCCAGGATCCAGGTATGGCGAACACGCTTCAGTTCGGTCAGTACGTGCTGGCGCAGCCGTTCGTTGTCAGTGATCGCATCGGCCACCGCCCAGCCCTGGCTGGCGTAGGCGCTCTGGGCCACGGCGTAGCCGGCAGCGAGCAGCGGTGCGGTGCTGTCGCTGGCGGTCATCGGGGTCGTGCGTGGCACGCCCACCGGCTCGTAGCCATGGGTCAGCATCACCAGATCGCCGTTCCAGTGCTGCGGCACGTCCAGTCGCCATGGGGCGCCCTGCAGTTCACCGCTGAGCATGCGGGCAGCAGCAGGGGCCTGCGTCCATACGGGTGACGAAGCAGGCAGCAGGCCGAGAAGCAGGACGCATCGAAGCAAAGGGCGCATCGCGGTGACTTCATCCGGGAACAGCGTCGAGCATAGATCCGGGCCAGAACCTGCGCGCGCTGCGCTGCCGCACGGGGTTTCGGACTGTTCCTGCGTCGTCCTGCACTGGGCGCGTGATCCGGCAGACTACGCCGCTTCATCTGCCACTTCGTGGCACCTGTACTGGTGAATGGCTTCGTGGTGATCCGCCATGCGCGGCGGTGATGGATGAACGTGCGAGGTATCAGCGCGCCGGCGCGGAACCACCACAGGCGATGCGATGCATCGGGAAGTCGATCGCTTGCCCGGGGTTGTCCTGCGCCACCTCGATGCGCGCGTGCGCACGCTGCTCGTCCAGGCGCCGGTAGTGGATGCGCTGCGGGAAGTCGTTGGCCGGGTTCTCGAACACCGCCTCATCGGCATCGACCCGGGTGGCATTGAAGTCGGTGGCGTGCTGCCCGGAGGGCAACGCGGTCAATACCAGACGGCCATCTTCATGCTGGCGCAGCTGCATGAATTCGAAACCAACGGTGCGGCCGTCACGCAGGCTGCGGCTACTGCCCAACAAGGTATCCCCGGCCAGGGTGGACCATTGCTCGCCGGCGCCGGCCGGCTGCCCGTCCAGCTGCCAGCAACCGGCCAGCCAGGCCAGGTGCTCGATCTTCGCTGGCGTGGTGGCCCAGGCGTGGGCAGCTGCGAGCAGCAGCAACGGCACAGCCAGGGCGGTACGGATCGACATCGGTGCCTCCATGCGCGGGATGCTGCGGCCTGTATAGCGCCCTGGGAATCGAGCGGCCAGTGCCGTCCATTTCAGTCGTGATTCCGATACGATTTGTTGCATAGAGCGCTATCTGCTTGATCTGGAGTCCCCTTCATGGTTGATCGCCTTGCCCTCCTGCTCGAGCGTTTCGCGGTTACGGCGTCGGTGTTCCATGCCGGGGCGCTGTGTGGCATCAATACGCTGGAGGGTGAGGACGAGGCCGGCCAGCTGCACCTGGTGCGACGTGGCCCGCTGCAGGTCAGCCATGGCCAGCAGACCGTGCAGGTCGAGGTCCCCAGCCTGCTGCTGTACCCGCGACCGATGCCGCACCGCTTCAGCGCAGATCCGCAGCAGGGCGCCGACATGGCCTGTGCCAGCCTGCATTTCGAAGGGGGCCGGCTCAATCCGATCAGCGCGGCCTTGCCTGATTTCGTCTGCCTGCCGCTGGCCGATCTTTACGGCGGCAACACGGCGCTGGAACTGCTGTTCGAGGAAGCGTTCGAGCAGCGCTGCGGCCGCGCAGCGATGGTCAACCGTCTGTTCGAGGTGGTGATGATCCAGGTGCTGCGCCAGTTGATGGAGGGGGGCGAGATGCGGGGTGGTCTGTTCGCCGGCCTCGGTCATCCACGATTGCGGTTGGCGCTGGTGGCGATGCACCAGGCGCCGGCACAGGCGTGGACGCTGGAGGATCTGGCCGACGTTGCGGGCATGTCGCGCAGCGTGTTTGCGGCCAGTTTCCGCGAAGCGATGGGCACCACTCCGGGCCAGTACCTGCAGGGCTGGCGGGTAGGGCTGGCGCAGCAGGCGCTACGCCAGGGCCGACCATTGAAGCGGATCGCCGACGAGGTGGGCTACGGCAGCGAAGCAGCCCTGTCGCGCGCGTTCAAGGCGCATACCGGGCAGTCGCCTCGGGCGTGGCGGGGGCAGGCGCGGGCCAGCGTGGCCTGAGTCTCAGCCCAGTACCAGCCGGGCCAGCTTCATGCCGCCGAACAGGCCAGCCAGGCCCAGTGCCACCGAGCCGCCGGCATACAGTGCCGCCAGCCCATGCTGGCCGCGTTCCAGCAGCAGGCCGATTTCCAGCGCATAGGTGGAAAAGGTGGTGTAGCCGCCCAGGATGCCGGTGGCCAGCAGCAGGCGCAGCTGTGGCGACGCGCCATTGCGCAGGGCGAAGGCCTCGACCACCACGCCCATCAGCAAGGCGCCGCTGATGTTGATCAGGAAGGTCGACCAGGGCCATGGGCTGCCCACGGCTACCCGCGCGCCGATCAGATTGCAGGCGTGCCGCAGGCAGGCGCCGAAGCCGCCTCCCACGAAGACCAGAAGATAGTTGTTCAATGCTTGCATTGCGTGCCTCGAGTGCGGGTTCGCAGAGTCGATGGCGAACGCCGATGGCAGGCACGGCCTGCCGTCGACGAACACCGCGTTCGTCCTGGCAGGAGCCATCAGCCTTATCGGGCGGTTATCGGGGGAGCCCCATCCCCATCGTGGACCATGCTACCAGCGGTGGCGTGCCAACGTCATCGCGTTCACGTCATCGAGGTCATCAGCACGCGGGCCACCTTGCTGCGACTGAATCCGTCCATCAGCAGCTCGAAGGCCAGCAGGTCCAGCGCTGCGTGGCGGCGGTGGTCGATCTCCAGGCCGTTCTCGGCGACCAGGTGGCTGACCAGCTCGTAGGCGTCCTGCCAAACATCCAGATGGGCCTGGCTGGGGATGTAGGCATTGCCGGGCTCGCCGACGCCGCGTCCACTAACCCCGTACAGCAGTTCACGCGCATCCAGCTTGGCCGCATCGGCGATGCGGAACAGCTGTTCGGCCTTCACATGGGCGGGGCTGACATGGTCGTTGAGCCAGTTGCTGATGGTTGCCGTCGTCGATTCGGCGGCGCGTGCCAGATCGGCCGGGCGCGGGTGCCCGGCTTTCTTCATGGCGGTGGCGAGTCGTTGGCCAAGAGTATTCATCTATGCAAGCCAGCTTAACGGGTGGAACGCAAAGAATCCTTGTCACAAGAATCAGACTGGTTAACAGAGGGACTGGACGTGACCGGATTCTGGAGCAAGCGGCAGGTGCGAACCCGGCTGGGCTTTCGTACCGATGCCGAACTGGCGCGATTCTTTGGCATAAGCCGATCTGCAGTGTCGCAATGGCCCAGGGATCTGCCGATTCCTGCGTTACGTCAATACATCCTGCATCAGTGCTACCCGGCACTGTTCCCGGCTGCTGAGGCGTCAGAGCGCAATTCGGGCTGATCAACGCCGCATTTTGTCGCATCCAGCATTATTTGGGTCACTTGCTAAGTATGCTTAGCAAAATAGAAAACTTCGATGGATCAACGGATCGCCATTGGCTGGGTCTACCGGGATTCGACTTGCAGGCGCGGGGTGGCGTGTCGGGTCCGGCCCATCCGCGGAGCCCGTCCTCCCGTATGTAGTTTCGTGAACGATTAATAATTTCGATCACGAAAGTCGCTGCATGTAATTGACCTGTCGTGAAATCTATGACTAATTGGGATCAACCGGACGTGAAGCCCGGGAGTCTTTCAGTAGCTCGCAAGTGAATCGGTAGACCGTCAACGATGCAGAACAAGTCCAACGGAGGTCGTATGGAATACGGCATGCATGGCTTGGCTGAACGGGTACGCCGCGAACTGGAAGCCAGTTATCACAAACACGGATGCGGTCCGGCGTTCTGGGATACGTACCAGCAGGTGCTGGATCGCCTGGTCCCGCAGGGGACCGAGCGTACCGAGGTCACCAATGAGATGGCGTTGATCATCGAGCAGTTGGGCATCGTCCGACGTGCGCAGCTGGTGCCGCCACACGCCAACGGGCCGCGTTGATCGGCTGATTCAGAGCAGGCGCCAGGCGCCGCAGGCCAACAGCGCCAGCAGCATCGACAGTAGAGCCAGGGTCCGCGGCCGCCACCAGCGCCGCGGTTGCCCGGCCATCGCCTGCGGACTGCAGTAGCGCACCAGCCCCGGGCCGAAACCGGCCTGGTGCTGCTGCCGTGCGCAGGCTTCCAGGCAGGCGCCACAGGCCAGGCAGTCGGCCTGCGGTCCCTGGCGGATGTCCAGCTGCATCGGGCAGGCGCTGACACACGCCGCGCAGTCCGTGCAGTCGCCAAGGCGGTTGTCGCCGAAAGTGGGCATCGGCCCGGCCAACAACGGGTGTGCGGCGCGGAAGACGTAGTCCTGCGCGGTGGTCGGGTCGAGCAGGCCGCGGCCGCGGCCCAGCACGCCGCCCAGACCGGAGGGGCGTGGTCCACGTGGTTCACCACGACGTGCGTCGTACAGCATGCGCGGCGTATGCGGATCGGTCAGCAGCGGCTGCATGCGGGCGAACGGACACAGCGAATGGCACACCTGCTCGCGCAGGAAACCGGCGTTGCCCCAGGTGGCACCGGCATAGAACAGCACCCAGAAGGTTTCCCAGCCGCTCCAGCCCAGCAGGGGAGTGGCGTTCACAAGGGCGTGGATCGGGCTGAACAGGCCGACGAACGTGATGCCGGTCCACAGCGACAGCAGCGCCCAGGCCACCTGGGTGGCGGGACGCACGGCGGCCGCCGGGATTACGCGCGCCAGGCCGGCCGCGATCCAGTCGAAGGCGCGTCGCCACAGCGTCTGCGGGCAGGCGTGACCGCACCAGACCCGGCCCGCCAGATGGGTGAGCAGTGCAAGGCTGATGGCCAGTACCGCCAACAGGCCGATCAGCATGCCGACGTCGCTGGGCCACAGGGTCCAGCCGAACAGGTCGAAGCGCCGTGCGTTGATGTCCAGCAGCAGGGCCTGGCGCCCATCCCACTGCAGCCAGGGCAGTGCGTAGAACAGCGCCAGCAACGCTGCGCTCAGCGCGCCACGCCAGCGCCAGGGGCGCGGAATTCGGGTGCAGGTCGTAGTCATCCCAGAGGCAGCTCGTCATCGTCGTCGCCCGGCAGCGGGCGCTGCAGGTACCAGGTGACCGCGCTGGACAGCGCCGTCACCGCCCAGAACATGAAGAAGCCGGCCGTGTAGCCGAGCTCGCGGCTGACCGTCGAGCCCGGAAAGGTGATCGCCTGCAGCCGCAGCGGGTCGACGAAGGCGAAGAACACCACGCTGGCCAGGCCCGCAGCGATGAAGCTGGGCCAGAGGATGGCGCCCCAGTGCTGGATCAGCTGTTGGCGGCGGCTGGGAGAAGGTCTGTTCATGCTGTCCCGGATCGAAATGAGGGCGGCGCGTATACTTCGCCGAAGTTGGCGCGGCATCCGCAGGGCATGCTTCCTGCAAGCGTGCCAGCCTAGGTGCAGCGGACTGCACCGACATTGATCTGGATCAACGGTGGTGCCGGCCGGCTGCGGCACACTGCCGGCAAGCTTTGGGTGCCCTGATGAACGCAACACCGCCGCCTGTTCTTCCCGTCGCCTCGCTCACGCTGTGCACCGAGCAGGAAGTGACCCGCCTGGTCCACGATTTCTATGCGCGGGTACGCGAGGAAGAGCGGCTGGGACCGGTGTTCGACGCGCACGTGCACGACTGGCCGGAGCACCTGGCGCAGCTGGTCGACTTCTGGTCTGCGATGCTGCGTGGAACCCGCCGTTTCAAGGGTTCGCCGATGTCCAAGCACATGGCCATCGACCTGGACAAGGACCTGTTCGACCGTTGGCTGGTGCTGTTCCGCATCACCACCGCCGAGTGCAACAACCCGCCCATGCAGGAGCTGGCCGACGATGTCGCCGCGCGCATCGGTGACACCTTCTGGAAGCGCTACCAGATGCTGCGCTGGCCGCAGGTTGGACTGCCGGTGCTGGGGATGCCTGCCAAGGATTGATCTGGGTCAAGGCGGCGCAGGCCATCCGGCGCGATGCTGGCGGCATGGACACGTTCTCTCCCACCGCCGGTGGCCTGGCCTGGACGTTCGACCCCGAGTTGCTGCGCCGGCATGACCGGCCGGGGCCGCGTTACACCTCGTACCCGACCGCGCCGCATTTTCATGATGGCTTCGATGCGCCGGCACTGCGCCAGGCGATCGCCGACAGCAACCAGCTGGCGCGCGCGCTGTCGTTGTACGTGCACGTGCCGTTCTGCTCCAGCCCCTGCTTCTACTGCGGCTGCAACCGGGTCATCACCCGTGATCGTGGCCGTGGTCACAGCTATGTGTCGCGTGTGCTGGCCGAGGCCGACCTGCTGGCGCCACAGTTCGAGGACGGCCGTGAGGTCATCCAGCTGCACCTGGGCGGTGGCACCCCGAATTTCCTCGATGCCGAGGCGATGACCACGCTGGTGGAAGGGCTGCGTCGTCGTTTCGACTTCAGTGATTCAGCCCAGCGCGATTTCTCGATCGAGCTCGACCCGCGCTTCATCGACACCCACGACGTGGCGATGCTGGCGCGGCTGGGCTTCAACCGGGCCAGCCTGGGCGTGCAGGATTTCGATCCGCTGGTACAGGAGTCGATCAACCGCGTGCAGGGCGTGCAGCAGACGCTGGACATCCTGCAGGCCTGCCGCGACAGCGGCATGCGTTCGGTCAACGTCGACCTGATCTATGGCCTGCCGGGGCAGAGCCTGGACGGCTTCGGACGTACCCTGGAACGGGTGCTGGCGTTGCGCCCGGATCGCCTGGCGGTCTATGGCTATGCGCACCTGCCGCACCTGTTCCGCGCACAGAAGCAGATCGACGAGAGCCGGTTGCCCTCACCGGAAGACAAGCTGGCGCTGTTGGGCCTGGCGGTGGAGAGACTTTCCGCTGCCGGCTACCAGTACATCGGCATGGATCATTTCGCGCTGCCTGAGGAAGACCTGTCGCGCGCGCAGCGCGCCGGTCAGCTGCACCGCAACTTCATGGGTTACACCACCCACGCCGATACCGATCTGCTGGGCCTTGGGGTCAGTGCGATCAGCCATATCGGGGCCACCTACAGTCAGAATCCGCGCGACCTGCCGTCGTGGGAGGATGCGGTGGACCAGGGCCAACTGCCGGTCTGGCGTGGCGTGGCCCTGAGTGCCGACGACCAGCTGCGCGCCGAGCTTATCCAACAGCTGATGTGCCAGGGCGAGGTGGATGGTGCGGTGCTTGGACAGCATCACGGCGTGGACTTCGAGCGGTACTTCGCCGAGGACCTGCGTTCGGTGCGGCGGCTGCAGGAGGATGGCCTGGCCGAGTACCGCGATGGCGTGGTACGTGCCAGCGAGCCGGGTCGACCGCTGCTGCGGCTGTTGGCGATGTGTTTCGATCCCTACCTGCGTGCCGCACACGAGCAGCCGCGCTACTCGCGTGCGATCTGATCGCTCGGGGCTTCTTGCCGACGCCGGGTTCTGGAGGGTGGTGGTCGAACAGGCATTGTCAGTGACTGGGATCGTCTGCCGATCACGCCCTCTGGCTCCAACTGTCGTTGGCATCTGCGAGAGGCGGGGGGACGCTGTGCGGAACCGTCAATGCGAAGAACGGTTTTGGCGGCTACGCCGGTGAAGGGCGCTTCCTCGCAGCTATGAGCTACACGAAAGCCGGGCAGATGACGCTCTCCACTGCGTTCTTTGAGTCGAGCATGCCTGCCGTCATGTGGGACGCCATGTGGAGCGCTCAATGCAAGGAGTGAAGCGCCCCGCTGGAGCGGGGTTCGAGGTAGAGTCTTGCGACTCTCCAGGGCCAGTTGCCCTGGAGAGGATCGGCTCGAAGCACTGCTGAAGAATTCACTCAGGGGCGCACCGGTCGGGATCACGATTCCAGCAATCGCGACCCACATCGTTGGCTCCCCAAAACATGCGATGGTGCCCGGAGCCGGAATCGAACCGGCATGGGGTTGCCCCCGGCGGATTTTAAGTCCGATGCGTCTACCAGTTTCGCCATCCGGGCCTGCAGCGCGGCGCCGATTGTAGCCCACCGGCGGAGTGGCAGCGGGATTGCGGCGGGGCGGCCATGTGCTTAACTGTCGTTCCCATTCATGTCATAGTCCCAGCCATCGTTCCCAGGGGGGGAGCCGCCCGATGTCGCTGCACGCGATTGCCTATGCCAGTGAGGCCCGCGCCGATCTGCAGACAACCGATCTTGATCGCCTGCTGGGTGATGCCACGACCTTCAACCGTGTAGCCGGCGTCACCGGTGTCCTCATGTTCGATGGCAGCCGCTTCCTGCAGTACCTGGAAGGCCCGGAGGATGGTATCGATTCGGTATTCCAGCGCATCGTCAATGCACGCAGCCATGGGCAGATGAGGGTGTTGTGCCGCGCGCCCGTCGCGGAGCGCGCATTCCCGCGCTGGTCGATGGGCACGCGGCGCATCGATGCGGATCAGCTGGTGCAGATTGTCGATGCGGCGTGGCCGGGCTTCCTGCTCGGCAGTGGCGGCTTCGAGCGCCTTCGGCAGGCATGGACCGGCGCCGATGGCGAACTGGAACCGGCGGCGGTCGCACTGGGATCGTGATCCTGCCTTGGCGGCAGGGTGTCGCGGCCGTTACGCTGTAGCCTTACTGGTGTAGGTTCTCCGGAATGGTGCAGCAAATGAGCATGTTGGCAGAAGCGATGGCGGCGGACGTGCGGTTTCTTCCGTTGCTCGCGGTGCTTCGATGAGCGCGCCATTGGCCGCGGCGGACATGCCGCGCTTCGCGGTGATCGGCCTGGGCTATGTGGGGCTGCCGCTTGCGGTGGCCTTCGGCCGGTATTGGCCGACGCTCGGTTTCGACATCGATGCCGTGCGCATCGACGAGCTGCGTCGCGGGCATGACCACACGCTGGAGATGGAGGCCGATGAGCTGGCCGGTGCGCCGCTGCTACAGTACGGCGGTGATCCTGCACTGCTGGATGCGTGCAACGTCTATATCGTGACCGTGCCGACGCCGATCGATGCCTACGAGCAGCCCGACCTGGAACCGTTGCGCTCGGCCACGCGGCTGATCGCCAGCCACCTGCGCGCCGGCGACCTGGTGATCTACGAATCCACGGTCTATCCGGGCACCACCGAAGAGGTCTGCGTGCCGCTGCTGGAGCAGGGCTCGGGGCTGAGCTTCAACGACGATTTCTACTGCGGCTACAGTCCGGAGCGGGTCAGCCCCGGCGATCGCCAGCGGCGCCTGGCCGACATCCGCAAGATCACCTCCGGCTCGACGCCTGAAGTTGCTGCGGTGATTGATCGCCTGTACCAGCGCATCATCACCGCCGGTACGTTCCCGGCGCCGTCGATCCGCGTGGCCGAGGCGGCCAAGGTGGTCGAGAACATCCAGCGCGACGTCAACATCGCACTGGTCAACGAGCTGGCGTTGATCTTCGACAGGCTCGGCATCGACACCCAGGACGTGCTCGATGCGGCGGGCAGCAAGTGGAACTTCCTGCCGTTCCGCCCGGGCCTGGTCGGCGGCCATTGCATCGGCGTGGACCCGTACTACCTGCTGCACAAGTCCGAAAGCGTGGGTTACCACCCGGACCTGATCCACACTGCGCGCCAGGTCAACAACCGTGTCGGTGAGCACGTGGCGGCGCGGGTGCTGGCGATGCTGGCCGAACGCGGCCGCGCGCCGGCGCAATCCCGCATCCTGGTGTTGGGCGTGACCTTCAAGGAGGACTGTCCGGACCTGCGCAACAGCCGCGCACTGGAGCTGGCGCAGCGCCTGCGTGATTCCGGCGCGCAGGTCGAGGTCAGCGACCCGTGGGTCGGCCCGGCGGTGATGGCCGACGAGGGGGTGCACTGGCTGGCCGAGCCGGTGGCGGGACGCTATGACGCCGTGGTGCTGGCCGTGGCCCACGCCCGCTTCAAGACGATGGATGAGGCGCAGATCCGAGCCCTGCTGGCGCCGGGTGGCCTGGTCTACGACGTGAAATCGGCCTGGCCGCGCAACGTGGTTGACGATCGCCTGTAAACCCCGTTGGCGGGTGGCGCGGTAGACTTGCGGCAGTTGCAACCAAGGAACGCCATGCACCGGTATATCGTCTACCTGCTCGCCATCCTGATGTTTCCAATCTGCCTGTGGCTGGCCACGATCTGGCCGGCCTGGTACTGGGGCGTCGGCCTGACTGCCGCGATGGTGGCGCTGGGGACCTGGGACCTGCTGCAGAAGCGCAGCACACTGCGCCGCAACTATCCGGTGATGGCGCATTTCCGCTACGGCCTGGAATCGATCGGCCCGGAGATCCGCCAGTACTTCGTGCAGAGCGACCTGGAAGACGTGCCGTTCTCGCGCCAGCAGCGTGCACTGATCTACCAGCGCGCCAAGAACGAGATGGACACGGTGCCGTTCGGCACGTTGCGCAGTACCTACGCAGTGGACTATGAGTGGATCAACCACTCGCTGGCGCCGACCACCATCGCCAAGCATGATTTCCGCGTGCTGATCGGCCCCAACTGTGCCAAGCCCTACACGGCCAGCGTGTTCAACATCTCGGCGATGAGCTTTGGTTCGTTGTCGGCCAACGCGATCCGTGCGTTGAACGAAGGCGCGCGGCGCGGTGGCTTCTACCACGATACCGGCGAGGGTTCGATCTCACCTTACCATCGTGAGATGGGGGGCGACCTGGTATGGGAGATCGGCTCGGGCTACTTCGGTTGTCGCGACGAAAAGGGCGGTTTCAGCGAGGAGCGATTCATCGCCAACGCCACCCACGACCAGGTCAAGATGATCGAGATCAAGCTGTCGCAGGGTGCCAAGCCGGGGCACGGCGGCGTGCTGCCGGCGCCGAAGGTGACTGCCGAGATCTCGGTGACGCGCGGTGTGCCGATGGGCGTGGACTGCGTGTCACCGTCGCGTCATTCTGCGTTCTCCACGCCGGTCGAGCTGCTGCAGTTCGTCGCCCGCCTGCGCGAGCTGTCCGGTGGCAAGCCGGTGGGCTTCAAGCTGGCCATCGGCCATCCGTGGGAATGGTTCGGTATCGCCAAGGCGATGCAGGAAACCGGCCTGCTGCCGGACTTCATCGTGGTCGATGGTGCGGAAGGGGGTACTGGCGCGGCGCCGGCCGAGTTTGTCGATCATGTCGGTGTGCCGATGCATGAGGCGTTGCTGCTGGTGCACAACACCCTGGTCGGACTCGATCTGCGTGAGCGTATCCGTATCGGCGCGGCCGGCAAGATCACCAGTGCGTTCGACATCGCGCGCACCATCGCGTTGGGCGCCGACTGGTGCAATGCAGGCCGGGGCTTCATGTTCGCGCTGGGCTGCATCCAGTCGCTGAGCTGCCACACCGACAAATGCCCGACCGGCATCGCGACCCAGAACCCGGCACGCTGGAAGCACCTGGATGCGCCGGACAAGGCCACCCGCGTGCACAGCTTCCACGAGCACACGCTGCATGCCCTGAAGGAACTGTTGTGTGCGGCCGGCCTGAACGATCCGGCCGAACTGGGGCCGGAACACATTCTGCGCCGGGTTTCGCCGGTGGAAATCCGTTCGCTGGCCTCGCTGTACCGCTACCTGGAACCCGGTGAACTGCTGCACAAGGTGCCGGACCACGCGGTGTTCCATGCGTTCTGGGCCGACGCGCGCAGCGATTCGTTCCAGCCGCCGCCGAAGATCCAGGCATTGCGCGCCAGCAAGTCGCGATAGCGATTCTGTAGCGTCGGGCCATGCTCGACTGTCTTGTTTTTGTAGAGTCGAGCAAGCTCGACTCCACGAGGAGAAATCATGCAGTTCAGGACCGGAACCATGGATGATGTGGATGCGTTGTGGGCCCTGCGCACGCGCTGCGTGCGCGAGACCTGCAGCAGTCACTATCCGGCTGAAGTGATCGCCCCGTGGTCAGCCTCGCCGGCACCGGCGCAGTACACCCGGCTGCTGGAGCAGGGCGGTTGCGTGGTGGCCGAAGATGTACAGGGTGCCTTGCTGGGGTTTGGTGTGTTCGATGCCAGCGGCAACGAGGTGGATGCCTTGTTTGTTGACCCGGACCGTGGCGGCCAGGGCATCGGCCAAGCGCTGATGCAGCACCTGCTGGACATGGCCGACCGCAGCCGTGATGTGGTGCTGTCAGCTTCGCTCAACGCGGTTCCGTTCTACCAGCGGCAGGGTTTCATCAGCATGCGCGAAGAGGCCTATCCGCATCCCAGCGGCGTTGCGCTGGCCTCGGTAAGCATGCGCCGACCGTGGTGAAGGGGTGTTGCCTGCTTCGGTAGAGTCAAGCATGACTCGACTCTACCCGGCAGGCGTCACCGCGCTGCCAACCAGGCGATCACGCCATTGGCCGCATGCAGCCCGCTGGCGTAGCAGGCGGTCAACAGATAGCCGCCAGTCGGCGCTTCCCAGTCCAGCATCTCGCCGGCGCAGAACACGCCGGGCAGGCCGCGCAGCATCAACCCTTCATCCAGTGCTTCCAGGCGCACGCCACCGGCCGTACTGATTACTTCGGCGATCGGGCGCGGCCTCAGCAGACGCAGCGGCAGACGCTTGAGCGTGGCCACCACTGCCGGCAGATCATTGCCAGCCTCCTTGCCGAGGATCTCGAACACCAGCGCGGCCTTCACCGCATCCAGGCCGGCCTGGCGGCGCAGGTGCTCACCGAAGCTGCGGCCCTTGCGCGGGCGTGACAGCTCGGCCAGCAGGCGGGCTTCGTCGCGGCCCGGCACCAGGTCCAGCCACAGCATGGCGTGGCCATCGCGGTTGATGGTTTCGCGCAGGTCTGCGGCAAGGGCATAGACCAGGCTGCCTTCGATGCCGTACTCGCTGGCCACGCATTCGCCCTGCAGCGACTGCGGCTGGCCGGCGAGGTCGATCCAGTGCGCAACCACCGGCTTCAGTGGCGCGCCGGCATTGCGCTGGGCAAAGAACGGTGTCCAGTCCACGTCGAAGCCGCAGTTGGCCGACTGCAGTGGCGCAATGTCCACGCCCCGAGCCTGCAGTTGTGCGGTCCAGGCGCCATCGCTGCCCAGTTGTGGCCAGCTGCCGCCGCCCATCGCCAGCACGCTGGCATCGGTACGAACATCGATCTCGCCCGCTTCGGTGGCGAAGCGCAGGGCGCCGTCGTCGCTCCAGCCGATCCAGCGATGATTGGCGTGCAGGCGCACACCCTGTTCCTTCAGCCGGCGCACCCAGCCGCGCAGCAGCGGCGCGGCCTTGCGGTCGACCGGGAACACGCGGCCGGAGCTGCCGACGTAGGTGTCCACGCCGAGGCCAGCGGCCCACTCGCGCAGTGCCTGCGCGTCGAAGCCGTCCAGCCAGTAGCCGACTGCGGTGGCCTGCTCACGGTAGCGGCTGTCGAACAGCGGGCGTGGATCGGAATGGGTGAGGTTGAGCCCACCTTTGCCGGCAATCAGGAACTTGCGGCCGGGCGAACCCTTGGCCTCGTACAGGTCCACGTCCAGGCCAGCGGCGCGCAGGCGTTCGGCGGCGAACAGGCCGGCCGGGCCGCCGCCAACGACGGCGACCCGCTGGGGCGATGCGGTATTACGGTTTGACATCGAGCAGCTCGACATCGAACACCAGCGACGAGCCGGCCGGGATCGGGCCGACCCCGCGGTCGCCGTAGCCATACGCCGGGGGAATCATCAGCGTGCGCTTGCCGCCGACCTTCATGCCGGCCACGCCTTCGTCCCAGCCACGGATGACCTGGCCGGCGCCGAGCGCAAAGGTGAACGGTTCGCCACGGCTGACCGAACTGTCGAAGGTCTTGCCGTGCTTGCTCTCGGTGCGGCTGTCATAGATCCAGCCGGTGTAGTGCACGGTGACCTTGCTGCCGGGGACGGCTTCGGCGCCGGTACCGGGCACGCTGTCGATGCGCTCGAAGGTGCTCAGGGTGCCGCCTGGCGGCGGGCCGGCGGGCTCGCTCGAACAGCCAATGGCAGCAAGGGACAGCAACAGGGGAAGCAGCAGGCGGCGCATCGTGCGTCTCCAGAAGGGGGCAGGGCGAGGGCGGCAAGGGTAGCGCATCGGCGCCGGGTATCATGGTGGCATGGCCAAACTCCTGCTCAACCTGCGCAATGTCGGCAACGACGAATATGCCGATGTCTGCACGCTGCTGGACCAGCATCGCATCGCCTGGTACCGCACCGAACCCAGCCCGTGGGGCATTTCCAACGGCGGCCTGTGGCTGCGGGAGGATGCCGACCATCCCCGTGCCAAGGCGTTGATGGCCGAATACCAGGCCGAGCGCGGCCCGCGTATCCGGGCCGAGCGCGAGCAGGCGCTGCGCGATGGCACCGCAGAGACCTTCGGCAGTCTGTTGCGCCGACGACCGATGTTCGTGCTGTTGGTGCTGTTGGGAATGGCCGGGGCCGCGGCGCTGGTGCTGCTGCCGTTCATGCTGTTGCGGGGATGACGGGTTTCCGGCCGGGTTGCACCCGGCACCGGGGTCGGATCCCTCTGCTGGGCGGAGGGCTCTGGCCCCGAGGTCTGGAGGCGCTAAAATGACCGCATGATCGCCAATACCGCCGCCTACCATTTCGCCGTCATCGACGCCCCCCAGGTCCTCTGCGACCAGCTGCTGGCGCGTGCCGAGGCGGCGGCGCTGCGGGGGACGATCCTGGTAGCGGGTGAGGGGCTGAACCTGTTCCTGGCCGGTGAGCCAGGGGCCATCGAGGGGTTCTATGCGGCGCTGCATGAAGACGCGCGCTTTACCGGTCTGCGGGTCAAGACCAGCCTCAGCGAGCACCAGCCGTTCGCGCGGCTGAGGGCCAAGGTGAAAGACGAGATCATCAGCTTCCGCCGCGATGACGGTCAGCCGCTGGACTATCCGCGTGCACCGGCGGTCGATCCGGGCACCGTACAGCGTTGGCTGCGGCAGGGGCATGATGACACCGGCAAGCCGGTGGTGATGCTCGATACACGCAACCTGCAGGAAGTGGAGTACGGCACCTTCAAGGATGCGCTGGTGCTGCCCATCCACAAGTTCACCGACCTGCCCGAAGCGCTGGCGCCGCACCGCGAGATGCTGAAGGACAGCACCGTGGTCAGCTTCTGCACCGGCGGCATCCGCTGCGAAAAGGCCGCGCTGTGGATGGTCAACGATGGCATGGACAACGTGCTGCAGCTCGATGGCGGCATCCTTGGCTACTTCGAAGAGGTGGGCGGAGAAGGCTATGAGGGCCGCTGTTTCGTGTTCGATGAGCGCGTTGCACTGGATGCCGAGCTGAAGCCGATGGTCGATCAGCCGCTGCCGGAGCCGCGCCCCAGCGCGTTCTGACCGGCCCTGCGGTAGCGCCGGGCCATGCCCGGCGGGAAATGTCGATTCCCCGGTAGAGCCGGCCGCTGGCCGGCTGCAAAGCTCTTCGCCTGCCGGCCAGCGACCGGCGCTACCAACCATGCTTGGCGCGGATCATGGCACCGCGGGCCATTCCCGGCGGGCCCTGAACCCGGCCTACGGGAATCAGCATTCCGCCATCGTCACTGGGTGCGGCGCCCGGGCGTCCCCATCTCAGCGGGAATCCTGTGACGGAAACCCGCCTGATGATCCCGTTGTCGATCCTCGACCTGGCCCCGGTCTGCGAGGGCAGTGACACCACCGCCGCCTTCGCCAACATGCTGGAGCTGGCCCAGCACGCCGATGCACTTGGCTACCGCCGCTACTGGTTGGCCGAGCACCACAACATGCCCGGCATCGCCAGTGCAGCCACGGCGGTGCTGATCGGCCACGTGGCCGGTGGCACCCAGCGTATCCGCGTTGGCGCTGGCGGCATCATGCTGCCCAACCATGCACCGCTGCAGGTGGCCGAGCAGTTCGGCACACTGGCGTCGCTGTACCCGGACCGCATCGACCTTGGACTCGGCCGCGCGCCCGGTACCGACCAGCCGACCGCGCGTGCGCTGCGCCGCTACTTCGACAGCGCTGATCAGTTCCCGCAGGACGTACGCGAACTGCTGCACTACTTTGAACCGGTACAGCCCGGGCAGGCAGTGCAGGCTGTTCCGGGGGGCGGCCTGCGGGTCCCGACCTGGATCCTCGGCTCGAGCCTGTTCGGCGCGCGCATGGCCGCTTCGATGGGTCTGCCGTACGCGTTCGCCTCGCACTTCGCCCCGGATGTGATGGACGAGGCGCTGGCGGTGTACCGCCGCGAGTTCCGCCCCTCCGCCACGCTGAAGCAGCCGCACGCGATGCTGGCCTTGAACGTCGTCGCCAGCGACAGCGAGGCGCAATCGCGTCGCTTGTTCACCAGCCAGCAGCAGAGTTTCGTCAATCTGCGCCGTGGCCGTCCGGGCAAGATTCCGGCACCGATCGATGACATCGAATCGTTCTGGGAGCCGCACGAGAAGCTGGGCGTGGAACGGGCGCTGGCCTGCACCGTGCTCGGCGATCCGCAGCAGGTGGCCGAGGGCATCGCCGCCTTTGTCGAGCGTCACAAGCCCGACGAGCTGATGCTGACCGCCAACCTGTATGACCACCGCGCGCGCCTGCGTTCGTTCGAACTGGCGATGCACGCCTGGCACGCCCGCCACGCGGGCTGAACAATTGCGTCACGGCCCATTGCGGGCCGGGCGCGTCTGATGGGGGCTCATACCGATGGAGCCCCCACATGGCCGACACCCGCGCCACCCATATCGCTCAACTGGCCGAACTGATCAAGGACGTGGAGGTGGCGATGTTCACCACCACCGGCGTCGACGGCCGGCTCTACAGTCGGCCACTGGCCACCCAGCGGGCCTCCTTCGAGGGTGATCTGTGGTTCGTCATCACCGCCGACAGTCCGAAGGTGGCCGAGATCGCGCTTGATCCGCGCGTCAATGTGGCCTATGCCTCGTCATCGAAGAACACTTATGTGTCGGTGGCGGGACGTGCGCGCATCGTCGATGACCGCGCGAAGATCGAGGAACTGTGGTCACCGGCGATGAAGCTGTTCTTCCCCGGCGGCAAGGAGGATCCGAACCTGCGCCTGATCCAGGTGCGCGCCGAGTCGGCCGAATACTGGGAGGGGCCGGGCACGCTGCTGAGCACGGCGCTGAGCTTTGTGCTGTCGGCGATGCAGGACGAGCCGGCCACGTTGGCCGACAACGGGTTCATCGATCTGCGCTGATCGCTTCATCCACGCATGGCGTGGTTCTACTGATTCCAGGCACTCGTGTGACCCAGTAGATCCACGCCATGCGTGGATGGGACGTGCCCGATGAATTCCGGGACTCAGAACCAGCGCTGGAACAGATCGACGGTGTAGCCGACCAGCTGCCCGGAACTGAAGCCGAAGAAGGTGATCGCCGCCAGCGCCGCGATCCAGTTGAACAGCATCAGCGCACCATCGCGTTCCAGCAGCGCCAGCGCGAACAGCAGCAGTTGGAAGCCGAACAGGAAGTTGGTGAACGGAATCGGCAACGACAGCAGGATGCCCAGCAACACCAGCAACAGCCCGGTAAAGGCCTGTGCCGGCAGCGGGGTGAGCAGGTGCGGCAGGCGTGGTTTCAACATCCGGTCCAATCGTCGCAAGGGGCGGTCGATGCGATCCAGGAAGCGGTGCATGATGCCGCGCTTCGGCCCGCGACGTGCGATGAAACCGGGCAGCCAGGGCCGGCGCAGGCAGCACAGCATCTGCAGGCCGATCAGGATCACCAGCGGGCCGCTGACCGCCCCGCCCATGCCGGGAATCGGGATGAACGAGGGCAGGATCGCTACGAACAGGAACACGCCGAACGCGCTCTGCTGGAGGTTGCTGAGGATCTGGCCGAGTGGCATGTGCTCGGCCGGGTCGCCGGAGGCGAACATCTCCAGCAGGGTACGGATGCCCTCGTTGCGGTAGGTCGGGCGCTCGGCACCCGGGCCCTGGCCGGCCTCAGGCGGTGAGCTCATCGGCCTGCTCGTCGGACAGCGTGCGCAGCAGAAGCTTGTCCACGCGCGCACCGTCCAGGTCGACCACCTCGAAGCGCCACCCGGCCCAGTCGAAGTACTCGCCGGCATGCGGGATGCGGCCGAAGTAGTGGATGCACATGCCGGCCAGCGTGTAGTAGTCGCCGTCCTCGGCATCGGGCAGGTCGTTGCTGCCGATCAGCTCGCGCAGATCCTCGATCGGCAGCGAGCCATCCACCAGCAGCGAACCATCCTCGCGGGTCACCACCAGCGCGTCCTCATCGGCGTTTTCCACCGCCTGCAGTCGGCCGACCACGGCGCCCATCAGGTCGCTGATGGTCACCAGGCCCTGGATCTCGCCATATTCGTCCACCACCAGCGCCATCGACTGCTGTTCCTCGCGGAAGATCTCCAGCAGCTTCATCGCGTGCGTCGATTCGGAGACGTACAGCGGCTCGCGCAGGGTCTGGAACAGGGTGTTGTCGCCGCGCGCCATGCGCGTGGCCAGCGACTTCAGTTCGAGTACACCGACCACGTCCATGTCGTCGTCGCGGTACACCGGATACCGCGAGAACTCGTGCTCGGCCATGATCTCCAGGTTGCGCTCCAGTCCGGCCTGGGTATCCAGCCATGCAATGCGGTTGCGCGGGGTCATCAGGCTGTCGGCGGTGCGGTCGCCCAGGCGCATGACGCGGTTCATCATGTCGCGCTCGTGGGCGTCGATCACGCCGGCTTCGTGGCTTTCGGCCACCAGCATGCGGATTTCTTCTTCGGTCACCTGGGCGGCCTCGTCCTTGCCCAGACCCATCAGGCGCAGGACCAGGCGGGTCGAATGGGACAGCAGCCAGACCGCCGGGAACGCGATCCGTGCCAGCCAGCCCATCGGCACGGCGACCATGCCGGCGATGTCTTCGGAGCGGGTGATGGCCAGGCGCTTGGGCACCAGCTCACCGAAGATCAGCGTCAGGAATGTGATCAGCGCCACGGCCAGCGTCTTGCCGATCAGGTTCGCCAGCGACTGCGGCTCGCCGAACAGAGTGATGGTGTCGGCCAGGGTGGGGAACATCGCCTGCAGGTGGTGGGCGATGCTGTTGCCGATGGCTTCGCCGCCGTACACGCCGGTCAGGATGCCGCCCAGGGTGATGCCGATCTGGACGGTGGACAGGAAGTTCTCGGGCTTCTCGGACAGCTCAAGCGCCTTGGCTGCGCGCTTGGAGGTGCTGGCCATCTGTTTCAGGCGGCTCTTGCGCGAGGTCATGACCGACATCTCGGACATGGCGAAGAAGCCGTTGAACACGATCAAGGCCAGGACAATCAGGATCTCAAACACGGGCGTCGTCCCCGGTTGGTGGCAGGGAGGGCGGGTGCTTGCGGTGGCGGCAGGCGCTCAGGAGCAGTGTCCGGCGCGGCGCTGGGGGGTAAGGGTCGTCGTCCATAAGGTGCGCCCGAAGGCGCGCTGGCATCTTAGCAAAGGGGCGTGGCGGGGTGGCAACTGCCTGTTCAGGTTTGGCCGGCCGAGGCCCCGAAAGGTGGCGGGGATACCCGAGATGGTCATCTAGCCGTCATAATTCCGTCTGGTGCCGTCCTTCCCGCGACGGCTGACAGGTTTCTCAATGTTCTCTCTGCAGACCATTTTCGGTTCCGGCAAACAGTTCTACACCCTGCTCGATGAGGCTGCCGTCGCGGCGTCCGACGCCGCCAAGGCGCTGCACTCCATGCTGCGCGAAGCCGATCGCCAGCCCGCGCTGGACGCTTTCAAGCTGGCCCGCCTGCGTGAACGCGCGGCCTCGGACAAGATCAGCCAGGCGCTGGTGGACAGCTTCATGACCCCGATCGAGCGCGAGGACATCGAAGCGCTGGGCTCGGCGCTGTACAAGATTCCCAAGCAGATCGAGAAGTTCGCCGATCGCTATTCGCTGGCCACCACCCACCTGGAACACATCGACTTCGCGCCGCGCGCGGCGATGCTGGAGCAGGCTGCCGGCGTGGTGGTGGAGATGGTGGCCGACCTGCGCCACATGAACCTGGACCGGATGACCGCGCTCAACGAGAAGCTGCGCTCGCTGGAGAACGAGGCCGATCGCCTGATGCTCGAGCTGTACCGCGACATCTATTCCGGCCGCCTGGACAACCTGCAGATGTTCCTGCTGAAGGAATTCTTCGAGATCCTGGAAAAGGCCATCGACCGCTGCCGCGAGGCCGGCGTGGTGGCGTACCAGATCGTGTTGAAGAACAGCTGACGGACGCCACCGCATGTTGACCCTTGTCCTGGTGGTGATCCTGGCCGCGCTCGTCTTCGAGTTCATCAACGGCTTCCACGACACCGCCAACTCCATTGCCACCGTGGTCGCGACCAAGGTGCTCTCGCCCGGCTGGGCAGTGATGCTGGCCGCCTTCATGAACCTCATCGGTGCCCTGACCGGTACGGCCGTCGCCTTGACGATCGCCTCCGGCCTGCTCAACACCAACGTGGTCGACGTCACCCCACAGGTGATCCTGTGCGCCCTGCTGGGTGGCATCATCTGGAACCTGATCACGTGGTGGAAAGGGCTGCCGTCCTCGTCCTCGCACGCGCTGATCGGTGGCCTGTGCGGTGCCGGCCTGGCCGCGGCCCACAACAACTGGGATGCGCTGATCTGGTCCGAGCGACTGGGCAGCTGGGCGCAGAACAAGGGCCTGCTGTGGAAGGTGTTCGTGCCGATGATCACCTCGCCGATCGCCGGCTTCCTGCTCGGTATCGTGGTGATGCTGCTGCTGTGGGGCCTGATCGCCGGCCTGGCCAGGATCGGTGGCGCCATCGGTCGCCTGGCCCGTCCGCGTATCGTCAACGCGTTCTTCGGCAAGGCGCAGATCGCCTCGGCGGCCTACATGGGCTTCGCCCACGGCCACAACGACGCGCAGAAGACCATGGGCATCATCGCCATGACCCTGATCGGTGCCGAAGCGACCGGTGCGTTGAACGACCTGCCTTCGTGGTTGGCGTTCATGCACCCGGATGCGCATGCCGGCGACGGTATCGCCATGTGGATCGTGCTGACCTGTGCAGTGGTAATGGCGGCCGGTACCGCTTCGGGTGGCTGGAAGATCATCAAGACCCTGGGTCACAAGATGGTCAAGCTGCACCCGATCCACGGCTTCGCCGCTGAAACCAGCTCGGCCACGGTGCTGACCCTGGCCGCCCACTTCGGCATGCCGGTGTCGACCACGCACAGCATCTCCACCGCGATCATGGGCGTGGGCTTTGCCAAGAACCCGCGCTCGCTGCGCCTGGGCGTGATCGAGCGCATCGTCTGGGCCTGGATTCTGACCATTCCGGCCGCCGGCGGTTGTGCGTACCTGATCCTGAAGCTGTTCGAGCTGTTCGGCTGGACCTGATGCCAGCGACCCTGGGGTCACAGTCCTTTCCCTGCGGGAAAGGGATCTGGCCCCGAAAAAGAAAAAGCCCGCCGGATCCCGGCGGGCTTTTTTCATGGCAGATCACTATCCGTATCCAGCATGTCGACCAAGGTCGACACCCACCAACAGCAGACGGTCGACCACCCACCATCAGCGCCAGGAACCTGTCAGCGGCGGGATGGGATGGGTGCGCAGGACCGTTGGCGCCATGGATGGCGCCATCGAGCCCCCAGGGATGGGTTTACGGCGTGTCCTGCGCACCCATCCCATCCCGCCGCCCTCCAGGGACTGAGCCGTTGCCGTTGCTTTGGCCTCAGTGGGTGCCGGGCCGCAGGCCCGGCCTGCAACCCACTTCAGTTGCGCTGGAACAGCGCCTGCACATCCCTGCGGAACGCCGCCTGGCTGTCCGCCCGGCTGTAGAACATGTGCCCGCCCGGATAGCTGCGGACCTGTACCCGGTCCGGGTTGCTGCCCATCGTCGGCATCTGGTCCACGGTCAGGATCGAGCCCATGAACGGGCACGACAGGTCATTCCAGCCGTGCGCGATCAATACCTGAAGATGCGGATCGATCGCCACGGCCTGGCGCAGCTGGGTAACCGCGCCCTGGCGCAGATCACCATTGCGGTCCCACAACCGGTTCACGTCGTAGTTCAGTGCTTGATAGCGCGCATCCACCTTCCAGCCGACCACGCGGGTGACGAAATCGACCATTGCCGTGGTGGTCGGCGCGATGATGCTGTCCAGCAGCGGATCATTGGCGCGCTGCTCTGGATCGTTCGGGAACGGGTCGAACGCGGTCACGTTGGAATCGTAGCGGCTGCCCAGCGTGCCCTTGTCGCGGAACACTTCACGCAGGTAGGCCTGGGTTTCCAGGCGGCCACCGGCGCGGCGCACGAACTGCGGATCCAGCCCGGTCAGCGCGGCCACCCGGCGCAGCATCGCCTCGGTGGCCTGTGGGGCGCTGCGGCCCTTCATCAGTGCCGTGGCGTAGTCGCCGCGGGTGTACTCGACCACCTCCTGCATCGCCGCATCGGTCAGTTTGCCCTGGCGCTCCAGGTGCGCTGCGGCGATTGACGGCAGCGTCTGCATCCACGCCATCGGCGAGACATCGGCGTTGTCTTCCAGGGTCGGGCTCAGATACGGCGACACCAGCACCAGGCCGTTCATCGCCACGCCCAGCCGGGTCTGCAGGAAGTGAGTGATGCGCGGGCCGCGGTAGCCACCGTAGCTCTCGCCAGTGAGGTACTTGCGCGAGGCCATGCGCTGGTTGCGCAGCAGCCAGTCGTAGATCGTGCGCGACAGGTACTCGATGTCGGCGCTGGGGTTGTACAGCTGCTTCTTCGCCTCGTCGTCGCCGATCCGTGCGCGGCTGAAGCCGGTGCCGACCGGATCGATGAATACCAGGTCGGTGAAATCCAGCCAGGTGCCGGGATTGTCATGCAGGGTGGCCGGCGCCGAGGCGCTGTCACCTTCGGAGCCGAAGGTCACCACCTTCGGGCCGATCGCGCCCAGGTTGAGGTACACCGAGGAGGCGCCCGGGCCACCGTTGAGGGCGAAGGTCACCGGTCGGTCCTTGCCGGGCATCGTGTAGGCAGTGAACACCACATCGGCGATCACCTTGCCCTTGGCATCGCGCACCGGCAGGGTGCCGACGCTGGCGGTGTAGTCGAGGGTGCGTCCGCCCAGACGGATGCTCTGACGGGCCGACGCGTCGGCCGGCAGCGGTGCCGCTTCGGTCTTGTCATCCTTCGCATCGGGCGTGGCGTCGGTGGCGGGCGCGGCCAGCAGGCTGGCAGGGGCGACGAGCAGGCCGACGCAGAGCGCGGCAGTGTGCAGCAGGGACTTCATGGCACCGGATCGGCAGCGGAAGGGGATTCCGATGCTAGGACGGTGGGGGCCGCGCCGGATGTGTCCAAAGACATGCCCGCGCGCTGCGGCCCGTTGCGGCCAGATCAGGTCAAGCGGGCAGGGTGGTCGCCGCGTCGTCGTCGGCCAGAAGGCCATACACGGCAGAGTCGGACAATTCGCCCTGGATGCGCCAGCGCTGGCGCAGTACGCCCTCGCGATGAAAGCCCAGGCGTTCGAGCACATGCGCGGAGGGTGCATTGCGCGGGTCGATCTCCGCTTCCACGCGGTGCAGGCGCAGGGTGCGGAACAGGTAGGCCAGGACCTGCCGCAGCGCCTCGTGCATGTAACCCTGGCCTTGGCGGTCGGGTGCAAGCAGGTAGCCGATTTCGGCGCGCGCGGCATCACGGTCCACCGCGAACACCACGCAGATGCCCAGCAGCGGCCCGTCCAGGGATTCACGCACCGCCAGCTTCAGCTGGGTGCCGATGGCGTGCGCCGCCAGGTCGTCGTCGATCTGCTCGCGGGCTTCGGCCGGTCGCGTCCAGGCCGGATGGTTCCACCAGCGCATCACCATCGGGTCGGACTGCAGCGTGAACAGCGCGGTGGCATCGTCGCGGCGGATCGGGCTCAGGACCAGGCGCTGGCTGTGCAACGGCAGGCCGGGGAACAGCAGCGAGTGGCTGGGCAATGCAGTGGTCCGCGCGGGTAGGCGCGCATTATGGCGCCGGCGGGTTTGCCGATGGGGGCGGATGGCCGGGGTCGGATCCCTTTCCGCAGGAAAGGGGGCCGACTTCGTTACCGTGTGCATGGGGTCAGAGCCGTTTCCCGAGGGGAAACGGATCCGACCCCGGTCCGGGTCAGGCTTCCAGCGAGGCCAGATCGCCCTTTGTCTCCAGCCAGCCCTTGCGGTCGGAGGCGCGCTTCTTGGCCAGCAGCATGTCCATCAAAGAACTTGTCTGCTCGCGATCGTCGATGGTCAGCTGCACCAGGCGGCGGGTATCCGGGTGGATGGTGGATTCACGCAGCTGTGGCGGGTTCATCTCGCCCAGGCCCTTGAAGCGGGTGACGTTGATCGCGCCCTTGATCTTTTCGCGTTCGATCTTGTCCAGCATCGAGCGCTTTTCTTCCTCATCCAGGGCGTAGAACACCTGCTTGCCCACGTCGATGCGGAACAACGGCGGCATCGCCACGAACACATGGCCGGCATCGACCAGCGCCGGGAAATGCTTCAGGAACAGCGCGGTCAGCAAGGTGGCGATATGCAGGCCGTCGGAGTCCGCGTCGGCCAGGATGATGACCTTGCCGTAACGCAGGCCGCTGATGTCGTCCTTGCCGGGATCACAACCGATGGCGATGGCCAGGTTGTGTACTTCTTCCGAGGCCAGCACGCTGTTGGACGAGACTTCCCAGGTGTTGAGGATCTTGCCGCGCAGCGGCAGGATCGCCTGGAAGTCCTTGTCGCGCGCCTGCTTGGCGCTGCCGCCTGCCGAGTCACCCTCCACCAGGAACAGCTCGGTGCGCGACAGGTCCTGGCTGATGCAGTCGGCCAGCTTGCCGGGCAGGGCCGGGCCCTGGGTGACTTTCTTGCGGACGACCAGCTTCTCGGTCTTCAGGCGCGCACTGGCACGCTCGATGGCGATCTGCGCGATCTTCTCGCCCAGCTCCACGTTCTGGTTCAGCAGCAGGCTGAAGGCATCGTGGGCGGCGCCTTCGACAAAGCCGGCGGCCTGGCGCGAGGACAGGCGCTCCTTGGTCTGGCCGCTGAACTGCGGGTCGGTCATCTTCAGCGACAGCACGAACGACACGCGGTCCCACACATCTTCCGGGGCCAGCTTGACGCCGCGCGGCAGCAGGTTGCGGAAGTCGCAGAACTCGCGCAGCGCTTCGGTGAGGCCGGTGCGCAGGCCGTTGGCGTGGGTGCCGTGCTGCGCGGTCGGAATCAGGTTGACGTAGCTTTCCTGTACCAGCTCGCCTTCCGGCAGCCAGGCCACGGCCCAGTCCACGATCTCGGTGTCTTTCTTCAGGTTGCCGACGAACAGCTCGGCCGGCAGCATCTCGCGATCGCCCAGTTCCAGCTTCAGGTAATCGCGCAGACCATCTTCGTAATACCAGGTGTCGACTTCACCGGTGGCTTCGTCGGTCAGCTTGACGGTCAGGCCCGGGCACAGCACGGCCTTGGCGCGCAGCAGGTGCTTGAGCGCACGCACGGCGAATTTGGGCGTATCGAAGTACTTCGGGTCCGGCCAGAAACGCAGGCGTGTGCCGGTGTTCTTCTTGCCGACGGTGCCGACCACTTCCAGCGGCGAGGCGCGGTCGCCGTTGCGGAAGGTGATGCGGTGTTCGGCACCCTCGCGCTTGATGTGGATTTCCACCAGGGTCGACAGCGCATTGACCACGCTGACGCCGACGCCATGCAGGCCGCCGGAGAAGGTGTAGTTGTTGTTGTTGAACTTGCCGCCCGCATGCAGGCGGGTAAGGATCAGTTCGACGCCCGGAATCTTTTCTTCCGGATGGATGTCCACCGGCATGCCGCGGCCGTCATCGCTGACCTCCACGCTGCCGTCCTTGTACAGGGTGATCTCGATCGAGCGGGCATGGCCGGCGAGGGCCTCGTCCACCGAGTTGTCGATCACTTCCTGCGCCAGGTGGTTCGGGCGCGCGGTGTCGGTATACATGCCGGGACGGCGCTTGACCGGGTCAAGGCCGGACAGGACTTCAATATCGGCAGCGTTATAGCGGGCGTTCATCTGTCTTCTAAAGCTTGGAGCGACGGGCAAGTGTGCGGTCTGGACCGGGATTTTGCACGCCTGCGGTTCAGCCTTGGCGGCGGGGAGGGGGTAAAATGACAGGCGCTGGAATCTGAACGCCGGCGACCCTAGTTGGATCGAAACGTCCAAGCCATACCGCGAGGAGGACTCCATGAAGAAGTTGCTGACCATTGCAATCCTGGCCGCTGCCGCCGTTGCAGTGCCGCTGGTGGTGGCGCAGAACGCCGGCCAGCCGGCTCCGCAGCAGGGTGACCAGGCCGACAAGGCGCAGGCCGAGGCCGATGCCAAGGCCAAGCGCCGCGCGCAGGCCAATGCCGAAATGAAGGCCGGTGGCCAGCCGGCGCCGCAGCAGGAAGAGGAAGAAGAGGCACGGAAGAAGAAGTAACTCTTCCGTTCCTCCGAGGCCCTTGCCACAAGGGTTTCACCTTCGAACGCCCCGCCCAGCGGGGCGTTTCTTTTTGCCGATGCCGCCCTCAGCCCCTTGGGTTGGCGGCCATCAATCTGTAAACTATGGCTTTCCGGGAGTAAGTGCGTGTCCACCCTTTGCGAATGGGCTGGCACGGCCAAGCGTGGCCGCCAGCAATGCGGGTCGCAGGTGACGGTCGATTTGACCGGCACGGCCGCCCCGACCTCGCACGGTGGTCCCCGTCCGGCGCCTGCCGCCGCACGGACCCGCACCTCCCTCGCTGCCCCAGCGAACCGGAAAACCCCCTCTGAGCACCATGCCCGCCCTCCGGGTGCGCGTGGTGCTGCCGTTTTCCATTTCCAGACAGGATGCTTGCAGCCATGACTCCCTTGATTTTCGTAACCGGCGGCGTGGTGTCCTCGCTCGGCAAAGGTATTGCCGCCGCGTCACTGGCCGCCATTCTCGAAGCCCGTGGCCTGAAGGTCACGATGATGAAGCTCGACCCGTACATCAACGTCGATCCGGGCACCATGAGCCCGTTCCAGCACGGTGAGGTCTATGTCACCGACGATGGCGCCGAGACCGACCTCGATCTGGGCCACTACGAGCGCTTCGTGCGCACCCGCCTGAGCCGCAAGAACTCGGTCACCACCGGCCGCATCTACGAGAACGTGATCCGCAAGGAGCGCCGTGGCGACTACCTGGGCGCGACCGTGCAGGTCATTCCGCATATCACCGACGAGATCCGTCGCTGCATCGACGAAGCCACCGAAGGCTACGACGTGGCCCTGGTCGAGATCGGTGGCACCGTCGGCGACATCGAGTCGCTGCCGTTCCTGGAGGCGATCCGCCAGGTGCGTACCGAGCGCGGCCCGGAGAAGGCGCTGTTCATGCACCTCACCCTGGTGCCGTACATCGGCGCCGCCGGTGAACTGAAGACCAAGCCGACCCAGCACTCGGTGAAGGAGCTGCGCTCGATCGGCATCCAGCCGGACGTGCTGCTGTGCCGTTCCGAGCAGGCCGTGCCGGATTCGGAGCGCCGCAAGATCGCGCAGTTCACCAATGTCTCCGAGCGTGCGGTGATCAGTGTGCCGGACGTGGACGTGCTGTACCGCATCCCGTCGGGCCTGCACGCGCAGGGACTGGACGAGATCGTGGTCAACCAGTTGAAGCTGGCCGACAAGGTCGGTCCGGTGGACCTGTCGATGTGGGAAGACGCGGTCGATGCGACCCTGCACCCGCTGGACGAAGTGACCATCGCCGTGGTCGGCAAGTACGTCGACCACCAGGACGCCTACAAGTCGGTCGGCGAAGCCCTCAAGCACGGCGGTCTGCGCCAACGCACCAAGGTCAACCTGAAGTGGCTGGAAGCGCAGGACCTGGAAGGCACCGACATGGCCGCGCTGGCCGATGTCGACGGCATCCTGGTGCCGGGTGGCTTCGGTGACCGTGGTTTCGAAGGCAAGGTGCTGACCTCGAAGTTCGCCCGCGAACAGCAGGTGCCGTACTTCGGCATCTGCTACGGCATGCAGGCGGCGGTGGTGGACTACGCCCGCAACGTGGTCGGCCTGGAAGGCGCCAACAGCACCGAGAACGATCGCCAGTCGCCGAACCCGGTGATCGGCCTGATCACCGAATGGCGTACCGCCACCGGCGATGTCGAGAAGCGCGATGACAAGAGCGACCTGGGTGGCACCATGCGCCTGGGCCTGCAGGAGCAACGCCTGAAGCCGGGCACGCTGGCCCGTGAGCTGTACGGCAAGGACGTGGTCGCCGAGCGCCACCGCCACCGCTACGAGTTCAACAACCGCTACCGCACCCAGCTGGAAGATGCAGGCCTGGTGATTGCCGGCAAGTCGATGGACGACACCTTGGTGGAAGTGGTCGAGCTGCCCCGCGATGCGCATCCGTGGTTCCTGGCCTGCCAGGCGCACCCGGAATTCCTGTCCACGCCGCGTGATGGCCATCCGCTGTTCATCGGTTTCATCCGTGCCGCACGCGAGCGCAAGGCCGGTGGCAAGCTGCTGCAGGAAGCCCGCGCCTGACTTGTGATGGGGGCCGCCGGCCCCCATCTTGCACGCTTCAACCCCCAGCGCACCGGCCCGGCCGGTGCCGCGGACAACAAGGAAACGCCATGAAACTGTGTGGATTCGAGGTCGGGCTGGATCAGCCCCTGTTCCTGATCGCCGGCCCCTGCGTGATCGAGTCGATGCAGCTGCAGCTCGATACCGCCGGCAAGCTGAAGGAGATCACCGACAAGCTCGGCGTCAACTTCATCTTCAAGTCCAGCTTCGACAAGGCCAACCGCACTTCGGGCACCGCGTTCCGTGGCCCGGGCCTGGAAGAGGGCCTGAAGGTCCTGGCCGAGGTCAAGAAGCAGATCGGCGTGCCGGTGCTGACCGACGTCCACGAATACACCCCGATGGACGAAGTGGCCTCGGTGGTGGATGTGCTGCAGACCCCGGCGTTCCTGGTCCGTCAGACTGACTTCATCCGCAAGGTGTGCTCGGCCGGCAAGCCGGTCAACATCAAGAAGGGCCAGTTCCTGGCGCCGTGGGACATGAAGCCGGTGGTGGAGAAGGCCAAGTCCACCGGCAACGAGCAGATCATGGTCTGCGAGCGCGGTGCCAGCTTCGGCTACAACAACCTGGTCAGCGACATGCGCTCGCTGGCGGTGATGCGCGATACCGGTTGCCCGGTGGTGTTCGATGCCACCCACTCGGTGCAGCTGCCAGGCGGGCAGGGCACCAGTTCGGGCGGCCAGCGCGAACACGTGCCGGTGCTGGCCCGCGCCGCTGTGGCGGTGGGCATCTCCGGCCTGTTCGCCGAGACCCATCCGGACCCGTCCAAGGCGCTGTCCGATGGCCCCAACGCGTGGCCGCTGGATCAGATGGAAGCGCTGCTCGAGACCCTGATGGAGCTCGACGCGGTGACCAAGAAGCACGGCTTCTCGCGCTTCGCGTGAGTCTGGACCCGTGGGTGGCGCTGGAGACCCAGCGTCGCCGCCGGCACTGGAAGCAGTGGCCATGGGGCCTGATCGCGCTGGGCCTGGCGGTGCTGTGCTGGGTGGGGCTGTTCGGGGTGTTGCTGGTCGGTGCGGCGTCGATGCGCCCTCCCGGTGACGGCAGCAGCGCCATCAATCTGAAGCCCTATCTGTTTGCGCTGCTGGCGGCGGAGCTGCTGGCCACCTGCGGGGGCTTTGCCGCTGCGGTACTGGCCTGGCGCCTGAACCGGGGCAAGGCAAGTGCCGCGCTGGCGATCATCCTGTTGTCGCTGTGGCTCGGCGTCCTGCTGCACGACCTGTTTTGATGAATACGAACAATCCCGCTCACGGCTGGGCATGGGGCCCGATCGCGCTGGCGTTGTCGGCGCTTGCCTGGGGCGGCCTGGTGGCCGCCGTGCTGGCATTTGCCGCCAGCGTCGGCTCGCCTGGCGATGGCAATCGCGGCATGCAGGCCATGCAGTACTGGATTCTGGCAGCGCTGGTTACGCTGGCGCTGTCTTTCGTGGGCAGCCTGGTGGCGATCGTGTTGGCCTGGAGGCGTCGTCGCGGGCCCGTGTGCGCGTCCATTGCCGGTGTCCTGCTGGTCCTGCTGGCGTCGTTGCTGCTGATGGTGATCGGGGCGAGCTGGGGCTGATGCCGTACAGGCCATTTGGCAAGTGGCGGGCAGCCGGGGATAATCACGCGGCATTCGTTTTTGTCGCCCCCTCTCCATACAGGTAACCGGCCCGACCATGAGTACGATCCGCAGCATCCATGCCCGTGAAATCCTCGACAGCCGTGGCAACCCCACGCTGGAAGCCGAAGTCACCCTGGAGGACGGTTCGTTCGGTCGCGCCGCGGTTCCTTCCGGCGCCTCGACCGGCACCAAGGAAGCGGTGGAGCTGCGTGATGGCGACAAGACCCGCTACCTGGGCAAGGGCGTGCGCAAGGCCGTCGACAACGTCAACACCACCATTGCCAATGCGCTGAAGGGTTTCGAAGCCACCGACCAGGCCGGCCTCGACCGTCGCCTGATCGATCTGGACGGCACCGAGAACAAGGGCCGCCTGGGCGCCAATGCGCTGCTGGGTGTTTCGATGGCCGCCGCGCACGCCGCTGCCGCATCGAACAAGCAGGCGCTGTGGCAGTACCTGGCCGGCAAGACCGGCGCCACCCCGTCGCTGCCGGTGCCGATGATGAACATCATCAACGGCGGCGCGCACGCCGACAACAACGTCGACTTCCAGGAGTTCATGGTGCTGCCGGTCGGCTTCACCTCGTTCTCCGAAGCGCTGCGTGCCGGCACCGAGATCTTCCATTCGCTGAAGTCGGTGCTGAAGGGCCATGGCCTGAGCACGGCGGTTGGCGACGAGGGCGGCTTCGCGCCGGACTTCCGCAGCAACGTCGAAGCGCTCGACACCATCCTTGAAGCGATCGGCAAGGCGGGCTACACCGCCGGTGAAGACGTGCTGCTGGGCCTGGACGTGGCCTCCAGCGAGTTCTTCGAGAACGGCAAGTACAACCTGGTCGGCGAGAACAAGCGCCTGACCTCCGAACAGTTCGTCGACTTCCTTGCCGACTGGGCCGCGCAGTACCCGATCATCACGATTGAAGACGGCCTGGCCGAGAACGACTGGGCCGGCTGGAAGCTGCTGACTGACCGCATCGGCAAGAAGGTGCAGCTGGTCGGTGACGACCTGTTCGTCACCAACCCGAAGATCTTCCAGGAAGGCATCGACTCGGGCACCGCCAATGCGATCCTGATCAAGGTCAACCAGATCGGCACGCTCAGCGAAACCCTCGAAGCGATCGCCATGGCCGATCGTGCGGGCTACGCTGCCGTGGTCTCGCACCGCTCGGGCGAAACCGAAGACACCACCATCGCCGACATCGCAGTGGCCACCACCGCCACCCAGATCAAGACCGGCTCGCTGTGCCGCAGCGATCGTGTGGCCAAGTACAACCAGCTGCTGCGCATCGAGGAAGCTCTCGGCGCTGGCGCGCGTTACGCTGGTCGTGACGCGTTCGTTTCGTTGAAGCGCTGAACCGATGCGCGACTGGCGCTGGATGCTGCTGGTGCTGGCCCTGCTGCTGGGCTGGCTGCAGTACCGCTTCTGGTTCGGCCCGGGTAACTCGGGTGAAGTGATGATGCTCGAAGCCCAGGTCGCCAACCAGGAGCGGGACAATGAGGGTCTGCAGCAGCGCAACGATGCGCTTGCGGCTGAAGTGAAGGACCTCAAGGAAGGCCAGTCCGCCATCGAAGAACGTGCGCGCAGCGAGCTGGGCATGATCAAGCCCGGCGAGAAGTTCTACCGCGTGGTCGAGGATGCGCCGGTCCGTCCGGTGCAGCCTGTGGCCGGTGCCGGTGCGCAGGCGGGTGAGCATCCGGCGGACGTGCCATGAGCGCGGCGATCTGGGTGGTGGTTCCGGCCGCCGGCCGTGGCGCTCGCTTCGGCGCACCGTTGCCCAAGCAGTACCTGCAGGCGGGCGGGCAGATCCTGCTCGCTCACACGCTGGATGCGCTGCTGGCGCATCCAGCCGTGGCCGGGGCGATGGTGGTGATCGGGCAGCAGGATGCCGACTGGCCGGGTTGGAGTGAATGGGCTGGCAAGCCGGTGCTGACCTGCACGGGTGGCGCCACCCGTGCCGCCTCGGTGCTGGCCGGGCTGCAGGCGCTGCCGGAGACGGTGCGTGCCGACGAGTTCGTGCTGGTCCACGACGCGGCACGCCCGAACCTGTCGTCGGTCGATCTCGGCCGTCTGCTCGAAGTCGGTCGTGCCGACCCGGTCGGGGCGATCCTCGCTGCACCCGTGCGCGACACCCTCAAGCGTGCGGGCGACGATGGCGGCATCGATGGCACCGAGCCGCGTGAACGCCTGTGGCGTGCCTTGACCCCGCAGCTGTTCCGTCGCCACCAGCTGGTCCGCGCGCTGTCCGAAGCCGCCGCCGCCGGTGTCGACGTCACCGATGAGGCCATGGCCATGGAGCGCCAGGGTCAGCGCCCGCTGCTGGTGGAAGGCAGCGAGGACAACTTCAAGGTCACCACCCCGGCCGATCTGGACCGGTTCGAATTCATACTTTCCCGCCGCGCCGGCTGATCGCCCGCGCGGCCTTGCTGCAAGGGCTGCATCCATGAGCACCGCACCGTTCCCGCCCGTCCGCATCGGCCAGGGCTACGACGTCCATGCCTTCGGTGAAGGCGACCACATCATGCTTGGCGGCGTGAGCGTGCCGCACAACTGCGGCGTGCTCGCGCACAGCGACGGCGACGTGATCCTGCATGCCTTGTGTGATGCGATGCTCGGCGCGCTTGCGCTGGGTGACATCGGCCAGCATTTCCCGCCCAGCGACGATCGCTGGAAGGGCGCCGACAGCAGCGACTTCGTGCGCCATTGCGACAGCCTGCTGCGCGAGCGCGGCTGGCGCGTCGGCAATACCGACATCACGGTCATCTGCGAGCGGCCGAAGGTGGGCCCGCATGCAGTGGCCATGCGCGAGCGCATCGGTGGACTGCTGCAACTGCCGCTGGACGCGGTCAGCGTCAAGGCCACCACCTCGGAGAAGCTGGGCTTCACCGGGCGTAGTGAAGGCATCGCCGCGCAGGCGGTCGTGCTGCTGGTGGCGGCATGATCCCGGTGCCGCTCGCGTTCGGCGCGCCGTTGCTGGCCGCACGCATCCGCACCACGCCGGAAGACTTCCAGGTCGATGAACTGCCTGCGTTCGAGGCCAGTGGCGAAGGTGAGCACCTGTTGCTGCACATCCGCAAACGTGGCGCGAACACCGTGCACGTGGCCAAGGTGTTGGCCAAATGGGCGGGTCTGCCTGAGATGGCGGTCAGCTACGCGGGCATGAAAGACCGACATGCTGTCACCACCCAGCGCTTCAGCGTGCACTTGCCCAAGCGCGTCGCACCGGACCTGGCCGAACTGGCCAGTGACGAGATCGAAGTGCTGGAGGCTGCCTGGCACAACCGCAAGCTGCAGCGTGGCGCGTTGGCCGGCAACCGCTTCAAGCTGGTGTTGCGTGACGTACAGGGTGATGCTGCAGCGATCAGCGAGCGCCTGCAGCAGATCGCCGTGCGCGGCCTGCCGAACTGGTTCGGCGAACAGCGTTTTGGCCGCGATGGCGGCAACGTGCCGGCGGCGTTGGCGATGTTTGGTGGTCGCCGCATGCGCAAGGACCAGCGTTCGCTGCTGCTGTCGGCCGCACGCTCGGCGTTGTTCAACCGCGTGCTGGCCGCGCGCGTTGAGCAGGGCAGCTGGGACCAGCCGTTGGATGGTGAAGTGTGGATGCTTGATGGCAGCCGCAGCGTGTTCGGCCCCGAGCCGTACACCGACCTGCTGGCCGAACGCCTGGCGCGCTTCGACATCCATCCCAGTGCACCGCTGTGGGGGGAGGGTGAGCTGCGCAGTACCGAGGCCGCACGCGCGCTGGAATTGGCTGCGCTGGATGACGATGAGTCCAAGGCGCTGCGTGCTGGCCTGGAAGACGCCCGCCTGAAGCACGAGCGCCGCGCGCTGCGCCTGCGCCCGGCACTGCTGCAGCATCAGTGGCTGGCTGACGATGTGCTGGAGCTGTCGTTCGCACTGCCGCCCGGGTGTTATGCCACGGCCGTCCTGCACGAGCTGGGCCCGGTCGAAGACGCCTCCCAGGCCTGATAGAAAAAGGGGACGGAGGGGATTAAGTCGTTTGTGCCACAAACGACTTAATCCCCTCCGTCCCCTTTTCTCAGCGACGCGCCAGCAGTACCAGTACCGCGCCGGTGCCGCCTTGTCCGGTCGGTGCCGAGTGGAAAGCGAGCACGTCGTTGCGCAACCGCAACAGGCGATCGACCCGGTTCTTCAGCACGGGCGCGCCACCATCGGACTGCAGGCCCTTGCCATGGATGATGCGCACACAGCCGTATTCGTGTGCATGGGCGTCCAGCAGGAACTGGCGCAGCAGCACTTCCGCCTGCGCCGCGGTGGCGCCGTGCAGGTCCAGCTCGTCCTGCACCGAGTAGTGGCCACGCTTGAGGCGCTGGAACAGCCGCGGCGGCAGGTTGTCACGCCGATAGCTGGCTACATCGCCCGCCTCCAGTGGCGTACCGTCGCGTAGCAACCGGGCGAACTCGCCGGCCGCCTCGGCCTCGTCGCGTTCGGCCATGCGCGCGCGCGGCTTCGGCCGTGGCGCGGCGGGTGCCGGCTCGGCGTCCTTGCGCAGCGGCGTCACTTCGCCGATGGCCGCTCGGAACAATGCGGCCGGATCTTCGTCTTCAGGGTGCGACATGCGCACAGGGTAAACCGCCGGCACGGGTCTGCCTATGACGATTCGATGTCGGTCGTGACCGCAGACAGGGTAGGACCTGCGGCTCGCATGCGGCACAATAGACGATGCCCTTGCAGGGTCGACGGCTTCCGCAGGGGAGCACGACGGTCCCGCCCACACTGCACGGTGACGGAATCGAATTCTTGGAAAATCAAGCGGTTAAATCGAAGATGCGAATCCTGGTCAGCAATGACGATGGTGTCGACGCCGCAGGCATCCGGATGCTTGCCTCCGTTCTGCGCGAGGCCGGACACGAAGTGACGGTGGTCGCACCCGACCGCGACCGCTCCGGCGCCAGCAACTCGCTGACCCTGGACCTGCCGATCCGCCTCAAGCGCATCGACCACTACACCGTTTCGGTGGCCGGCACGCCAACCGACTGCGTGCACCTGGCACTGACCGGGCTGCTTGAGTTCGAACCCGACATTGTCGTGTCCGGCATCAACAACGCGGCCAATCTCGGCGATGACGTGATCTACTCCGGCACCGTCTCGGCGGCAATGGAAGGTCGCTTCCTGGGTCTGCCGGCGGTGGCGGTCTCGCTGGTCAGCCGCAACCACGACCCGAAGCACTTCGAGACCGCCGCGCGTGCCGCGGTCGAGATCGTCGCCCGGCTCAAGGCCGACCCGCTGCCGGCCGACACCATTCTCAACGTCAACGTGCCGGACCTGCCGTGGAGCGAGGTCAAGGGCTTCGAAGTCACGCGCCTGGGCAACCGCCATCGTGCCGAAGGCTGCATCGCGCAGAAGGACCCGCGCGGCAATGAGGTCTACTGGATCGGCCCGGCGGGCCGTGAGCAGGATTCCGGCCCCGGCACCGATTTCCACGCGGTGCGCACCGGCCATATCTCGATCACCCCGATCCAGGTCGACCTGACCCGCTACCAGGCACTGGAGAAGGTGGCCAGCTGGGTCGGCGGCCTCAGTGCCGCCCTGGACCGGCCGGCATGAGCCCACGCCTGCGCCTGCAGCCGGAAGCCGTCGGCATCGGCATGACCTCGCAGCGCGTACGTGACCGCCTGGTCGATCGCCTGCGCGAAGCTGGCATCGTCGACGAGGCGACCTTGAATGCGATCCGTGTGGTGCCGCGCCATCTGTTCATCGATGAAGCACTGGCGTCGCGCGCCTACGAAGACACGGCCCTGCCGATCGGCCACGGCCAGACCATCTCGCAGCCCTGGGTGGTCGCGCGGATGACCGAGGCGGTGCTGCAGGTGTCGCCGAAGAAGGTGCTGGAAGTCGGCACCGGTTCCGGCTACCAGGCTGCCGTGCTGGGCGCGCTGGGCCTGGAGATCTATACCGTCGAGCGCATCGGCGACCTGCTGCGCCAGGCGCGCAAGCGCTTCCGTGCGCTGGGCATGAACATCCGCACCAAGCATGATGACGGCCGCGCCGGCTGGGCCGAGCACGGCCCGTTCGACGCCATCGTGGTCACCGCTGCGGCGCCGGCGCTGGTCGATGAACTGGTGGGGCAGCTGGCCGAAGGGGGGCGCCTGGTGGCCCCGGTCGGTGGGCCTGGCGGTCAGTCGCTGGTACAGCTGGACCGCAACGCCGACGGCAGCATCGAACAACGCGTGCTGGCGCCGGTCACGTTCGTGCCGCTGCTGTCTGGCATGCTGGACTAATCCACGGAGCAGGGTTGCATGAAGATTTTCGGGCCGCTGTACGAGCGGGCGATGAAGTGGGCGGCGCACGAACGCGCACCGACCTACCTGACGGTGTTGAGCTTCTTCGAGGCGATCATCTTTCCGGTGATGCCGGAAGTGATGCTGGCGCCGATGTGCGTGGCCCAGCCGAAGCGTGGCTGGTGGTTCGCCACGCTGAGCCTGGCCGGCTCAATGGTCGGCGCGGTGGTTGGCTACGCGCTGGGTCATTACGCCTTCGAGGCGATCAAGCCGCTGTTCGAGGCGCTGGGCATGCTGCCGACGATCGAACAGGGCATCACCACCGTACAGGCGAAGATGGTCGAGTCGCCGTGGGCGGTGTTCACCTTCCTGGTACTGGGCGGCTTCATGCCCATCCCGATGAAGGTCTTCACGTGGGCTTCGGGTATCGTCGGCGTGCCGATGCCGCAATACCTGTTGAGCATGCTGATCGGTCGTGGCAAGCGCGTGTTCGTGCTGGCCGCGGTCATCCGTATCGGTGGTGCGCGTGCCGAAGCGGCACTGCGTCGCTGGATTGAACCGCTGGGCTGGATCGCCACCGTGCTGGTGGTGGTGCTGGTTGCCTGGCTTGTATGGAGGTCGAAGTTCGCATGAGTCCTGATCGTCTGAGCAAGGGAGTGCGCATCGGCGCACTGGCATTGCTGGTTTCCACCCTGGCCGCCTGCGGCACCGCTACCGTGGTCCGCCCGGGTGGCGGCAGCGCCGGTGGTGGCGTGACCACGCCGAAGACCTCGGTGCCCAAGCCTGGGCAGACCGTGGTGGTGCGCAAGGGAGACACCATCTATGCGCTGGCCCGCATCCACGACATCACGCCGGCCGATCTGATTGCCTGGAACAACCTGGACAATCCCTCGACCATCCATCCCGGGCAGGTGATCCGCTTGTACCCCGCGGGTGCCGGCGGTGGTCGCGCGCCGACCACGGTGGTCACCGCGCCGCGTCCGGGTGGCAGCAGCGGTGGAAGCACCACGCCGGCCCCGGCGCCGGTGGGACCGGTGAAGAGCAATATCGCCTGGCGCTGGCCGGCGGATGGCGCGATCGTGGGCCGCTACGTGGCGGGTGACGCGACCAAGCAGGGCGTGGACATTGCCGGCACCAGCGGCCAGGCGGTAAAAGCCACCGCCAATGGCGTGGTGGTGTATTCCGGTGCCGGTCTGGTCGGCTATGGCGAGTTGATCATCATCAAGCACAGTGACCAGTGGCTGTCGGCCTACGGCCACAACCGCAAGCGCCTGGTGAACGAGGGCCAGAGCGTGAAGGCCGGTGATCAGATCGCCGAGATGGGCCGCACCGGTGCGAACCGCGACATGGTCCACTTCGAGATCCGCTACAACGGCAAGCCGGTCGACCCGCAGCAGTATCTGCCGGCGCGCTGATAGGCGGATTCGCCGTATGGGCGGATCCCCAGCCCTGCGCAGCGCGCCGGGCGTTCGCCGACGGCGCGGCCCATGGGCCGCAAACGCCGTCGGCTCACCCGCTACAACGGCAAGCCGGTCGACCCGCAGCAGTATCTGCCGGCGCGCTAGCGCAGGCGGATACGGGTAGCGTCGGCCCGAGCCCGGCAGCGACCGCGATTTTCGGTAGCGCCGGGCCATGCCCGGCGTGCGCCCAGACTGAACGGCAATGGCCATTTGCGCCTCTGATTGCCGTTTGTCCATCTTCCAGGACCGCCGGGGAGGCGGCATTCTGCAGCGGACCCAGCCGTCTCCGGTGCCGCATGACCCGCTTTTCTTCAGTCTTCGTGCTTCTCTTCGCCACGCCCCTGATTGCCGCAGCCAACAATCCACATGATGTCGTCACCCGCTTCTACGCGGCCATACAGGCCGGCGGGTCGGATCAGGCGGTGATGGAGCCGTTGCTGGGCGATGCCCTGCGCGCAGCCATCAATGCGCAGCGCGCGTACGAACAGGCCTGCGCCGCGCTGGCTGCGCCCGACGAAAAGCCGTACATGCTGGACCAGAGCCCCTATCTCATGGCACCGGATCGACCGGAAACGGTAACGGTTGGGCCGCCCGGTGCGAGCGGCGATGCCACCTGGGTACCCGTGGAGATGGCGGTAGGCGACTATCGCTGGACCGACCGGGTCCTGCTGCAGAGGCAGGAGCAGGACTGGCAGGTCATGGATGTCCGCTGGGTGCAGGGTGGCAGCCTGATCGGGCGGCTGAAGGAGTTCGCCGGCGTCCGCTGCGTGCCGTAACGGATCCGGCGAGCCGCGCCGGCTCAGGCCCGTCGGCCTGCTTTCAGGCTGGCGCGTCAGCCTTCGAGAATGAAGGCGGCGGCGACCTTGCGCCCTTCGCCAGCGAGGATATTGAAGGTGCGCGCGGCGGCTGGGTTGTTCATCACTTCCAGGCCGATGCCGCGCGACAGGCAGGCGGCCATCACGGCAGCCGGCGGAAACACCTGGCGCTCGCCGGTACCGAGCACGATCAACGCCGGGTTCAGGGCCAGAATCGGCTCCAGGTCAGCCAGTTGCAGCTCGGCGGCGCGCGCCACCGGCCACTGCGCGACCAGCTGTTCCGGGGTCAGGAAGAAGCTGCTGCCCAGCACCTGCTCGTTGACCCTGGCCGAGCGGCCATCGGCGGCGCGCAGGCTGTAGGCGTAATCAGGCGGTTCGTGGTTCAGCTGCATGACGGTAGGCCGGTCAGCCGCGCGGCAGCACGATCTGGCGCTGTTCCTTGCTCGGGCGGTAAAGCACGGCGACGTGGCCGATGCGCTGCACCAGTGCACTCTCGGTGGCTGCGACGATCTCGCCGATCATCACGTCACGGGCGTCGCGGTCCTCGGCAGCGACCTTCACCTTGACCAGTTCGTGGCGCTCGAGCACTTCGTTCAGCTCAGCGATGAAGGCCGGGGTCACGCCCTTGCCGCCGGTTTGCAGCAGGGCCTTCAGGTCGTGGGCGTGGCCGCGCAGGAAACGGGTCTGGGAGGCGGTCAGGGCGATGGACATGCAGGAAAACACGGTTGAATAGGGCGATCAGGGTATCATGAGGACCCCATCAGCCCCTATTTTCAATGGCTACCCGCAGCAAAAGCAGCCAGCGCTGGCTCAAGGAACACTTCTCCGACCCCTTCGTGAAGAAGGCCCAGGCCGAAGGCATGCGCTCGCGCGCGGCCTACAAGCTCGAAGAGCTGCTTGAACGTGACCGGTTGCTGAAGCCGCACATGGTCGTGGTCGATCTTGGCGCGGCGCCGGGCGGCTGGTCGCAGCAGGTACGGAGACAGATCGGCGATACCGGCCGGGTGCTGGCCCTGGACATTCTGGACATGCCGCCCCTGGCCGGTGTGGAGTTCCTTCACGGTGACTTCAGGGAAGAAACCGTCCTATCGCAGTTTGAAGCCATGCTCGGGGATCAGCCGGTAGACCTTGTGCTGTCGGACATGGCCCCCAATAAGAGTGGTGTGGGCGCGGTTGACCAGCCGCGGATGATGCACCTGGCGGAGCTGGCCCTGGATTTTGCCGACAACCACCTCAAGACCGGTGGGGCGTTCCTGATCAAGCTGTTCCAGGGCGAAGGCTTTGACGACTACGTGCGCGAGATGCGCCGCCGGTACGACAAGGTCTCCATCCGCAAGCCGGAAGCCTCGCGCAAGCGCTCGCCCGAGGTGTATGCCTTGGGTCAGGGAAAACGCGCCCACATGAAGTAAGCTCGCAATGTACGCAAGTTCGACCCCAACGCAACGCCAGCACTAAGAGGAACACCGGAGCCAATGAGGATGAACGACTTGACCAAGAACCTCCTGCTATGGGTGGTCGTCGCCGTCGTGCTGATGGTGGTCTTCCAGAGCTTCTCGCCCAAGACCTCCGGGGCTGGGGCGCAGGGCGCGTCGTATTCGCAGTTCCTGGACCAGGTGGACAGCGGCAACGTGCAGAAGGTCGCCTTCGGCGGTGACATGCGCGGTGGTACCAGCCAGCTGACCTACACCACCCGTGGTGGGCAGTCGTCCACCATCACCGCTCCGTTCGATCGTGACCTGATCAACGTGCTGCGCACCAAGAATGTAGAGATCGTGCAGGACGAGCCGTCCAGCGGCATCTCCCTTGGCGCGATCCTGATGAATTTCCTGCCGGTCATCCTGATCATCGGCTTCTGGTTGTTCATCATGCGCCAGATGCAGGGCGGTGGCGGCGGTGCCAAGGGCGCGATGTCCTTCGGCAAGTCGCGCGCCAAGCTGCAGGGCGAGGACCAGATCAAGGTCACCTTCGCCGACGTCGCTGGTTGCGACGAGGCCAAGGAAGAAGTGGGCGAGCTGGTCGACTTCCTGCGCGACCCGTCGAAGTTCACCAAGCTGGGTGGCAAGATCCCGCGCGGCGTGCTGATGGTCGGCCCGCCGGGTACCGGCAAGACGCTGCTGGCCAAGGCCATCGCCGGCGAAGCCAAGGTGCCGTTCTTCTCGATCTCCGGTTCGGACTTCGTGGAAATGTTCGTCGGCGTCGGCGCCAGCCGCGTGCGTGACATGTTCGAGCAGGCCAAGAAGCACGCCCCGTGCATCATCTTCATCGACGAAATCGATGCCGTCGGTCGTCATCGTGGTGCCGGCCTGGGCGGCGGTCATGACGAGCGCGAGCAGACCTTGAACCAGCTGCTGGTCGAGATGGACGGTTTCGAAGGTGGCGAGGGCGTGATCGTGATCGCCGCGACCAACCGTCCGGACGTGCTGGACCCGGCGCTGCTGCGTCCGGGCCGCTTTGACCGTCAGGTCGTGGTCGGCCTGCCGGACGTGAAGGGCCGCGAGCACATCCTGAAGGTGCACATGCGCAAGCTGCCGCTGGCCGATGACGTCGAGCCGATGGTGATCGCGCGCGGTACCCCGGGCTTCTCCGGTGCCGACCTGGCCAACCTCTGCAACGAGGCGGCCCTGTTCGCCGCGCGTGGCAACGAGAAGGAAGTCCGCATGGACCACTTCGACCGTGCCCGCGACAAGATCCTGATGGGTGCCGAGCGCCGCTCGATGGCCATGAGCGAGGAAGAGAAGACGCTGACTGCCTACCACGAGGCTGGCCACGCCATCGTCGGCCGCCTGGTGCCCGAGCATGACCCGGTCTACAAGGTCACCATCATTCCGCGCGGTCGTGCGCTGGGTGTGACCATGTACCTGCCGGAAGGTGACAAGTACTCGATGAACCGCGTGGCGATCAAGTCGCAGCTGTGCTCGCTGTACGGTGGGCGCGTGGCGGAGGAACTGATCTTCGGTGCCGACAAGGTCACCACCGGTGCCTCGAACGACATCGAGCGCGCCACCAAGATGGCCCGCAACATGGTCACCAAGTGGGGCCTGTCCGACCAGCTTGGCCCGATCGCCTATGGCGAAGAAGACGACGAGGTGTTCCTGGGTCGTTCGGTCACGCAGCACAAGAGCGTGTCCAACGACACCGCTCGCCGTATCGACGAGGAAGTGCGCAACATCCTCGACGAGGCCTACGCGCGCACCACCGAGCTGATGACGGCCAACATCGACAAGCTGCACACGATGTCGCAGCTGTTGCTGCAGTACGAAACCATCGATGCGCCGCAGATCGACGCCATCATGGAAGGTCGCGATCCGCCGCCGCCGATGGGCTGGAACAAGTCCAACAAGGACGGTGGCAACGACAAGGGCGGCGATGCCCGTCCGCTGCCTCCGATCGCAGGCCCGGCCGAATCGCACTGACGGCCGGCTGCAGGTGATACCAGACGAGGCCGGGGCAACCCGGCTTCGTCGTTTCTGGGGTCAAACCCTCCCGAAGAACCGAACTGACGCTGGAGCCCGCATGTCCGCCCCGAAGCCCGAACCGATTTCCCACACCGTCGAAATGGTCATCGCCACTGTGGTCGGCGTGGGCGTAGGCCTGGGCGCCGACAACCTGCTGCTGGGCTGCGTGGTGGGCATCGTGGTCGGCATCGTGCTGAGCATCGCCAAGACCCTGTACGTGGACCGCAAGCGCCGCCGCCGTTGAGGGGTCTCGGCAGGTGTTGGTAGGTGTCGACCTTGGTCGACACGGCAGATCCACGCCATGCGTGGATCAATCTCCGTCGAAATCGAACATTTCGACAATTGAACGAAGAGCATCCACGCATGGCGTGGATCTACTGCAGATCGCGAGAATCTGTCGGAGGTGGGGCGGTGTGGGGCTGCAGGACCGTTGGCGCCATGGATGGCGCCAACGAGCCCCCAAGGATGGGTTTACGGCGTGTCCTGCTGCCCCACACCGCCCCGCCAGGCCATCAGCAATTCAGAGCCGCTTTGGTTTTGGCTTCGGCCGTTGCCTCTGCGGGTGCAGGGCGCCGCCCTGCCGAACTAAACTACCCGCTGTTGTCCCTGCAGGATTGCCCATGTTCGATACCTCGCCCCAGCTCGATTGCGCCGGCCGCATCCTGCGCCTCGACCGTGCCCGGGTCATGGGCATCGTCAATGTCACCCCGGACTCGTTTTCCGATGGCGGCGCGCACGGCAGCACCGAGGCGGCGGTCGCGCACGGCCTGAAACTGGTCGAGGAGGGTGCCGATCTGCTGGACATCGGCGGCGAATCGACCCGTCCGGGCGCCGCGCCGGTATCGGTCGAGGACGAGCTGCGCCGGGTGATTCCGGTGATCGAGCAGCTGACCGCCCGCACCTCGGTGCCGATCAGCATCGATACCTTCAAGCCGGACGTGATGCGTGCGGCGGTGGCCGCAGGCGCCGGCATGATCAACGACATCTTCGGCCTGCGTCAGGAGGGGGCGCTGGACGCCGCCGCTGAAACCGGCGTGCCGGTGGTGCTGATGCACATGCAGGGCGAACCGGGCCACATGCAGGCCGGTCCGCACTACGACGACGTGGTCGCCGAGGTGCACGGTTTCCTGGTGCAGCGCCTGTTCGCCGCCGAGATGGCAGGTATCGCGAAGAAGAACCTGCTGATCGATCTCGGTTTCGGCTTCGGCAAGACCACCGCCCACAACATGACCCTGCTGGCGCGTTCGGAGCGCTTCCTGGAACTGGGTGTGCCGATGCTGGCCGGTCTGTCTCGCAAGCGCAGCCTGGGAGAACTCACCGGCCGCGACACGCCCTCCGAACGAGTGGCGGCTTCGGTGGCCGCGCACCTGATTGCGGTCCAGCGTGGCGCGCGCATCGTGCGCGTGCATGACGTGGCGGCCACGGTCGATGCGCTGAAGATCTGGCAGGCGGTGGAAGCTGTGCCGACGCCGCGTGCCGACGCTGCGCCGACGATCCGCTGGCCGGACGAAGACTGATGGGCATCGACCGGCGGCCCTTGGCGATCGCCGTGATGGGGCCGACTGCCAGTGGCAAGACCGCCACGGCGATCGCCCTGGCGCGGCAGCTGGATGGTGAGATCGTCAGCGTCGACTCGGCATTGGTGTACCGCCACCTTGATATCGGTTCGGCCAAGCCCGACGCCGCTGAGCGCGCACTGGCGCAGCACCACCTGCTGGACCTGCGTGATCCGTGGCAGACCTATTCGGCGGCCGAATTTGCCGCTGATGCCGGCCGGGTCGTGGCCGACATCGTCGCGCGTGGCAAGTTGCCGATCCTGGCGGGTGGCACGGGGCTGTACTTCCGGGCCCTGCTGCAGGGCCTGTCGCCGATGCCGGAGGCCGATCCGGCGACGCGCGAAGCGCTCAGCGCCGAGGCAGGCGAACGCGGTTGGGCGGCGCTGCATGCGGAACTGGCCAAGGTCGATCCGGCCGCCGCCGCGCGCATCCACGCCACCGACCCGCAGCGCATCCAGCGAGCGCTCGAGGTCTATCGCCTGACCGGTACCCCCATCTCTGAATGGCAGCGGCGGCCGGGTGTGGCGCCGCTGCCGGTGCGCACCCTCAAGCTGATCCTGGCGCCGCGCGACCGCGCCGTACTGCATCAGCGCATCGAAGCGCGCTTCGAGGCCATGCTGACGCAGGGCTTCCTCGACGAGGTGCGGGCGCTGCGCGCGATGCCGCAGATGGCTGCGGTGGAGTCGCCGCTGGACCTGCCAGCGGTGCGCGCGGTGGGCTATCGCCAGGCCTGGGAATACCTGGACGGGGAGGGCGACGCCGCCCGTTTCCGTGACAAGGCCATCTTCGCCACCCGTCAGCTGGCCAAGCGCCAGCTGACCTGGCTGCGCGGCGAGCTTGATGCGCGCTGGTTCGACCCCCATATGGATCAGGAGCGCCTGGCCGGCGCCGTGTCGACCTTCGTCGCACGCTGAATCCCCGCCAGCCGTGTAACATCATCGGTCGGCGGTCGGCTCGGGGGCCGTGGCAACCGTCGGCAACCCAATAAGAACAATAATCAGGAGTGTGCAATGTCCAAGGGGCAATCGCTGCAGGATCCTTTCTTGAACGCACTGCGGCGCGAACGCGTGCCGGTTTCGGTGTACCTGGTCAACGGCATCAAGTTGCAGGGCACGATCGAATCGTTCGACCAGTTCGTGGTCCTGCTGCGCAATACGGTCAGCCAGATGGTCTACAAGCACGCCATTTCCACCGTGGTTCCGGCACGCAATGTGAAGGTCGGTCCGGGCGGTGGCTATGTGCAGTCAGGTGAAAATGGTCAGGCGGGTGATGAAGCAGACGAGTAAGACCGGAGTGGTGAATGTTTGACCGCTCGAAAAAGGGCGAACACGCCCTGTTGATCCAGCCCCATTTCGGCAAGCTGGAAGACGATGTGCTGGAAGAGTTCGGTGATCTGGCCCGCTCGGCTGGGGCCAGCATTGCCGCGACGATCACCGCGCGCCTGGACCGTCCCAATCCCTCGACCCTGATCGGCAGCGGCAAGCTGGACGAGATCAAGGCCGCGGCCGACGCGACCGGTGCCGACCTGATCCTGGTCAACCATGCGTTGAGTCCCGGCCAGGAGCGCAACCTTGAGCGCTTCCTCGAGCGTCGGGTGATTGACCGTACCGGCCTGATCCTGGACATCTTTGCCCAGCGTGCGCACAGCCACGAAGGCAAGCTGCAGGTCGAGCTGGCGCAGCTGCGCCATCTGGCCACGCGGCTGGTACGCGGCTGGACCCACCTCGAGCGCCAGCGTGGTGGTTCGATCGGCCTGCGCGGCCCGGGTGAAACCCAGCTGGAAACCGACCGCCGCCTGCTGCAGAAGCGGGTAGAGCAGTTGCAGAAGCGACTGGAGAAGGTGGAAGTCCAGCGTACCCAGATGCGCCGTGCGCGTGTGCGCAGCGAGCTGCCGCGGGTGGCCCTGGTGGGTTACACCAATGCTGGCAAGTCGACCCTGTTCAACGCCATGACCGGTGCCGAAGCGTACGCCGCCGACCAGCTGTTCGCGACCCTGGACCCGACCGTGCGCCGCATCGCGGTGCCCGGTGGCAACGTGGTGCTGGCCGACACCGTCGGCTTTGTCCGTGATCTACCGCATGACCTGGTCGCCGCCTTCCGCTCTACCCTGTCGGAGGCGCGCGAGGCCGACTTTCTGCTGCATGTGGTTGACGCTGCCGATCCGCACCGTGAGGAGCGCATCGCTCAGGTCGACGAGGTGCTGACCGCGGTCGGTGCCGGCGATCTGCCGCAGTTGCTGGTGTTCAACAAGATCGACCGCATCGACGGCGCTGATGTCCGTCATGACGGACAGGATGGCGTGCCCGACGAGTCGCGCCGCGAGCGAGTGTGGATTTCCGCGCGCGACGGGCAGGGCCTGGACCTGCTGCAGGCAGTGCTGGGCAAGCGCCTGGGCCTGCAGCATGTCACCGGCGAGCTGCGCCTGCCGCCGGACGCCGGCCGCCTGCGCGCGCGCCTGCACCAGCTGGAAGTGATCCGCAGCGAACAGGCTGACGAAGAGGGCTGGTTGCTGCAGGTCGATCTGCCGATCGCCGAAGCCGAGAAGCTGGCCGCCAGCGCCGACGGTGCACCGATCCGTGCATTGCTGCCGGAAAAGCTGCCGGAGTGGTGAGCTAGCGCCGGGTTCTGCCCGGCGCCTGCCATCGCTGCGGCCCGCGACATCAGGCGGTCATCTGCGGTACAACGTGCAGGTTCTTCACCGCACCGTCATGCCGATGTCCATCCCCACCGACGCCGATCTCAACGCCCAGTCCGCCGCGCTCGGGCAGCGCCTGCAGCAGGCCTCGCTACAGCTGGTGACCGCAGAAAGCTGCAGTGGCGGCTGGATCGCCAAGTGCATGACCGATATCGCCGGCTCCTCGGCGTTCTTCGACTGCGGCATGGTGGTCTACAGCTACGAAGCCAAGCAGCGCCTGCTCGGCGTGCGCGCGCAGACCCTGGAGCAGTTCGGCGCGGTCAGCCGCGAAACCGTGCTGGAGATGGTGTCCGGTGCACTGGTCAATTCCGGTGCCGGTATCGCCGTGGCGGTGACCGGCATCGCCGGTCCGGGTGGTGGCAGCCCGGACAAACCGGTCGGCAGCGTCTGGATCGGCTGGAAGCGCCGTGGCGGTTATGCCCGCGCCGAGCTGTTCCAGTTCGACGGGGACCGCGAAGCCATCCGCCGGCAGACCGTGGCGGCGGCATTGCGCGGTATCGACGCCCAGCTGTGACATGCTGCTCCGGTAATCGTCCGGAGCATGCATGATGTGGGAAACGCTGGGCACCGTCCGCGACCTGGGCCGCCTGCAGGAAATCGCTGGCGTCCTGATCCGCTATGGCTTCGGCGATGTGGTGCGGCGCATCGGCCTGGCCTCCACGCTGGAGCGGGCAGGGCGCCTGCTGCACTGGAACGAGGACCGCCAGGAGCTGCTGCGGATGACCGCGCCGGTGCGCGTGCGCAGCGCAATGCAGGATCTCGGGCCGACGTTCGTCAAGCTTGGCCAGGTGCTGGCGACGCGCGTCGACCTGCTGCCGCCGGAGTGGATCGCCGAGCTGTCCGAACTGCAGAACGCGGTGCCTGCACTTCCTTACGCGGATATCCGCGAGCAGCTGGAGGCTGACCTCGGCGCATCGCCGGCACAGGTGTTCGCCTTCCTCGATGAAACCCCGATGGCGGCCGCGTCGCTGGCGCAGGCCCACCGTGCGCGCCTGCATGACGGCCGCGAGGTGGTACTGAAGGTACGTCGCCCTGGCATCCGTGACGTGGTCGAGGCCGATCTGCGGCTGCTGGCGCGCCTGGCCGAGATCGTCGAGGCGCGCCTGCCTGACCTGCGCCGCTACCGCCCGACCGAGGTCGTGCAGCAGTTCACCGTGTCGCTGCGCCGTGAGCTGGACTTCGCCGCCGAATGCCGCAACGCCGAGCGTATCGCGCGCAACTTCAGCGGCCGCGATGACATCCTGATCCCAAGCGTTCACTGGCAATGGACCTGCGAGAGCCTGAACGTCCAGGACTTCGTCGACGGCATTCCGGGCCGTGATCTGGCCGGCGTCGATGCAGCGGGGCTGGACCGCCGCGAACTGGCACGGCGTGGCGCCGACATCGTGTTGAAGATGGTGCTGGAGGACGGCAGCTTCCACGCCGATCCGCACCCCGGCAACATCATCTACCTGCGCGACGGCCGCATCGGCGTGATCGATTTCGGCATGGTCGGCGCACTGTCCGAGGTGCGCCGCTTCCAGGTCGCGCAGCTGCTGCATGGGTTGGTCGAGCAGGACCCCCAGGGTGTGGCCGACGTCCTGCTGGACTGGGCCGGCGGCGTGGAGGTGGACGAGAACCGGCTGCAGCACGACATCAGCCAGTTCGTGGACCAGTACCGTGGCGTGCCGCTGAAGGACCTGCGCATCGGCCTGATGCTGGGCGACATCACCCAGCTGCTGCGCAGCTACAGCCTGACCCTGCCGGCCGACCTGGCACTGATGATCAAGGCGTTCCTGACACTGGAAGGCATGGGCCGGCAGCTGGACCCGGATTTCGACATGGCCAGCGCAGCACGCCCGTTCCTGGAGCGCGTGGTACTGCAACGCTATGCGCCGCGGGCGCTGCTCAAGCGTGGGCGACGCAGCCTCCTGGGCCTGGTCGATTTCGCCGGCGAGCTGCCGCGCGACCTGCGCAAGCTGGTCCAGGCCGCACGTAGTGGTCGGTTGCAGCTGAAGGTTGAGACCAGCGCGCTGCAGGGGTTCGGCGAGCAGGTCAATCGTGCGGCGAACCGGCTGGTGATGGGCATCGTCACCGCTGCGTTGATCATCGGCTCTTCGATCGTGATGCACAGTGTCGGTGGTGTCTCCAGCCGCTGGCTGCTGGCTCTGGGCGTGTGCGGCTTCATCGGCGCCGGTTTCTGCGGCGTCTGGATCCTGTTCTCGATCTGGAGAAGCGGTAAACACACATAGGCAGGTGCACGAAGTGCGCCTGTCGCGGTTCCAGAGGAACCGCAGAATCGCGCAGCGATTCCCCGGTAGCGCCGGGCCGTGCCCGGCGACGCTTGCCGAGCATGGCTGGTCACCACAGGTCGGCCTGGGTCGACACCACGCCGGGTCGCCCTCGGCACTTGCGGTCACGGGTATTAGTAGTAATACTACTAACCATGGACCTGACCGACACCCAGCAGGCGATCCTGCAGTTGATCGCCGAGCGTATCGAGAGCGAAGGCGCACCGCCGTCGCAGACTGAAATCGCACGTGCGTTCGGCTTCAAGGGCGTACGGGCGGCCCAGTACCACCTGGAGGCGTTGGAGCAGGCCGGTGCGATCCGTCGCATTCCGGGCCAGGCCCGCGGCATCCGCCTGGTGCAGGCGCCGCCGGTGGAGAAGCTGGCCGAGCCGGGCCTGCCCGACAGCGTCCTGCGCCTGCCGGTGCTGGGCAGGGTCGCGGCCGGCCTGCCGATCGGTGCAGACATCGGCTCGGACGATTTCGTGGTGCTGGACCGGGTGTTCTTCTCGCCAGCGCCGGACTATCTGCTGAAGGTGCAGGGCGATTCGATGATCGACGAGGGCATCTTCGATGGTGACCTGATCGGCGTGCATCGCACCCGCGACGCCCATTCCGGGCAGATCGTGGTGGCCCGCATCGATGACGAGATCACCGTCAAGCTGCTGAAGATCGCCAAGGACCGCATCCGCCTGCTGCCGCGCAACCCCGATTACAAGCCGATCGAGGTGTTGCCGGACCAGGATTTCGCGATCGAGGGCCTCTATTGCGGCCTGCTGCGGCCCAACCGTTGACCTGTTCCATAGCGCATTACCCCGCGGTCTTTTGTGGCGATTCTCTGGTTCCACTGAGGTTGGTACGGATGTCCGATAATTCTTTTCAGAGCGCCGGGCAGAATCTCAGCCTGTGCGATACGTCCGACTTAAAGTGAACCCATGGCAAAGAAGACCCCCAAAGACAGCACCTCCAACGACATCACCTCTGCAAGGACCAATCCGATGGACGAGAACAAGAAGCGCGCCCTCGCTGCAGCTCTGGGCCAGATCGAGAAGCAGTTCGGCAAGGGCTCGGTGATGCGCATGGGCGACCGCGTGGTCGAGCCCGTTGAAGCCATCCCGACCGGCTCGCTGATGCTCGACATCGCACTGGGCATTGGCGGTCTGCCGAAGGGCCGTGTCGTTGAGATCTACGGGCCGGAATCCTCGGGCAAGACCACCCTGACCCTGCAGGCCATCGCCGAATGCCAGAAGATGGGCGGCACCGCGGCCTTCATCGATGCCGAGCACGCGCTGGATCCGATCTACGCGGGCAAGCTGGGCGTGAACGTGGACGACCTGCTGCTGTCGCAGCCGGATACCGGTGAACAGGCGCTTGAAATCGCCGACATGCTGGTGCGTTCCGGCTCGGTGGACATCCTGGTGGTCGACTCGGTTGCGGCGCTGACCCCGAAGGCGGAAATCGAAGGCGAGATGGGCGATCAGCTGCCAGGCCTGCAGGCCCGCCTGATGAGCCAGGCGCTGCGCAAGCTGACCGGCAACATCAAGCGCTCCAATACCCTGGTGGTCTTCATCAACCAGCTGCGCATGAAGATCGGCGTGATGATGCCGGGCCAGAGCCCGGAAGTAACCACCGGCGGCAACGCGCTGAAGTTCTATGCCTCGGTGCGCTTGGATATCCGCCGTATTGGCGCGATCAAGAAGGGCGACGAGATCATCGGCAACCAGACCAAGATCAAGGTCGTCAAGAACAAGCTGGCACCGCCGTTCAAGCAGGTCATCACCGAGATCCTGTACGGCGAGGGCATCAGCCGCGAAGGTGAACTGATCGACATGGGCGTGGAGGCCAAGCTGGTCGAGAAGGCCGGCGCCTGGTACAGCTATGGCGAAGAGCGCATCGGCCAGGGCAAGGACAATGCCCGTGGGTATCTGCGCGACAACCCGACCGTTGCCGCCAAGCTCGAGGCTGAGCTGCGCGAGAAGTTCCAGCCGACCGAAGCCACCCGCGAGGAAGGCGACGACGAAGGCGACGACGAGTAAGTCTTGCTGTGGGGCAGGGCGGCGCCGTCAGTGACGTCGCCCTGTCCTGCAGATTCGGTATTCCCCGACGGGGGAAGCGCCAGGGACGGCGCATTTGATTGAAGGCGAGCATGCACGATTCCGACGCCCCGGCACCCGGCCGCAAGCGCCGTATCCGCGAACAGACGCCCGTACAGCGCGCCTTGGGCCTGCTGGTGCGTCGCGAACACTCGCGCAAGGAGCTGGCGCGCAAATTGACCGCACGTGGCATCGAGGACGAGGCGGCGCAGGCTGCGGTCGACAAGCTGACCGAGGCTGGATGGCAGGACGACACCCGGTTCGCCGAGAACCTGGTGCGGATGCGCGCCAATACCGGTTACGGGCCGATCCATGTGCGTGCCGAACTGGGAACCCACGGTCTGGACAGCGAGCAGATTGCTGCGGCGATGGACACCTTTGAAGGGGACTGGACCGAGAACGCCCGGGATCTGGTCCGCCGTCGCTTTGGCGAGGCCGGCCCGCAGGACCTTGCACAGCGGCGCAAGGCGGCCGATCTGCTGGCCCGGCGGGGCTTTGATGGCGACAGCATCCGCCGGGCGACCCGCTACGACCCGGATGACTGAGACTGGCGGCGCCGGGCCTGATACCCTTTAGGTTTTCGGCGGTCCCTCGTGACCCTGGCCAGCGCGGCCGGTGGTCCGGGTCCGCCGGCCCGCAGACTGCCAGCCCCCAATGAACGCATCCGCCAAATTCACGACTTCCCAGATCCGCAGCGACTTCCTTGAATTCTTCAAGGGCAAAGGCCACACCATCGTGCCGTCGGCGCCGCTGGTGCCGGGCAATGATCCGACCCTGCTGTTCACCAACTCCGGCATGGTGCAGTTCAAGGACGTGTTCCTTGGTGCGGAGAAGCGCAGCTACGTGCGCGCAGCCGACGTCCAGCGCTGCCTGCGCGCTGGCGGCAAGCACAACGACCTGGATCAGGTCGGTTACACCGCTCGCCACCACACCTTCTTTGAAATGCTGGGCAACTGGTCGTTCGGCGATTACTTCAAGAAGGACGCAATCGCCTGGGCGTGGGAGCTGTTGACCCAGGTCTGGAAGCTGCCGGCCGAACGCCTGCTGGTCACCGTGTACCAGACTGACGACGAAGCCTACGCGTTGTGGCGCGACATGGTCGGCATTCCGGAAGAGCGCATCGTGCGTATCGGCGACAACAAGGGCGCACCCTTCGCCTCGGACAACTTCTGGCAGATGGCCGACACCGGTCCGTGCGGCCCGTGCACCGAGATCTTCTACGACCACGGCGACCATATCGCCGGCGGCCCCCCGGGTTCGCCGGATGAAGATGGCGATCGCTTCATCGAAATCTGGAACCTGGTGTTCATGCAGTTCGACCGCCAGCCCGACGGCACCCTGGTGCCACTGCCGGCGCCGTGCGTGGATACCGGCATGGGCCTGGAGCGCCTGGCGGCGATCCTGCAGCACGTGCACACCAACTACGAGATCGACCTGTTCCAGGCGCTGATCCGCAAGGCCTCGGAGCTGACCGGTACCGCCGACCTGGAGAACAAGTCGCTGCGCGTGATCGCCGATCACATCCGTGCCTGTTCGTTCCTGATCGTCGACGGCGTGCTGCCGTCCAACGAAGGTCGCGGCTATGTGCTGCGCCGGATCATCCGCCGCGCGCTGCGTCACGGCTGGATGCTGGGCGTGCGCCAGCCGTTCTTCAGCAAGCTGGTGCCGACCCTGGTCGAGCAGATGGGCGTTGCCTATCCGGAGCTGCCGGCAGCGGTGGATACCGTGACCCGAGCGCTGCAGGCTGAGGAAGAGCGTTTCGCCGAGACCCTCGACGCCGGCATGAAGATCTTCGAGGACGTGGCGGCCAAGGCCAGCCATGGCGTGATCCCGGGCGCAGACGCGTTCCGCCTGTACGACACCTACGGCTTCCCGCTCGACCTGACCCAGGACATCGCCCGTGAGCGTGACCTGACGGTGGACATCGCCGGCTTCGATGCCGCGATGGAGCAGCAGCGCGAGACCGCGCGTGCGGCCGGCAAGTTTGGTGGTGGCGTGACGTTGCCGGCCGATCTGGTGGCAACCCTCAGCCCGACCCGCTTCCTTGGCTACGACCGCCTGCAGGCCGAAGGCCTGACCGTGCTGGCAGTGCTGAAGGACGGGCGTCCGGTGCAGTCGGCCGATGCGGGCGATGCGGTCATCGTGATCACCGACCAGACCCCGTTCTATGCCGAGTCCGGCGGCCAGGTCGGCGACACCGGCGTGCTGACCGGCAACGGCGTGCACCTGGCGGTGGACGACACCCAGAAGTTTGCCGGCCAGTTCCATGGCCATGTCGGCACCCTGTCCAAAGGTGGCCTGAAGGTGGGCGACGTGCTGTCCGGCGAGGTCGATGGCGAGCGCCGTGGCGCCACCATCCTCAACCACTCGGCCACCCACCTGCTGCACGCCGCGCTGCGCGAGGTGCTGGGCACCCATGTGCAGCAGAAGGGCTCGCTGGTGGCACCGGACCGCCTGCGCTTCGACTTCTCGCATTTCCAGCCGATCAGCGCCGAAGAGCTGGCGATCATCGAGCGCAAGGTCAACCAGCAGGTGCGCGCCAACAACGCCGCCGAAGTGCACAACATGGGCATGCAGGAGGCGCTGGACTTCGGCGCGATGGCGCTGTTCGGCGAGAAGTACGGCGAACACGTGCGCGTGCTGAAGATGGGTGACTACTCCACCGAGCTGTGTGGCGGTACCCACGTCAACCGTACGGGCGACATCGGTCTGTTCAAGATCACCTCCGAGGGCGGTGTCTCCGCCGGCGTGCGCCGTATCGAGGCGGTCACCGGCCAGGGCGCGCTGGATTACGTGGATGCCGAAGAGGCCCGCCTGGCCGAGGCCGCCGAACTGCTCGGCGGCAGCGCCGCTGACGTGGTCGAGAAGATCCGTGTGCTCGGCCAGCGGCAGAAGCAGCTGGAGCGTGAGCTGGAGGCCGTGAAGGCCAAGGCCGCCGCCGGTGCCACCGCCGACCTGTCCGGGCAGGCCGTCGAGGTCGCCGGTGTGAAGGTGCTGGCTGCCCGCCTGGAGGGTTTCGATGCCAAGGCCCTGCGTGATGCCATGGATCGCCTGAAGCAGCAGCTGGGCGACGCCGTGATCGTGCTGGCCGGCGCCCAGGACGGCAAGGCTGCCCTGGTCGCGGGCGTGAACGGCAGCGCAATGGGCAAGGTCAAGGCCGGGGAACTGTTGTCCCATATTGCCGGTCAGATCGGGGGCAAGGGCGGCGGACGCCCGGACCTCGCCCAGGGTGGTGGCGAGGACGGGCCCGCCCTTGCCACTGCGCTGGCTGCAGTCGTCGAATGGGTCAGCCCCCGCCTGTGATGAACCCCGCCGTCCCCCTCCTTGTAGGAGCGGGACGGCTGGCGGTACCATTGCGAATCTTTTCCCTTTGTCGTGGTAGCGCTTCTTGACGGAGCGTCAAGCCGGTGGGGGATACCCTTCCACACGGTTCCATGGAGACTTACAAAAATGTTGATCCTGACTCGCCGCGTCGGCGAAACCCTGATGATCGGTGACTCGGTGAGCGTCACCGTGCTTGGCGTCAAGGGTAACCAGGTGCGTATCGGCATCACTGCGCCGAAGGACGTCGCTGTGCATCGCGAAGAGATCTATCAGCGCATCCAGCGTGGTGACGAAGCCGGTGGCACCGGTAGTGAAAATTCTGCCGAATAACGCTTTACCTTCGCACTCGATTAACGTTATGATTCACGCCCCGCTGAGGTGCAACGCACCAGACGCGGTGAAAACCCCGGAGTGATGCCCGAGCGGCTGAAGGGGCTCCCCTGCTAAGGGAGTATAGGGTCAAAAGCTCTATCGAGGGTTCGAATCCCTCTCACTCCGCCAGTTACTCAAAAAAGCCCCTAGAAATAGGGGCTTTTTTGTTGCCTCGAATTCTCCTGCCCGCTCTGATGTTTCAGCGTTGGCGTGTTCTCCGCTCTCCCTGCAGCGGCAGTTTGATTCCCCCAGCGCTCGCCGCCGTTCAAGGCCTGGACCGACGTGTTCACTGCCGACGCACGTCATCGTGATCCGGTTGCTGGCCTGGGCTGGCATATGAGGCTCGGGGTAGCAGCCGGTTCCGGCGACGTTCGCGATTCCGGTCGGGTTCTGACTGGGGGAGGAGCCTTCGGTCGTGCGTTAGCAACCGCGTGACGTGACGAGTGTCAATCCGTCGCCCGCGCCCGCACGACCCCGCGTCCTCCCTTACCTTTCAGGATGGTCCAAATGAAAAGCGCTATCCGCGCGCCTGGATTCCGCCGCCGCACTCCGCTCAGCGCCGCTGTCTGTCTTGCATTGGCGGGTGCGTGGCTTCCCATGGCAGCCTCGGCCTATACCTTCCACATCAATGGTGACCGGGTCATCGCGACGGGTGGCGTCAACTACCAGGACCACGTCAGGCTGCGCATGATCCTGGATGCGGCGGCGAGCAAAGGCAGGGTCATCAACGAGGTGGTGTTCCGCAACAGCCCCGGCGGCGACGCCGCTGCGGGCAGGGGAACCGGAGAACTGCTGCGCCAGCGCGGGATCACCTCGGTGTTTCAGGGGAAGTGCATTTCGGCCTGCGGCACCAGCTTCATCGGTGGCGTTGAACGTCGTATCGCCGACTACGATCTCCCCGAGATCGACCCCAGCTATCCCGAGAACATCTTCATGATCCACGGCAGCACGGCTGGCGGAAAAGTGGTGCCGAGCGCCCAGCAGGTCTCCGATCTGCACTACGCGAAGATGATGCAGGGTACCGCGCCACCGGAAGCCATCGCACGCGTCGTGGGCGCCATCAAGGGGATGAAGGTGCCGTTCGGTTCTTTTCTCACTTACTTCGATCCCAGGACCGGCAAGCCGGCCCAGTTCTGCCCGACCGTGGACAACTGCACGGTGTATGACGGTGTCGATATCTTCAGTGACCGGATCATCACCACGTCAGAGCGCGTCGACCTGTCCGCCGACTACCTCCGTGTGGCAGGGAGTGCGCGTGGCGACCTGAACCCCAATTTCCACGCAGGGCAGTATGAGTATGCGGTGGGTTACGGTGCGGCATCGTTCGATGCACTCAAGGTCGCGTCCGGCGATGTCTTCGGCATGATCCGACTTGAACGTGGTGGCAGATGGCTGGCCGATACGTCGAGCGGGACCGAGATCCTGTGGGCGGAAGCGGGCAATGTGAACGTGACAGCCAGCGGCCGTCTGGTCACCCTTTACACGATCGTGGGAGACGCTGGCGCGGTTACCCTGGAAGGGGGGCGACTGAAAGCGGAAGACACGACGGTGTCGGGCCTGCTCGGCATCGGCGCGGGCAGTGAACTGGACAACAAGGACACGGTTCTGATCAAGAAGGGGGGGCGCGCTGTGATGGCGGGCGGGCGCATCTCCACGGCCGTCGCAACGCTGGACCCGGGAGCGCTGCTGACCGGGCACGGGACCATCGGGGCCACGGCCTATGTCGAGGACAAAAGCAGCCCCGACTATCCCTGGAACGTCCCCCAGGTTGCGAGGCTGCGAGTGGCGGGCGGTGACCTTCATCCGCAGGGCGGGCAACTGACGGTCAATGGCTACGTCAGTTTCGCGTATCCCAACGCGGGCAGGTTGCTGTTCGACATCACCCCGGAAACGAGCCAGGCGGGTCTGGTGCTCGGTGCGTTCGAGGTGCATCGCTGCGAGAGCGTCAGCACGTACTTCAATTGTGGAAACGGGTCGGCCATCACGGCGCCAGGCTTCCTGATCGGCGGTTCGGCAGGCAAGCTCGCGCTGGATGTAGCACCTGGGTACTACCGGCAGGATCTTTCGATTCCGCTGGTGGAGGGGCGCATCTATGGCAGCAAGGAAGGCAGCCAGCTGACCGGCAAGCTGCTGGCGAACCGCAGCAGCACATTCGATGCAAGCGTGGCGCCGCTGCAACCCGGGCAGGTGGCCTTCACGAAAGCCGAGCGCCAGGACGGCTCCGGATACAGCGTTGACCTGACCAGTACCGACGCCGCCCAGCGCATGTTCCATCCGCGCAACAACTCGCTGCTCAGCTTCAGCATCCTGCAGACCGGCGAAGGCATCCGGGCGGTCGCAAATCCGGCCTTCGATGATGTTTCCGTGTTCGCCAATGGCGTGTCCGGCACTGGACTCGGTGAAGCATTGAGAACGGCGGCGTCACAATCGACGTCAGCCCTGCATCCTCTGCTCGGCCTGCTTCAGTTCGCCGACAGGGACGTGGTCGCGCAGCAGGCAGGTGCGTTGCGTGGCGATGCGCATGCCGGTCTGCGCCTGGCCGACAACGCGCTGGTGGGCAGCATCGGCAACGTGGTGCAGCAGCACCAGGCCGCAATGCGCAGCGGTGGCGATGCCGAGGGTCTGGCTTCGCAGGTGGCACAGTCGGTGTCCACACAGCCGGGGCTCCGCCATGGCAGCCTGTTCAATCAATTGGCCATGCATCTGGTCGAGCCAACGGCGGGCGGTACCGCGGGTGGTGCTGAGGCTGGCCGCAATCGTGGCCTCTGGGCGCGTGGTTTCGCCAGCCATGGCCGTATCGACGCCGAGGGCGGCGTTGCCGGCCTGAGCCACACCGTGGGCGGCATCGTGATCGGCGCCGACACGCGCCTGGCCGACGATCGTGTGACGTTGGGTGTCAGCGTTGCGGCGGCGGACATGTCGACCAAGGGCAGCGGAAATTCCGGCTTCACCGGCGATGTGCGTGCACTGGATATCGGCGGCTACCTGGATGCCACTTACTCGCGTGGCTACCTGTCGGCCGCGGTGCGCTACACCGACCTGCGCCATGACACGCGCCGCAGCATCGACGGCATCGAGGGCCTGCAGCAGCCACTGCGCGCCAGGTACAGCAATGATGCGATCTCGGCGCGGGTCGAGCACGCGTTCTCCTTCACCACCGGCAAGGGTCTGGTGATCCAGCCGCTGCTGCCGGTGGTGGACTACGCCCGTACCTCGGCCACGCGCTTCAACGAGGGGCAGGGTGCCGGTGCGCTGATCGGCCGCAGTGGCAGCCTGGAGAGCATCCGGGTCGGTGCCGGCCTGCAGCTGTTCAAGACCTTCGAAGGCAACAAGGGTGAGCGCATCACCCCGCGTGCCCGCGTGGTCTGGCAGAAGGAACTGGGCGATACCCAGGCGCGTTACAGCACCGGTTTCGCCGCCGCGCCGGACCTGGTGTTTGGCGCCAGCAGCCAGGCGGTTGGCGAGCAGGTGCTGGCCTGGAATGTGGGTGTGACCAGCCGCGCCAGCGAGCGTCTGTCGATCATGGCCGACTACGTGGGCGAGCGCCGCGATGGGCAGATCCAGAATGGCGTGATGCTGGGCCTGGGTTACAGGTTCTGATCTACTGGACCACGTCAGGCAGCGGCTGGCGTGGTCCAGGGAGGGGTGTGGATGCGACGTTGGCGTGCGGTGACGTGGATGGTGCTTGCGGGTGGCCTTGTGGCATTGATTGCGATTGGCGCCTTTGTTCCGGGCAGGCAAGGAGGCCCCCAACGAAGTGTTGCTGTTACCGGTGACCTGCCGTCGAGAAGTGGTCCCGCTGCGGCCGATGCATTGCCGACGCGGGCCGGTACCGCCGTACCACTTGCGGGGCCGCCCAGGAACTCCCCCGTTTTCCGCTGGATTGGCCCGAAGGCCTATGAGATCGGGGGAAGCCGTGAGCCACGACCTCCCGGGGACGCGCTGGAGTACATGGTCGCGCTGAAGAAGCGATCGGATGCGGGTGATTCGGACGCGAGCTACCTGATGGAGCTTGCCGTACGTGAGTGCCGAGATCTGATAGAGAATGACCCGGTCGCTTCATTCGATTTTCTTCGCAATGCGGGTATGCATCCGGACCCAGTGGGTCTGGTTGACAATGAGCGGCGACTTGGAGAGTGCGAGTCATTGGTGGCTGCGCCGAGCCTTTACCACGGGCACTGGCTTGCCAGGGCAGCGTCCCAAGGGTCAATAGAAGCGAAACTGCTCTATGCCATTGATCCGGAAGCCGTGGTTGGGCCCCGATCGGAGTGGTTGGTTCACCCGGAAGCGCTGATCAGGTGGAAGGAAAACGCGATGGGCCACCTCCATGACGCGGCTCGAACGGGCAGCATCGACGCGGTCAGTCAGTTGTCGCGCGCATACGCGATCGGGAGGATCACTCCCCACGATGGCGTAAGTGCTTACGCATATGCATTGGCGGCAGCTAAGGCAAGCCCGGTGCACATGAGGCCACGCGATCTACAGGAACTCGCCTCGACGTTGGATCCGCTGCAGCGCGAGGCTGCGCGGAAGCTCGCATCGAAGGTATACGACGACTGCTGTGTTGAAATGCGCTAGCGGGTGACGTGTGGCGGGCATCAGCGGAAATCGCGGCCGCTCCCACTCCGCCAGATTCAGGGATGCGCCTGCAGATCATCGACCTGCAGGCGCTTCAGCATGTGTTTCCTCAGAGCTTGACGGTCACCCCCACCTGGAACCCACGTCCCGGCAGCGGCGCGATGTACTTCAGCGGCGAGTTGTGCGGGCGGGCTTCCTCGTTGAGCAGGTTGCTGCCGTTGACGAATACTTCCATCCCGGCGATGTAGGCCGTGCGCACCGGCAGTTCGCGACTGATCTGCAGATCGACCAGGTTGAACGCATCCAGCGGCACTTCCTCGCTGACGTTGCGTCCGAGGTACCTCTGGGTGTCGTAGTACGTGCTGGACAACTGCGCCTTCCAGCCTTCGCGCTGCCACTGCAGGTTGGCCCCATAGCGGTTGGTCGGCATGTTCGGCAGGTACTGGCCATCGTTGTGGGCACGCAGCGAGTCCGGGCGGTCTGCTTTGTTCTTCACCAGATCGGCGAAGGCGGAGACGTTCAAGGTGCCATAGCGGCCCAGGTCCAGCGCCTGCGACGCGTCGATCTCGAAGCCCTTTACCGTGGTGTCGGTCTGCTTCCAGTACTTCAACGGCAGGCGGTTGGCGGTCTGCACGCCGGAGTAGCCGAGGTAGAGATAGTTCTCATAGCGCATGCGGTAGGCGGTGGCCGACAGCTCGAAGCCGCCCAGATGGAACAGACCGGTCAGCTCCAGGTTCTTCGCGCGCTCCGGCTCGAGGTTCTGGTTGCCTTCTTCCTGGGTCATCACCGAGTAGTGCGCGTTGCTGGCATACAGCTCGTTGATCTCCGGCGCGCGCTGCGAGGACGAATAGCGCGCCTTGACGGCAAACAACGGGCCCAGCTCGACATAGGCGCCCAGACTGTAGCTGTTGAGCCGGTAGGAACGATCCTCCAGCCGGGTGTTGGCAGCGTTGCGTGCGGTCTTGAAGCGGCTGGGCCGCAGTTCGTGATCCACGCGTTCGTGGCGCACGCCAGCGTCGAAGGTGGCCCAGCCGAAGTCCAGCGACTCCTTCAGGAATACCGCATTGCTGCGGGTGTCCACGTCGGGCAGGTAGCGCAGCGAGCCGCTGCCGGTGACATCGCGCGACTGATGGCTGAGGCCGAGCATGCCGCTGAGCGGGCCAAGCCGCTGGTGGCTGAGCAGCACCTCGGCCTGAGTGCTTTCGAAGTCGTAGTCGTTGGCCCTGGTGGCGCCCAGCCGCTCGCCCGAGGTGTTGTCCAGCTTTGAAACGCGTAGTTCGGCGCGTTCGAACCAGGGCAGCGGATCGCGCAGCAGCGCTTCCAGCGCATAGCGTTCCTGCTTGATCACCACGCCCACCGGCAGACCATCGGCATAGTTCGAACCAAACGACAGGTTCTGCATCGAGAAGCCCGGCACGCCGTACTCGCTGTCCTTGGCGTCGATGCTGATACCGACGTAGCCACGGTCGAAGAACAGGGTCGAGCCGAATGCCACCTGCGAGTTGCGCGAGTAGCTGTTGCCCAGCCGGTGGTGATAGTCGGGCGTCACATCATTGTTGATCTGCTTCTGCACGTACGACGTCGTGCCTGGCACGTAGGCCGGGTTGGCGGGATTGATGTAGGTACGGCGCTGCCAGACCGAGGTCGGGCTGTTGGTATAGAACGAGAAATCACCGTCGGCCCAATCGGGGTTCTCGGTCATGAACTGGTCGATGTACGGCTGCGAGGCCTTGTTGTAGATCTGCTGGATGCGCGCTTCCTTCTGGCAACTGTCGGCCAGTGCGGAGTTGACGCCACCGGTGGCCGGGAACAGCCGGGTGTTGCAGACGCTGGCCTTGCTGTTGCCCGGGATGTCGTAGTGCGAGATGCGCTGGCGTGACACCTGCAGGTTGGTGGAGAGATTGCGCTGGTTGTTGAAGTTCATGCGGAAGCCCTGGGCGTCGGCCGCATTGAAGCCCTTGCGCAGGACCAGCTCCATCGACTGGTCCTTGTCTTCCATCGTGCGCGAGATCAGGCCGGAGTCGATCTCCACGCTGCCGCCGATCGCGTTGCCGCCGAAGCGCACGGTGTCAGAGGACTTGTTGACGGTGACGCTGCGCACGAACAGCGGGTCGAACGGAATGTTGATGTCACCGCTGATCGCATTCATGCCGAGAATGGACTGGCCGTCCTGCAGGATCTGCACGCGGTTGCCGCTGAGGCTGCGGATGACCGGAGCACCGGCGTTGGGCCCGAACGCGCTGCTCTGCACGCCGGAGACGTGTTCAAGCAGGTTGCCCAGAGTGCGATTCTGCGCCTGCGGGTTGTCAACGGTAACCCGGCTGTCGATGCGCGAGGGTTGGAAGGCCTGGACCTGGAGAGTGGGAAGGGTGGGCTCATCCGCGGCATACGCGCTGTGGACGGCAAACAGGATGGCTGCAGCAAGCAGGTGGCGACGCATGACACGCTCCGTGAAAATGACGTGAAATGTTATAACGTAACTATTTGTAGCGGCAAGGGCGGGACGTGCTCTCCAGCGAGGGGGTGGAGATGAGAGCGGTTCTCATATGAAAATGACGGACGATTCCCCGCAGGTGGCCCATGCACACACTCACCCTTGCCGACCTGGACCGTATGGGGCGCAGCAGCGGCTTCCGCTACCGGCTGCCTGCGCTCAGCGCTGCCTCGGATGCGCTGTGTGTGCTGGAGGGCAGGGTGGAGCAGCGCCGCCTGCGCCCGGGCGTGACGCTGGCGCTGTCGGATGTGATCGCCCACCAGCCGTTCGAGGCCACCTCGGAGTCGCCGCCGGTGTTCTCGGCGATCCTGATGCTGGAAGGTCGTGCAGGTGCGCGGCTGGGCGGCCAGGCCGAGCTCGGCCTGTGCCGGGGCGCGGGCGCGACCGTGCTGGCCGGCGCCGCGCCGATGACCGCTCTTCATCCCGCTGGCCAACGAATGCGCAGCCTGAATGTTTCGCTGGATGCACCGGCGGATCTGGATGATCCGCTGATCACAACGTTGTTGCACGGCGCGCGCCGCTTCGGCCGCACGCAGCTGCGTGGATGGCAGGCGCCCGGGCATCTCGCGTCCGCCGCCGATCAGCTGTTGTCGGGCACCTGGCACGGCGCGATGCACGCGCTGCTGTGCGAGGGTGTTGGCCTGCAGCTGCTGGCCACGGCGCTGGGCGCACCTGCACCCGAGGCATCGCCTGACCTGCGCGTTTCGGCCCGTGACCGCCGCATGCTGCGGCGGGTGATCGACTGCCTGCAGGCGTCTCCGGCGGCCGACCATCGCCTGGAGGACCTCGCACGGCTGGCCTGCATGAGCCCCAGCAGCCTGCGCCTGAAGTTCCAGCAGGAACACCAGTGTTCGGTGTTTGCGTGGCTGCGCGAGCATCGGCTGCAACTGGCGTGCGAACAACTGCGGCAGGGCTGCAGCGTGCAGCAGGCTGCGCATTTCGTTGGTTATCGGCATGCCACGAACTTCGCGACGGCGTTCCGCGTGCGCTACGGCGTCGCCCCCAGCCAGCTGCGCTGACACTGGATCAATGCTGGCAGCACGCATATGTGTGCTGCGTCCGTACATACGTGCGCTCACGCACAAATGACAATAATTCTCATCCAGCCTTTCCTTCCCGCTGGACCTCCCATGCCTGCCTGTTTCCGCCCATGTGCCCTGGCCACTGCCATCGGCATCACCCTGGCGCTACCCAATGCTGTCCACGCCATCGAGCGCCCTGCAGCGGCCCCGACCTCGCAATTGCCGACGGTGCAGGTCATCGCCGATCTCGATGGCAGTACCGGAACATCGCGCTCCTACACCACCGATTCCATGGGGACTGCGACCGGCCTGTCGCTGACCTCGCGGCAGACGCCGCAGTCGGTCAGCGTGGTTACCCGGCAGCAGATCGAAGATCGTGGCCTGCTCAGCACTGCCGATGCGCTGGCCACGGCGCCGGGCATCTCGGTCACGCGCAGCGATGCCAATCGCTATTCGTTCTCGGCGCGTGGCTTTGACATCGACAACTACCAGTTCGACGGGGTGGTGATGCCGGTGCTGTCGCCGTGGAACTTCGGCGAGAACAATCTGGACATGGTGGTGTACGACCGCATCGAGATCGTGCGCGGTGCCAATGGCCTGATGACCGGTGCCGGCAATCCCTCGGCGGCGGTGAACTACGTGCGCAAGCGACCGCTGCGGGATTTCGCTGCCAGCGGGGGCGTCAGTATCGGCCGCTGGGATGCGCGCCGCGCGTGGGTGGACGTGTCCAGTCCGCTGACCCGGGAAGGGCGGGTGCGTGGCCGCGTGGTCGCCGCGCAGGCCGAGGGCGACAGCTACACGGCGGGCCTGGACAGCACGGCGAAGACGCTCTACGGCGTGGTCAGCGTGGACCTGGGTGAAGACACCGGGCTGATTGCGGGCCTCTCCTACCAGGGCAACGACAACCGTGGTTTCGGCAGTGGCTTTGCGTTGTTCAATGCCGACGGCACGCGCACCCGATTCGATCGCTCGGTGTCGGCGACTGCACCGTGGGCGCGGATGACCACCGATACCCGCAACGACTTCTTCGATTTCAACCATCGCTTCGGCAACGACTGGCGGGCTCGCGTGTCCTACAGCCGCTCGCATACCGACATGGAAATGAAGCATCTTTACCGTGGTGGCTATCCCGATCCGGTGACCGGGGCCATGCCCAGCGGCAACAGCTTCACCCGCTACGATGGACCGGTGCGACGCGAGGCGGTCAGTGTCAGCCTGTCCGGCCCGTTCCAGCTGTTCGGCCGCGAGCACACCGTGTCGGTGGGCTGGTCGCGCTCGCGTGACGAGATCGCGCTGGGGCAGTACCGCGCGCTGGCGCCGCTGCCACCGTTGGCCAGCTATTTCGACTGGCACGGGCCGGGCACGCCTGAACCGGTGTGGGCCAGCAGCAAGACGCAGGCCGATGATCTGGACAACCACCAGAGCGGTGCCTACGCGGTAGCGCGGCTGTCGCTGGCCGATCCGCTGCATGTGATCGTCGGTGCTCGCCTGAGCAACTGGGAGACCGACCAGGTCTACTTCGGTACCCAGCGGAAGTACCGCTATCGCAACGAGTTCGTGCCGTATGCCGGTGTGGTCTGGGACCTCAACGGCTACAGCAGCGCCTATGCAAGCTACACCGGTATCTTCAAGCCGCAGAACAACCGCACTGAATCCGGGCAGATCCTCGAGCCTATCAGCGGCCGCAGCTATGAGCTGGGCCTCAAGGGCAGCTGGTTGCAGGAGCGCTTGAATGCCTCGGCGGCCCTGTTCCGCACCCAGCAGGACAACCTTGCCGAAGCGACCGGCGGGTTGGTCGAAGGCAGCACCCAGGCGGCGTACCGCGCAGTGAAGGGGGCAACGGTGGATGGCCTGGAACTGGAACTGGCCGGCGAGCCGCTGCCGGGCTGGAGCCTGGGTACCAGCTTCACCACCTTCATCGCACAGGACGCGCAGGGCAGGGCGGTCAACACCGCCAAGCCGCGCAGCCTGTTCAAGCTGTTCACCACCTGGCGGTTGCCCGGTGCCTGGGACAGGCTGACGATCGGTGGTGGCGTGGACTGGCAGAACCGCATGTACCAGACCGCAACCGCGCCCGGAAACCGCCGGGTGCCGGTGCAACAACCCGGCTACGCGCTGGTGAGCCTGATGGCGCGCTACCAGTTCAGTTCCAACGTATCGGCGGCGGTCAACATCAACAACCTGTTCGATCGTCACTACTATTCGCAGATCGGCTTCTACAACCAGGGCTGGTACGGAGCGCCGCGCAATGTGATGTTCACGGTGAAGGTCGGCTATTAAGGCACCGGTTGCCGTTCGTTCAGCGCTTTGCCTTGTGCGGAACGTGGCGGGCGCGCAGGATCCAGGGCGCTGCGCCCCACAACGCTTCACGCAGAGCCCTCTTCACTCGAACGGAGCATCGTATGAAGCTGTTGTCCGTTGTGTTGTTGTCCGCACTTTCGTTGCCGGTGGCCTCGGCGCTGGCAGTGGAGGCTTCGCCTTCGCCGTTGCTCGGACGCTGGTCGCTGGATACCGCGACGTCGGCGCTGCCCGAGGCGCACCGCCCCAGGCAGGTGGTGCTGGAGTTCAAGGATGCTGGTGCTGGACGCTGGAGCTCGCACGTGGACATCGTCCTGCACGATGGCAAGGTGATGAAGTCCGATGGCACCCTGGCGCTGGATGGCACGCCGGGTGCCTTGTCCGGCACCTATGGCGCCGACAAGGCAAACCTGAAACTGCCGGCGCCGAACACGCTGGTGATGCAGCTGGTGGACCATGGCACGCCGGCCTCCACCCGCATCTACACCGTCGCCGATGACCGCGCGACGATGACCGAAACCAAGGCGTTCTACGGCCACGACGGCACGCCGATCCTGCAGACCAACCTGTTCAAGCGGATGCCCTAGCAGCGTCCGCGATCACATGGCGGCGGGGTCGGGCTTGCCGCAGTCGATGCCGTACCTGTCGATGGCGGCCTGCATCCGCGCGCGTTCGATGCGGCCTTCGTCGGCCAGTGACTTCAACGCGGCCAGCACGATGAAATAGCGGTCCACTTCGAAGAAGGTACGCAGCGATTCACGCGTATCGGAGCGACCGAAGCCATCGGTGCCGAGCGCGATGAAACGGCGGTCGTTGATGAAGGGGCGGATCTGGTCGCCGACGATCTTCATGTAGTCGGTGGCCACCACCACCGGACCTGCATGGCCCTGCAGACATTGCTGCACGTAGGGCACGCGCGGTTCTTCGGCCGGATGCAGCAGGCTCCAGCGCTCGGCGGCCAGGCCATCACGGCGCAGTTCGGTCAGGCTGGTCGCGCTCCAGACATCGCTGGCGATGCCGAAGTCCTGCAGCAGAAGTTCGGCCGCGGCCTCCACTTCGCGCAGGATCGCACCGCTGCCCATCAGCTGCACGCGTGGCTGCGAGGCGTTGTCGGCGGGAGCCGGGTGCAGCAGGTACAGGCCTTTCAGGATGCCGGCCTCGGCGCCTTCGGGCAGTGCCGGCTGCGGGTAGTTTTCGTTGAGCACGGTGATGTAGTAGTAGATGTCTTCCTGCTCGACATACATGCGGCGCAGCCCGTCGTGGATGATCACCGCCAGCTCGTAGTTGAAGGTCGGGTCGTATGACACGCAGCTCGGGATCACCGACGACAGCACGTGGCTGTGGCCGTCGTCGTGCTGCAGGCCTTCTCCCATCAGTGTGGTGCGGCCGGAGGTGGCACCAAGCAGGAAGCCGCGGGTGCGCGCATCGGCGGCGGCCCAGGCCAGGTCGCCGACACGCTGCAGGCCGAACATCGAATAGAAGATGTAGAACGGAATCGTGGCCAGGCCGTGGTTGCTGTAGGCGGTACCGGCCGCGATCCACGAACAGATTGCGCCGGATTCGTTGATGCCCTCCTGCAGGATCTGGCCGTCCTTGGCTTCCTTGTAGTAGCTCAGCTGGCCGGCGTCCTGCGGCGTGTACAGCTGGCCGAGATACGAATGGATGCCGATCTGGCGGAACAGACCCTCCATGCCGAAGGTGCGCGACTCATCAGGCACGATCGGGATCACCCGCTTGCCCAGTTCCGGGTCCTTCAGCAGGCTGGTGAGGATGCGCACGAAGCCCATGGTGGTGGACTGGCCACGATCGCCGCTGCCCTGCAGCTGGGTGCTGAAGAGCGACAGCGGCGGCAGCGGCAGCGGGCCGACCGTGGTCAGGCGCGCCGGCAGCTGTCCGCCCTGGATGCGGCGGCGTTCGGCGAAGTAAGCGGCTTCGACGCTGCCCGGTTGCGGGCGCAGATAGGGCATCTCCTCGAGCTGGTCGTCGTTGACCGGCAGGTCGAAGCGATCACGGAACGCGCGCACTGCTTCGGCGCTCATCTTCTTCAACTGATGGTTGATGTTCTGGCCTTCGCCGGCTTCGCCCATGCCGAATCCCTTGACCGTCTTGGCCAGGATCACCGTCGGCCGGCCGCTGGTGTTCACCGCCTGCTGGTAGGCGGCAAATACTTTCTGCGGATCATGGCCGCCACGTGCCAGCGCCCAGATCTCGTCGTCGCTCATGTGCGCGACCTGCTCCAGCAGCTCCGGGTAGCGGCCGAAGAAATGCTCGCGCACATAGGCGCCGCTCTGCGACTTGAAGGTCTGGTAGTCGCCATCCACGCATTCCATCATGCGCTGGCGCAGCAGGCCGCTGTGATCGCGCGCCAGCAGGTCGTCCCAGCCACTGCCCCAGATCAGCTTGATCACGTTCCAGCCGGCCGCGCGGAAGGTGCCCTCCAGTTCCTGGATGACCTTGGCGTTGCCGCGCACCGGGCCGTCCAGGCGCTGCAGGTTGCAGTTGACCACGAACACCAGGTTGTCCAGCCGCTCGCGCCCGGCCAGCGAAATGGCCGCAAGCGATTCGGGCTGGTCCATCTCACCGTCGCCGAGGAACGCCCAGACCTTGCGGCCCTGGTGTTCTTTCAGACCGCGGTATTCCAGGTAGCGCATGTAACGCGCCTGGTAGGCCGCGGTCAGCGGGCCCAGGCCCATCGATACGGTGGGGAACTGCCAGAACTCCGGCATCAGGCGAGGGTGCGGGTACGAGGACAGGCCGTCGCGGCCGGCTTCGCGGCGGAAGTTGTCCATCCGTGCGGGGTCGATGCGGCCTTCCACGTAGGCGCGGCCGTAGATGCCTGGCGCGGAATGGCCCTGGATGTAGATCATGTCGCCGTCGAAGGTCTCGGTGCGGCCACGGAAGAAGTGGTCGAAGCCCACGTCGTACAGCACGGCCGCCGACTGGTAGGTGGCGATGTGGCCGCCAACGTTGGAGTGCTTGCCGGCGCGCAGCACCATCACCATCGCGTTCCAGCGGATCATCGCGTTCAACCGGCGCTCGATGGCGAGATCACCCGGATAGGCCGGCTGGCGCTCGATCGGAATGGTGTTGACGTAGGCGGTCCAGGCGCGGGTATGCAGGTCGCCGTGCTGCTGGGCGTCGAGCTCGCTCAGCTGATCGATCAGATAGTGCGCGCGCGGCCGGCCGCTGGCCTGCATCACCGCCTCCAGCGATTCACGCCACTCGCGCGTTTCCAGGGGATCGGTATCGAAAGGGATGTGGGCTTGGTTCATGGCTGTCTCCAGAGGGCGCCGGTCGGACCGCTGCCTGGGCGACAACACCGGCAGGGCGCACAGCACTGGAGCGGGGTCGCAACGGCGGGGCCGTGACGCGGGAGGTGGCCTGGGTGACCACCGAGGAGACAAGCGTAGGTGCGTGCCTGGATTGCGGGTAGACGGGCGCGGCTTGGGTCTGCGCCAATCCAGTGTTGTTTCGCTTGTGTGGAGCCGAGCCATGCTCGGCTGCTTTTCCCATTGATCAGGAGAAGCAGTCGAGTACGACTCGACGCCACAAGGGCACGACCGTTCAGTCGTGCTCGAAGCGCAACGGTTCGCTGCCCATCGCCGGATCGCTGGTGCCGGGACGGCCATCCTCGGTGCGCCCCGCCAGGCGCAGCATGCTCTCACCTGCGCTGATGTGCAGGTCATACCAGCCGGCAGTGGGCGCGGCGTCCCACGCCAACGAGGTTTCCGCGCGTGGAGGCAACGCCAGCGCCTGCTCGGGCATGTGCCCGGCGTAGGCCCCGGCCTGCACGCGCAGCGGCTGTGCACTGTCAGCCAGGTTGCGCAGGTGCAGCCGCAGTTGGCCATCGGCGTGATCGATTGAAGCCTGCACCGCGGGCCCCTTGGCCGCACCCAGGAAATGGCGGTGGAAGCCGTTCGGGCCCAGCAGCCACAGGTCATAGCGACCGTGGGCATCCAGCGGCCAGCGCTCCCGCAGCGGCGCACCCGGCACCAGTGTGTAGCGCCGTGGCACGGCATCCAGCCGCAGCCGATCGTACACATGCAGCACTGCCGCCGCGCCGTCGCAGGACAGCGCCAGATCCAGGCCCGAGGCATCGATCGAGGCCAGCGATGCCTCGGGCCGGTAGGGCAGGGCGCGTGCCGGGCGCACGCCGCTTTCCTGCTTGGCCGGCTTGAGTCCTTCCGGCAAGGTCGGCACGGTGCGTCCCGGCAGCGCCGCTGCACGTGCCGCCACCGCACTTACATCTGGCAGGCCACGTACGAACGGGCGAGTATCGCGCTGGGCGAAGTCAAAGGCGTTGGTCAGGTCCCCGCAGACGGCACGGCGCCAGGGTGAGATATCCGGTGCGGCCACGCCGAAGCGGCGTTCGATCAGTCGTATGACCGAAGTGTGGTCATACACCTGTGAATCGACCCAGCCGCCACGGCTCCACGGCGAGATCACATACAACGGCACGCGCGGGCCCAGTCCGTAAGGGCGGCCACGCAGCTCAGCGGCATCGTACTTCTCGTCCCCTGGTGCCGGATGGCGGTGGTACTCGCCCTCGGTACTGACCGATGAAACGCCGGCCCAGCCGCCGTCCAGCGGCGAAGGAGGGGCCGGCGGCGGCATATGGTCGAAGAAGCCATCGTTCTCGTCGAACATCAGCAACAGCGCGGTGCGGCTCCACACTTCCGGATCGGCGGTCAGCGCGTCCAGCACGCGCGCGGTATACGCCGCGCCCTGGGCCGGGCTGGAGGGGCCGGGATGTTCGCTGCCGGCCGCGTCGGCGATGATGAAACTGACCTGAGGCAGACGGCCGTCGACCACGTCCTGGCGCAGCTGGGTCAGCCCGCGCGTGCTGACCCCACGGGCGCGCAGCTGCGGGTCATGCCCCGGCGCAGTGCGGTAGGCCTGGCGGAACGCCTCGAAACCGGCCAGCGGGTTATCTGTGAAGTTGTCGGCCATGTCCTGGTAGATCTGCCAGGACACACCCGCCTTCTGCAGGCGTTCGACATGGGTGGTCCAGCGGTATGACGCCGGGTGCCCGCCCTTTTCGGGGAAGTTGTCGTGCGAGTTGGCGATCACCGGCCCGCCAGCGCGGGCCTGCGCATCGTTGTGGCCGGTCCACAGGAACACCCGGTTGGGGTTGGTGCCGGCCTGCATCGCGCAGTGGTAGGCGTCGCAGATCGTGAAGGCGTCGGCCAGCGCGAACTGGAACGGCAGGTCGTTACGCTGGAAGTAACCCATCGAGTGGTTCTGCTTGGCCTTTGGCCACTGCCCCATGCGCCCGTGGTCCCAGGCGCGCTGTGCGTCGGGCCAGGTATGCGGGGTGCCTTCCACCCGCATGTAGCCGAAGTGCGCCGCGGTATCCAGCGGGAACGGTGCGATCGCGCGCTTGCCGCTGGCATCTGGTTGCAGCCACAGACTGCGGGTGCGGCCCCCGGCCTGCAGCGCGGCGGCGGGAGCGACGAAACGGTCGCCGAAGCCACGCACCCCTGGCAGCGTGCCGAAGTAGTGGTCGAACGAGCGGTTTTCCTGCATGAATACCACGATGTGCTGAAGGTCTTGGAGGCTGCGTGTCTGCGCGGCGGGGGCGATCGCTGCCGCCCGCGCGATGCTGGGCAGCAGCGGAGAAAGGCCGGCGGCAACGCCGGCCTGCAACAACCGGCGTCGGCCGATATCGGTCACGGGCTCACTCACAGGTCCACGCGGAAGGAGATGCCGACGGTCCGCGGTGCGCCGATGAAGGCGTTGTCACGACCGTCCACCCCTGCAAGATACCGCTTGTCGGTGAGATTGCTCACCACCAGGTTGGCGCCCATGCCCTTCAGGCGCGGCGACAGGCCCTGCAGATCGAAGCCGATGTTGGCGTTGAACACGGTGGCCGAGGGCAGCTTGTTGACGTTGGCCGCGTCCAGATAGCGGGTGCCCAGGTAGCGCCCGGACAGGCCGAAGTTCCAGTTTGCGCCCTGCCAGTCGGCCGACAGCACCAGGGTGTTCTCCGGCTGGCCGATCACCTTGGCGCCGTCGACGATGCCCAGCTGGGTATCACGCGCCGCACTGCCACTCCCCAAGTACTTGGAGCGGTTGTAGGTGTAGGCGGCGTTGATCCGCCAGCCGTTGTCCCAGCCATAGCCGAACGCCGCTTCCAGGCCGTTGCTTTCCACGCCGCCGAAGTTCTCGTAGACACCATCGGTTTCGCCGAGATAGTCGATGCCGCTGACGAAGCCGGCCGGCAGATAGACGATGCGGTTGTCGAACTTGATGTTGTACAGCGTCACCGAGGCGGTCAGCGGCCAGCGGCTGATGCGCATGCCCACCTCGATGTTGTCAGCGGTTTCCGGCTCGACGTTGCGGAAGCGCTGCGGGTCGGTCTCGCCAAGCACGCCGGACGGAATGGCAGCGAAGTTCTGCGAGAAACCGGCGAACAGTTCCATGCCTTCCACGCCCGGCGCCCAGGTGAAGCCGGTGGACAACAGCGGGTCGGACTTGGAATCGGAGGTCACGTGCTCGGCAGCACCGATCACGCGTCGACGCGACTGGTCCACGAAGAACTGCTTCACGCCCAGGCGCGCGCTGAACGGGCCGAAGCGGGCCACATCCTCGATGTAGTACATCTGCTCGTCAACCTTGTACTTGTCCTCGAACTGCACCCAGTACGGCTGATGGTCGAAGGCGATGTCCTGGCCGACGTTGAGCAGGCGGTGCCAGTCACGGCGGGCCGAGCGGTCCAGCTTCTCCACCCACAGGCCACCACGGATCGTGTTGTCGATCGTGCCGAAGGTCTGCCGCCATTCGGCGTCGGCGGTCACGCCCATGCGATCGTTGTCGTAGTGGGTGTGGCGGTAGGACTGCGCGCCCCGCACGTTGCCTGCGTAGCAGTTCGGGTCGTATTCGGCAGTGAAGCCCAGTCGCGGGGTGCAGCTGGCCAGGCGTTGTGCGGCACTGCCATCGGGATTGACGAAGAAGATCTGGCCGCGGTTGCTGCCGCCATATACCGTGCTGCCGCCGAGATATTCCGCTTCGGGGCGACCTGCGCCATCGTCGCTGACCTGTGCCAGGTAAGGCGGCAGCCAGTCGCCACGGCCCTGCATGCGATGTCCGTACGCGGCCACCGAAGCCTTGAAGCCGTTGCCGCCGTCGAATGCGGCGCGCAGGTAGCCGAAGGTGTTCTCGCGCAGCGCGCGCGAACCGGAACGGTAGTTCTGGTCCAGGTAGGGGATGCCGGTCAGTGTGCCGACCAGGTTGTCACGCTCCGGGTTGGTGGCGAACCCCTTCGGCGAAACGCTGGTGTACTCCGGCTCGTCGGCGTCGTTGTAGGACAGGTAGCCGGTCAGCGTCCAGCGGTCGAGTTCAGTGATGAACTTGCCGGCGATGTGATCGTTGCTGGCGTGGCCGGTGCCATCGATCCAGTCGTGCACCTTGGACGAGGAGGCGCTGATCCAGGCACGGGTGTGGCCAGCGAGCAGGCCGGTGTCGTAGCGCACGTAGTACTTGCTCGCATCGTTGTCGCCGGCGCCGATCACGAAGCGCAGGCGGCTGTCCTGCAGCGGATCGCTGGTGAGGAAGTTCAAGGTGCCGCCCAGCGCCTCGTTCGAGCGTGAGGAGATGTCAGCGGTGCCCTGGCTGACTTCCACCGTTTCCAGGTCCAGGGTGTCGATGTAGCGGTTGGCCAGCGAGCCGCCACCGTAGCCGGAGCCGCCGTTGGGCAGACCGTCGATGGTGGTGCCGATCTGCTGCGTGTCGCGGTTGGTGACGAAGCCTCGCATGCTGATCTGCGTACCCCACACCGACGAGCCGGTGGCATCGGCCTCGCTGACCACCACGCCCGGCACTTCGTTGAGCGCATCGTTGACGCTGCTCATCACCGTCTGCCGGTTGAGCGTCTCCGCGCGCACCGACGTCTTGGCGTAGCTGGTGGCCTGGCCGATCACCTGTACCTGGTCCAGGGTGCGGGCATCGCTGCTGCGCGCTTCGGTCGCGTCGCCCTGCGGTGCTTCGGCCAGGGCGTCCAGTGCGGGGGCGATCAGCAGGGCAAGCAGCGAAACACGGGGAAAGCGCGCAATCGTTCGCATCGAAACCGGACCTTCAGGTAAGGGAAGCTCCGGAGTGTCGGCAGTGCCAATGACATCGGCATGACGTACAGATGCAGGATGCGTGTTGTGCGATGGACGGCACGCCCGCCACGTGCAACTCAGTAGCGCGCGTCCTTCGGCTTCGGGTCGCGGGGCCAGTCCTTGGTCTTGTTGGCGAAGTCCGGCCGCGGCTGGTGGATGACGTAGCCAGCGATGTCCACCGCATCCTGGTCGGGCATCACCCGCTGCCCCAGCGGTGGTTCGCGAGTCACTGCCGGCGGCATGTTGTGCTTGATGAAGCCGGCCGCCTTGTACAGGCGCGCCATGCCGGCGCCGATGTTGAAGCTGCGATCACCCCACAGCGGTGGGAATGCGATGTCACCGCTGGCGTCACGCCGGCCTTCGCCGCTGTCGCCATGGCAGGCGGCGCACTGCGCTGCATACAACGCCTGGCCGCGGATGGGATCCGGAGTCAGTGTGCTGTCGATCGGTCCTTCGCTGGGGGCGGCTACGCGTGCGCCTTCCGGTACCGGGCTGCTGAGCCATGCCATGTAATCGAGCATTGCGCGCATCTGCGGCGAATCCTTCGGCAATGGCTTGCCATTCATCGATCGCTGCAGGCAGCCGTTGATGCGCTCTGCCAGGCCGATCACCTTGCCCGGTCGCGGCATGTAACGTGGGTAGGCACCGCCACCGGTGTTGAAGTAGTGGTTGCCGAATGGCCGCTTGCCCTCCGCCATGTGGCATGAGTTGCAGTTCAGATCATTGCCGACGTTGTCAGGCAGCAGCCGCGCGGTCTCGTTGAGGATACGACGGCCGAGCATCACCGATCCGGCATTGCCGAGGCCTGCAATCTCTTCGGCGCTGGGCGCTTGGTAGTGCCCGACCACCTTGTCCTGCGCATCGAGGATGTCGAGCGTGCCGGCCACTGCCGCATCCAGGTCCAGATACAGATGACGGTAGGCGAGGGTGCCGGCCGCGGCCAGCAGCGCAACGGCGATCGTGCCGCTGATCAGCGCGCGTGAACGCTTGCGAGAACGCGTACGCGAACGCTTCATCGTGCGGTCTCCTGTGGAACGAAGTGCACTGGCTTGTCGCGCACCACCCGGCGCATGCGCGCCACGTCGATCTCGCTTACCGCGCTGGCCTGGTTGCCCCAGCTGCTGCGGATGAAGGTCAGGATCTGTGCCAGCTGTGCATTCGGCAGCTGCTCGAACCCGGGCATCGTGAACGCCATGCGGTCATGGGGGGTATGCGGTGTGCGGCCACCGATCAGGGTCACCTGTACCAGCGAACTGGGGTCGTCGGCGAACACGATCGAGTTGCCGGCCAGCGCTGGATAGACGCGCGGCATGCCCCGGCCGTCGGCGCGATGGCAGGCCTGGCAGTGCTCGGCATAGGCCAGCGCGCCGGTCACACGATAGTTGCCGCTGCGCAGTGCTGCAGTGGTGATGTCGATGCCCGGCGACCACTGCGCACTGCGTCCTTCGCGCGCGGGCAGCTGTTTCAGGTAGCGGGCCATGGCCAGCAGGTCGGCGTCGGACAGGTACTGCGTGCTGTGCTCGACCACGTCGGCCATGCCACCGAAGGCGGCCGAACGGTCGGTTCGGCCGGTGCGCAGGAAGTCGACGATTTCGCCCTCGTTCCAGCTGGCCAGGCCGGTGGATTCATTGCGCAGGTTCTTCGCATACCAGCCTTCGAGCACTGAGCCGGACAGGAACTGGCGCCCGCCATCATCGGCCATCGCCTTTTCCTGGAACGCCAGGCCGCGTGGCGTGTGGCAGGCGCCGCAGTGGGCCAGGCCTTCTACCAGTTCGGCGCCGCGCTGCTGGCCGGCATCCAGCGATGGGTCCGGGCTGAAGCTGCGCGGGCGCGCGAACAGCAGCTGCCACCACGCCAATGGCCAGCGCATGTTGGCCGGCCAGGGAATCGTGCTGTCGGCATTGCTCTGCTTCACCGGCTGCACCGCTCCCATGAAGTAGGCGTACAGCGCCTTGATCTCGGCGTCGCTGGCGATCACGTAGGAGGCGTACGGCATCGCGGGATACAGCGGTTGGCTGTCGTGGCGGATGCCGCGGCGCACGGCACGCTCGAAGTCGGCGTAGGCGTAGTCGCCGATACCGGTTTCGGGATCAGGCGTGATGTTGGTCGAGTAGATCGTGCCCATCGGCGTCTGCATGCCGAGGCCACCGGCGAACGGCTTGCCACCCGGTGCGGTGTGGCAGGCCGCGCAGTCGGCCGCGCGCGACAGGTACTGGCCCTGTGCGATCAAGGTTGGATCATGGATGTCGACCTGTGCCGTCTGTCGTGGCGCGAACCAGTAGGGTGTCGTGCGGGCGATGCCATACGTGGCGGCCACGGTGGCGGCCAGGGCAAGGGCGAGCTTGAGCGAGGTGCGCATGGCCGCACTGTGGGCATTGCCGCGCGCGCGTTCATTGATCCGGATCAATGACTGAACAGGTACCGCTTGTGCACCAAGCTGAATCGTTCCTGCGCTGTCATCAAGCCGTCATCGGGGTGCGATAGAACGCCCGCGGCGACGTCGTTACCCTGCCACGCTGTCGTACCTTCTCCCTGATTGCCCATGAAGCGCCTGCTGCTGTTGTTGCTGGCGTGCGCCGGCCTGTGGCTGGCTGCATGCTCCTCTTCGATCAATGCCTCGTCCACCTCGCTCGCCGATCGTCTGATCGCGCCGGGTGGGGTATCGACCCTGCTCGATCGCCCGCGCATCGCCGCGGCCATTGCCGAGCTGCCCAACCGCCATGGCTTCGCACCGGGGCGCGATGGTGTGCCGATCTTCTGGCGCGTGTTCGACCCGGGCGACTACGGCGCCCGCTACCACTACCTGCCACAGCGCCACGAGAACGGTCTGCCGTTGGATACCGGCCTGAGCCTGGCCGTGCCGCAGCCGTTCCGTGCACAGGCGCCGCGCGGCACCGTGGTGGTGCTGCACGGCTGGATGATGAATGGTGATTCGATGCTGCCGTGGTCGCTGCAGCTGGCCGAATCCGGCTACCGGGTGATCAGTCTTGATCTGCGCAACCATGGCCAGTCCGGCACCGGCCCGTCCGGCTATGGCACTTACGAATCCGACGACGTGGTGGATGTGATCGGCGAGCTGCGCGCGCGCGGTGAAGTGACCGGTCCGCTGTACCTGTTCGGCGTGTCCTATGGCGCAGCGACGGCGGTGTTCACTGCCGACAAGCTGGGCGATCAGGTGGCCGGCGTGGTGGCGATGGAATCGTTCGCCAATGCCGGCGTGGCGATCCGCACGATGATCCCGCACCTGATGGGGCTGCAGCCGGAAGGATTGAAGGCGCAGGCCGTGGCGTCCTATGCGCGCTGGCGCTATGGCGGCCAGGACATCAACCAGGTGATCGCCACCGCCAGCCGCCGCATCGACGTCGATCTGGACCGCGTGGACGTGGCGCGCGCGCTGGCCGATACCCGTGCCTGCGTGCTGCTGCTGCACGGGCAGGGCGACCAGCACATTCCGGTCAGCCAGGGTCGCGAGCTGGCCCTGGCCAATCCGCGCGCGCACTACATCGAGATGCGCGGTGAGGACCACATCACGTTGCCGCTGCGGTTGGACCTGCTGGCCGGCGTGGTCGATGACTGGATGGCGCGCGACGAACACCACCCCAAAGCCGCCTGCCCGGCCCCGCAGCTGCCGGCCCAAGCCGAGTGGCTGACACGCACCTGATAAAAAGGGGACGGAGGGGATTAAGTCGTTTCCAGCCCACTTGGGTCACGTACGACTTAATCCCCTCCGTCCCCTTTTTGTGTCAGGGCAGGCGGTTTGCCAGCGCGCGTGCAGATGCGGCCACGCCGAGCAGCAGCGCGGCCACACACAGGAACGCGAAACCGAGGCTGGTGGCATGCGCCAGTGCACCGATCGCGGCGGGTCCGGCGAGGATGCCCGCATAGCCGAGCGTGGTCACTGCGGTGATGGCGATGCTCTCGGGCATCACCCGCTGCTGGCCGGCCATCGAAAACAGGGCAGGCACGATGTTTGCGCAACCCAGCCCGACCAGAACGTAGCCCACCAGTGCCACCGGGAACGACGGCACCAGCGTGGCGAGCGTGAATCCGGCCGCTGCAGTGATGCCGCCGATGACGATCGTGCGGGTACGGCCCAGGCGCTCGACGAGGCCATCGCCGAACAGGCGCATTGCCGTCATTGCCAGCGTGAACACGGCGAAGCCCGCACCGGCCTGGTCACGCGGTACCTGCCGCACCTCGGCCAGGAACACCGCACTCCAGTCCAGCATCGAGCCTTCGCCGAGGAACACCACGAAGGCCAGGACACCGATGAACAGCACCACGCCATGCGGCAGGGCCAGCATCGGGCCTTCATGCAGGATCCGCTGCGGGCGCCAGTGCGGGGCCGACAGCACGGCAACCAGCAACAGTGCCATCACCGAGGCCAGTGCAGCCATCCACAATGGCGTTCCCAGAATCAGCAGTCCGGTCATGCACCCCGCGCCGACGAAACCACCGATGCTGTAGAAGGCGTGGAAGCCGGACATCATCGGTCGCCCGGCGTCGCGCTCGACCGCCACGGCCTGCATGTTCATCGCACAGTCCAGCGCGCCAACGCCGGCGCCGAACACGAACAGGGCCGCGCCCAGCGCCAGCGGCGACGGCGCCAGTACCAGCACGGGCAGGGCACACAACATGATCGCGCAGGTGATGACCATCACCCGGCGGCAGCCCAGCCGCCCGGTCAGTGCGCCGGCCAGCGGCATCGCCAGCAACGACCCCAGTCCCAGGCACAGCAGCACCGCGCCCAGGCTGCCATCGGTCAGACCGGCCTTGGCCTTGGCGTAGGGCACCATCGGTGCCCAGGCGGCGGTGGCAAATCCAGGGATGAAGAAGGCGGCACGGGTGGCATGCTGCTGGGCACGGGGGGATGGGGGCGTCATGCGCGTTCGAGGGCTCCAGTGAATGCATCAATGAAAACGTTTTCATGGTGGATCGGCAAGTGCCATGGACGACGTCGAACGACGCATACGATTGCAGTGTCCCGATTGCGTCACCAGTGGTTAACGCCGCACAGGGACAGTGGCTGCACGGTCCGCATTCCGCTTGGCCGCTTCCGGAGATCTGCGCATGAGCACTACACCGACCATCCTCCTCGTCCATGGTTTCTGGGGCGGCGCTGCACACTGGGCCAAGGTGATCCTGGAACTGCATCGCAAGGGCCATGACCGCGTGCAGGCGGTGGAGCTGCCCCTCACCTCGTTGGCCGATGATGCTGGCCGCACGCAGAAAATGATCCGCCAGATCGACGGGCCGGTGCTGCTGGTCGGGCATTCCTACGGCGGCGCGGTGATCAGCCAGGCAGGCAACGAGGCCAACGTGAAGGGACTGGTCTTCATCGCAGCGTTCGCACCCGATGCCGGCGAGAGCCCGGGCGGCATCACCCAGCAGCATCTGCCCGAGGCCGCCCCCAACCTGGCGCCGGACAGCGATGGCTATCTGTGGCTGCGCGCGGACAAGTTCCATGAAAGCTTCTGCCAGGACCTGACGGCCGACGAAGGCCGGGTGATGGCGGTGACCCAGAAGGCGCCGCTGGCCAGTACCTTCGGCGATGCGGTCAGCGACCCGGCGTGGAAGCACAAGCCCAGCTGGTACCAGTTGTCCCGCCACGACCGGATGATCGCGCCGGCGAACCAGAAGGTCATGGCCGAGCGGATGCAGCCCAAGCGCCTGCTGGAACTGGATGCCAGCCACGCCTCGCTGGCGTCGAAGCCGGCCGAGGTATCCGCCCTGATCCTTGAAGCCTGCGCCGCCGTGGGCGGTTGATCCCGCGCCATCGCTGCGCACGACAGCATGTTGCACGACAGCCGGGGCGCAGGGGAGTACACTCCTGCGCCTGCGGCCACCTGGCCGAATCCCCATCCCCTCCAGCCGCCGCCAGAGGATCCCACCCGATCGTGGAGGTCCTGTCGTGTCGTCTGTGCCTGTTCGTTTTCCGCTCCCGTTTCCGCGTCGCCTGCCGCTGCCGCAGGCATTGGCCCTGGGTCTGCTGCTGGTCGCACTGACCGGTGGCACTGCTGCCGCCCAGTCCACGCCGGAAGGGGACAAGGCCAAGCAGACGCCGGCCTCGCAGACCCTGCAGACCGTGCAGGTCACGGCCAACCAGCTGGGCACCATCACCGAAGGCAGCGGTGCCTACACCCCGGGCACCATCGCCACCGCCACCCGCCTGGTGCTGACGCCACGGCAGACGCCGCAGACCATCAGCGTGATCACCCGCGCGGAGATGGATGACTTCGGCTTGAGCGGCATCGATGACGTGATGCGGGTGACCCCGGGCATCAGCATCGTCACTTACGACAGCGAGCGGACCGAATACTACGCACGCGGTTTCGCTGTGCAGAACTTCCAGTACGACGGCATTCCGATGTCGCGTGACTCGGCCTATTCGGCAGGCAACACCCTCAGCGACACCGCCATCTACGACCGCATCGAAGTGCTCAAGGGCGCCACCGGGCTGTTGACCGGCATGGGCGATCCCGGTGCGACCATCAATCTGGTGCGCAAGAAGCCGGGCAAGGACTTTGCCGGCAGTGCAACGCTGGGTGTGGGGCGCTGGGATGATTACCGCGCCGAGATCGATGTCGGCGGCCCGCTGACCGCCGATGGGCGCGTGCGGGGCCGTGCGGTGGGTGCCTGGCAGGACAAGCATTCCAATCTCGATTACTACCAGCGCACCGGCAAGGTCGGGTACGCGGTACTGGAAGCCGATCTGGGCGAGCGCACGCTGCTGACCGTGGGTGGCGATGCGATGGACAGCGATCCAAAGGGCTCGACCTGGGGCGGTATTCCGCTGCTGGACAGTGCCGGCAACTTCAATGAGATGCCGCGCTCGTTCAACAACGGTACCCGCTGGAGTGGCTGGCGCCAGTATGTGCGTACCGGCTTTGCCACGCTGGAGCACACCTTCGACAACGACTGGGTGGCCAAGCTGCAGCTCAATCACCAGGTCAACGGCTATGACGCCGCACTGGCGGGCGCGGCCGGCGGCAATCCTGACCCAGTCACCGGCGAAGGCGTGTCGCTGTGGTTGGGCAAGTACGTCGGCAAGACCGTCAGCAACGCTGCCGACTTCTACCTGAGCGGTCATTTCGGCCTGTTCGGCCGCGAGCATGAACTCGTGGTGGGCGGCAGTGCTTCGCGCAAGCGCTGGACCAATACCGGCTACTCGCCGCAGCCGGGCTACCCGACGGAAGTGCCCAACTACCGCGCATGGCAGGGTGACATTCCCGAGCCGCAATGGCAGCGCGGCTACGGCAATGATGAAGTGACCCGCGAGAACGGCTTGTATGTGGTCGGCCGCTTCGATCTGGCCGATCCGCTGAAGGTGATCGTTGGCAGTCGCCTGGCCAGCTACCGCTCGCCGGATACGCGCGAGACCGGTGTCTTCGTGCCGTACGCCGGCGTGGTCTACGACCTGGGCGAGCACTATTCGGTGTACGCCAGCTACAGCACCATCTTCAAGCCGCAGGGGCAGCGCGACGAACAGGGCAAGGCGTTGGATCCGCTGGAGGGCCGCAGCTACGAGATGGGCCTGAAGGCCGAGTTCCTCGATGGCCGCTTCAATGCCAGTGCAGCGCTGTTCCAGCTTGATCAGGACAACTTCGCCCAGCCCACCGGTGGCAAGACGCCGGACGGGCAGGATGCCTATCGCGCCCTGATGGGCGTGCGCACCAAGGGCTACGAGCTTGAGATGTCGGGCCAGCTGGCCGAGGGCTGGCAGGTGCAGGGTGGGTTCTCGCACAAGATCGCCCGCCAGGCCGGTGGCAAGGTGACCACGCTGGAACCGGAGAACCAGTTCAGCCTGCACACCAGCTATCGCCTGCGCGGTGACTGGAAGGGGCTGACGCTGGGTGGCGGCGCGCGCTGGCAGGATTCCACCTTCGGCGCGATCACCAACCCGGCCACCAACGCGCAGGTCGTGCATCGCACCCAGCCGTACTGGCTGCTCGATGCGATGGCACGTTATGAATTCAACGATCGCCTGTCGGCCACACTCAATGTCAACAATCTGCTGGACAAGCGCTACTACACGATCTTCAGCTGGTACAGCACCTATACCTGGGGCGAGCCGCGCAACGTGCGGCTGGCGATGACGTACAGGTTCTGACGCAGGTACAGGAAAACGCCCGCGAGGCTTGATGGCATCGCGGGCGTTTTCGTTACAGCGGCAGGTCGAACACCAGCACTTCTGCGTCGTTGCCGTTTTCCAGGGTCAGCTGTGCCTCGTCGCTGACCTGCAGTGCATCACCGGCTTCCAGCGTGATGCCGTTCACCTGCAGCTGGCCACGCGCCACCTGCACATAGGCGCCGCGGCCGTTGCCGAGAGCATGGTGCAGCTTCTGGCCGCCATCGAGGATGGTGGCGAAGATGCGGGCATCCTGGTGGATGCGCAGCGAACCGTCGGCACCGTCGGGCGAAGCGATCAGGCGCAGCTGGCCGCGCTTGCTGTCCGGCGTGAAGTGGTTTTCCTCGTAGGACGGGGTGATGTTCTCCGTGTCCGGGAAGATCCAGATCTGCAGGAAGTGCACCGCTTCGTCGGCCGAGTGGTTGAACTCGCTGTGGGTGACACCGCTGCCGGCGCTCATGCGCTGCACGTCGCCGTAGCGCAGCACCGAACCGGTGCCCATCGAGTCCTTGTGCTCCAGTGCACCGCCCAGCACGTAGGAGATGATCTCCATGTTGCTGTGGCCGTGGGTGCCGAAGCCCTGGCCGCCGATCACCTTGTCCTCGTTGATCACCCGCAGCGGGCCGAAGCTGACGTAGCGCGGGTCGTAGTAATTGGCGAAGGAGAAGGTGTGGCGCGAGGACAGCCAGCCATGCTCGGCCAGGCCACGGGTAACGCTCTTGCGGATCTGCAGCATGATGGAATCTCCTTGTTCGATGGTTTCGATGGGGCGGGGTGGGCCGCTGGCCACTGTGTTTCCCCGTTGGAGAGAAGTATCCGCTTGCGCGCCGGGTTTGAAAAACGGATAGTTTTGACAGCCATCATCGAAAAATTCGAATGCTCAAGCTCAGCCTCGATGCCCTGCAGATCCTGGACGCCATCGACCGCCGCGGCTCGTTCGCCGCAGCCGGCAAGGCGCTGCACAAGGTGCCTTCGACCATCTCCTACACCGTGGCCAAGCTGGAGGAGGACCTGGGCGTGCAGCTGTTCGACCGGGTCGGCCCGCGCGCCGAACCCACCGAGGCCGGCCGCGCGCTGCTGGACGAGGGGCGGCATCTGCTGCGCGCGGCCCGTGAGCTGGAACTGCGGGTGCGCCGGGTGGCGTCGGGCTGGGAGACGGAGCTGACCCTGGCGGTGGACTCGGTGTTCCCGACCTGGCTGCTTGGGCCGGACATTGCCGCGTTTCGTGAGGCGCAGGCACCGACCCGGTTGCGGTTGATCGGCGAGGCCCTGTCCGGCACCTGGGAGGCATTGCTGGACCGACGTGCCGATCTGCTGGTCGGCGCACCGGGCGAGGGGCCGAGTGGCGGCGGCTACGTGGTCGAGCCGCTGGGCACGGTGGAGTTTGTATTCGCGGTGGCACCCGGCCATCCCTTGGCCGCGATGAAAGGCGTACTCGGTCGTGAACAGCTGGTCGAGCATTGCGCGATTGCCGTCTCCGATTCAGCGCGACGGCTGTTGCCACGTACGGTCGGCCTGCTGATGGGGCAGGAGATGCTGACGGTGCCGGACATGGCCAGCAAATTGAAGCTGCAGTGCGAAGGCGTTGGCTTCGGCTTCCTGCCCGAGCCTTGCGCGCGTGCGGCGGTGGCCCGTGGCCAGCTGGTGATCCGCGAAGTGGAGGAGCACAAGCCGGAAGAGACCTTCTGGCTGGCCTGGCGCACCGGAGAGGACGGTGCGGCACTGCGCTGGTGGAGAGAGCGACTGCGCAGGCCTGAGCTGCTGTCGCAGTGGTGGCAGGCGATGGCCCAGGGGTAGGTGTATGGCAGGGCTGCGCCCTGCACCCGCGGTAGTGCCGGCCGCTGGCCGGCAACAGCTACAGCAACAGCTGGTTTCCTGTGGGTAGGCGGGGTGGGTCCGGTTGCGGGGGGCGCCGTAAACCCGTCCCTGGGGGCTTGGCCGCGGCATCCATGCCGCGGACACCCCCGCAACCGGACCCACCCCGCCTTTGACAGAATTCCGCTGCTGTTGGTAGGTGTCGACCTTGGTCGACACAGTAGATCCACGCCATGCGTGGATGCTCTTCGATCAATTGTCGAGATATTCGATTGGCGTGGATCTACCCGATCGCTGAAATCTGTCAGAGGTGGGGCGGTGGGGGGGGGGGGGGGGGGGGCCCCCAGGGGGGGGGGGGCCACCCCCCCCCGGCCGGGGGGGCGGGGGCCCCCCCCCCCCCCCCCCCCCCCCCCCCCCCCCCCGGCCCGG
>NZ_JBNDKU010000014.1:0-118126 GCF_050435725.1 Stenotrophomonas sp. AN71 | reverse complement strand
GCGCTGGTGGACGAGGACATGCCGGTGGTGGTGATCGCCCCCAACGACAGCCTGCTGGAGAAGGTGAAGTCGAACATGCAGGAAGTGCGCGCCCGTGGCGGCGAGCTGTTCGTGTTCGCCGACCAGGACAGCAACTTCAACGAGTCCGAAGGCGTGCACGTGATCCGCACGCCGCGCCATGCCGGTGTGCTCAGCCCGATCGTGCACACCATTCCGGTGCAGTTGCTGGCGTACCACACTGCACTGGCACGCGGCACCGATGTGGACAAGCCGCGCAATCTGGCCAAGAGCGTGACGGTGGAGTAAGGGCCACCGGCTTGCTTGGATGCTGCACGCGAAGGGGCCCCACGTGGGCCCCTTTCGTTTGTGTCGGCGGCTGTGCCAAGTGGGACAGCCGCCGGGTGTTCTGTCCACCTTCGGCAGAGCGCAATCAATCTTTAACGTGCTGCATCGCCAGTATTCAGCGGCGGTTTCAGCCGCGGTGCCATTCTCTGGATCGTCGGTTGGTTCCCACGACGAACTGTCCCATCGATGCCGGTAGTGACCGAGGGTCGCAGTCGTAGAATCGAGTAGACCGAGATACGGGCCGCGCTGTTGAACCCGCCTCGTTCGCGTTGCAGCACGTCGTCCGCCGATGATTTCTAGCGGCGGTCGAGTGCGCCAGACGTGCGCTGAAAGGTCTGTTCCCGGGGAGGGGGCGTATCGGAAGAGCACACTTTTTTGACTTCAGTGACCTGCACCAGGAAACAAGAATGAACGTCCGCGAACTCCTGCAATCCAAGAAAGAAGCTGTCATCACCATCGATGCGGAAGACACCATCGGTGCCGCCGCCCATAAGATGAGCGCGAATAAAATCGCCGCCCTGGTGGTGATGAAGGACGATGCCCCGGCCGGCATCATTTCCGAAAAGGACATCGTGCGTACCTTGGCCGACGACGGTCCGCAGGCCGGCCGCCGGGTGATTTCCAGCCTGCCGTCCACCGGTCTGGAGGGCATTGCGCCGGAAGCGACCCTGAAGCAGGCCATGTCGCTGATGACATACTCGCGGCGCCGTCATCTGATGGTTACCGAAGGCACCCGCCTGATCGGCATCCTCAGCCTGGGCGACATCGTGAAGAATCTGCTGGGCGAGCTGGAACTGGAAAAAGCCGTGCTGCAGGACATCTACATGGCGGCCCACTGAAGGCTGTCGTGCTGCAACGAAAGAAGCCGGGCAGTGCCCGGCTTCTTCGTTCACGGCATCGGTGCAATCAGAACGTGACCTTCACCGAGTCGGCGCTGTAGCGGGCCGGTCCGTGGTAGACCACTTCGATGTTGTTGCCGTCCGGGTCGAGGACGAAGGCGCCGTAATAGCCCGGATGGTAGGGGCGCTCGCCGGGGGCGCCGTTGTCGGTACCGCCGGCGGCGATCGCGGCCGTGTGGAAGGCATCGACGGTGGCGGCATCGCGGGCCTGGAAGGCCAGGTGGTGGCGGCCGGTCAACTGCCCCGCAGCCGCCTGGCTGCTGGCGCTGGAAATGAACAGCTCGTCGGCCCAGAAGAAGTCGGGACCTTCGCCACCCAGCGGCACGCCGATGGTGTCGAACACCGCCTGGTAGAAGCGCCGGCTGGCGGCCAGGTCACGCACCACCAGTTGCAGGTGGTCGATCAATCGGCCGCGGTGCAGTTCCATCGTTTCCATACGAACCTCGCAAAAAAGGGGACGGAGTTGGTAGCGCCGGGCCGTGCCCGGTGAGCGCGCAGTGCGGCCAGCTTCCGGTGCCATGAATGTCGGAGGAAGGCCGCCGGGCATGGCCCGGCGCTACCGGAATGGTGCCCCATTTGGGGTCAGGCGTTGGCGATGATCTCGACCCAGTAGCCGTCCGGGTCCTTGATGAAGGCCAGGTTCTTCATGCGGCCGTCGGTCAGGCGCTTCTGGAAGGTCACGCCCAGGTCTTCGAAGCGCTGGCAGGCGGCTTCGATGTCCGGCACCGACACGCAGATGTGGCCGAATCCGCGCGGGTCGCTGTTGCCGTCGTGGTAGACCGCGCCGTCCTGGGTTTCGGTGCCGTGGTTATGGGTCAGTTCCAGCACGCCCGGCAGGCCGGCCATCCACAGGCGGCGCTGGCTGTCGTCTTCCGGAACCGCCACGCCGGCCGGCACGTAGGCCAGGAAGTACAGGCTGAACTGGGCCTCCGCGAAATCGCGCTTGTCGATCAGCTGGTAGCCGAGCACGCGGGTGTAGAAGTCCAGCGAGGCGGTGATGTCCTTCACCCGCAGCATGGTGTGGTTGAACACGAAGCCGGTGGTTTCGGCCGGGGCCTGGGCGGCGACGCCGGGGACATCGCGCAGGGCGGGAATGGTCATGGGGGAGGTCCTTCAGACAGGGCCGTTGCCGGCCGGATGACGCCATTCTACCGGCCCGCACCTGACGCCACCGCGACGTACAATGGGCGCATCGCACCGTTCCGTCCTGATAACGATTGCCCGCCATGTCGCAGCGTGAATGGGTGGCCGCCGCCATCCGCAAGATCGAAGCCGATTTCAACCGTTCCGCCGATACCCACCTGATCCCGCTGGCGCTGCCAGGGTTCGAGGGCATCGACCTGTACCTGAAGGATGAATCGAGTCATCCCACGGGCAGCCTCAAGCATCGGCTGGCACGTTCGCTGTTCCTGTATGCGTTGACCAACGGCTGGTTGCGCGAAGGGCGGCCGGTGATCGAAGCCTCCAGTGGCTCGACTGCTGTCTCCGAAGCCTATTTCGCACGCCTGCTCGGCCTGCCGTTCATTGCCGTGATCCCGGCCACCACCTCGCCGGAGAAGATCGCGGCGATCGAGTTCCATGGGGGGCGCTGCCACCTGGTCGAGCGCGCCTGCGACCTCAACTGTGATTCGGAAAAGCTGGCCCGCGAAACCGGTGGCCACTTCATGGACCAGTTCACCTACGCCGAGCGCGCGACCGACTGGCGTGCCAACAACAACATCGCCGAATCCATCTTCAAGCAGATGGCCGAGGAGCCCAGCCCGGTTCCGGAATGGATCGTGTGCAGCCCCGGCACCGGCGGTACCGCCGCCACGCTGGGCCGCTATGTGAGCTACCGCCGGCATGACACCCGCATCCTGTGCGCGGACCCGGAAGTGTCGGTGTTCTTCGACGGTTACAAGGCGGCCGTGGCGGGAGAGCCGGACTGGCGGGGCCTGACCTGCAGCGGTGGTTCGCGCGTGGAAGGCATCGGCCGGCCACGGGTCGAGCCGAGTTTCATCCCGACCAGCGTCGATGCGATGGTGAAGGTGCCCGATGCGCTGAGTCTGGCCGCGATGCGCCATGTCAGCCGCCAGCTGGGCCGTCGTGTCGGTGGCTCCACCGGTACCAACTTCATCGGCGTGCTGCAGGCCGCGCAGTGGATGCGCGAGGCGGGTCATCAGGGCAGCATCGTCAGCATCCTGTGCGACAGCGGTGAGCGCTATGCGCAGAGCTATTACGATCCGACGTGGTACGGTCGCCAGGGCATCGATGTCGCCGGCGCCGATGCGCAGCTGGCCGCGGCGGTGGCCGGGCAGGGGCTGCCCGAGCTGCCGTGGTGCAGCCTGGAAGCGCTGTAGGACGATCGACGTTGTCGCCGGGCCACGCCCGGCGGTCACGATGGCGTCTCAATACCCCGCCGCGGTGAACGCATCCAGCACCGCATCACGCAGGGCATCGGGCAAAGCTTCGATGTCGATCGCGCGGTCATCCAGGTGCAGGCTCGGGTCCAGGCCGCTGGCGCGGCCCTGGGCCAACGCCTGCAGCCATAGCAGCACGCAGATCACGAACTCGCGCTCGTGGCCCAGCTGCAGTTGGCTGGCTCCCCGCTCGATCACCTCGAACGGATACCACTCCTGGGCATCATTGAATGTGCCGCCCTGCTGCAGCACGGCCTGCAGCTGCTGCAGGTGGCGAGGGGCATCGTCGCCGGCGTCGCAGAGCGCGGCGATCCAGGTCAGTTCTGCCGGGCTGGCGGACAACGCCAGCGACCGGGCCGGCAAGGTGGATGCGACTGCAGCCAGACCTTCCATGTGGGGCCTCGTTCGGTACCTACCGCTGCGGACTCCCCCGCAGCTAGAGCTTCAGCGCGGAGCCGTAAGGCCGACGTGAATGCCGGCATTCACGGGGCGGCTTCAGCCACGCATGGCGTGGATCTACCGGGTGGGGCGGCGGCTCCGCACTCCCCAACCCCCTTGTCTGTGGCCCCGGCAGCGCCATATCTACAGGGCTGCCCGCGTGCCGGGCCCGTACCCTGGAGATCTGCCGTGACCGTTGCCAACCCCCTGCTCGATTTTTCCGGCCTGCCGCGTTTCGAGGCGATCCGCCCCGAGCACGTGGCGCCGGCGCTGGACGTGCTGCTGGCCGAGGCTGAAGCCGCCGTCAGCGCTGCCGAGCAGGTGCAGCCGGTGCGCTGGGAGACCTTCGTCGCTCCGCTAGACGACGCCACCGAGCGCCTGTGGCGTGCCTGGGGCCTGGTCGGCCACCTGCAGGGCGTGGTCAACACGCCGGAACTGCGTGAGGCCTACAACAGCAACCTGCCACGGGTGACCCGCTTTGCCAGTGCGCTGGGCCAGAATCTGGCGCTGTACCGCCAGTACCAGGCGCTGGCCGCCGCCCCGGAAGCGGCGACCTTCGACGACGCCCGGCGCAAGGTGCTGGACAACACCCTGCGCGATTTCCGTCTGGGCGGCGCCGAACTGGCACCCGAGGCGCAACAGCGCTTCGCCGCGATCAAGGAAGAACTGTCGGCGCTGTCGGCGAAGTTCTCGCAGAACGTGCTCGATGCCACCGACGCCTGGTCGTTGATCATCGAGGATGAAGCGCGCCTGGCCGGCCTGCCCGACGACGTGAAGGCGACCGCGCATGCGGCAGCGGAAAAGGACGGCAACACCGGCTGGAAGCTGACCCTTCAGATGCCGTGCTACCTGCCGGTGCAGACCTGGGCTGAAGACCGCGACCTGCGCGAGATCCTGTACCGCGCCAGCGCGCAGCGCGCGTCCGAGTTTGGTGATGACGCGCTGGACAACAGCGGCAACATCGACCGGATCCTGGCCCTGCGTGCGGAACTGGCCGGGCTGCTCGGCTTTGGTTCGTACGGCGATTACTCGGTGGCGACCAAGATGGCGCAGGACCCGGCCGAAGTGCTTGGTTTTCTGCGTGACCTCGCGACGCGTGCCAAGCCGTTCGCGGCCAAGGACCGCGCCGAGCTGGAGCAGTTCGCGCGCGAGCAGCTGGGCATCGACAGCCTGCAGGCCTGGGACCTGGCGTTCGCTGCCGACCGCCTGAAGCAGGCGCGCTACAGCTATTCCGAGCAGGACGTGAAGCAGTATTTCACCGAGCCCAAGGTGCTGGGCGGGCTGTTCTCGGTGATCGAGCAGCTGTACGGCCTGCGCGTGCAGGAGGACAGCGCTCCGGTGTGGCACCAGGACGTGCGCTTCTTCCGCCTGGTCGATGCGCAGGGCGTGCTTGTCGGCCAGTTCTACCTGGACCTGTACGCGCGCGAAGGCAAGCGCGGCGGTGCCTGGATGGACGATTGCCGCAACCGCCGCGTGCACGTTGATGGCCGCGTGCAGACACCGCTGGTGTATCTGGTGTGCAACTTCGGTCGCGGCGCCAACGGCAGGCCGGCCACCTTCAGTCACAACGAAGTGACCACGCTGTTCCATGAAATGGGCCATGGCCTGCACCAGTTGCTGACCCGCATCGGCGAGCTGGGCGTGGCCGGCATCAACGGCGTGGAGTGGGATGCGGTGGAGCTGCCCAGCCAGTTCATGGAGAACTTCTGCTGGGAATGGGATCACCTGCAGGGCATGACCGCGCACGTGGACAGTGGCGAACCGCTGCCGCGCGCGCTGTACGAGCGCATGCTGGCCGCGCGCAATTTCCACAGCGGCATGGCCACCGTGCGCCAGCTGGAATTCGGCCTGTTCGACATGCTGCTGCACAGCCAGTTCGAGCCGGCGCAGGACAACGTGCTGTCACTGCTCGAGCGCGTGCGGACGGAAGTGGCCGTGAACCACCCGCCGGTCTGGAACCGCTTCCCGCACCAGTTCAGTCATATCTTCTCCGGTGGCTACGCCGCCGGGTACTACAGCTACAAGTGGGCCGAGGTGCTCAGCGCCGATGCCTACGCGGCCTTCGAAGAAGCACCGCAGGCACTGGCCGTGACCGGAGCGCGCTTCCGCGATGAGATCCTGTCACGCGGTGGCAGCCGCCCGGCGGCGGAGAACTTCAAGGCCTTCCGCGGCCGCGCACCGCAGATCGACGCGCTGCTGCGTCATTCGGGCATGGCGTAACCGCTGGGGTGGGTGCCAACCTTGGCTGGCACTTTCTGGCAATGGTGCGACCGCTGTGGTGGGTGCCAACCTTGGTTGGCACTTTCTGGCAATGGTGCGGACCACGGTCCGCACCCACCGAAAAGCGGTGCTTACTCGGCGTAGATCATCTTCCGGGTCATGCCGCCGTCGACGATGAAGTCCTGGCCCGTAATGAAGCCGGACAGCGGTGACAGCAGGTACACCGCGAGTGCGCCGATATCTTCGGGTTGGCCAACGCGTCCCGCTGGATGCTGGGTGTGGTCGATGGCCGAATACGCCGGTTCGTGCCGTCGCGAGGGGGCCTGCCAGGCGCTGGTGCCGATCCAGCCGGGGCTGATGCTGTTCACCCGTACCGCCGGGCCGGCGCTGATCGCCAGCGCATGGGTGAACGCGACCAGTCCGCCCTTGGCGGCGGCATAGGCTTCGCTGTGCGCCTCCGATTGCCAGGCGCGGGTGGAAGCGATGTTGATGATCGCCCCCGCAGTGCTTTCCGACAGCACCGGCAACGCATGCTTGCTGCACAGGAACGCGCCGTGCAGCGAGGACAAGCGGCGCTGCCATTCGTCCCAGTCCATGTCCTGCAGCCGCGTGCCGTGCGCTCCGGCAATACCGGCGTTGTTGACCAGGCCATCGATGCGCCCGAAGCGAAGCAGGGCCTCCGCGATGAACGCGCGCACGCTGCTTTCGTCGGTGATGTCCAGGCGCTGGAACGCGGTGTCGTCACCGCGCTGCCATTCGGCCAGACAGGCCTGCCCGGCTTCGTCGTCAAGATCGCCGATCAGCACGCGGCCACCGGCACCGAGCACCGCCTGGGCAATGCCGCGGCCGATGCCGTTGGCGCCGCCGGTGACCAGCACCACCTTGTCCGCCAGCGGCGCGACCGGCCATACGGCGATCGGTGGCACCGTGCTCACGTCAGGTCGTCGCCACGCAGGCGGCGGTGCCAGCCGTCCACGCCGATGCGGTCCAGGGTCTGGATGTTGCGCTCGACGATCACGTCCGGGTCCGGGTAGACATCCACTGCGCGCGCCACACTGTCTTCGCGCAGCAGGTGCAGGGTGGGGAAGGGCGCGCGATTGGTGTAGTTGCTGGCGTCGTCGGCGGCGACCCCCTCGAACTGGTAGTCCGGATGGAAGCTGGCCACCTGCAGGATGCCCTGCAGGTCCAGCGCCTCGATGGCTGCGTCGGCATTGTCGAGGAAGTCGTTGTAGTCCAGGAAATCGGTCAGCACCTGCGGGTGCACGATCAGGGTGGTGTCGATCTGCTCGGCCGGCGTATCGCGCAGCAGCACCAGTTCCTCGGCCAGCTGTTCGACCAGCGCTTCCGGCGTGGTTGCGTCGCTGAGCACGATGCGCACCTGGTCCTTCACATACACCGCCTTGGCGAACGGGCACAGGTTCAGGCCGATGACGATGCGCTCCAGCCACAGGCGGGTGGCGGCGATCGGGTCATCGGTGGGCAGGCGGGAATCGGTCATGGCGGGCACGTCGGCTGGCGGGGCGGACATTGTAGGCAGTGTGCTGCCGCTGCGCTGTTCACTGTGCAGGAACTGGACAGTCGCCATGCTGGAAATTCCCGCCGATTCAAGCCCTTGCGAGCCATCGGCGGATGGCCGATTGCCTGCGGTGGCCGGCAGGCGTGGAATGGACGTACGACACAGGAGGACACTCATGACTGCATCTTCCCCGTGGCTGCCGGACGCCCTTTGGGCCGGCGCCTTCTTCGATGGCCACTGGCAGGCCGCCGCGCAACGGCAGCCCGTGATCGAGCCGGCCACCGGCCAGACGCTCGGTGAGGTCGGCCTGGCCGACCCGGTGCAGGTGGCGCGCTCGGCGGCGGCCGCAGCGCAGGCCCAACAGACGTGGGCCGCAGCACCCTACGAGCAGCGCGCGGAAGTACTGCGCAAGGCCGCACGGCTGGCCGAAGACAACTTCGACACCCTGGTCGAGTGGCTGGTGCGCGAAAGCGGCTCCACCCGCCTTAAGGCCGGCTTCGAAGCCAAGGTCACCCTCAAGGCACTGCATGAAGCTGCGGCGCTGCCCTCGCGCAGCACCGGCGAGATCCTGCCGTCTGAACCGGGCCGGCTGAATCTGGCGCGGCGCCGGCCGCTGGGGGTAATCGGGATCATCTCGCCCTTCAACTTCCCGCTGTATCTGGCCATGCGTGCGGTGGCGCCGGCGATCGCGCTGGGCAATGCCGTGGTGCTCAAGCCGGACCCGCGTACGGCAGTGTGCGGTGGCGCGGTGATCGCACGGCTGTTCGAGCAGGCCGGCCTGCCGGCAGGTGTGCTGCACGTGCTGCCGGGTGATGGCGCAGCGGGTGCCGCGCTGACCAGCGATCCGCATGTGGCGATGATCCAGTTCACCGGCTCCACCGCGGCCGGCCGCAAGGTCGGCGAAGCCGCTGGAAAGCACCTGAAGAAGGTGTCGCTGGAACTGGGTGGCAAGAATTCGCTGATCATCCTCGACGATGCCGACCTCGACCTGGCGGTGGCGAACACCGCGTGGGGCGTCTACCTGCATCAGGGCCAGATCTGCATGGCGACCGGCCGCGTGCTGGTGCACCGGAAGATCCACGCCACGTTCCTGCAGAAGCTGGTGGCCAAGGCGAATTCGCTGAAGGTGGGCGATCCGGCGCGCGAGGACGTGGCGATCGGTCCGCTGATCAACGCCGGTCAACGTGACCATGCCGCACGCGTGGTCGAGCAGGCAGTGCAGGCCGGGGCCACGCTGGAGGCGGGAGGCACGCACCGCGACCTGTTCTTCGCACCGACCGTGCTCGGCAATGTGAGCGCCGACAACCCGGCCTTCAACGAAGAAATCTTCGCACCGGTGGCGGTGGTGGTGCCGTTCGACGATGACGACGAAGCCGTGCGCCTGGCCAACGACAGCGAGTACGGGCTGTCCATGGCGGTCATCTCCAGCAACGTCGGCCGTGCGTTGAAGCTGGGTGAGCGCCTGCGTACTGGCCTGCTGCACATCAACGACCAGACCGTGAACGATGAGGTGATCAACCCCTTCGGCGGCGTCGGCGCGTCCGGCAATGGTACCAGCATCGGTGGCCCGGCCAACGGCGAGGAGTTCACCCAATGGCAATGGTTGACCGTCAAGGGCGAGGCGCCCGCTTACCCGATCTGATCCATCAGGAGCATTGCGATGAGCAGCAACACGACAACGCGTGAGATCACTGCGGCAGTGGTCCGCGGCAAGGAACAGCCCTTCGTCATCGAGCAGGCGCAGCTGCGCGGCCCGCAGGACGACGAGGTGCTGGTGAAGGTGGTGGCCACCGGCCTGTGCCACACCGATCTGATCGTGCGTGACCAGTACTACCCGGTGCCGTTGCCAGCGGTGCTCGGTCACGAAGGTGCCGGCATCGTCGAAGCAATCGGCCCCAACGTGCGCGACCTCAAGGTGGGCGACCACGTGGTGCTGACCTACGGCGCCTGCGGTCACTGCAACCCGTGTCGCGGCGGCCATGGCGCCTACTGCAAGGACTTCTTCGCGCTGAATTTCGGTGGCGATGATGGCCACGGCCACACGGCGATCACCGATGCGCACGGTCAGCCGCTGCACGACCATTTCTTCGCGCAGTCTTCGTTTGCCACCTATGCGCTGGCCCGCGAGATCAACGCGATCAAGGTGCCCGATGATGCGCCGCTGGAACTGCTCGGCCCGCTGGGCTGTGGCATCCAGACCGGTGCGGGCGCGGTGCTCAATTCGCTGCAGGTGCGCTCGGGCAGCAGCTTTGCCAGCTACGGTGCCGGTGCCGTCGGTCTGAGTGCGGTGATGGCGGCCAAGGTGGCCGGTGCCACCACCATCATCGCCATCGATGTGGTGCCGTCGCGGCTGGAACTGGCGCTGGAGCTGGGCGCCACCCACGTGGTCAACAGCCGCCAGACCGATGTGGTCGAGGCGGTGCGCGCGATCACCGGCGGTGGTGCCGACTTCGCGCTGGAATCGACCGGTCGCCCGGAGGTCCTTTCTGCGGGCATCGAAGCGCTGGGCGGGTTGGGCATGATGGGCGTGGTCGGCGCACCGAAGCTGGGCACGACCGCCAGCTTCGATGTGAACAACCTGCTGCTCGGTGGCCGCAGCATCCGCGGCATCGTGGAAGGTGACAGCGTGCCGCAGGTGTTCATTCCGCAGCTGGTGACCCTGTTCCAGCAGGGCCGCTTCCCGTTCGACAAGCTGGTGAAGTTCTACCCCCTGGAGCAGATCAACCAGGCGGCCGAGGACAGCACCCGTGGCATCACGCTGAAGCCGATCCTGCGTATTGCCGCGTGAAACGATGCGTTGTCGCGGCGCTCAGGCTGCCGCGACAACGCAGGTGTACCCTCGATGCAGGTGGCCAGGCCGGTCATCAACGCGGAGGGCGAGGGCGATGATGGCGGCAGTGGTCGGGCAACAGCAGCTGATGGCGGCGCGTGCAGCTTTCGCCGAGGGCGATGCGCATTCATTGGGCGTGCTGCCGCTGCCACTGCAGCAATCGTGGCTGCGCTCGCGCGCGGCGGGCCTGCAACCGGGGCAGGAGCCGGTCTACCGGCCGCTGCAGGGTGATGGCCGGCATCTGTTCCATCCCGATGACCGGCGCCTGGCGCGTTGCGTGCAACCGGAGCTTGAGCAGCTGTGGGCGGCCTTCGGTGGTCGTGGCTGGACGATGTTCTGTGCCAACCGTGATGGCATGGTGATCGCGCAGCAGGCGCATGGCCTGGAAGATGCACCTCTGCTGCGGCCGATCCAGGTCGGACGACGGCTGGGCGAGACCGAGATCGGCACGACGGCACCGGCGGTCAGCCTGGCCGACGACCTGCCCGCGCTGGTGCGCGGCAATGAACACTACCTGCAGCGTTTCGCCCCGGTGTTCTGCCTGAGCGAGCCGTTGCACGATCTTGACGGCCTGGTGTGCGGGGTGATCGACATCACCGGGCTGGGCGAGCGCGATCCGTCATTGCTGCAGGGTTACTTCCGGCAGGCCGCGTTGGCCAGCGAGAACCGCCTGTTCCACTCTCTCACCGACGTGCACCTGCTGGCCATGCAGCACGATCCGCGCTGGCTGGCGTCTCCGATGCAGGGGCTGCTGGCGGTGCAGGAGGATGGCCAGCTGCGTGCGGCCAATCGCGTTGCCCGGCGACTGCTCGGCCTGCCACGACGTGGGCCGCTGCCGCTGTTGAGTCTGGAGGTGGTGTTTGCCGGCGCCAGTGCCGCACAGCGGCGACGCCTTTTGCAGCCGGGAGTGCCGCACCGGGTGCGGCTGGGGGAGGGCAGTGCGGTCTACCTGCAGCATCTGCGGGCACCGCGCGGTGTATCCGGCCGGTCCAGGCCGTCGGCCGCCGCGGCAAACCCTGGCGGCGCGCCCGGGCTGCGCGACCAGCAGCGCGAGGCGGCGCGTCGCGCGGCGCAGGCCGCCGACGGCAATCTCAGCCTGGCCGCGCGCCAGCTGGGCATCTCGCGTACCACGCTGTACAAGCTGCTGCGTGACTGAAGCCCGCCGGGCCACGCCCGGCGGTTCCATCAATCGCGGAAATTGTTGAACTGCAGCGGCAGCTCGAACTTGCCGGCCTTGAGCACGGCGATGGCATCCTGCAGATCATCCCGCTTCTTGCCCTGCACGCGCAGCTTGTCGCCGTTGATCTGGCTCTCCACCTTCAGCTTGGCATCCTTCAGCGCAGCCGCGATCTTCTTGGCGATCTTCTGCTCGATGCCCTGCTTGACGGTGATCTTCTGCCGGGCCTGGGCCAGGTTGGTCTCGATGTCGCCGAATTCCAGGCTGAGCACGTCGATGCCGCGCGCGGCCAGGCGCGCACGCAGGATGTCGTTCATCTGCTTGACCTGGAATTCGGTGGGCGCGAACTGGTTGATGACATCGCCATCGCGCTCGAACTTGGCGTCCACGCCCTTGAAGTCGAAGCGGGTGCTCAGTTCACGGTTGGCCTGGTCGATGGCGTTGGTCAGCTCGTGGGTGTCGACTTCGGACACGACGTCGAAGGAAGGCATGGGCGGGGCTCCGCAGGATTCAGTGGTGGCCATTCTATCGCGTGGGCCGGTGTACCCGCCTTCTGTAAAGCCGCGCATGGGCTCGGCTCTACAATCCGGCGCGGTCGGCGATAATGGGCCATGAACGTGCAACGCTCCCCTTCGCGCGCGGTGGCCTGGATGGTTGCTGCAGTCGCCTGCTTCTCGCTGATGGACGCGGGCATGAAGCAGCTGTCGGCCAGCTACCCCACCTTGCAGGTGACCTTCCTGCGCGGTGCGGCGTCGCTGCCGTTCGTGCTGGTCTGGGTACTGGCCAGCGCCGGCCCGCGCTCGCTGATACCACGCCGTTGGGGCCTGCACCTGCTGCGCGGCGTGCTGGGCATGGCGATGATCGGTTGCTTCGTGTTCGCCTTGCGCGATCTGCCGCTGTCCACCGCCTACACCATCTATTTCGTCGCCCCGCTGCTGATTGCCGCGCTGTCGGTGCCGCTGCTGGGTGAGCGGGTCGGGCCACGGCGCTGGGTGGCCATTGGTATCGGCCTGGTCGGTGTGCTGGTGGTGCTGCGGCCGGGCGTGGACGGCTTCATCTCGGTGCCGGGCCTGATGGTGCTGGCGGCCGCCACCGCCTATGCCGTGGCGGCGATCACGGTCAGCCTGCTGACCCGCACCGATACCTCGCAGTCGATGGTGGTGTGGTTCCTGGTGATCATGGCCATCGGTGCCGGCCTGCTGGCCCTTCCCGGCTGGGTGCCGCTGCAGCTGGCGCATGCGCCGTTGATCGCCGGCATGGGCCTGGCCGGGGCGCTGGGCCAGATCGCCCTGACCAAGGCCTTCCAGCTGGGCGAGGCCTCGATGATCGCGCCGCTGGAGTACAGCGGCCTGGTCTGGGTGATCGGCTGGGACCTGGCCTTCTGGGGCCAGCTGCCGGATGGCTATACGTGGGTGGGCGCGGCGATCATCGTCGCCTCCGGCCTGTACCTGCTGCACCGGGAGCGGGTGAACCGGCATGAACCGCCGAAGCCGCTGGATCATCCCTGAGCCGGTTTGGCCGGGGTAGGGTCACCGGCGGAGGCGACTTAGAACCAAAAGGAATAACATTCTGGCCCATGGCGCGGGCGCGCGACCGCCAGCGCTGGTAGGCTGCACGCCCCTTCCATCACCCCGCCGGTGAGCCACGCCCGTGATCGAGTTCCAGCGCCTGCACAAATCCTATGCCGTTGCCGGCCGCGAAGTCAGCGCGCTGCAACCGCTGGACCTGACCATCGAGGCCGGCGAGGTGTTCGGCATCATCGGCCATTCCGGCGCCGGCAAATCGACCCTGATCCGCATGATCAACCGCCTGGAGGAACCCAGCGGTGGTCGATTGCTGATCGGCGGCGAGGATGTCACCGCACTGGACGCGGACGGCCTGCGCGCGCTGCGCCGGCGCATCGGCATGATTTTCCAGCATTTCAATCTGCTGTCCTCGCGCACGGTGGCCGCCAACGTCGCTTTCCCGCTGGAACTGGCTGGCATGCCGAAGGCGGAGATCGACGCGCGGGTGGCCGAGCTGCTGCAGACCGTCGGCCTGGAAGCGCACGCGCAGAAGTACCCGGCGCAGTTGTCGGGTGGCCAGAAGCAGCGCGTCGGTATCGCCCGCGCACTGGCGACCCGCCCGCAGATCCTGTTGTGCGACGAGGCCACCAGCGCCCTGGACCCGCAGACCACCGCCTCGGTGCTGTCGCTGCTGGCGAAGATCAACCGCGAACTGGGCCTGACCATCGTGCTGATCACCCACGAGATGGATGTGATCCGCCGCGTCTGCGATCGCGTGGCGGTGCTCGACGCTGGCCAGATGGTCGAGACCGGGCCGGTCACTCAGGTGTTCCTGCACCCGCAGCACCCGACCACGCGCCGCTTCGTCAGCGAATCGGAGCATGTGGACGAAGGCGCGCTGCACCATGATTTCAATGTGGTAGGTGGTCGCATCGTGCGCCTGACCTTCCTCGGCGCCGACACCTACGAACCCCTGCTCGGCAGCGTCGCACGGCAGACCGGGGTCGACTACAACATCCTGTCCGGCCGTATCGACCGGATCAAGGACACCCCGTATGGCCAGCTGGTGGTCGCCCTGGTGGGCGGCGACCAGTCCGCCGCGCAGGCCGCGTTCGTGGCTGCCGGCGTGCACGTTGAGGAACTGCGTCGATGATCATCGCCACCGCCGGCGGCTTCTTCCGCCACCTGGATGCGGGCAAGTGGGCCGACATCGGCCAGGCCACCATCGATACCCTGCTGATGCTGCTCGGCTCGCTGCCGTTGACCCTGGCCATCGGCCTGCCGCTGGGCGTGCTGCTGTACCTGTTCGGCGCGCCGCAGATGAAGCGCCGCCCGTTCGCCTATGGCGTGCTGGCGCTGGTGGTGAACCTGCTGCGCTCGGTGCCCTTCATCATCCTGATGATCGTACTGATCCCGGTCACGCTGTTCCTGATGGGAACGTCGCTGGGCGTGCGAGGTGCGGTCGTGCCACTGGTGATCGGCGCCGCACCGTTCTATGCGCGCCTGGTCGAGACCGCGTTGCGTGAAGTGGACCGTGGCGTGATCGAGGCAACCCAGGCGATGGGTGCCACCACCTGGCAGCTGGTCACCCGTGTATTGCTGCCGGAAGCGCGGCCGGGCTTGATTGCCGGTGCGACGGTCACCACCGTGGCGCTGATTGGTTTCACCGCGATGGGCGGTGCGATCGGTTCCGGTGGCCTCGGCGATCTGGCCTTCCGCGATGGCTACCAGCGTTCGCATACCGACGTGGCCCTGGTCACCGTGGTCCTGCTGCTGGTGCTGGTGCAGCTGCTGCAGATGCTTGGCGACCGCCTGGTCGCGCATTACAGCCGCAAATGACGAGGTGCCGGGCGCTGCCCCGGCGTCGCCCGGAGCATCGCGGCAGCCGGCCAACGGCCGGCTCTACCGGGATCTGCGTGCAATGAATCCGCCGGGCATGGCCCGGCGGCACCTTATCAGCGCACGTTCGGCACTTCGTAGCCCAGCTTCCCGACCTGCTCCGGGTGCTGCGGCACGCGTTTGAGCTTGTCGGTGTTCACGCCGTACTCGTCGCGCAGGCGCTCGGCCAGCTCCTTGTACAGGGCTTTGTCCATGTCCGGCGTGCGCGAGAAGATCCAGGCCATCTCGCGGCCCGGGTAGCCGATCAGCGCCCACGAATAGTCCGGGGCGACTTCCAGCACCCGCGAATGGGTCGGCACCACGCGGTAGAACCACGTGCGCCAGCCGTGGTTGCCGCTGTCCGGATCGACGCTGGCGCGAGCGCGAACTTCCTGCAGCGGTTCGCCGAAGCCGTCGCGGTAGCGGTAGGTGATGCCGACCTTGTGCGCGTCGCGCAGCTCGTACTCGTTGACGCTGGCGACGTGCCCGCGTTCGATGAAGTTCGGTACGCGGCCGATCACGTACCAGGTGCCCATGAAACGCTTCAGGTCGATCGGCGCACCGGGGTCGGCCGCGTCGGTGGCGCTGGCGCGGGGCGACGGCGGCTCACTGGCAGCCATGGCGGGAGCCGCCAGGGACAGGGCCAGCAGCACGGCGCAGAACGGGCGGATCGAAGTCATGCGGGAGCGGGCTCCAGTGGGCTTGCACGCGCATGGTCGACTGTGTGCACGCGATCCGTCAATGGTGTCGCATCCTGTGAGAAGGGGCTGACCCAAGCTGTGTTGCATTGTCTACCGGAGAAGGCCCATGAACGCACGTTCCGTCCGTCGCCCCGCAACTGAACGCGTCAGCGAGTGCGCCGATCCGCGTCTGCTGCGCTGTGTGCGGCAGCTGGCTCTGGCAGGGCTGGCGCTGGTGCTGGTCTGGCCGGCCGCACGTGGCAGCAACGCATGGCTGGGCTGGCTGCCGATGTGGCTGGTGGGCATGCCGCTGTCGGCCTGGTGGGCGCTGCTGCGTTTTCCGCTGCCGCGCCTGTCGTGGCTGCGGCTGGTGCGGCGTACCGGTGGACAGGCGCGGCGCCGGACGGCCACGTCCGTACGCGGTCGGCGCAGCCGGGCTGCGGCGGCCTGACCTTCGACACGGGGGCGGTTGCGACGTTCCGTGCTAGCGTTCCACGGCTTATGACTGCCTGGAGCTGCAATGTCACGACTCGCTTCCGCCTGCCTGCTGGCCGGCATGATGACCGCTGCCTCGGTGGGGACCGCCGTGGCCGCTGAAGACACCGATCGCTACGCCTGGCTGGAGGACGTCACCGGCGACAAGCCGCTGTCCTGGGTCAAGGAGCAGAACGCCAAGTCCGAGGCGCGCCTGGCGCAGACCCCGGCCTTCAAGCAGATGGAGACCAGCATCCGCGAAGTGCTCGACTCCGATGCCAAGATTCCTGGCGTGCAGAAGATCGGCGATTACTACTACAACTTCTGGAAGGACCAGCAGCACGAGCGCGGCCTGTGGCGCCGCACCACCCTGGCCGAGTACCGCAAGGCATCGCCGCAGTGGGAAACCGTGCTCGACCTGGACGCACTGAACAAGGCCGAGGGTGAGAACTGGGTCTGGCACGGCGCCGACTGCCTGCGCCCGGATTACAGTCGCTGCCTGATCGCGCTGTCGCGCGGCGGCGCCGACGCCGACGTCACCCGCGAGTTCGACCTGGCCAACAAGACCTGGATCAAGGATGGCTTCTTCCGTCCGGAATCGAAGGGAGGCCTGAACTGGATCGACCGCGACACGGTGTTCGTCTACACCGATTTCGGCACCGGTACGATGACCACCTCCGGCTATCCGCGCGTGGCCAAGCTGTGGAAGCGCGGCACGCCGATGGCCTCGGCCAGCGTGGTCTATGAAGGCAAGCCGGAAGACATGTACATCGCGGCGATGCACGATGACACCCCGGGCTTCGAACGCAACCTGGTCAGCCGCACGCTGGCGTTCTACAACAACGAGATCTACCTGCGCGGCGACGATGGCACGCTGACCAAGATCGACGCGCCGAACTCGGCCGAGAAGGGCCTGCACAAGCAGTGGCTGACGCTGGAGCTGCGTGATCCGTGGACCGTAGGCGGCAAGACCTACGCGTCCGGGTCGCTGCTGGCGACGAAGCTGGACGACTTCCTGGCCGGCAAGCGCGACTTCGAGGTGCTGTTCACCCCGACCGCGACCACCTCGCTGGCCAGTGCCACCTGGACCAAGAGCCATCTGGTGCTGAATGTCCTGGACGACGTCAAGAACCGCCTGTCGGTGTTGACCCCGGGCGCCAATGGCTGGCAGACCAGCCGTTTCGTCGGCGCGCCGGCGTTCGGCACGCTGGGCGTGGCGGCGGTGGACGGCAATGACAGCGATGCGGTGTGGCTGACCGCCACCGACTACCTGACCCCGACCACGCTGGCGCTGGCCGAGATCGGCCAGGCGCCGGAAACGCTGAAGACCATGCCGGCCTTCTTCGATGCCAAGGGCAAGGTGATCGAGCAGCATTTCGCCACCAGCAAGGATGGCACCCGCGTGCCGTACTTCGTGGTGCACGACAGGGCGATGAAGCTCGATGGCTCCAACCCGACCCTGCTGTACGGCTATGGTGGCTTCGAGATCTCGCTGACCCCGAGCTACTCCGGTGGCATGGGCCGCGCGTGGCTGGAGAAGGGCGGCGTGTACGTGGTCGCCAACATCCGTGGCGGTGGCGAGTATGGCCCGCGCTGGCATCAGGCAGCGCTGAAGCAGAACCGTCACAAGGCCTATGAAGACATGGCCGCCGTGGCACGCGATCTGGTCAAGCGCAAGATCACCACCGCCAAGCACCTGGGTGTGCAGGGTGGCAGCAATGGTGGCCTGTTGACCGGCAACATGCTGACCCAGTACCCGGAGCTGTTCGGTGCGGTGGTGGTGCAGGTGCCGCTGCTGGACATGAAGCGCTACAGCCATCTGCTGGCCGGTGCCTCGTGGATGGCCGAGTACGGCAACCCGGATACCAGTGACTGGGAATTCATCAAGACCTTCTCGCCGTACCACCTGTTCAACGCGAAGAAGAGCTACCCGCCGGTGCTGTTCACCACCTCCACCCGCGATGACCGCGTGCATCCGGGCCATGCCCGCAAGATGGCGGCGAAGATGATCGACGCCGGCAAGGACGTGACCTACTACGAGAACATCGAAGGCGGCCACGGCGGTGCAGCCAACAACGCGCAGGCCGCACACATGTCGGCGCTGGCCTACAGCTTCCTGTGGGAACGCCTCGGCGGTAAGTGATGGAATGAAAAACGCCGCCCCCGGGCGGCTTTTTTCGTTGCGTCCGTGCATCCGCGCATGGCGTGGATCTACCGGTGCGCGGTGATGCCCTCCACGCAGGGCGTGCATGCTGGCAGTAGATCCACGCCATGCGTGGATGCCGTTCGCGCCGGGCGATCAGGCGCCCCAGCTCCGCAGCCCGCGCGCGATCCGCGCCACCGCCTCCTGCAACCGCGGTACTTCCTGCGTATAGGCCAGGCGCACATGCTGATTGGCGCGGTGGAAGCCGAAATCCAGGCCGGGGGTGAACGCCACGTGCTCGGTTTCCAGGAAGTGCGCGCAGAACGCCTGTGCGTCGTCGGTGAACGCGCTGACATCGGCATACAGGTAGAACGCGCCCTGCGGTTCGACCTCGATACGGAAGCCCAGTTCGCGCAGCGCGGGCAGCAGGAAGTCGCGGCGCTGGCGGAAGGCTTCGCGGCGCTGTTCGAAGATCGCCATCGATTCCTCGCTGAAGCAGGCAAGGGCCGCGTGCTGGGCGATGCTGGAGGCGCTGATGTACAGATTCTGCGCCAGCTTCTCCAGGTCGGGCACTGCGGCTGGCGGCGCCACCAGCCAGCCCAGGCGCCAGCCGGTCATGCCGAAGTATTTGGAGAAGCTGTTCAGTACGAACGCGCTGTCATCGACCTGCAGAACGCTGGGGGCTTCCAGGCCATAGGTCAGGCCGTGATAGATCTCATCGACCACCAGGTGGCCGCCCCGCGCGTGCAGGGTCTTCGACAGCGCCGCCAGTTCATCGGCCGACAGCACCGTGCCGGTGGGATTGGCGGGCGAGGCGACCAGCGCACCGACGCTGTCCGCATTCCAGTGCTGTTGCACCAGCGGTGGCGTGAGCTGGTAAGCGGTGTCCGGCCCGACAGGTACCAGTTGCGCGCCCCCTTCCACCAGGCGCAGGAAGTGACGGTTGCACGGATAGCCGGGGTCGGCCAGCAGCCAGTGGCGGCCGGGATCGACCAGCAGGCTGCTGGCCAGCAGCAGCGCACCGGAGCCGCCGGGGGTGACCAGGATGCGTTCGGGGTCGATGTCCAGCCCATAGTGGCTGCGATAGAAACCGCTGATTGCCTGGCGCAGGGCGGGCAGGCCGCGCGCGGCGGTGTAGCGGGTGTGGCCGGCGGCGAGCGCGGCCTGGCCGGCGCGCACGACCGGTTCGGCGGTGGTGAAGTCCGGTTCGCCGATCTCCAGATGGATCACGTCGTGGCCTGCCTGTTCCAGCGCCTGAGCGCGGGCCAGCAGCGACATCACGTGGAACGGGGCGATTTCATGGCTGCGCCGGCTGTAGCCCGGCGTGGGGGGCACGGTACTCATGCACCCATGGTACGCCCGGAATGGGCCCGCCGAGCGGTGGTAGAGTCGAGCTTGCTCGACTGCTGTTGCGGTCAGTCGAGCAAGCTCGACTCTACCTACGCCACGGACGCCATTGCGTAACCGCACCAGGAACCCTATTTCATGAACTCCACCCTCTGCCTGTTGCTTGCGAGCCTGATGACCAGCACCGCTACCGCCGCCACCCCGCCCGTTCCGCCGGATGCCGAGAAGCGTCCGCACGTGGTCAAGGCGCCGTTCGGCGCGACCCGCAACGACGACTATTACTGGCTGCGCGATGACAAGCGCGAGGACAAGGCCATGCTGGCCTATCTGCAGGCCGAGAATGCCTACGCCGACCAGCTGCTGGCACCGTTGAAGCCGCTGGAAGACACGCTGTACAAGGAGATCGTCGGCCGCATCAAGCAGGACGATGCCAGCGTGCCGGCGCGCGAGCGCGGTTACTGGTACTACAGCCGCTACGAGACCGGCCAGGACTATCCGATCCACGCGCGCCGCAAGGGCAGCATGGAGGCGGCCGAGGAAATCCTGCTGGACGTCAACACGATGGCCGCGGGCAAGGGCTACTTCAGTGTCGGCGCGATGGATGTCAGCCAGGACAACCAGCTGCTGGCGTGGGCCGATGATGACGTGGGCCGCCGCCAGTACACGATCCGTTTCAAGGACCTGCGCACCGGCCAGGTGCTGCCGGATGTGATCACCGGCAGTTCGGGCGACCTGGTCTGGGCCGACGACAACCGCACCGTGCTGTACGTCGAGAACGACCCGGAAACGCTGCTGACCGTGCGCGTCAAGAAGCACGTGCTGGGCACCCCGGCCAGCGCCGACACCGTCGTCTACGAAGAGAAGGACGACAGCTTCTACATGGGCATCGGCCGCACCCGCGACGATCGCTTCATCACCATCGGCGTGCACAGCACCGTGTCCTCGGAAGAGCGCTATGCGCCGGCCAGCGATCCGACCACGTTCACCGTGCTGGCGCCGCGCCAGCGCGACGTCGAATACGATGCCGACCACTACGACGGCCGCTGGGTGATCCGCACCAACGATGGCGCGAAGAATTTCAAACTGGTCACTGCACCGACCGATGCCAGCTCGCGCGCGCAGTGGAAAGATTGGATCGCCCACGACGATACGGTGTTCATCGAAGGCTTCGAGCTGTTCGACAGCTACACCGCCATCGCCGAGCGTTCCGAGGGGCTGGAGCGCATCCGCCTGCTGTTCAAGGACGGCCGCAGCGACTACGTGAAGGCCGACGAGCCGGCCTATTCGATGGGCCTGGGCGACAACACCGAGGCCGACACGCCGTGGCTGCGTTACGTCTACACCTCGATGACCACCCCGACCACGGTGTTTGAGCTGAACACCGCCACCGGCGAGCGTCGCCAGCTGAAGGTGCAGCCAGTGATCGGCTATGACGCATCGAAGTACGAAACCGACCGGGTGTGGGTGACCGCGCGCGATGGCGTGAAGGTGCCGGTGTCGCTGGTCTACCGCAAGGGTTACCAGAAGGACGGCAAGGGCGCGCTGTTCCAGTACGCCTACGGCAGCTATGGCATGTCGATGGACCCGTATTTCAACCAGACGGCGGTGAGCCTGCTGGATCGTGGCGTGGTGTATGCCATCGCCCACATCCGCGGTGGCCAGGAAATGGGGCGCGACTGGTACGAGACCGGCAAGCTGCTGCACAAGCAGAACACCTTCAACGACTTCATCGACGTCACCCGCGCGCTGGTGGCACAGGGCTGGGCGGCGAAAGACCGAGTGGCCGCGTCCGGCGGCAGCGCCGGTGGCCTGCTGATGGGTGCGGTGGCCAACCAGGCGCCGCAGGACTACCGGGTGATGGTGGCGCAGGTACCGTTCGTGGACGTGGTCACCACCATGCTCGATCCGACCATCCCGCTGACCACCAACGAATACGACGAATGGGGCAATCCGGAGCAGAAGCCGTACTACGACTACATGCTGTCCTACTCGCCCTACGACAACGTGCAGCAGCAGGCCTATCCGGCGCTGTTCGTGGGTACCGGCCTGTGGGATTCGCAGGTGCAGTACTGGGAACCGGCCAAGTGGGTGGCCAAGCTGCGTGACGACAACACCGGCCATTACCCGATCCTGTTCCGTACCAACATGGAAGCCGGTCACGGCGGCAAGTCGGGGCGCTTCCAGCGCTACCGCGAACTGTCCGAGTCGTACGCGTTCGTGCTGCAGCAGCTGGGCATCGCCCAACCCTGATGTCGAGGGGGTGCCGGGCGTTGCCTGGCACCCCGAACCGTTATCCTTGCGGCCATGAGCCCACCCGGACCACCCGCTCCCCGCGATCCCGCCACGCCGCCGCGCGTGGTGCGATTCCGTTGGGCCTGGTGGCTGCTGGCTTATGTCAGCCTGGGCACCGGCATCGTTGGCATCTTCGTGCCGGGCCTGCCGACCACCGTATTCATCCTGATCTCGGCCTGGGCCGCCTCGCGGGGTTCAGAGCGGCTGCACACCTGGTTGCTGCAGCATCCCCGCTTCGGCCCGGCCATCGCCAACTGGCAGGCACACGGGGCGGTCAGCCGCTACGGCAAGTGGATGGCCACGATCACCATGGCGGTGTGCGCCGGCATCATGCTGTGGTGTGTGCCGATCGCCTGGGTCAAGTGGTTCTCGATCGGCAGCATGACCGTGGTGGCGATCTGGTTGTGGACCCGGCCGCTGCCGCCAAGGCAATGATCGCCCGCCGGATGCGTGGCGCGCCGCCCTGCACCAAACGCTCAGGCGCCAATGGCTATACTCGGGGCATGAAGATCCCCCATCGAAACGTCATCCTGATTCCGCTGGCAGCGGCCTCGCTGCTGTTCCTCGCCGCCTGCGGCAACAAGGGCCCGTTGGTACTGCCGCAGAAGCCGGTGCCGGTGGAAGAGACGGTTGAACCGGCTGCCGAGCCCGCGACCGAGGCGACCCCGGCGCAGACCCAGGGCACTGGCACCCCGGCCACCACCGTGGACCCGGCCGCAGCGACGACCCAGCCAGCGCCTGCGCCGGCGAAGAAGGTGGACGGCGGGAATGAGTAAGGCCGGTTCCAAGGCGCTGCGCTTCAGCAAGATGCATGGTGCAGGCAACGATTTCGTAGTGATCGACCTGCGAGACGGCACCGCGCCACCGACACCCGAACTGGCCGCGCGCCTGGCCGACCGCCATACCGGCGTCGGCTGCGATCAGATCCTGACCATCGAAGCGCCGCGCGCGGAAGGCTCGGTGGCCTCGTACCGTATCTGGAACGCCGACGGCTCCAATTCGGAGCAGTGTGGCAATGGCGCACGCTGCATCGCGGCCTGGCTGGTGCGCGATGGGAGTGCGCAGGGCGACGCGTTCGTCATTGACAGCCCGCTGGCCAGCCACGAAGTGAAGGTACTGGGCGATGGCCAGTTCGCGGTAACCATGGGCGTGCCCGCGTTCGAGCCGACCAATGTACCGCTGATGGGCTTCGCTCACGCGCGCGAGGAGTATCTGCTGCCGTTGCAGGGCGAGAGCGTGCGTTTCGCTGCCGTGTCGATGGGCAATCCGCATGCGGTGATCGAAGTGGGCCTGATCGATGCCGCACCGGTCGAGCGGGTCGGTTCACTGCTGCAGCAGCATGCCTCGTTCCCGCGCTCGGTGAACGTGGGTTTTGCCCAGGTGATGAGCCCGGAGCATGCGCGCCTGCGCGTGTTCGAGCGTGGCGTCGGCGAAACCCTGGCCTGCGGCAGTGGCGCCTGCGCCGCCGCAGTCACCCTGATGCAGCGCGGCCGCCTGCAGCACGATGCATGCATCAGCCTGCCGGGGGGCGACCTGCGCATCCAATGGCCCGGTGATGGCCAGCCGGTGGTGATGGCCGGCCCGACCGCATTCGTCTTCGAAGGGGAGTGGATCGCATGACCGAAACCGTCGACAAGCTCGGGGCCCACGAAGTCGCTGCCTGGTTGCGGCGCCATCCGGGCTTCCTCAAGCAGTTCCCGGACCTGGCGCTGACCCTGGTGGTGCCACGCGACGATGGCCCGACGGCGTCGCTGGCCAGCTACCAGCTGGAAGTGCTGCGCGAGAAGAACCGCGAGCTGGCACGACGGTTGGCCGATCTGGGTGCCACGGCCCAGGTCAATGAACGCCTGGCGGTGCGCACGCACCAGCTGACCCTGGCGCTGATGAAGCAGGACAACGCCGCCGACACCCTGCGTGCGATGGCCGCATCATTGCAGGAAGACTTTGCCGGCGACCTGGTGCGGCTGGTGGTGCACGCGCCGGTGGCCGGTCTGGAGCAGGCCGACTGGCTGCAGGTGATCGCTGCCGATGATCCGCAGTTGGGCCCGTTCCGCGATTGCCTGAAGGACGGCGAGCCGATCTGCGGCCGCCTGCAACCGGAAAAGAACGCCGTGCTGTATGGCGTGCGCAGCGAGGAAGTGCAGACCACCGCATTGCTGCCGCAGCCGGGTGTGGGCCTGATCGCGGTCGGCAGCCACGATCCGAATCGCTTCTACCCGGGCATGGGCACGCTGTTCCTGCGCATGATGGGCGAGGCGTTGGCCACGGCCCTGAAGCGCTTCGCGGACTGAGCAGGACACGCTGGCGATGAGCGCGGTACAGGCCTTTCTGCAGCACCTGCAGGTGGAGCGGCGGATGTCGGCGCATACGCTCGATGCCTACCGCCGCGACCTGGATGCGCTGTCGCTGTGGGCAGAGCCGCGTGGCGTGGCGGTGGAGGCACTCGATGCCGACGCCGTGCGCCAGTTTGTCGCCGATGAGCATCGCCGTGGCCTGTCGGCCAAGAGCCTGCAGCGCCGGCTGTCGGCGTGCCGTAGCTTCTATGCCTGGTTGCTCAAGCACGGGCGCATCGAGGCCAGCCCGGCAGCGACGCTGAAGGCGCCGCGCGCGCCGCGACGGTTGCCGCAGGTGCTCGATGCCGATGAAGCCGTGCAGCTGGTCGAACTGGAACCGGAGGGCGAGCTTGGGCGTCGCGACCGCGCGCTGCTGGAGCTGTTCTATTCCTCCGGGCTGCGCCTGAGCGAGGTGTGTGCGTTGACCTGGCGCGACCTCGATTTTGCCAGCGGCCTGGTCAACGTGATGGGCAAGGGCAACCGCGAACGCCGGGTGCCGTTCGGGCGGCCGGCGCGTGAAGCGTTGCAGGCATGGCGTGCGGAAAGCGGCGGCGGCCCTGCCACGCCGGTATTCCCCGGCCGCAACGGGCCGATCAGCCAGCGTGCGGTGCAGATCCGTATCCGCCAGCTGGCACAGCGCCAGGGCCTGTTCAAGCACGTGCATCCGCACATGCTGCGGCACAGTTTCGCCAGCCACATCCTGGAATCCTCCGGCGACCTGCGCGGCGTGCAGGAACTGCTGGGGCATGCCGACATCGCCACCACGCAGATCTACACCCACCTGGACTTCCAGCACCTGGCCAAGGTCTACGACGCCGCACATCCGCGCGCCAAACGCCGCCGGTAAGGGCGCCGCGCTTCCGGCATCCGCCGGGCCATGCCCGCCGAGCACAGCGGCGCCGCTGAACGGAAGCCATCCGCGCAGGCTTGATCGCACCCGGCGCTGTCCCCATGTCCCGGGAACAGCTATCGGAGGCCGCATGGACCCCAGTCAGAACCCCAACGTTTTCCACGCCACCACCATCGTCTGCGTCCGCCGCGGCGAGCACGTGGCCATCGCCGGCGACGGCCAGGTCACGCTGGGCCACACCGTGATGAAGGGCAATGCGCGCAAGGTGCGCCGCCTCGGTCGTGATGGCCAGGTGCTGGCCGGCTTCGCCGGTGCCGCCGCCGATGCCTTCACCCTGTTCGAGCTGTTCGAGGCCAAGCTGGAAAAGCACGGCCAGTTGCAGCGCGCTGCAGTCGAACTGGCCAAGGATTGGCGCACCGAGCGCCGCCTGGGCAAGCTTGAAGCCCTGCTGGCGGTCGCCGACAAGGAGACCTCGCTGATCATCAGTGGCACCGGCGATGTGATCGAGCCGGAGGACGGCATCATCGCCATCGGTTCTGGTGGTTCGTATGCCCTGTCCGCCGCCCGCGCGCTGATGGCCCACACCGAGCTGGATGCACGCACCATCGCCAGCGAAGCGATCGGCATCGCCGGCGACATCTGCATCTATACCAACCGCAACGTGGTGGTCGAGGAGCTGTGAGGGTAGTGCCGGCCGCTGGCCGGCAACCTCATGAGCCCCCACACGCATGCCTGGTTGCCGGCCAGCGGCCGGCACTACCGACAACGAATTCGTGAGCACATCCATGTCGAAGATCGAAGTTTCCTCCGCCACCATGACCCCGCGCGAGATCGTGCAGGAACTGGACCGGCACATCGTGGGCCAGCACGACGCCAAGCGCGCGGTGGCCATCGCCCTGCGCAACCGCTGGCGCCGCATGCAACTGGTGCCTGAGCTGCGCAATGAAGTGATGCCGAAGAACATCCTGATGATCGGCCCGACCGGCGTCGGCAAGACCGAGATCGCGCGTCGACTGGCCACGCTGGCCAACGCGCCGTTCGTGAAGGTCGAAGCCACCCGCTTCACCGAAGTCGGCTACGTTGGCAAGGACGTCGAGCAGATCATCCGCGACCTGGCCGATACCGCAGTGAAGCTCTATCGCGAACAGGCCAAGGTGCGCGTGCGTACCCAGGCCGAAGAGCGCGCCGAAGACCGCATCCTCGATGCGCTGCTGCCGCGTCGCAGCGGCGGTATCGGTTTCGATCCGGAAGTGGCGCGCAACGAGCCGTCCGCGCAGGACAACGAGACCCGCATCAAGTTCCGCAAGATGCTGCGCAACGGTGAACTGGACGAGCGCGAGATCGAGCTGGACCTGGCTGCGAATGTGAGCATGGACATCATGACCCCGCCGGGCATGGAGGAAATGGGCCAGCAGCTGAAGTCGATGTTCGCCAACCTCGGCGGTGGCGCCAAGGCGCACAAGCGCACATTGACCATCAAGGCCGCGCGTCCGCTGCTGATCGAGGAAGAAGCCGGCAAGCTGGTCAACGAGGACGATATCCGCACTGCGGCGATCGAGGCCTGCGAGCAGCACGGCATCGTCTTCATCGACGAGATCGACAAGGTCGCCAAGCGTGGCGATAACGTGGGCGGCGGCGATGTCTCCCGCGAAGGCGTGCAGCGCGACCTGCTGCCGCTGGTGGAAGGCTCCAACGTGTCCACCAAGTACGGCACGATCAAGACTGACCACATCCTGTTCATCGCTTCGGGCGCGTTCCACCTGGCCAAGCCCAGCGATCTGATTCCGGAGCTGCAGGGTCGTTTCCCGATCCGAGTGGAGCTGGGTGCGCTGAGCAAGAACGATTTCGTGCGCATCCTGACCGAGCCGAAGGCCGCGCTGACCAAGCAGTACGAAGCGCTGCTGGCTACCGAAGGCGTCAAGGTCAGCTTCACCGCCGACGCCATCGACCGCCTGGCCGAGATCGCCTTCCAGGTGAACGAGCGCCAGGAGAACATCGGTGCCCGTCGCCTGCACACCGTGCTGGAGCGCCTGCTGGATTCGCTCAGCTACGAGGCACCGGACCGTGATGGTGAAACCCTGGCCATCGACAGCGCCTACGTCGATTCGCATCTGGGGGAGCTGGTACAGGACCCGGACCTGAGCCGCTACATCCTGTAATGCAGAAGGCCGCCGAAAGGCGGCCTTTTCTGTTTGTCCCTTCGCATCCACGCATGGCGTGGATCTACCACGGCAGCGCCGGGCCATGCCCGGCGACCCTCACGCCTCCGGCAACGGCTCGGGCACCGTGCCCGGCACGAACACGCCATCCTTCACGTAGGCGGCCAGGGTCATGTCCAGCGCGAGCATACCGTCGCGCTTGAGATCCATCAGGTCCGGTTCGACCATCGCGCCGTGCAGCACGCCGAGGATGGTCGCGTGCAGCATGCGCGCGGCGATCTTCGGGTCGGCGCCGTCGCGCAGCTGGCCCAGGTCCCTGGCGCGGCGCAGAGCGCGCTCCATCCGTTCCAGCGCATCGCGGAAGCCTGCCTGCTGCAGCTCGGTCAGCACCTTGGTGTCGGCCGAGGCATCGCTGCGCAGCATGATCTCCATGGTTTTGCGCAGACGCTCGTCCTCGGACAGCTCGATGAACGAGTGGATCATCACCGCGCGCAGGTCATGCACCGGGGTGTCGCGCTGGTCGCTGGAGGTGCGCTCCAGTTCCTGCATGAAGGGCAGGTGCACGCGCTCGACGATCGCGGTCAGCACCTCGCTCTTGTTCTTGAAATGCCAGTACACCGCGCCACGGGTATAGCCGGCGCGGGCACCAATCATTTCCAGCGTGGTGCGTGCCACGCCGTGTTCATGGAAGCAGGCTTCGGCGGCGTCAAGGATGCCTTCCCGGGTTGCCTGGGTGTCCTCTTTGGTCTTGCGGGCCATGGGTGGGTACGAGTGCGGGTGAAACGTGGCTGAATTGTACCGGTTTACAAACAAACACGCATGTATGTATATTTCGTTCCCATCATTCCCGTCGTGCGTGTGGCAGGCCCTTTCTGGCTGCCACTCCCCGCCGGTGAGCGTTGCCTGCGCGTGCTTTCGCCTCGTATCAGCGCTTTTTGAGATTCCTTCCCCTAAGAGCCTTTCCGTCATGTTGCTGAGCCGAATCCGACCCATTGCGCTGTCGCTGGCGATCGCCGCGACCGTGGCTGCCTGCGGCGGCCAACCCCAGGCCCCCGAGCAGGGCCCGGGTGACGTCACCGTGGTCACGCTGACATCCGAGACCGTGGGCTTGACCCGCGAGCTGCCCGGCCGCACCAATGCCTTCCTGGTCGCCGAAGTGCGCCCCCAGGTCAACGGCATCGTCGCCAAGCGCCTGTTCACTGAAGGCGGCATGGTCAAGGCCGGCGAGCCGCTGTATCAGATCGAGGATGCCAGCTACCGCGCCCAGGCCAACAGCGCCCGTGCCCAGCTGGCCCGTGCCGAAGCCACCGCCAATGCCGCGCGCCTGAGCGCCAAGCGCATCACCGAGCTGGCCAAGGTCGACGCGGTCAGCCAGCAGGATCTGGAAAACGCCGTGGCCGCGCAGAAGCAGGCCGAGGCCGACGTCGGCGCCGCCAAGGCCTCGCTGGACGCAGCCAACGTGACCCTCGGCTACGCCCGCATCACCGCCCCGATCAGCGGCCGCATCGGCAAGTCCAGCGTCACCCAGGGTGCGCTGGTCAGCGCCGGCCAGGCCACGGCGCTGGCCACCGTGCAGCAGCTGGACCCGATCTACGTCGACCTGACCCAGTCCTCGGCCGAGCTGCTGCAGCTGCGCCGTGAGCTGGCCGCCGGCCGCCTGCAGGACAACCAGACGCTGCCGGTCAGCATCCTGATGGAAGACGGCAGCACCTTCGAGCACAAGGGCTCGCTGGAGTTCTCCGAAGTCAGCGTCGATCCGGCCACCGGCAGCTTCGCCCTGCGCGTGAAGGTCGACAACCCGGACGGTCTGCTGATGCCGGGCATGTACGTGCGCGCGGTGATCGGCGGCGGCGTGCGCAGCGACGCGGTGCTGGTGCCGATGCAGGGCATCGCCCGCGACCCGAAGGGCGACACCACGGCGATGGTGGTCGGCAAGGACAGCAAGGTCGAAGTGCGACCGGTCAAGGTCAGCCGCACGGTCGGTGACAAGTGGCTGGTCGAGGACGGCCTGAAGGCCGGCGACAAGGTCATCGTCGAAGGCCTGCAGAAGATCGGCCCCGGCATGCCGGTCAAGGCCACCGAGAAGGGCGCCGCTCCGGCCAAGCCGGACGCCGCCGCCCAGCCTGCCGCTCCGGCCGGCGACGCGAAGTAAGCGGAGAACCCCATGGCACGCTTTTTCATCGATCGACCCATCTTCGCGTGGGTCATCGCCATCATCATCATGCTCGCTGGCGGCCTGGCCCTGTTCAAGCTGCCGGTCTCGATGTACCCCAACGTTGCACCGCCGGCGGTGGAAATCAGCGCCACCTACCCGGGTGCATCGGCCAAGGTGGTCGAGGACTCGGTGACGCAGATCATCGAGCAGAACATGAAGGGCCTTGATGGCCTGATCTACTTCTCCTCCAACAGCTCGTCCAATGGCCAGGCCACCATCACCCTGACCTTCGAGAGCGGCACCAACCCGGACATTGCCCAGGTGCAGGTGCAGAACAAGCTGCAGCTGGCGATGCCGCTGCTGCCGCAGGAAGTGCAGCGGCAGGGCATCAACGTGGCCAAGTCCAGCTCGGGCTTCCTGAACGTGATCGCGTTCGTGTCCGAGAATGGCAGCATGGACGCCAACGACATCGCCGACTACGTCGGCTCCAATGTCGTTGACCGTCTGAGCCGCGTGCCGGGCGTGGGCAACATCCAGGTGTTCGGTGGCAAGTACGCCATGCGCATCTGGCTGGACCCGAACAAGCTGCATACCTATGGCCTGTCCGTTGCCGAAGTGACTGCGGCAGTCAAGGCACAGAACGCGCAGGTGGCGATCGGCCAGCTCGGCGGTGCGCCGTCGGTGAAGGGCCAGCAGCTCAACGCCACCATCAATGCGCAGTCGCGCCTGCAGACCCCGGAACAGTTCCGCAACATCATCGTGCGCGGCGCGCAGGACGGTGCCGAACTTCGCCTGGGCGACGTCGCCCGCGTTGAACTGGGTGCTGAGTCCTACGACTTCGTCACCCGCTACAACGGCCAGCCGGCCAGCGGCCTGGCCGTCACCCTGGCCACCGGCGCCAACGCGCTGGATACCGCCGCCGGCGTGGACGCCGCGCTGGAGGACATGAAGAGCTTCTTCCCGGCCGGGTTGAAGGCGGAAATCCCGTACGACACCACTCCGTTCGTGCGCGTGTCGATCAAGGGCGTGGTGCAGACCCTGATCGAAGCGATCGTGCTGGTGTTCGTGGTGATGTACCTGTTCCTGCAGAACTTCCGCGCCACCCTGATCCCGACCATCGCCGTGCCGGTGGTGCTGCTGGGTACCTTCGGCGTGCTGTCGGTGCTGGGCTTCTCGGTGAACATGCTGACCATGTTCGCGATGGTGCTGGCGATCGGTCTGCTGGTGGACGATGCCATCGTGGTGGTGGAGAACGTCGAGCGCATCATGTCCGAGGAAGGACTGTCGCCGCTGGAAGCGACCCGCAAGTCCATGGGCCAGATCACCGGTGCGCTGGTGGGCATCGGCCTGGTGCTGTCGGCGGTGTTCGTGCCGATGGCCTTCATGAGCGGCTCCACTGGCGTGATCTACCGGCAGTTCTCGGCGACGATCGTATCGGCGATGGCGTTGTCGGTGCTGGTGGCCATCGTGCTGACCCCGGCACTGTGCGCGACCATGCTCAAGCCGCTGAAGAAGGGTGAGCACCATGTTGCCCATCGCGGTCTGGCCGGTCGCTTCTTCAATGGTTTCAACCGCGGCTTCGACCGCACCAGCGACAGCTACCAGCGTGGCGTGCGCGGCATCATCCACCGCCCGTGGCGTTTCATGGGCATCGTGGCGGCGCTGTTCGTGCTGATGGGCGTGCTGTTCGTGCGCCTGCCCAGCTCGTTCCTGCCCAATGAAGACCAGGGCGTGTTGATGGCGCTGGTGCAGGCACCGGTCGGTGCCACCCAGGAACGCACGCTGGAATCGATCCAGGCACTGGAAAACCACTTCCTGCAGAACGAAAAGGACGCGGTGGACTCGGTGTTCTCGGTGCAGGGCTTCAGCTTCGCCGGCATGGGCCAGAACGCGGGCATGGCCTTCGTCAAGCTGAAGGACTGGAGCGAGCGTGACGCCAACAATGGCGTGATGCCGATCACCGGGCGCGCGATGGCGGCACTGGGACAGATCAAGGACGCCTTCATCTTCGCCTTCCCGCCGCCGGCCATTCCGGAACTGGGTACCGCCTCGGGCTATACCTTCTTCCTGAAGGACAACAGTGGCCAGGGTCACGAGGCCCTGGTGGCCGCGCGCAACCAGCTGCTCGGCCTCGCCGCCGGCAGCAAGAAGCTGGCCAACGTGCGCCCGAACGGCCAGGAGGACACGCCGCAGTTCCGTATCGATATCGATGCGGCCAAGGCGACCTCGCTGGGGCTGTCGATCGACCAGATCAACGGCACGCTGGCTGCCGCGTGGGGCAGCTCGTACATCGATGACTTCGTCGATCGCGGCCGCGTCAAGCGTGTGTTCGTGCAGGCCGACCAGCCGTTCCGCATGGTGCCGGAGGACTTCGATCTCTGGTCGGTGAAGAACGACAAGGGCGAGATGGTGCCGTTCAGCGCGTTCGCCAGCAAGCGCTGGGATTACGGTTCGCCGCGCCTGGAACGCTACAACGGTGTGTCGGCGATGGAAATCCAGGGTGAACCGGCCCCGGGTATTGCCTCTGGTGATGCCATGGCCGAGATCGAGCAGCTGGCCAAGCAGCTGCCGGCGGGCTTCGGTATCGAATGGACGGCGATGTCCTACCAGGAACGCCAGGCCGGTTCGCAGACGCCGCTGCTGTACACGCTGTCGCTGATGATCGTGTTCCTGTGCCTGGCCGCGATGTACGAAAGCTGGAGCGTGCCGACCGCAGTGCTGCTGGCAGCTCCGCTGGGCATCCTCGGCGCGGTGCTGGCCAACACCTTCAAGGGCCTGGAACGTGACATCTACTTCCAGGTGGCGATGCTGACCACGGTGGGCCTGACCAGCAAGAACGCGATCCTGATCGTCGAGTTCGCCAAGGAGAACCTGGAGAAGGGCGCCAGCCTGATCGAGTCGATCATGCACGCCGTGCGCGACCGCTTGCGCCCGATCGTGATGACCTCGCTGGCCTTTGGCATGGGCGTGGTACCGCTGGCGATCTCCACCGGTGCCGGTTCCGGCGCCAAGCAGGCGATCGGCACCGGCGTGCTCGGCGGCATGATCGTCGGCACCGTGCTCGGCGTGTTCTTCGTGCCGCTGTTCTTCGTGGTGGTGCAGCGCCTGTTCAAGCGCAAGTCCTCGACGTAAGCGAATCGGTAGTGCCGGCCGCTGGCCGGCATTACCTCCTGCCATCTGGCAGTACCGATGGAAGTCATCCCCATGAAAAGTACATCCCTGTTCCTTTCCATTGCCACCGCGCTCGCGCTGGCCGGCTGCTCCACCCTGGCGCCGAAGAACACCGCGGTCGCCCCCGCGATTCCGGCGCAGTGGCCGGCCGAGGCCGCGCAGGGCCAGGTGGCCGATGTCGCCGCCGTCGGCTGGCGCGATTTCTTCACCGATGCGCGCCTGCAGCAGGTGATCGAGCAGTCGCTGCAGAACAATCGTGACCTGCGCGTGGCCGTGCTCAACGTGGAACGCGCGCGGGGCCAGTACCGCGTGCAGCGCGCCGACCGCGTACCCGGCGTCGGCGTCACCGGGCAGATGCAGCGCCAGGGCACCGATGCGGGCGTCACCGAACAGTTCAGCGCCGGTGTCGGCGTGGCCGAGTTCGAGCTGGACCTGTTTGGTCGCGTGCGCAACCTCAGCGAGGCTGCGTTGCAGCAGTATTTCGCCGTGGCCGCGAACCGGCGCAATGCGCAGCTGAGTCTGGTGGCCGAGACCGCCACCGCCTGGCTGACCTATGGTGCCGACGCACAGCAGCTGAAGATTGCCGAAGCGACGCTGAAGACCTACGAGGATTCGTTGCGCCTGGCCGAAGCCCGCCACGAGCGCGGCGGCAGTTCGGCGCTGGAGTTGACCCAGACCCGCGCCCTGGTTGAAACCGCGCGCAGCGATGCCGCACGCCTGCGCGGCCAACTGGCCAAGGACCGCAATGCGTTGGCGTTGCTCGCCGGTGGCCAGCTCGATCCGGCGCTGCTGCCGGACAGCATCGAGCCGCAGCTGCTCGCGCTGGCACCGCCGCCGGCGGGCCTGCCCAGTGACGTGCTGCTGCAGCGCCCGGACATCATGGCCGCCGAACACCAGCTGCTGGCGGCCAACGCCAACATCGGTGCAGCACGCGCGGCATTCTTCCCGAGCATCTCGCTGACCGGCAGCATCGGCAGCGGCTCAACCGAGCTGTCCAACCTGTTCGACAGCGGTACCCGCGTGTGGAGCTTCCTGCCGAAGATCACCCTGCCGATCTTCCAGGGCGGCAAGCTGCGCGCCAACCTGGCCATCGCCAATGCTGATCGTGATATCGCGTTGGCGCAGTACGAGAAGGCGATCCAGGTGGGCTTCCGCGAGACCGCCGATGCGTTGGCGCTGAATGTCAGCCTGGATGAGCAGGTGAGCGCACAAGGGCGCCTGGTGGACGCGGCCGAGCAGGCCAACCGTCTGTCGCAGGCCCGCTATGACGCCGGCCTGGACAGTTTCGTCACCCTGCTTGATGCACGGCGTACCGCCTACAGCGCGCAGCAGACGCAGCTGCAGGCGCAGCTGGCCCAGCAGGCCAACCGCATCAGCCTGTACAAGGTGCTGGGCGGCGGCTGGCACGAGCGCAGCTGAGCGGCACTTCTGGTAGGTGCCAACCTTGGTTGGCACGGATGCGCCAGCGCCGCCGGCTGGCCCTGTGCCAACCAAGGTTGGCACCTACCAGGGGCAGGTCAGGAATGTCGTGGAGCTGGCCGGATTGGCGCTGCCGTCAGACCGCTTCATCGTCGCGACGCGTGGTGTGGCAGGCGCGGACACGTGCCAGCGCGTCTCCCGCTTCGCGTGCCATCTGCTCGTATTCGGCGCGGATCTCCTCCAGCCGCTGTTCGTCTATCTCTTCCAGGTCCAGCAGTTCGTTGTTGGCCTCGGCGGTGGCGCGGATCAACTCGTCCAGTTTGATCTGCATCGCGGCAGTGTCCGCGTTCTGCGTGTGCTGGATCAGGAACACCATCAGGAAGGTGATGATGGTGGTGCCGGTATTGATCACCAGCTGCCAGGTATCGTTGAAATTGAACAGTGGGCCGGTCACGCCCCAGACCACGACGATCGCCACCGCGGCCAGGAACGTCCATGGCGAACCCGTGGCCGTGGCCGACTTCTTGGCGATCGTGTTGAACAGAGTCCGTGCTTTCATCGTCGTCGTTCCACTCCGTTGACGAGGATGATCCGCAGCCGCGTGTGCAGGAGCCGTGCAGCCGCCAGGGTGGTTCAGGCGCGCAGACGCGGGGCGTCCTGCAGGCGCACCGGGCTGGTCTGGTAGACGTGTTGCCAGCAGCGGTCGACGAATTCGCGGGCCTGGGCTTCACTCAGCCGCGGCATGATCTGCAGGGCGTACTGGGTCTGGAACATCTCATCGCGCTGCGCATTGCTGGCGCGCGGCTGGGTGATCAGCGAATCGCAGGCGAACTTGATCCACGGCACATAGGAGCCGAACGAGTTGTGGGGCAGCGCACCGTCGGCATGCTGACGGCGCCAGTGGTCAAGCTCGGCGTCGACATTGATGACCGGGGGAATGGTGGGGACTTCAGCGTGCATGTCGATCCAATCGGTTGAAGAGGAGGGAGTGGGGGTTCATCGCAGTGTGGCGTATGCGCCGGTGCATGCCGTGTCAGCGCGGTGTGCAGCCGGTGTTGCGATTGCCTATCAACTGCGCATGCTCGACGGCACCCAGCGCTTCGGCCATGTCGGCCATCGCGTTGCACAGGTGCACGTGGTCAAAGGCGTGGTTATTGGCCAGTTCCAGCTGCAGGCCCTGGTAGGCGGCCCAGAACAGCACACCGCGCCGATGCAGCGCGTACTGCTGTTGCAGGCGCTCACGGATGGCATCGAGGATCGGGTCGGGCGCGGGACATAGGGCGTGCGCGCACATGGTTGGCTCCGCCGGGAAAGGGGGGGCCCGGTAACCCCACCCTAGGCGCGCCGGCCGGGTGGGGTGTTACCGCGATGTATGCACGCCGGGTCTCTGACTGTGCACGGGTTCACGGCGAGTACCGCAAACGCCGCCGGCATAAGGGTGTGCCGGCACTGAAGCATTCATTAAGCGGGTTCAACAGGAGACTGCGCGGTGCTCATTCACCGATGTCTTCGTTCCAGATCTCCGGATGCTGCGCAATGAAGCCACCCAGCAGGTCGACGCATTCCTGGCTGTCCAGATCGATCACATTGACGCCGTTTCCGCGCAGCCAGTCGATGCCACCCTGGAAGGTGCGCGATTCGCCGACCACCACGGTGCCGATGTTGAACTGGCGCACCAGGCCCGAGCAGTACCAGCACGGGGCCAGAGTGGTGACCATGATGGTGTCCTGGTAGCGGCGCTGGCGGCCGGCCTTGCGGAAGGCATCGGTTTCGCCGTGCACGGACGGGTCGCCTTCCTGCACGCGGCGGTTGTGGCCACAGCCCAGCAGGCGGCCATCGTTGTGGTACAGCGCCGCGCCGATCGGCACGCCGCCCTCGGCCAGGCCCTGGCGGGCTTCGGCGATGGCGGTCTGCAGCAGGGCCTGGTAGTCGGGCGTGGTGATCATGCGGGGCTCCGGTAAGTCATGGGCCGCCATGATAATGCGCCGTTCCCCCGCCGCGGCCCCGGCGGTGCGATAATCGGGCCCATGAGCGAATCCCCCTACAAATCCGGTACCACCCATTTCGGGTTCCGCGACGTTGACACCAAGGACAAGCAGAAGCTGGTCGGCCAGGTGTTCACGTCGGTCGCGCGCAACTACGACCTGATGAACGACCTGATGAGCATGGGCGTGCACCGGGTATGGAAGCGCTACTACGTGGCCACCGCGCAGGTGAAGCCGGGCGACCGCGTGCTCGACCTGGCCGGTGGTACCGGCGATATCGCCGCCCTGCTGAAGGAACGCGTCGGCGCCGAAGGTTCGGTGGTGCTGGGCGACATCAACGCCGGCATGCTGTCGGTCGGCCGTGACCGCCTGACCAACCGCGGCCTGGTGCTCGGCCTGGACTACGTGCAGTGCAACGCCGAAGCCCTGCCGTTCCCGGACAACAGCTTCGACCTGGTCACGATCGCCTTCGGCCTGCGCAACGTGACCGACAAGGACGCCGGCCTGCGCGAGATGTACCGCGTGCTGAAGGTGGGCGGTCAGGCCCGCGTGCTGGAGTTCTCCGAAGTCACTGCGGACTGGTTCAAGCCGATCTACGACTTCCACTCGTTCAGGATCCTGCCCAAGCTGGGCAAGTTGTTCGCCAACGATTCGGACAGCTACCAGTACCTGGCCGAGAGCATCCGGAAGCACCCGCCGCAGGAAGAACTGAAGGCGATGATGGGGCAGGCCGGGTTCGAGCGCTGCCACTACAAGAACCTGACCGGCGGGATCGTCTCGATCCACTCCGGTTACAAGCTGTAAGCGCTGGACGGGGGAAACCCCGGTATCTGCCCTGGTGGGTGCCAACCTTGGTTGGCACAGCGCAGGCCGCGAGCGATGAAAGATCCGTGCCAACCAAGGTTGGCACCTACCGGTAGAAGCCGACTATGGTTGGCCCACCTTGACCGGTATTTGCCGTGGTGGGTGCCGACCTTGGTCGGCACCGGCCTGCCGCGAGCAATGAAGGATCCGTGCCAACCAAGGTTGGCACCCACCAAGGCGCGGCGCCTTCGCTTCCGCCGCATTACCCCGCACCGCGCAACGCCTGCGGGGCCGGAGGGAGGTACCATTGGGGTTTGATCCCCGTAACGGTCCCGATTCATGCGCAATCCGCTGATGCTCCTTCCGCTGGCCGTGGCCCTGGCCGCTGGCTGCTCCCAGGAGGCGGCCGCGCCCGCCGCCGCCCCGACTGCTGCAAAGGCCCCCGCCGCCCCCGTGAACGCCGAGAACCGCAGCCACGACGAAAGCTCGTACGCCGAGCCGGACAAGGTCGTCATCAAGGACATCGCGCTGGATCTGAAGCTGGACTTCGACCAGAAGCAGATCGGCGGCACCGCCACTTACACCCTGGAGTGGAAGCAGAAGGACGCAAAGCAGCTGGTGCTCGACACCCGTGAGCTGAGCGTGTCCAAGGTCGAGGCTGTCGCCGCCGACGGCGCGCGCAGCGCGCTGAAATTCGAGCTGGCCCCGGTCGACAAGGTGTTTGGCAGCAAGCTGACCATCGATGCCCCGGAACAGCCGGCCAAGGTGGAAGTGACCTACCACACCGCACCGACCGCCTCGGGCCTGCAGTGGCTGGCGCCGTCGATGACCGAGGGCAAGAAGCTGCCCTTCATGTTCAGCCAGTCGCAGGCCATCCACGCCCGTTCGTGGGTGCCGCTGCAGGACACTCCGAGCGTGCGCTTCACCTACAGCGCGCATGTGGTCTCGCGCCCGGACGTGATGGTGCTGATGAGCGCCGACAACGATCCGAAGGCCGCGCGTGACGGTGACTACACCTTCAAGATGCCGCAGCCGATTCCGTCCTACCTGCTGGCCATCGCCGCCGGCGACCTGGTATTCGAGCCGATCTCCGGCCGCTCAGGCGTGTGGGCCGAGCCGACCATGGTCAACAAGGCCGCCAAGGAATTCGAAGACACCGAGAAGATGATCGGTGCCGCCGAGAAGTTGTACGGCCAATACCGCTGGGGCCGCTACGACATGCTGGTGCTGCCGCCGTCGTTCCCGTTCGGCGGCATGGAGAATCCGCGCCTGACCTTCGCCACCCCGACCGTGATCGTCGGCGACAAGTCGCTGGTCTCGCTGGTCGCCCACGAACTGGCGCACAGCTGGTCGGGCAACCTGGTGACCAACGCCAGCTGGAAGGACATCTGGCTCAATGAAGGCTTCACCACCTACGTCCAGGGCCGCATCACCGAAGCCCTGTACGGCAAGGAGATGGCCGAGATGGAGAAGCAGATCGACCAGACCGACCTGCTGGCCGAAGTGAAGGACATGAGCCCGGCCGACCAGGCGCTGGCGCTGCCGCCGCTGAACGAGCGTGACCCCGACGAAGCCTTGAGCCAGGTCGCCTACGTGAAGGGTTCGTGGTTCCTGGAATTCCTGGAACAGCGCTTCGGTCGCGAGACCTTCGATCCGTTCCTGCGCGGCTGGTTCGATGACCATGCCTTCCAGAGCGCGAACACCGACCAGTTCGTCGACTACTTGAAGAAGAACCTGCTGCCGAAGAACCCGTCGGCGGTGACCGAGGCCGAACTGAAGGCCTGGCTGGACGAGCCGGGCATTCCGGCGTTCGCCACCAAGGCACAGTCCCGCAACTTCAGCAGCGTCGATACCGCGCGCATCGCCTTTGCCAGTGCCGGTACCGTGCCGAGCGGCCAGGTCATCGCCGATTGGAGCACGCAGGAATGGGTGCGCTTCATCGACGGCCTGGGTGCCACCCAGCCGCTGGACAAGCTGGCCACGCTGGACAAGGCGTTCCACTTCACCGGCACCCCGAATGGCGAGATCGCCATGCGCTGGTATCCGCTGGCGATCCGCAGCGGCTACGAGCAGGCCAATGACGGCGCTGCGGCGTTCATCGAGCGCGTTGGTCGTCGCAAGCTGATCCTGCCGATCTACGCCGAACTGGTGAAGACCCCGAAGGGGCTGGAGCTGGCCAAGCAGGCCTTCGAGAAGGCCAAGCCGGGCTATCACCCGATCACCACCGCCTCGGTGCAGGACATGCTGGCCAAGGCTGAAGCCAAGTAAGAAAAAGCGCCGGGCACTGCCCGGCGCTTTTTTGTAGAGTCGAGCGTGCTCGACTGCTGTTGAAAAGCCAGCCGAGAAAGCTCGACTCTACAAATGTGCGCAAACACGAAGGACATCCGCCATGAAACGACTGATCCTGCTCACCGCCTGTACTCTGGCCCTGGCTGCCTGCAGCAACCCCGAGGAAGAGCGCAAGGCGCAGGAAGCCGCCACGGCGGCCGCGCAGGCGCAGAAGGAAGCCAAGGCCGAGGATGTCGCCAAGCAGTACGACATGGCCGTGGCCGCGCAGGACTGGGAGCGCGCGCGCCTGCATGGCGCTTCGCTGCTGGACCAGTACAAGGACACCGCCGCGGCCGAGCGCATCGCTGCCGGCTTCGACGAGGTCAAGGCCAAGGGCGATGCCGCGCGTGATCTGCGCCGCATGCAGGGGCTGTGGCAGTACAACCAGATTCCGGTCGGCAACAAGGGCAACCAGGTCTCCGCGTCGATCTACAGCAAGGAACGGGTGGACGTGGATGGCAGCGGCACCAAGCCGGTGCAGCTGGTGTTCCGCGATCATCCAGAGTGGAAACGGCACGCTTACCTGGTGCTGCAGGCCGGTGACTTCCGCTGCCCGCAGTGCACGGTGAAGGTGACCGTGGACGATGGCAAGCCGGTGTCGATGGCCGCCTGGCGCCCGAAGACCGATGAAGCCATTGCGATGTTCATCACCGACCAGAAGGCGCTGTGGAAGCTGGCGCGCAAGGGCAAGTCGATCAGCATCGAGTTCCCGGTCAAGGCCGGCGGCACCCGCACCGCGGTGTTCGAAACCGGCGGCGTCGATGCCAGCCGCATGCCGCAGTGGTGGAATTGATGCACGGGGCGGAGACTGCGGCGCCGACGCTGTCCGCAGTCCGCCATTGGGTGTTCGACATGGATGGCACGCTGACCGTGGCCGTGCATGATTTCGCTGCGATCCGCCATGCGCTGCAGATCGCGGCCGAGGAAGACATCCTCGGCCACATCGCGGCCTTGCCGGACGCGCCGGCGCAGGCCAAGCGCGCGTGGCTGCTGGATCACGAACGGGCGCTGGCCGAGGACGCACTGCCAGCACCGGGTGCGGTGAAGCTGCTGCACGCATTGGCGGCCGATGGTTGCCGGCTCGGCATCCTGACCCGCAACGATCATGCGCTGGCCAAGCTGACGCTGGAGGCGATCGGCGTGGGCGGGCTGTTCGACGATGCCGACATCGTCGGCCGCGATGAAGCGGTGCCCAAGCCGTCACCGGATGGACTGCAGCAGCACCTGCGGCGCTGGGGCATCGCCGCCGGGGAGGCGGTGATGGTCGGCGACCACGCCTATGACCTGGAATGCGGCCGTGCGGCGGGCACCCACACCGTGCTGGTCAACCTGCCGGAGAACCCGTGGCCGGGCCGTGCCGATTGGCACTTCGCCGATTGCCGCGCGCTGCTGGCGGCGTGGCAGCAGAAGGGGTAGTGCCGGCCGTTGGCCGGCAGTGTCGACCAAGGTCGACACCTACCAACGGCATTCCCAGCAGCGCATCGGGTGGAAAGCCCCCTTGTTGTTCAAGGGGGCGCGCCGAAGGCGCGGGGATAAGGTGGAATGCGCGGGCAGTTCGGTTACGCGCTAAGCGCGTAACCGAACTGCTGCTTGAACTGCTCGTTGAACTCTTCGAAGGTGAAACGCTGGTTCTGGGTACCGGGGTGCTCGACCTTCAGCGCGCCCATCAGGTTGCCCATGCGGCCGATGGTCAGCCAGTCGTAGCCCTTCTGGATGCCGTAGATCAGGCCGGCGCGGAAAGCGTCGCCACAGCCGGTCGGGTCGACCACGCGGCGCTCGTGCGCCGGCGGGATGTCGTAGCTCTTTTCCGGGGTGTGGATCACCGCGCCCTTCGGGCCGCGGGTGGTGATGTAGGCCTTCACCCGGCTGACGATCTCTTTCTCGTCCCAGCCGGTGCGTTCCTGCAGTAGGTTCGACTCGTAGTCGTTGACCACCACGTAGTCGGCCTGCTCGATGAAGGCACGCAGCTCCGGGCCGTTGAACAACGGCATGGCCTGGCCCGGGTCGAAGATGAACGGGATGCCGTCCTCATGGAACTCCAGCGCATTCTGGATCATGCCTTCGCGGCCGTCGGGGCCGACCAGACCCAGGGTCACGCCCGGCACGCCACGCACGTGGTTCTCGTAGGAGCGCATCATCGCGCCCGGGTGGAAGGCGGTGATCTGGTTGTTGTCGTGGTCGGTGGTGATGAACGCCTGCGGGGTGAACAGCTCATCGATCACGCGCACGCGCGCCAGGTCGATGCCGAGGCCTTCGAAGTACTCGCGGTACGGGCCGAAGTCCGAACCCACGGTGCCCATCGGGATCGGCTGGCCGCCCAACAGGTGCAGGTTGTAGGCGATGTTGCCGGCGCAGCCGCCGAACTCGCGGCGCATGCGCGGGACCAGGAACGACACGTTCAGGATGTGCACCTTGTCCGGCAGGATGTGATTCTTGAACTGGTCCGGAAACACCATGATGGTGTCGAAGGCAAGAGAACCACAGATCAGAGCGGACATCGATGTAAGCCTATGCGGTGAATTTTGGGGTGGGCCGGCCCGGTTCAGCAGGCAAGCAAACGGCGCCCTTGGGCGCCCGACGGCGCAAAGGTTACCCGCTGGTGCCGCTCAGGGCCAGAACCGGGTGAGACCCGATCGGGCCGAAAGCCTGTGAAGGCGCGGGTTCAGCTAGTTTTTTCCTTGCTCGGCGGCAGGCGGGTTGCTAGGCTTGTCGACCTCGATTTCTGCCCATTTTTTCGCCATCCCGCGTTGGGCGCGACACCCCTCAGGACTCCTTCCTCAGATGTTCAAGAAACTCCGCGGCATGTTCTCCAACGACCTGTCCATCGACCTGGGCACGGCCAACACCCTCATCTACGTGCGCGGGCAGGGGATCGTGCTGAACGAGCCGTCGGTCGTTGCCGTGCGTCAGGACCGTGCCATCGGTGGCACCCGTTCGGTGGCAGCCGTTGGCGCCGAGGCCAAGCAGATGCTTGGCCGTACCCCGGGCCACATCACCACCATCCGCCCGATGAAGGACGGCGTCATCGCCGACTTCACCTACACCGAGGCGATGCTCAAGCACTTCATCAAGAAGGTGCACAAGTCGCGCGTGCTGCGCCCGAGCCCGCGCGTGCTGGTCTGCGTGCCGGCCGGCTCGACCCAGGTCGAGCGCCGCGCCATCAAGGAGTCGGCCGAGGAAGCCGGTGCCCGCGACGTGTTCCTGATCGAAGAGCCGATGGCGGCCGCGATCGGCGCCGGCATGCCGGTCACCGAGGCGCGCGGTTCGATGGTCATCGATATCGGCGGCGGCACCACCGAAGTGGCGGTGATCTCGCTCAACGGCATCGTTTATTCCGCTTCGGTGCGCATTGGTGGCGACCGCTTCGACGAGTCGATCACCAACTACGTGCGCCGCAACCACGGCATGCTGATCGGTGAAGCCACCGCCGAGCGCATCAAGGTCGAGCTGGGCTGCGCCTATCCGCAGGCGGAAGTGATCGAGATGGAGATCTCCGGCCGCAACCTCGCCGAGGGCGTGCCGAAGATGATCAAGATCAGCTCCAACGAAGTGCTCGAAGCCCTGCACGAACCGCTGTCGGGCATCGTCAGCGCGGTCAAGCTGGCGCTGGAACAGACCCCGCCGGAACTGTGCGCCGACGTCGCCGAGCGCGGCATCGTGCTGACCGGTGGTGGCGCCCTGCTGCGTGACCTGGATCGCCTGATCTCCGAGGAAACCGGCCTGCACGTGCAGGTGGCCGACGATCCGCTGACCTGCGTGGCCCGCGGTGGCGGTCGTGCGCTGGAGCTGGTGGACATGCACGGCAACGAGTTCTTTGCGCCGGAATAAGCCGTCCCGGTCGTTCCTGCCCGCTGCGCCCCTCCGGGGTGCGGCCCGCCACCATGGCGGGCCGGCACCGGCGGGGCGCCTGCGTGTTTCCCTTCCGCCTTCTGCCAGTTGAATCGTTGCCGTGCCGCCCTACGCCGGTCCTCCCGTCGCCTCCCGATCCGGTGATGCCGCCAGCCCCCTGCGGTTGCTGGCCTACCTTGCGTTGGCCATCACCCTGATCGTCCTTGATGACCAGGCGGGCTGGCTTGCGCGCCTGCGCGAGCAGGCCAACAGCCTGGTGCAGCCCGTGTGGGCGCTTGCCGGCCTGCCCGGCAAGCTTGGCAACCAGGTCAAAGATTCCGCCGCCAGCCATGGCCAGCTGGTCACCGAAAACCGCGAGTTGCGCAACCAGCTGCTGCTGGCCAACGCGCGCCTGACCCGCCTGCAGACCGCCGCGCTGGACAACGCCCAGTTGCGCGAACTGCTGAACGTGGCCGAGCGCAGTGGCCTGGACGTGCAGCTGGCACCGATCCTGGACATCGACCTGGACCCGGTGAAGCAGCGCCTGGTGCTCGACGCCGGCAGCCGCGAAGGCGTGCATGTCGGCCAGGCGGTGATCGATGCCGGTGGCCTGATGGGCCAGGTGATCAGCGTCACTGGCGGCACCTCCACCGTGCTGCTGCTGACCGACCCTGACCACGCGGTGCCGGTAACCGTGGCCCGCAACGGCGTGCGCCTGATCGTCTATGGCCGCGGCGACACGCTGGAACTGCGCGACATCCCGCTCAGCGCCGGCGTGGAAGTGGGCGATGAGATCGTGACCTCCGGCCTCGGTGGTCGCTTCCCGGCCGGCTTCCCGGTCGGCACCATCACCGGCCTGCGTCCGGACGATACCCATGCCTTCCTGGTCGGCGAACTGAAGCCGGCCGCCCAGCTCGACCGTGGCCGCGACGTGCTGTTGCTGCGCCCTGGCGCTGCGATCCGGATTCCGCCGGAGTTGCGCCTGCAGTTGGAAGCCTCGGCTCCGGGTGGTCCCGCCAGTGGAACGACGGCGCCGGCGCAGAATGCCACCGCACCGGCGGCATCGACTCCGGCACCCGCACCGGCAACGCCGGTAGGGGGGCCCCCTCGGCGGCAGACGACGCCCGCACCGGCTGCAACGTCACCGGCCCCGGAACCGTCGGCGGAGCCGCACGCGCCGCAACCGGTCGAGCCGAACCCGGTGGTTCCGGAGGCCCAGCGATGAGCCGCCTGCGCGACAATCCGTGGGTGCTGCCGGCCAGCGTGGTGGTGGCGCTGCTGCTGGGCCTGCTGCCGTTGCCGGCGCTGCTGCAGCCGCTGCGCCCGTACTGGCTGGCGCTGGTGCTGGCCTACTGGGTGATCGAAGCGCCCGAGCGTGTCGGCCTGGGTATCGCCTTTGCCAGCGGCGTGGTCGCTGACCTGCTGTACGGCGGGGTCCTGGGCGAACAGGCGCTGCGGCTGGTGATGCTGGCCTTCATCCTGCAGCGCTTCCGTGCCCGCATCCGCTTCTTCCCGATGTCGCAGCAGATGCTGGCCATTGGTGGCCTGCTGTTCAATGACCGCATCGTCAGTGCACTGGTCCACATCCTGGTGGGTGAGCCGACCCTGCCGTGGTCGTACTGGTGGGCCCCGCTGCTGGGCATGGGCCTGTGGCCGCTGGTGTTCGTGCTGCTGGACGCGGTGCGCTTCGGCAAGCGCGGGCGCTGAGCCATGATCCCGCGCCGCCAGGTCAAGAATCCGCACGCCGAAGCCGAACAGTTCCGCCGCCGCGCGGCGCTGGGTTTCCTGGGCGTGCTGGTCTGCCTGCTGGGCTTGGGTGGCTGGTATTTCAAGCTGCAGGTGCTGGACCACGACGTCTACGCCACGCGTTCGGAGGCCAACCGCATCAAGCCGCGGCCGGTGGTGCCCGGGCGCGGCATGATCTACGACCGCAATGGCCGCCTGCTGGCCGAAAACGTGCCTGCGTTCCGACTGGACGTGACCCCGGACAAGGTCAAGGACATGGACGCCACCCTGGAAGGGTTGGCGAAGATCATCAGCATCAGTCCGGAAGAGCTGGAAGCGTTCAACAAGTCGCGCAAGGCACGCCGCAAGTTCCTGCCGGTCACGCTGAAGCTGCGCATGAACGACGAGGAGATGGCGCGATTCGCCGTCGACCGCTGGCGCTTTCCCGGCGTCGAGCTGGAGCCCTACCTGACCCGGCGCTACCCGTACGGCGACCTGTTCGCGCACATCATCGGCTACGTCGGCCGTGTCGATGAAAAGGACCTGGAGATCCTCGGCGAAGGCAATGCCGCGCTGACCCACATCGGCAAGTCCGGCCTGGAGCGCTATTACGAGCAGCAGCTGCGCGGCAAGGTCGGCTACGAGCAGGTCGAGACCAACGTGCAGGGCCGTGCGATCCGCACCATCGGCCGTGTCGCCGCGCAGTCCGGCGCTGACCTGCGGTTGTCGATCGATGCCGACCTGCAGCGCGCCATGGTGGCCGCCTTCGGCGACCAGGAAGGCTCGGCGGTGGCGATGGACCCGCGCACCGGCGAAGTGCTGGCGATGGTCAGCCTGCCGTCCTACGACCCGAACCTGTTCGTCAACGGTATTTCCCATGCCGACTTCAAGGCGTTGAACGAAAACCCGTCGCGGCCGCAGTTCAACCGCCTGGTGCTCGGTGGCGTCGCCCCCGGTTCCACGCTGAAGCCGCTGATCGGCCTGGCCGGCCTGGACTCGGGCGTGCGCCGTCCGGAAGACAAGATATTGTCCACCGGCATGTTCTACCTGCCGGGCACCAGCCGTGGCTGGGGTGACGCCCACCGTGGCGGCCACGGCTGGACCGACCTGCGCAAGTCCATCGCCGAATCGGTCAACACCTACTACTACAAGCTGGCGCTGGACCTGGGCATCGAGCGCTTCGATCATTACATGGAGTACTACGGGTTCGGCCAGCCGACCGGCATCGACCTCACCGGCGAGATCGGCGGCATCCTGCCGTCGCCGGCCTACAAGCGGAAGAGCCGCAAGGAAGCCTGGTACCCCGGCGATACGGTCAACATCAGCATCGGCCAGGGCGACTGGAAGGTCACCCCGCTGCAGCTGGCGCGCGGCGTCAGTGCATTGGCCGATGGCCAGCTGCGCACCCCGCACCTGGTGATCCAGCAGCGCGAGGGTTTCGACAGCGACTGGGCGGCGATGTCGCCCGGCGAGACCAAGCCGGTCAGCCCCAACCCCAACAACCTGCAGGCCGTGCGTGAGGGCATGATGGCGACCATGCGGCCCGGCGGCAGTGGCTGGCGCGTGGCGGTCGGTGCGCCGTACGTGATGGCCGGCAAGACTGGTACCGCGCAGGTCATCAGCCGCAAGGGCACCGCCGCAGTGAACCCGAAGAGCTTGCCGATGCACCTGCGCCACCGCGCGCTGTTCGTCGGCTTTGCGCCGGTCGAAAACCCGGTGATCGCGATCGCGGTGGCCGTGGAAGGCGGCGGCTACGGTGGTTCGGCGGCCGCGCCGATTGCGCGCAAGGTGTTCGACGCCTATCTGCTGGGCAAGATGCCCGAGGGCATGCAGCCGCTGGACAGCGAGCGGGGCACCACCGCCATCGGCGCCACCGCGTTCGACAACGAAGATGCCGGCGCGCGCCAGGCCGGTGATCTGGCTGCCGCGCAGGTCGGCGAACACCCGGTGCTGGTGGGCGTGCCCGTGCCCACTCCGGCGCCTGCACCGCAGCCGGGTACACCGGCCGCCGCAGCGCTGCCGGCCACCTCGCGCCCGACCGCCACGGAGCCTGCACGATGAAGGTCTTCCTGCGCTGGGCCGGCGACATGCTGCGCCGCTTTTTCAGCACGCTGGACTGGGTGCTGTGCCTGGCCTTGGGCACCCTGATGGTGATCGGCCTGGCCACCTTGAAGAGTGCCGGCGGTGACGGCCTGGTGATGGCGCAGGGCGTGCGTTTTGCTGTGGGCATGGCGGCGATGTGGGGCATCTCGCGGGTGCCGATCCTGCGCATCCGCTCGGCCACCCCGATGATCTATGCGATCTCGATGATCCCGCTGCTGGCGGTGTTCGTGCTCGGCACCGGCAAGTACGGCCGGCAGTGGCTGGACCTGAAGTTCTTCTACCTGCAGCCGGCCGAACTGCTGAAGGTCAGCCTGCCGATGATGGTGGCCTGGTACCTGCACAAGATGCCGCTGCCGCCGCGCTTCAGCACCGTGCTGACCGCGCTGGTCATCATCGGCGTGCCGACCGGGCTGGTGATGCTGCAGCCGGACTTCGGCACCGGCGTGCTGATCGCTGCCAGCGGCGTGTTCGTGCTGCTGCTGGCGGGCCTGCCGTGGTGGTGGGTCGGGCTGGGCGTGGGCGGCGTGGCGGCGGTCGCGCCGGTGGCCTGGTTCTGGCTGCTGCGGCCGTACCAGAAGGACCGCATCATGATGTTCCTGGACCCGGAGATGGATGCCCTGGGCGCCGGCTGGAACATCATCCAGTCGAAGATCGCGATCGGTTCCGGCGGTTTCGATGGCAAGGGCTGGGGCGAGGGCTCGCAGTCGCACCTGAACTTCATTCCCGAGCAGACCACCGACTTTGCGTTCTCGGTGCTGAGCGAGGAGTTCGGCTGGATCGGCGTGGCCACCGTGCTGGCGCTGTACCTGGTGGTGATCGGGCGCTGCCTGTGGATCGCCAGCCAGTCGCGCGATTCCTACTCGCGCCTGCTGGCCGGCGCCACCGGCCTGGCGTTCTTCGTCTACGTGCTGGTGAACGGCGGGATGATTTCCGGCCTGCTGCCGGTGGTGGGTGTGCCGATGCCGCTGATCAGCTACGGCGGTACCTCGGCTGTGTCGCTTCTGGCCGGCTTCGGGTTGGTGATGGCGGTGCGCAGCCATAACCCGGTGCATGGCGGCTACGGCTAGCGCCGGCTGCGCTCGCCTGTAGAGCCGGCGCGACTGCTCCTGCGTTTTGTAGAGCCGAGCCACGCTCGGCTGCCCTTCGTACAGTGCACGCGGGCCCCGAGCCGAGCCGAGCATGGCTCGGCTCCACAAGTGCATAGGCGCCATGACAGCTTCACGCAAGCGCCGGTTGCTACCGTGCCCGCGTGGAATGGAAACGACTGCTGGGCGGCTGCCGTGAGGTGGTGCGCACGATCGATCTGCCGTTGCTGGTTGCGCTGCTGATGCTGATGGGCGCGGGCCTGGCGGTGCTGCACAGCGTGTCCGGCCCGGTGGCCGGGCAGGCGGCGCGCTTCGCCGGTGGTCTGCTCGCGATGTGGCTGCTCTCCCGCGTCCCGCTGCTGCGCCTTCGCGCGTGGACGCCAGCGATCTATGCGCTGTCGATGCTGCCGCTGATGGCGGTGTATGTGATCGGCACCGGCAAGTACGGACAACGCTGGCTCAATCTGGGCGTGTTCTACCTGCAGCCGTCCGAGCTGCTCAAGCTCAGCCTGCCGCTGATGATGGCCTGGTACCTGCATCGGCAGCCGCTACCACCGTCGCCACGCACGGTGCTGACCGCCGCCGTGCTGATCGGCGTACCCGCCGTGCTGATCCTGATGCAGCCCAACCTCGGCACCGCCACGCTGGTCACCGCCAGCGGCGTGTTCGCGCTGCTGTTGGCCGGTCTGCACTGGGGCTGGGTGGCGACGGGGGCGGCAGGACTGGCGGTGGCCGCGCCGGCGGCGTGGTTTGGTCTGCTGCGGCAGTATCAGAAGGATAGAGTGCTGACCTTCCTTGATCCGGCGGCAGACCCGCTCGGCACCGGCTGGAACATCCTGCAGTCGCGCATCGCGATCGGTTCCGGCGGGTGGGACGGACGTGGCTGGGGGCACGGCACGCAGGCCACGCTGGATTTCCTGCCCGAATACACCACCGATTTCGCGTTCTCGGTACTGGCCGAGGAGTTCGGCTGGATCGGCGTGGCCACAGTGTTCGCGCTGTACCTGTTCGTGGTCGGGCGTTGCCTGTGGATTGCTGTGCACGCACGCGACACGCACTCGCGGCTGCTGGCTGGCAGCCTGGGGCTGGCGTTCTTCGTCTATGTACTGGTGAACGGCGGCATGATTTCCGGTCTACTGCCTGTGGTGGGCATTCCGATGCCGTTGATCAGCTACGGCGGCACCTCGGCGGTGTCGCTGCTGGCCGGTATCGGCCTGGTGATGGCGGTGCGGGGACATCGGCCCGTGCACGGGGGATAGGTTTCCAGCCAACGGCGCAGCCCCTCGTGGGTGGGGTTGGGTTGTTCGCGGAAAGCTGGATTGCTGGGGGTTGGCCAGGTGGGTGGGTAGTGCGGGGACGCCGTGAACCCAACCCGACCGACCCACTCACGGCTTTTGCTTTCAGCAACAACCCCACCCACGAGGGGCTGCGCCGTTGGCTGGGACCTTCCTGACTCTGCGCAACACTTGTTGTGGAAGCGTTCCCACAACACCGCACGGCGGCATGCCCGCTGACCAAAGTCCGGAAAATTTGTTAGCTGGTTCACACTTTTACAGTGCGTTGATCTTGATCAATGGACTTGTCGTAATCGGCCTGCACAATGGCGGCCCGTTCGGCACGGCGCGCCGTCAATCGTTGCAGCGCGAGGGGGCGTCGGGCGGGAAGCAGTACTGATCCAACGGGTACAGGGAGCGCGGGGTACTGCCACTGGGGAGCGGCAGCCGCGCAGGTACCGACCGGATCCGGTCGCCGGTTGCGCCTGCGGGGATGGGGGCGCAACCGGCAACCTCTATCTGAATGGGGAAGTGTGATCACGACGTCTTCACATTTCCCGCTGGTCGCAGGCAAATCGTTGTGATTCATGGTGTTAGGGGTTTTAATTCATCCATGACCTGCTAACCTGCGACGATGATTCGACGCACTCTGGCCTGCATGCTCACCCTCGGCCTGGTCGCCTGCGCGACCCAGCCGAAGTCCCCACCGTCTTCGCCCCAGGCCAGCAGTACGCCGCGCCAGCCCGCCGCCAAGGCCCACGGCCCGGCCGAGGCCGCGCCCGAAGCCACCGCGGCCACGGCGCCGCCGGTCGATCTCACCCCGGTGCCGTTCGAGGTCGCGCGGGCCCGCTTCATTGCCGATACCGCCAAGCGCTACGGCCTGAAGCCGGAGCAGATCAGCAGCGTGCTTGACCAGGCGCAGGTGCGCCAGCCGATCATCGCCGCAATGTCGCGCCCGGCCGAACGGGTCAAGCCCTGGAACGAATACCGGCCGATGTTCATCAGCAAGGCGCGCATCGATGGCGGCCGCGCGTTCCTGGCCGAACACCGTGCCGAACTGGATCGCGTGCAGCAGCGCACCGGCGTGCCGGCCGAAGTGATCGTGGCGATCATCGGCGTGGAAACCAGTTACGGGAAGAATGCCGGCAGCCATCGTGTGTTGGACGCGCTGTACACGCTGGCCTTCTATTACCCGCGCAGTGGCGATCCGGCCAAGCTGGAACGCGAAGTGCGCCGCGAGCTGTTCTTCCGCGACGAGCTGGCCAAGCTGTTCGAGCTGGGCCGCGAAGAGAAACTGGACATCACCACGCTCAAGGGCAGCTACGCCGGTGCGATGGGCATGGGCCAGTTCATGCCCTCCAGCTATCTCGATTACGCTGTCGACGGAAACGGCGATGGTCGCCGTGATCTGTTCAACAGCTACGACGACGTGTTCTCGTCCATCGCCAACTACTTCGTGAAGAAGGGCGGCTGGGTGCGTGGCGGCCAGGTCGCCGTGCCGGCCACGCTGGCCCCGGGGCGCGAGGAGTTCAACCCGACCGAGTGGATGCCGACCTGGTCGCTGGCCGAACTGGCACAGCGTGGCTACCAGCCCAGCGCCGCGGTGCAGCCGGGTGCTACCGCCACGCCGATCACCCTGGAAGGCAGCGCCGGCAAGCAGTACTGGCTGGGCTTCCAGAACTATTACGCGATCACCCGCTACAACCTCTCGAAGATGTACGCGATGGCCGTGTTCCAGTTGTCCCAGGCCATCGCCGGACAGGAGCTGCCCCCGGCATGAACATCAGATGGCTGGTCCCGAGCTTGATCGTCCTCGCGCTGGCGGCCTGCAGCAGCGCGCCGAAGAAGCCGGCCACCGCCGGCCATGGTGGCAAGTCCAGCGGTACGCTGGTGCAGGGCCGCGGTTCGCGTCCGGCGCATTGCCCGGACGGTTCGCCCTATGCGGCGGCGCAGGAAGACCTGAGTACCCGCGGCAACTACACCGCCGGTGGCCTGTACAAGCCCGGGGTGAAGGACAGCACGCCGACCTACATTCCCAACGTGGCCTGCATTCCCGAGCCGGAAGTGACCGCGCAGGAACGCTCGGCGATCGGCAACAAGACGCCGTACGTGGTGCTGGGCAAGTCGTACAACGTGCTTGACGACACCCGCAACTACGTCGAGCGCGGTACCGCCTCGTACTACGGCGCCAAGTTCCATGGGCGCCTGACCTCCAACCGCGAGGTCTATGACATGTACCAGTTCACCGCCGCGCACAAGACGCTGCCGCTGCCCAGTTTTGCCCGCGTGACCAACCTGGACAACGGCGAATCGGTGATCGTGCGGGTCAATGATCGTGGCCCGTTCCATGATGGCCGCGTGGTCGATCTCAGCTACGCCGCCGCCGTGCGCCTGGGCATCACCCAGCGCGGTACCGGCAATGTCGAGGTGCGCGCGTTGCAGCCGGGCGAAAACAACCTGCTGGCGCAGAAGCCGTCGCGGCGTGAACGCCGTGCTGCTGAGGCGGCGGCCGCCACCGTCGTGGCCAGCGCGCGCCCGACGCCGGCCGCACGTGCCGCTGCCGACAGCGATATCGATCGCCTGGTCAACCGCCTGCCGGCCGACGCTGCTCCGTCGCGTGGCCAGCCGGCCACCACCCAGGGCGTGGCCAGCACCGTGCCGGACGTGGCGGTCAGCAGCCTGCCGCCGAGCGCGCCGCCGGTGCGCAGCACGGCGCCTGCGCCGGCCGTCGTGGCCAGCGCTGCCCCGCGCACGGTGGCACCGGCACCGGTGCGGGCCGCACCGGCCACGCCCAGCCTGTCCCAGCAGGTGGTGGGTGCGGTGATGGTGCAGGTCGCCAGCTTCTCCAACCGCGACAACGCCAACCGCGCGATGGGCCAGCTCAATGCCGCCGGCATCGTCGGCGCGACCATCAGCGATATCGCCGCCGGTGGCCGCACGCTGTTCCGCCTGCGGGTACCCGCCAGCGACCATGCCAGTGCCGCGGAACTTGTCGGCCGCATCGCCGGTCTGGGCCTGGGTTCGCCGCAGATCGTCAAGGATTGATCCACCCGGGCCGGTGCTGCCGGCCCGTGCTCCCCCGGCCTTACAATGGCCGCTACGTTCCACCCTCCATTCCCGGCCGTCCCCTGGAGCCTGCTGTCCAATGAATTTCCGTTCCGCCGCCACCGCCCTGGCCGCCACCCTGGTGGTGGGCCTGGCTTCCGCCCAGACGCCGCTGCCGACCCCGGCCGCGCCGGCGCCTGCCGCTGCCGCTGCCGCCCCGGCTACCGTCGCCACCCCGCCGGCCCCTGCACCGAGCGTGTCCAAGGCCTGGGTCCTAATGGATTACGCCACCGGCCAGGTGCTGGCCGGCGAGAACGTCCACGAGCAGCTGGCGCCGGCCAGCATCACCAAGGTGATGACGTCCTACGTGATCGCCGCCGAGGTCAAGAACGGCAAGGTCCGTGCGGATGACCAGGTGATGATGAGCGAGCGCGCCTGGCGCGAAGGCGGCGCCGGCACCGATGGCAGCTACAGCGGCTTCCCGGTCAACCAGACTGCACGCCTGGAAGACATGGAGAAGGGCATGGCGATCCAGTCCGGCAATGACGCCGCGATCGCCCTGGCCGAACACGTGGCCGGCAGCGAAGAAGCCTTTGCTTCGCTGATGAACAGCTACGCTGCCAAGATCGGCATGAAGGACTCGCACTTCGTCAACGCCCACGGCCTCACCGCCGAAGGCCACCACAGCACCGCCTACGACCTGGCGCTGCTGGGCCGCGCGATGGTGCGTGATTACCCGGAAACCTACGCGTACAACAAGATCAAGGAATTCCAGGTCGGCAACATCAAGCAGCCGAACCGCAACCTGCTGCTGTGGCGCGATGGCAGCGTCGATGGCATCAAGACCGGCCACACCTCCGAGGCCGGTTACTGCCTGATGAGCTCGGCCCAGCGTGGCGACCAGCGCCTGATTGCCGTGGTGCTGGGTGGTTCGTCGGAAAAGCAGCGCGCCGATGACAGCCTGGCCCTGCTGAACTGGGGCTTCCGCTTCTTCGAGACCCACCGGCTGTACGAGCCGGGCAAGGCCGTGGCTGAGCACAAGGTCTGGAAGGGCACCACCGACAAGGTGCAGCTGGGCGTGGCCCAGCCGATGCTGGTCAGCGTGCCGCGCGGCCGCTACAACGACCTGAAGCCGAGCATCGACGTGCCCAAGACGCTGGAGGCACCGTTCACCGCCGGTCAGCAGATCGGTACCGTGAAGGTCACCCTGGATGGCAAGGTCATCGCCGAAGCCCCCCTGGTGGCCGTGGCGGCCGTCGAGCAGGCCGGCTTCTTCAAGCGTCTGTGGGACAGCTTCTGGATGTGGTGGGAATCGGAATGATCCACGCCCCGGCGTGGTGAACGAAAAGGCCGGCGAATGCCGGCCTTTTCGGTTTCGGAATGCCAGTTCCGGATGTGGGTAGTGCCGGCCGCTTGCTTGCTGCGATCGATGCAAACCGGTGTGCCGACCAACGGTCGGCACCTACAGCGAGCGGCTGATGGTGAAGCTGCCGAACACCGGCGACTGGCGCTGGCCGTCGAACTCGCGGGTGCTGTGGTAGCGCGCCACCGCGAACTTCCACCGCCCGCGCATCACCGCGATGCCGTAGCCGCCCTGGGCCACCACGTGACGCTTGTCCACGCTGTGGCTGCTGCGGAAGGTGTTGCCGTCCAGGGTGATGTCGCGGATCACCCACGCCGCGTCGGTGGTGACGAACATGTGCCATGACCAGCCACTGGGACGGCCGCCGCGCGTGGGCGCGGTGTTCTCGCCGGCCGGGCGCAGCGGCGTGCTGCCGAAGTCGTCAGGCAGCTTCCAGCCGAAGCGCACTTCGCCGCCGGCATTGGCCTTGGTTTCCAGGTTGCCGATCGCTCCACCGTAGTGGCTGATCGCATCCCAGCCCCAGCCACCGGCATTGATGCTGGCATCGGCCGGCCAGCGGCGCATGCGCTCGTGGGTCAGCATGAACACCGGCTCGTTGTGCAGCTGGTTGTCCCAGCCCTCGAACTTCTTGTCGCTGAGGACCTTGTGCACCATGTCCTGAACCTGCTTGCCCTGCGCCCAGGGGCCGACCACGCCCAGCGCCAGCTGGGTGGTCTGCAGGCGGTCACCACTGCGCGCGTTGAAGCCGAAGCTGGCCAGCAGTACGCCGGCATACGGGCGGTCGTCCTCGATCAGGTCGCGGCGGGTCGGGTCGGTGGGGGTGAAGATGGCCTGGCCGATGCTGAAGATCATGTTCTGCTGTTCGAACCGCCCGGGATGCAGGCCTTCCAGGTACTGGTTCACCCAGCGTGCCATGCGCGGCAGGCACGGGTCGTCGGTGTAGTCGACCAGGTTCGGCGAGACCAGGGTCAGCTGCGCGCCATTGGTGTACCCCTGGTCCTGGTGGCGGCCACCGAACAGGTCGTTGTCGACGCGGAAATTGATCTGCGGCGGGTGGTCGCGCATCGCGTCCGGGCCACAGTGGTCTGCCGCCTGCGCGGCAAGGGGGAGGGCGGCGGCCAGCAGGCCGGACAGCCCGAGGGCGGCGACACTGCGCTTGGGGGAGAGACTCATGGGGGCGGACTTCTTCTGTTCTGTCGTTTTCTGCCGCGACACGGTACGCCCAAGGTGCCGGAGGGAACGACCACACCGCAGTCACTTGTCTGTTCCGAAAACAACATTGTCCGGCGGGCACAATTTGTTACTCGCGTACACGGCCGGTGCTGTCGCGCGTAGCCACCGGTGGCAGCCCAGGCGCTGACGCGATCGGCCCCGAACGCGGGATTCCAGTCAGCTGCTGTTTGGCTTTCCGGCGCCCGTGGCCGCGCCGGCTGCAACGCAGCAGCCCGCCGGTGCCGCCTTTGACTTTGATGAATACTCTTGGGTTTGTTGCCCTGCGGCCCGATAATGGGGCCATGGAAATCAAGTCCGACAACCCCGAACACGGCTTCCAGTTCCCCGGCCAGTTCGAGCTCAGCGCCATGGGCCCGGCCAACCGTGGTTTGGAACATGAGCTTCCCAACCTGCTGATTGCTGCCGGCATCGATGTGGTGAATGAACGCATCAGCTGGAAGCATTCGTCCAATGGCAAGTACGTGTCTGTGCGCCTGGTGATCAAGGCCGAGAGCCGCGAACAGTACGACCTGGCCCACCAGGCGCTGCGCGACCACCCGGAAGTGAAGTGGACGCTGTAGCCGACAGTTGCCCGGCCGAAGCCGCACCGGAAAACCGCGCGCCGCGTCCGGCGGTGGTCCGCGACCTGGGGCGCCAGCCCTACGAGCCGGTCTGGCGCGCCATGCAGCGCTTCACCGACCAGCGCAGCGAGGCCGATGCCGACGAGCTGTGGGTGGTCGAGCACGATCCGGTGTTCACCCTGGGCCAGGCGGGCAAGGACGAGCACGTGCTGGCGCCGGGCGAGATCCCGGTGCTGCACGTGGATCGCGGCGGCCAGGTGACCTATCACGGCCCTGGCCAGATCGTGGTCTACCCGCTGCTGCGCCTGCCGCGGCTGGGTATCGGTGTGCGCGACTATGTGTGCCGCATCGAGCAGGCCCTCATCGATACCCTGGCCGAGTGGAACATCGGTGCCGAACGCCGCGACGGCGCCCCGGGCGTCTACGTCGGTGGTGCCAAGATTGCCGCCCTCGGCATCCGCGTGCGCCGCGGATGCACCTTCCATGGCCTGGCGTTCAACGTGGCCATGGACCTGGAACCCTTCCACCGCATCAACCCCTGTGGCTATCAGGGGTTGCAGGTGACCTCGGTGGTAGACTTGGGCGGTCCCTCCGGGGTGGATGCCGTCAAGCCGGTGCTGCTGGACCACCTGGCCCGCCAGTTCGGCCTGCTGCTGCAGCACACGCCCGAACTGCCCGATCTTTCTGCGGCCGCCTGACCGCCCCCCGGAACTGCCATGACTGAAACCACCGCCCGTTCCATTCCCCTGCAGATCGTGCAGGGCGACTCTCCGTCCGCCGCGCCGTTGCAGGCCGGGGTCAAGCAGCTGGGCGGTGACAAGATCAACCGTTCGCCGGTGCAGTTCGCCGATGCGCCGGTGTTGCGCAAGCCGTCCTGGATCCGCGTGCGCATTCCTTCGGGCAATGCCGTGCAGAACCTGAAGGCCAAGCTGCGCGAGAACCGCCTGGTGACCGTGTGCGAGGAAGCCAGCTGCCCGAACATCCACGAGTGCTTCGGCCATGGCACCGCGACCTTCATGATCCTCGGTGAGGTCTGCACCCGCCGTTGCTCGTTCTGCGACGTGGCCCACGGCCGCCCGAAGCCGCCGGATGCCAACGAGCCGGCCAGCCTTGGCCAGACCGTGGCCGACATGGGCCTGAAGTACGTGGTGGTGACCAGCGTCGACCGCGATGACCTGCGCGACGGCGGTGCCCAGCATTTTGTCGACTGCATCACGGCCATCCGCGAGAAGTCGCCGGGTACCCGCATCGAAGTGCTGACCCCGGACTTCCGTGGCAAGGGCCGCATGGAGCGCGCGCTGGAGATCCTGGCGCAGAACCCGCCGGATGTGTTCAACCACAACATCGAGACCGTGCCGGACCTGTACCGCAACGTGCGTCCGGGTGCGGACTACCAGTGGTCGCTGAACCTGCTGAAGAACTTCAAGGCGCAGCACCCGGAGGTGCCGACCAAGAGCGGCATCATGCTGGGCCTGGGCGAGGAGTTCGAACAGATCAAGGCCACCATGCGCGACCTGCGCGCGCATGACGTGGACATGATCACCATCGGGCAGTACCTGCAGCCGACCGCGCACCACCACCCGGTGCTGAAGTACTGGACACCCGAGGACTACAAGGCGCTGGAAGTCTATGGCTACGAGCTGGGCTTCAGCCACGTGGCCTCCGGCCCGATGGTGCGCTCGTCGTACCACGCCGACGTGCAGGCCAAGGGCGCCGGCGTCCGGTAAGCGGTTGCGCGATGCGCGCTACCGCTTCCCACGATGCGCTGCGCACACCGTGGGCCCCGGCTTACCACCACCCACACCCCCGCCGCTTCGCGGCCGCCCCCTGACTCAGGGGGCTTGCAACCCGATACCCTCCGCAACCGGACAGACGGCACCGCCGGCTGTTCCGCTCTTCAGCCATTCACAATTTGCTACACCGGCCCCGCTAGGCTGGTTTTCCACCGGATGTGGGCGGGTGACAAACCCGGCAACTTTCGGCACTGTCGTGGTGTCTGAACACCCTGCAGTCTCCCCCTTGGCAAGGCGCCTTCGAGCACGTCAATGAAATTCAAAGCCCCCGCATTCCTGATGGCCCTGGCGCTGGTCGCGCCGCTGGCGCTGGCGGCCAAGGCCGACTCGCCGGCGTTGCCCGCTGCGGCCACCGCCGATCAGGTGACCACCTCCAAGCTGGTCTACGGCCTGTTGTCCGACAGCCGCTATGCCTACCGCCCACGCGCGCTGGACGAGGCCACCTCCAAGGACGTGTTCAAGCGTTACCTGGATACCCTGGACGGCGGCAAGCAGTACTTCACGCAGGCCGACGTGGCGCGCTTCGCACCGTTCGAAGCCAACATCTCCTCGGCCATTCGTGGCGGCGAGCTGGAGCCGGCGTTCCAGGTGTTCGCCGTCTACAAGCAGCGTGTCGGCGAACGTGTGGCGTACGCGCGCAAGCTGCTCAAGCAGGAGCCGGACTTCACCACCGACGAGCGCTTCGAGTACGACCGCAAGAAGGTGCCGTGGGCGGCCAGCAGCGCCGAGCTGGACGAGCTGTGGCGCAAGTCGGTCAAGAATGACTGGCTGCGCCTGAAGCTGGCCGGCAAGAAGCCGGATGACATCCGCAAGACGCTGGACAAGCGCTACGCGACGCTGGAGAAGTCGGTCAATGAGCTGAAGGGCGAGGACGTCTTCCAGTTCTTCATGAACGCCTACACCAGCGCCGTCGATCCGCACACCGATTACTTCACCCCGCGCACGGCCGAGAACTTCAACCAGGCGATGTCGCTGTCGCTGGAAGGTATCGGTGCGCAGCTGCAGCGCCAGGACGACGTGGTGGTGATCCGCGAGATCATCGCCGGCGGTCCGGCGGCTGTGGACGGCACGCTGAAGCCGGGGGACCGCATCGTCGGCGTCGGCCAGGGCAAGTCCGGGCTGGTCGAGGATGTGATCGGCTGGCGTATCGATGACGTCGTGTCCAAGATCCGCGGCGCCAAGGACACCCAGGTCAAGCTGGAATTCATCCCGGCGGCCGAGGGCGCCGACGGCAAGCACCATACCCTGGTGCTGACCCGCCAGAAGGTGCGCCTGGCCGAACAGGCCGCCAAGGGCGAGACCCTGACCATTCCGGCCGCCAACGGCGAACCGGCACGCAAGGTCGGTGTGATCAAGCTGCCGACCTTCTACCAGGACTTCGAAGGCCGTCGCCGCAATGCTGCCGATTACGCCTCGGCTACCCGCGACGTGGCCAAGCTGCTGGCCGGCTTCAAGAACGACAAGCTGGACGGCGTAGTGCTGGACCTGCGCAACAACGGCGGCGGTTCGCTGGATGAGGCAATTGAACTGACCGGCCTGTTCATCGAGCAGGGCCCGGTGGTGCAGGTGCGCGAATCTGGTGGCCGCGTCACCGTCAACAGCGACCGCAACCAGGGCGTGGCGTGGGATGGCCCGCTGGCGGTGCTGATCAACCGTGGTTCGGCCTCGGCGTCCGAAATTTTCGCTGGCGCCATCCAGGATTACGGCCGTGGCCTGGTGATCGGTGAAACCAGCTTCGGCAAGGGCACCGTGCAGAACATCGTCGACCTCGACCGTTGGCCGAGCGGCGAGACCCAGCGCTTCGGCCAGGTCAAGCTGACCATCGCCCAGTTCTTCCGCATCAGCGGCAGCAGCACCCAGCACAAGGGTGTGGTGCCGGACCTGGCCTTCCCGGCCAGCGTCGATGCCACCGAATTCGGCGAGAGCACCTACGACAACGCGTTGCCGTGGACCCGCATCGCGGCCGTCCCGCACACCCAGTACGGCAACTTCGCGCCGCTGCTGCCGAAGCTGGAAACCCGCCACGATGCGCGTATCGCCACTGACAAGGAATTCCAGTGGTGGAACGAGGACGTGCAGCAGTTCCGCACTGAAGCCGCGAAGAAGTACATCTCGTTGAACGAGGCGACCCGCCGTGCCGAGCGTGAGCGCCAGGACACCCAGCGCAAGGAGCGCCAGGTGCAGCGCAAGGAACTGGGTCTGGCCCTGGATCCGCTGGCCGATGACAGCAGCGACGACGGCCTGACCGGCAACGAGCGCGACATCGTCAAGGATGCCGCGCGTGAGAAGGCCGCCGAAAAGCGTCCGGACCCGCTGCTGCGCGAGTCGGCGTCGATCCTGGCCGATGCGGTGAACCTGCTGGCCAACGACCGCCCGCTGTCGGCACAGGTGCTGCCGCAGTCGACCGGCGCCGGTCGCTGGGCTGACTGAGCCGGTAAGACGTGCGTGCACCCGAGGGGCCGGCATTGCCGGCCCCTTTTCGTTTGAGGACCTGATTCCCGGCGCTACCGGCGCATGAACCGGGAACAACGTGGGCTGCCATGTCGACCTGCCGCACACAGTGGCGGGACTACGCTTGGCGGTACCGTCCTCGCAGGAGTACCCATGCGGGCCTCCCGTCTTTCCAGTGCTGCCGTGGCCCTCACCAGCGCCCTGATCCTGTCGGCCTGTGGTGGCCGTGCCGCCGACAGTACCGTGCTGCGCGAGTCGTTCGATTCCGGCGATACCTTCTCGCGCACCGTTGAGGGCCGCCCGGGCGATGCCTGTGAGGCGGCGCGCCGTACGTTGCTCAGCCAGGGCTATGCCATCGCCCGCGCCGATGATGCGCAGGTGGAGGGCAACAAGAACTTCCAGCCGCGCGAGGACGACCATGAGCAGCTGGTGCTGCGCATTTCCTGCGCGCCACGCGGCAGCCAGACGCTGGTGTTCATCAGCGCGGTGCAGGATCGCTATGCCCTGAAGAAGAGCCCGACCTCGGCCAGTGTCGGCGTGGGTGCGCTGGGCTCGGTGTCGCTGCCCTTCGGCAGCAATGACGACTCACTGGTGAAAGTGGCCAGCAGCACAGTCACCGATGCCGAGTTCTATCGTCGCTTCTTCCAGCGCCTGCAGCAGTATCTGCCGGCCGATACCGGCAAGCCTGTGCCAACGCCAACGCCAACGCCAACGCCAACGCCGGCAGTGGTGCCCGAACCCGCGCCGGCGGCCGTGGACCACCAGGGCTGAACGTGCGCGGCAGGTGGAGGAGTATCGCCCTGCTGCTGGTGGCGCCATCGTTGGTCACGGCCGCGCCCTCGGTGGATTGCACACAGGGCCTGCTGCAACGGCTGGGTTGGCGCTTTGAGCAGGCGGCCGTTGCTGCCCCGCAGGTGCACGGTGGCCCGGTATGCACGCGGGCATCGCTGGCCGAAGCGCAAACAGCGGGTGATCTGCGCGTGCGCTGGCCAGCGGCCTTGCCCGATGGATCACGGCAAGTGCTGTTGCAGCAGCTGCTGGACGATCCGGCCACGGTCTGCGCGTTTGCCTTTGAACTGGGAGCAGCCACCCAGCGTGCCGCCACCGCATTGCAGGGCAACCCGACGTTCCGCTTTTCCGGCCCTCAGCTGGGCTGGATCGGTTTCGGCCTGCAGGGCGCGCGGGCACAAGGCTGGCAGCGCACGCGCAGTTTCGGTCGCAGCTTTGTGCCCAGCGCCGGCAACAGCCATGCACTGCAGGCGTTCTACAGCGGTGCCGTGCGTGCCGAGTGTGGCGTCGGCCGACAGGTCGCGCAGCTGGCCACGCAACGCGAGCTGTACGGCGACATCGCCTTCGACACCGAATTCTCGGCGGGCGAGGTGTCCATCGGCACCTTCCTCACCCTGCACGAGACCGACAGCGTGCTGCTCGGCGCACACGCAGGTGACTTCTTTGCCGACGGCAAGGCGGTGCGAACGTCGGCGATGGGGCGGCAGGCGTTCGCGGGCGTGCCCGGCTTCATCGAACATGTGTACGACAAGGGCACACTCGATGACCTGAGCAACCAGGCCGAAAACTTCGTGGTGGTCGAGGTGGGCGAGGGCGCGGCGCAGGCGCTGGCCCTGCATGGCGGCCTGGCCTGGTACGACCAGCGCAATGCCGAGTTGTGGCGGCTGGCGCAGGGTATCCCCCGCATTGGCCGGCGCTACTTCGAGCGCCTGTTGTTCGAGCGCGACCCTGCGCTGCGCGCGGCACTGGCACCGCGCTACCACGACACGCTGGCGCGGATGGATCAGCTGCTGGACGATCCGTTCTACCAGCAGTTCGTGATCTACGTGCATCCACGCGGTATACGTCCCATCGGCTACCACATCGCCCGCCTGCTTGATCGCAATCCGAGAACGCCGTACTCGATCGATCTGGCGGTGCACAATCTGCATACCACGCTCTACCGGCGTTGGCGCGAGGCGCAACTGCGCCACTGCGCGGCTACCGGCAGGCCAGGCAGCCTGACCCTAGACCCCAACTGAAGGTGAAACAATGGATATTGCAATGATCGGCCTTGGCCGCATGGGCGCCAACATGGCCCAGCGCCTGCATCGCGGCGGCCACCGCGTGGTGGGCTATGACCCGGGCGAGGGCGCTCGCCAGCGCGCCGCCGAGGCCGGCCTGGAGGTGGTTGATTCGCTGGCCGCTGCCGTGGCGGCGTTGCCGGTGCCGCGTGTGGTGTGGCTGATGGTGCCGGCCGGCGACACCGTTGACCAGACGCTCGGCCAGTTGACCCCGCACCTGGCCGAGGGTGACATCGTCATCGACGGCGGCAACTCCAACTACCAGGACTCGATCCGTCGTGCGAAGGCGCTGGCCGAGAACGATCTGGGCTATGTCGACTGCGGCACCAGCGGTGGCGTGTGGGGCCTGCAGGAAGGCTACAGCCTGATGGTCGGTGGCGAGGCGTCGGTGGTGGAGCAGATCGCACCGCTGCTGCGCACGCTGGCACCGGCCGAAGACCGTGGCTGGGCGCGTGTCGGCCCATCCGGTGCCGGCCACTTCACCAAGATGGTCCACAACGGCATCGAGTACGGAATGATGCAGGCCTACGCCGAAGGCTTCGCGCTGATGGAGCGCAAGCAGGAGATGGAACTGGACCTGGCCCAGGTGGCCGAGGTGTGGCGCCACGGCAGCGTGGTGCGTTCCTGGCTGCTGGACCTGAGCACCGAGGCGCTGAAGCGCAATCCGTCGCTGGACGGCATCGCACCGTACGTGGAGGATTCCGGTGAAGGCCGCTGGACCGTAGCCGAAGCCATCGCGCTGGACGTGCCGGCACCGGTGATCACCCTGTCGCTGCTGGAACGCCTGCGCTCGCGCGAATCCAATTCGTTTACCGATCGCCTGCTGTCAGCGATGCGCAACGAGTTCGGTGGCCACGCGATCAAGAAGTCGTAAGCCACGGTACCGGGGTCGGATCCCTTTCCGCAGGAAAGGGCTCTGACCCCATGAGGCCGGTCGAGCATGGCTCGACGCTACAAGAGCCGTCTCTGATCGTTTCCACGTCATCCACGCATGGCGTGGATCTACTGGTCACCCCAACGCGATCCGCCGCCCTTCGCGTGCACTGTCCATGCCGGCCTGCAGCAAACGCATCAGCTGCAGCGTCTGCATCGGGCTGACCGTCGCTTCGCCGTCGCCATGCATCGCCGCGGCGAACTGCGTGTACAGCCGCCGGTAGTCCCCCGGCAGGTTGTCGACCGTGCTGCGCTGCACGTTGTCGTCGGCATCGCAACGCACCAGCTCACCGTGCCGCGGGTCGATGCCCCATCCCGGTGCGCCCGGTGCCACACCACGCCGTAGTTGCGCTTCCTGCACATCCAGACCGTGCTTGATCCAGCTGGCGCGGCTGCCATGTACGCTGAAGTGCGGTGTCTGTGCCGCCACCAGCGAGCCGGAATGCACGATCGCGCGATGTCGCGGGTAATGCAGCACCGCATGGAAGTAATCGATGCCGCTGCCGCCTTCGCGCTGCACGGCAAGGTCGGCGTCGATTGCCTGCGGCCAGCCGAACAGCACCAGCATCTGGTCCAGCAGGTGCGGGCCCAGGTCGTACCACAGCCCGCTACCGGGCCCCTCCTGTTCGCGCCAGCGGTCGCGCACCTGCGGCCGGAAACGATCGAAATGCGCGTGGCACTCGGCCACCTCACCCAGCACGCCTTCTGCCAGCAGCGTCTGCAGGGTGAGGAAATCGGCATCGAAGCGCCGGTTCTGGAACACGGTGGCGATGCGCCCGGCGTCGCGTGCCGCGGCCAGCACGGCTTCCGCTTGCGCCACATCCAGCGCGAACGGTTTGTCGACCAGCACGTGCTTGCCCGCCACCAGCGCTGCCGTCGCCAGTGGCGCGTGCTGCGCGTTCGGTGTCGCGATCACTACGGCATCCACCGCCGGATCGTCGAACACGTCCTGCGGTGTGGCGCGCACATGCACATCGCTGAACGTACGCAGCAAGGTGTCACGCTGCGAACTGACGATGCTGTGCAGGGCCAGGCCGGGCGTGTGTCGGATCAGCGGGGCGTGGAAGACGCGGCCGGCGAGGCCGTAGCCGATCAGGGCCAGTTGCAGGTCGGGGCGCATGGCAGGGCTCCGGCAGTGGGAATGGCAGGGTAAACGACGTGGGGTGGCGCGCCAAAACTGAACCGTTGCCGTTGCAGGGGCGGTGATTCACGGCAGCGTGACCGCAGCGCTACGCCTGCTCCACGCGCGCTTGTCCACACTGGCAGCACATTCCGAAGGAGTACGACACGATGAGCAATACCACCCGCACGCTGATTGCTTCTGCCATGACCCTGGGCCTGGCGCTGTCCTCCTCGGCCGCATTCGCCAAGGACCCGGCCGCCAAGAGCCCGCCAACCAGCACCCATCCGGCCACCCACGCCGATCGCCATGATTCCAATGAACCGGTGACCGACACCTGGATCACCACCAAGGTGAAGGCCGACCTGCTGGCCAGCAGCAACGTGCCGGGCACTGAAATCAAGGTGGAAACGGTCAACGGCGTGGTCAGCCTCAGTGGTGCCGTGGCCACCCAGGCCGAGAAGGACAAGGCGGTCACCACCGCCAAGGGCATCAAGGGCGTGACCCGCGTTGATGCCGCTGCACTGAAGGTCAGCGCCGCCGCCAAGCGCTGAACGGGGTGGGCGCCCCTGCATGGGGCGCCCGCTGCCGGGTAGAGGTCGAGATCGCTCGTCCGCCGTGGCGTTCAGCCGAGCGGGGCCCGGCGCTACACATGGGTTCCGTGGCCCGTTCAGCCAATGGGTCGGCAACCCGCCCAGAGTTGTGACCGCCTGCGCTATATTGCCGGTTCCGCCGCAGCCGGGCTCGTCCTGGCCAACGCTTCGCGGCTGTGCTGACGAGGAACTATGGCGCTGGTTTTCAGTGACGACATCTGGGACCGCTGGCGGTTGCCGGCCCTGGCGCTGGCTGCCGCCGCGATCATCGTGGTGCCCTGGTTGACCCTGCGCAAACTGCAGCAGGACAACGAACAGGCAATGGCCTGGGTCAACCATACCCAGGCCGTTGGCGTGGCATTGCAGCAGCTGCAGGCCGATGTGCGCGATGTCGAATCGGCGGCGTTGACGCTGTCCAAGGGCGTGGATGCGCCGGGTCTGCGCGAGCGCATGGCCAAGGCCAATGAGATTCCCGGGCGTTTGGCCGAGCTGGGCCGGATGACCCGTGACAACCCCGATCAGCTGATCCGCATCGGCCGTATCGAGTCGATGCTGGATGGGCGCCTGGCGGTAGCGCGTGAACTGGCAAGGTCCGAGCCGAACAGCGACCAGCGTGAGCTGGTGCAGGACCTGAGCACGCGCTACCCGATCCGCGGCCTGGTGGAGGAACTGCAGGCCAGCGAGCAGAAGCTGCTGACGGTGCGTGCCGAGCAGGCCGCACGCCAGCGCAAGCAGACCGAGCTGGTGTCGTGGACCTCGCTGGTGGTGCAGCTGGCGCTGCTCGGCCTGGTGCTGTGGTTGCTGCAGCGGCAGATCGGCCGCCGCCTGCATGCCGAGCGGCAATCGCTGCGTTCCGCCGCGCGTGCCGCCTCGGTACTGCAGACCGTGCGTGAGCCGATCGTGCTGCTTGACCGCGACCTGCGCGTGCAGCTGCACAACCCCGCGTTCGCCGAACTGTATGGCCTGCAGGACGAACGGGCCGATGGCCTGTTGCTGGAGACCGTCGGCGATGGCGCCTGGCAGGACACGGTGGTCCGCCAGCGGCTGTCCGATGTGCTGCTGCGCGGCCGCGAACTCTGGGACTTCGAGCATGAACAGCGCGGCACCGACGGCATGGTGCGTTACATGCTGCTCAACGCGCGGCGCATGCCGTTGCCCGACACCGATGACGAAGTGGTGCTGATGACCATCAGCGACGTCACCGTGCAGCGCGCCGTGCAGCTGCGCGTGGAAGAGCTGAACCGCCAGCTGGAAGGCAAGGTGGCACAGGTGTCGGAGGTCAACCGCGAGCTGGAGGCATTCAGCTACTCGGTCTCGCATGACCTGCGTGCACCACTGCGCCACGTTGCCGGCTTCTCAGACAAGCTCTCGCGCCACCTCGGCGACGACGCCGATGACAAGAGCCGCCATTACCTGGAGGTGATCTCCAGCTCGGCGCGGCGCATGGCGGCGCTGATCGATGACCTGCTGGTCTACTCGCGGCTGGGGCGCGCGGCGATGCGCCAGCAGGCGGTGGACATGCAGTCGCTGGTGGCCGATACCCGCGCCATGCTCGATGCCAACCTGCAGGCCGAGGGTGAAAGCAGCGGGCATGCGCACCAGGTGGAATGGAGCATCGCGCCGTTGCCGATCGTGGTGGGCGACGAGAACATGATCCGCCAGGTCTGGCTGAACCTGCTTGGCAACGCGGTGAAGTACTCGGGCAACCGCGAGCCGGCAAAGATCCGCGTGGACTACCAGCGGCAGCCCGATGGCGGCCATCAGTTCACGGTCAGCGACAATGGTGCAGGCTTCGACATGGCCTACGCCGGGAAGCTGTTCGGTGTGTTCCAGCGCCTGCACAAGGCCAGCGACTACCCCGGTACCGGCATCGGCCTGGCCAGCGTACGCCGCGTGCTGACCCGCCATGGCGGCCGCATCTGGGCCGAGGCCGAACCGGACGTCGGTGCCACCTTCCACTTCTACCTGCCCCCCGCGATCGACGCGGATAAACAAGGTCCTTCTGCATGACGACTCTGCGCACCATTCTCCTCGCCGAAGACAGCCCGGCCGATGCCGAAATGGCGATCGACGCCCTGGAAGAGGCGCGTCTGGCCAATCCCATCGTGCACGTCGAAGACGGCGTGGAAGTGATGGACTACCTGCTGCGCCGTGGTGCCTTCGCCAACCGCGAGGAAGGCCTGCCAGCGGTGCTGCTGCTGGATATCAAGATGCCGCGCATGGATGGCCTGGAAGTGCTGCGGCAGATCCGCGAGCACGACGAACTCAAGCGCCTGCCGGTGGTGATCCTGTCGTCCTCGCGCGAGGAAAGCGACCTGGCCCGCAGCTGGGACATGGGCGTGAATGCCTACGTGGTCAAGCCGGTGGACGTGGACCAGTTCTTTGGCGCGGTGCAGACCCTGGGCAAGTTCTGGGCGTTGATCAACCAGGCACCGGAACTCGAGTGAGCCCATGCCCTTGACCGGTCCTGCCCTGGGGGCGCTGCGCATCCTGCTGGTGGAAGATTCGCCGGAAGATGCCGAGCTGATGTCCGAGCAGATGCTCGATGCGGGCCTTGAGGCCCGCTTCGAGCGTGTCGAGAGCGAGGCTGAACTGCGCCAGGCACTGGCGGCGTTCCAGCCGGACATCGTGCTGTCCGACCTGAGCATGCCGGGGTTTTCCGGTGATGAGGCGCTGCGCATCGTGCGCGAGACCTTGCCGGAAGTGCCCTTCATCTTCGTCTCCGGCACCATGGGTGAGGAGAACGCGGTGGCGGCGCTGCAGAAGGGCGCCAACGACTACATCATCAAGCACCTGCCGGCACGCCTGCCATCGGCGGTGGCGCGGGCGATCCGTGATGCGCGCAGCGCGGTCGAACGCGCGCGGGTGGAAACCGAACTGATGCGGGCGCAGCGGCTGGAGAGCCTGTCGCTGCTCGCCGCCGGGCTCAGCCACGACCTGCGCAACATCCTGCAGCCGCTGCTGATCATGCCGGACCTGTTGAAGGCGCGCACCGACGATCCGCAACTGCACCACCTGGCCGATGTCATCGCCGAGTGCGGCCGCCGCGGTCATGAGATGGCCGAATCGATGCTGTCGTTCGTGCGCGGTTCGCGCAAGCCCAGCGAACGCATTGCGATCGATGGCCTGTTCGATGCCGTCGCGCTGCTGTTGCGCAGCAACGTGCCCGATGCGGTGCGCCTGGAGCTGCAGGTGCAGGACGACGGGCTGGTGGTCGACGCCAACTACACCGAGCTGCAGCAGGTGATGTTGAACCTCGCGCTCAATGCGATCCAGGCGATGCCCAACGGTGGCCGCCTGAGCCTGACGGCCAGCCATGCCGGCCAGCGCGATGGCGTGGACTGGATGCACATCCGTGTGACCGACGAAGGCATCGGCATGGATGCGGACACGCTGTCGCACCTGTTCAACCCGTTCTTCACCACCAAGGCCGATGGCACCGGGCTGGGGCTGATTTCCTGCAAGCGCATCGTGGAAGGTGCAGGCGGCAGCATCCATGTCAGCAGCCAGCCGGGGCAGGGCACCTGCTTCGAACTGCGGCTGCCGATGCACGAGGCCAGCGATGGCAGCGAGCCGATCGAACAGCTGGTGGCGTTGGGCAGTGGCCAGTCGATCCTGGTGGTCGATGGCGAGGCCACCCGCCTTTCGCTGCTGGGCAATGCGCTGTCCAGCCAGGGCTACCAGCTGCAGCTGGCGTCCGATGGCCCGGCGGCGCTGCGCTGGATGCAGCAGGAAGCGATGCCGGCACTGGTGATCGCCGACGCCGGCTCCAAGCTGTTGCCCGCCAGCCAGTTGCTGGGCGAGATGGCCGCGCTGGGCTATCAAGGCCCGGCGCTGGTGCTGGAGGATGCGGCAGTGCCTGTGCCTGCCGATGCGTTCCCGACCGGCGTGGAGGTGCATGCGCTGCGCAAGCCGCTGCAGATGCAGCAGGTGTTCCGTGCGGTGGCCGAGGCGCTGGGCTGACGTTCCGGTAGTGCCGGCCGCTGGCCGGCAACCGCATGGCTCCCACCGCACGCGGATGCCGGCCAGCGGCCGGCACTACCGGTCCAGCGTTTCCCACGGGAACCGTGGCAGGCTGTCCACCGCCTGTTCCAGCCGCCGCGACCAGTTCTGGTGGATGTCGGCATACAGCGCCGAGTCCGCGCCCAGCCGCAGTTGCTGGCCGATGCGCAGTTCGCCGTCGCGCAGCAGCGCCAGGTCGATCGGCAGGCCCACCGACAGATTGGAGCGGATGGTGGAGTCCAGCGACACGATCGCCGTGCGCGCCGCGTCTTCCAGGCCCGTGGCCGGGCTGAGGATGCGATCGAGGATCGGCTTGCCGTACTTGGATTCACCGATCTGCAGGTAGGGTGTCTCCGGCGAGGCGGCAATGGCGTTGCCCAGCGGGTAGATCATGTACAGCCCAGGCCGCTCGCCGGCGATCTGGCCGCCGAAGATCAGCGTGGCCTGTGTGTTGACCCCATCGTGGCCGTGCTCGCTGTGGCCGCTGTGCACCTGGCTGTCCACCAGCAGCTGGCCGACATACTCGGCAGCTTCGAACAGGTGGGTCATGTCGCGCAGGTTGGGTGTACGCCGTTCGTCGGCATCACGCCCCAGGCGTGACACCAGCAGCTGGGTGGTGGCCAGGTTGCCGGCCGCCATCAGCACGTAGGCGGCCTGGCCGGGGTACTCGAACACGTGCAGCTTGCGATGCACGCGCACATCGTCCAGCGAGGCATTGGTCCGGGTGTCGGCAGCGAACACCAGACCCTGGTCCACCTCGATTCCAACGCAATAGGTCATGTCGGTGCCCTATCATGTGCGTCCCGGATTGTAGACAGGCCGCCGTGACGACGGCATGTCCACGCCCCCATCGCTGCCACCTGAACCGCATGACCACCGTGCTCCTGAGCCTGGGCAGCAATGTCCAGCCCCGCCGCCACCTCCACGCCGCGGTGGCGGCCCTGCGCGAGCGCTTCGGCGCGCTGCAGGTTTCGCCGGCCTACCGCACTGCCGCAGTCGGCTTCGACGGCCCGGCCTTCCTCAACAACGCGGTGGCGATCGAGACCGACCTGCCGCTGCAGGAGCTGGACGACTGGCTGCATGCGCTGGAAGACGCCCATGGCCGCGATCGCAGCGGGCCGCGTTTTTCCGACCGTACGCTGGACATCGATGTGGTGTTCTATGGCGACCTGGTGGTGGAAGGCCCCGGCCACCTGCGCATTCCACGCCCGGAGCTGAAGCACGCCTTCGTGCTGAAGCCGCTGGCCGACATCGCGCCGGACTTCATCGACCCGGTCAGCGGCCAGGATCTGGCCACGCTGTGGCGTGCACACAAGCAGTTTGGCGAGGCATTCGAGGTAGTGGACCTCGAATGATGGAGGTTGCCGGCCGCTGGCCGGCAACACCTCAACTGACCGTACGCCCACCATCCACACGCAGGGTATGACCGGTGACGAAGCTGGCTTCGGTCGCCAGCCAGTACACCGCTTCGGCGATCTCCTCGACCGTGCCGGTCCGTGCCAACGGCGTGCGCGCCAGCAGGGCTTCACGGGCGAAATCGTCCTTGCCCTGCTCCGGCCACAGGATCGCGCCCGGGGCCACCGCATTCACCCGTACCTTCGGCGCCAGCTCCAGCGCCAGCGAACGGGTCGCCATTTCCAGCGCGGCTTTGGCCATGGTGTAGGCGATGTGGTCGCGCATCGGGTCGGTGCCATGCAGGTCGGTCAGGTTGACGATGCAACCGTGCTGGCGACGCAGATACGGCGCGGCCGCCTGTGACAGCAGCAGCGGTGCGCGCGCGTTGACCGCATACAACTCGTCCATCGCCTCGGCGGTGACCTGGCCGAGCGGGGTCGGGAAGAAGTTGGAGGCGTTGTTGACCAGCGCATCCAGACGGCCGAAGTGGGTGACGGCCTGTTCCACCAGGTCGGGCAGGGCATCGGCGTCGCGCAGGTCGGCCTGCAGGGCCAGCACGCTGCCCGGGCGCACGTTGTCGAAATCGAACGCGGTCTGCTGCAGCTCGGCGCTGGAGGTGTTGGCGTGCAGCACCACCGACCAGCCACAGGCGTGGAACTGGCGGGCGATGGCCGCGCCGATCCGGCGTGCGCTGCCAGTGATCAGGACCACGGGGTGGGTGTCGCTCATCGAGGGTCCTCCAAGGCTCGGCTATCCTGTGCACCATTGTCACCGCATTCGAAGACGCCATGCAGCCCACCTTCCCCCTGCCCGAAGCCGATGCCCTGGCCCACAGCGACCAGCTGGCCGCCGCCCTGCGCGCCGAAATTCTTGCGCAGGGCGGGGCGATGCCATTCTCCCGCTTCATGGAGCTGTGCCTGTATACCCCCGGCTGGGGCTACTACAGCGCCGGTGCCAGCAAGTTCGGCGGCAGCGGTGACTTCACCACCGCGCCCGAGCTCGGCAGCCTGTTCGCCGGCAGCGTGGCCAACGCCTTGGCGCCAGTGTTCGCCCAGCTGGGCGCGCAGGCGCGGATGCTGGAGCTGGGGGGGGGCACCGGCGCCTTCGCCGAGGCGGTGCTGCTGCGCCTGGCCGAGCTGGAGGCGTTGCCCACGCGCTACGCCATCCTCGAACCCAGTGCCGACCTGCGCGAGCGCCAGCAGCAGCGCCTGCAGCAGAACCTGCCGGCCGAACTTGCCGCGCGCGTGGACTGGATCGACCGCCCGTTCGAAGAGGACTGGGAAGGCGTGGTGTTCGCCAACGAGGTGATCGACGCGCTGCCGACGCCGCGCTTCCTGATCAGGGACGGCGAGGTCTATGAGGAAACCGTCGAGCTGGATGGCGGCGGCAATTTCATTCGCGGCGCGCAGCCAGCCGACATCCTGCTCAATGGCGCGGTACGCCATATCGAGCGCTACCTGGAGAGGCCCTTCGCCGAGGGCTACCGTTCCGAAGTACTGCCGCAGCTGCCGTACTGGTTGCAGGCGGTGGCCGGTGGCCTGCAGCGTGGCGCCATGTTGTTCGTCGACTATGGCTACAACCGCGGCGAGTTCTACCAGCACGATCGCGACGACGGCACGGTGCGCGCGTTCTACCGCCACCACGTGCACAACGACGTGCACCGCTGGCCAGGCCTGCAGGACATCACTGCGTCGGTGGATTTCACTGCGATGGCCGAGGCCGGCCAGCACGGAGGATTCGAACTGGCCGGCTACTGCAGCCAGGCCAGCTTCCTGCTTGGCAACGGCCTGGACCAGGTGCTGCTGCAGTCCGAGGAGCGTACCGATGAAGTCGGCCGCATCCAGCTGCGTGACCAGGTGAAGAAGCTGACCCTGCCGACCGAGATGGGCGAGCGCTTCCAGGCCATCGGCCTGCAGCGCGGCGTCGACTTCGAGCCGGCCTTTGAACTGGGTGATCTGAGCTGGCGCCTGTGAGCGATGCGTTGCCGCTGATCAAGCCACTACGCCGGCCGTGGCTGTGGAGCGTGCTGTGGGCGTTGGCGGTGCTGCTGGTGATCGTGGTCTGCCTGATCCCACCACCGCCGATCCCGTTGCCGGAAAACAGCGACAAGGGCGAGCACTTCCTTGCCTATTTCATCCTGGCTGGCAGCGCGGTGCAGTTGTTCCGGCGCGGCCGCCCGCTGCTGTGGGTGGGCGTGGGCCTGGTGTTGATGGGGATCGGCATCGAATTCGCGCAAGGTGCGTTGACCGATGACCGCGTGGCCGATCCGATGGACGCGATCGCCAACACGATTGGCGTGCTGGCGGGCATGGCCACGGCGTTGACCCCGTTGCGCGACATCCTGCTGCGCTGGCGCGGGTAACGGCGTGCCAACCAAGGTTGGCACCTACCAGTAGATCCACGCCATGCGTGGATGAATCCCCCGGCGCCGACCAAGGTTGGCACCGGAGCGCAGGGCCGCTGTTACTTCCCCAGCGTCACCTCATCCAGCACCCACATCGCCGGGCGCGTGTCGCCGGTGAAGTTGATGCACAGATCATCGGTACCCTTCGTGCCCTTGGGCAGCGCCGCACGCAGGGTCACGAAGCCGTCGGCATCGGGCGTGGCCGGCAGCGGCACTTCGGCCAGCACCTTGCCGCGGCAGTCGCCGCGACGCACTACCATCTCGCCATGCGCACGCCGGGCCTTCTCGAAGCGGCGCTTGGGCTCGTCGTGGGCCAGCTGGAAGTAGTACGGAATACGCCCCGCACGCACCTCCACGCTGCCGATGCCGTCCAGCTGCGCCTGCGGCCAGCGCCAGCACGGCTGGAAGATGTCCACGTTGAATACGGCGCGGTTGCCTTCGCGCGGACCGTCATCTTCCAGGCGCAGCACCAGGCCCTTCTTGCCCACACAGCTGACCAGCTCATCGCTGCCGCGGCTGAGCAGCGACTGCGCGGTGAACGCGGCGATGGTCGGCTTCGCGGCCAGCATCTGGCCCTGGTAGAACGCGGCGGCCTGCACGGTGGTCGGCAGCGTCCCGGTCAGCGGCTGCTGGTACAGCGGCGACTGCGCAGTCACCGGCTGGCCATCGGTGCTGTAGCGCACTTCATAGCCCAGCGGGTTGGCCAGCGACACGGTCACGGTGTTGGCGGCGCGGTCGTCGCTGTGGTCCACGCCCACTTCGAACGGGGTCTGCGCATAGGCCAGGCCCCAGGCCCGATAGCGCTGCAGCTGCGCAGGCAGGCGCGCGAGGAAATCGCGGAAGTCGCGATGTTCCGGCGTGCTCCAGCCGGTCTCGGCTACCGCGGCCAGGCGCGGGAACAGGTTGTGCTGCAGGCGTGCATAGCTGCGCGTGTGCTCGGTGAACATGTTGGCCTGCAGGCCAAGGATGTGCCCGCGCTTGTCGGCGGCCAGCTCGGCTGGCACCGGCTCGAAGTTGTACAGCTTGCCGAGGTTGACCTGGGTCGGGCGGCCCGGCGGCTCGTTCGGCGAAGCCGTCTGCAGGTAGTCCAGATACAGGTAACCGACCGGCGACATGATCACGTCATGGCCGGCACTGGCAGCGGCGAGGCCACCTTCGGTGCCCTGCCACGACATCACCGTGGCCTGCGGCGGCAGCCCCCCTTCGAGGATTTCATCCCAGCCGATCAGGCGCCGGTCGTGCTCTTCCAGGAAGGTCTCCAGGCGCTTGATGATGTGGCTCTGCATGGCCATCTCATTCTTGATGCCCAGTGCACGCATGCGCTGCTGCACCTGCTTTGAAGCCTCCCACTGGTCCTTGACTGCCTCGTCGCCACCCACATGCACGTACTTGGCCGGGAACAGTTCGATCACTTCTTCCAGTACGTTCTCAAGGAAGGTGACGGTGCCGTCTTCGACGTTGAACAGGTTGGGGAACACGCCCCATTCGCTGATCGGCTTCAGCGGCGTGTTGATCGAACCCAGCTCCGGGTAGGCGGCGATCGCGGCCGTGGCATGGCCCGGTACATCGATTTCCGGAATCACCTGGATATGCAGCCTGGCGGCATAGGCAATCACTTCGCGGATCTGGTCCTGCGTGTAGAAGCCGCAGTACGGATGTTCCTGGCCACTGACCGGATCAATGCCGCCATCGCCGGCCGGCAGACGACAGCTGCCCACTTCGGTCAGCTTCGGGTAGCGCTTGATCTCCATGCGCCAGCCCTGGTCATCGGTCAGGTGCCAATGGAAGGTGTTGAGCTTGTGCGCGGCCATCGCATCGAGCACGTGCTTGATCTCGTCCAGGCTCTGGAAATGTCGTGCCGAGTCGAGCATGAAGCCGCGCCAGGAAAAACGTGGTGCGTCCTGGATCTGCACGGCCGGCAGCACGCCGTTGCTGCCACCGGTGGCGAGCTGGGCGAGGGTGGTCGCGCCGTAGAACAGACCGGTCTCGTTCCCGGCCTGGATCACCACGCCCTGCGCGGTGCTGTCCAGCGTGTAGCTTTCACCGCTGTCGCGGAAGGTGGGCACGATCTCGAAGCGGATGCCGCCGGCCTTGGCCGCAGCCTTGCCCTTGGCCGGCACCAGGCGCGGGCCACCACTGCGTGCCAACAGATCGGCGAACTGGCTGGCAACGCGCTGCGCGGCCTCACCTTCGGCATGCAGCACAGTATCGGCGCGTACGGTGATGCCACTGCCCTGGCCAGGTTGCACGGTGGCCGGGACGGGAATCAGCATCAGATTGCCGGCGTGCGGCTGCGGGCCTGGGGCTTCACTGGCGGGCGTGGGATCGGCGGCGAATGCCGGCAGCGTGGCGAGCAGGCAGCCCAGCAGCAGCGCGCTGCGCATCCTGGCGCGGGAAGGCTTGACCATCGGAACGACTCCTTGGAACGGTGCGTTGAACGCTATACATGAAAAACGCCGGGCCCGGAATGACCCAGGCCCGGCGTGCGTGCACGACTCGGCGATGTTGCCGCCGCTGGATCAGTACTTGAAGCGGAAGTTGAGGTAGTACTGGCGGCCGTTGCTGTAGAACGAGGTCGGGATGGCCGCGGTCTGGTAGTACTTGTAGGTCGGGTTGTTGAGGTTCAGGCCATCCAGGCTGATGCTCAGCCAGTCGGTGGCCTTGTAGCTCAGCGATGCCGACAGCGTGCCGAAGTCATCCTGGTAGTACGGGTTGGTACCGGACAGGCTGATCAGGAACGAGGAACGGCGGGTATAGCTGACGCGGGCGCCGAAGCGCTCGTTCTCGAAGTAGGCACCCACGTTGTAGGTGTTCTTCGAGGTGCCCAGCAGGTTGTGCGAACCATCCGACCAGGTGTGCGAGGTCGTGCCGTTGGCGTAGGTGTAGTTGGCATTGATGCCGAAGTACTCGCCGATCGGCTGTTCGTAGGCCACTTCCACGCCGGTGACCTTGCCGTCGGCATTGATCGGGGTGGAGATCTGGTAGGTCTCAAGCTGGTTGGTCAGTTCGCTGTACAGCTGGCGCGAAACCACGTCGAAGGCGATGTAGTCCTTCAGGTTCATGTGGTACGCGCCCACCGACAGCAGGCCGCGCGGCATGAAGTACCACTCCAGGTTGGCATCCAGGTTGGTGGACAGGGTCGGCTTCAGGTTCGGGTTGCCGCCGCCGCCGGTCTTGTTCAGGTCCGAGCCGTACGAGGAGGCGCCCAGTGCCGAATAGTCCGGCAGGGTCTGGGTCTGCGAAGCGGCCACGCGCAGCACCAGCTTGTCGTCCAGGTCGAACTTGATGTTGGCGCTGGGCAGCACGCGGTTGCGCTTGTTCTGGAAGGCCACGCGTTCCCACATGCCGAACAGGCTGCTGACGTCTGCATCGGCGGCCTTGCTGACGGCGTTGTAGGTGTCGATGTCCTGCTTGATGTTGACGTATCGCAGGCCGACGTTGCCGCTCCACCAGTCACCACGGAAGTTCGCCTGCACGTAGCCGGCGAAGTTCTTTTCCTTCACCCGCCACTCGGCACCGTAGTTGTGGCGGCCGGTCGGGCCATCGTTGCCGGCCAGCCAGGTGGAGTTGTTGGTCACCGCGTCCTTCAGCGCACCCGGGGTGAAGTACCAGATGTTGCGCGGGAACGTGCCGCCGATATCGCCAGCGAAGCCGTTGGGATAGTTGGAAGTGGCGCCGTTCTTCAGTGCGCTCCAGATGTCACCCGGGGTTGCGCCTTCCGGCGACAGCGCTTCGCGCTTGTGGTCGGCGAAACGCAGGCCGAAATCGAGGGAGCTGAGCACGCCGCCGTCGTTGAAGTACTGGTTGAAGTCGACCGTGGCCCACTTCTCCTTGTCTTCGGCGATGACCTGCTGGTTGCCCCAGGTGCCGAAACTGGTCACGCCGTTCGGCGAGAGGTCGCCGCCCAGGTTCCAGTCGATCGGCGAGCCATTGCCGTGCGTGGCCCAGCTGGCGCCGCCGCCGTTGGCCAGGGTGACTTCGGCGATGTACTGGCGCGGGGTCTCGCCGGTGCCCTTGGTGCTGCCGGCCTGGAACTTGGCGGTCAGGCTGTCGTTGATCTGCCAGTCGGCATCGAAGGTGACATAGCTCGACTTGGCCTTCGACTCGCGGTAGATCATGTCGTACACCGCGTAGTTGGTGCCCGGCACGCCCTTGTAGGTGGCGTTGGTCAGCACGCCGTCCTTGACCACATAGCCCGGATCCGGCGCCTGCGACTTGGCGAAGCTGTTGCCGAACATCATGAAGTTGCGGTTGTAGTTGTTGGCCTTCAGTTCTGAGCTGAAACCGTTCAGGCCCAGGGTGAGGCTGTCGCTCGGCTTGAACTGCAGCGAGACCAGGCCACCCTTGCGCTCACGGGTCTGTTCGAACAGGGTCGAACCCAGCAGGCCCGGAACGTTGACGCCGATCAGGTCCGGATTGGTCTTGGCGACCGGATCGCCTGCACCGATCTTGAAGAAGCCGCCCGGGATTTCCTGCGCTTCACGGCGCAGCTCGCGCTTCTGGCTGAAGCCCTGCACCATCACGCCGAAGGTGCCTTCATCGTTCTTGTAGTTGAACAGTGCCGAGTACTGCGGGTCGTTCGACTTGGCCTGGTCCGAGCGCACCATGCCGATCGAGCCTTCAGCGGTGAACTGCTTGGAGAACTCCAGTGGCTTGCGGGTGATGATGTTGACGGTACCGGTGGTGCCGCCGTCCTGCAGCTTGGCCTGCGAGGACTTGTTCACTTCCACCGAGCTGACCAGTTCCGACGGCAGCAGCGAGTAGCTGACGCTGCGGCCGACGTTGTTGCCCTGGCTGAGCACGAACCAGTCGGCCGAGCCGACGGTGTGGCCGTTGATCAGGGTCTGGGTCAGGCTCGGGCTGGTGCCGCGCAGGCTGACACGGTCCGCTTCGTCGAAGCCGCCCTCATCGGCGCTGGAGGAGCTGATGTTCACGCCCGGCAGGCGCTGCAGGGTGTCGGCGACGTTGTGCGCCGGCAGCTTGCCCACGTCCTCGGCGGTGACCACTTCCACGCGCGCATTGGCTTCGCGCTTGGTGTCCAGCGACTTTTCCATCGAACCACGGATGCCCGTGACAGTCACGGTGTCCAGATCGGTGGCGGTCTGGGAAGCCTGCTGCGCGTGTGCACTGAAGGCCAGGCAGCTGACGATGGCAGCCGAAAGCAGGGTCTTGCGGGTATTCATGATGTCTCTCCTCATCACTCGATTGGATGCCAGCGGCGGTGTTGGATTGCGGTTGCGATGACATGCGCGGGGCGGCGGCGAAGTCCCGTGCGTTGGCGTGCCACGTACTGCGTGCTGCGATTGCGTTGAAACCTGTTGCGGTGTCAGGCGGCCGACTGCTGCAGATACCAGCTGGCAGCGCCGACCACGCCCAGCTGGCCGTGCTCGACCACCTTCACCGGGATGCGTGCCAGTGCTTCGCCCATCGGCCCCTTCTGCAGGTAGCGTTCGACGAAGGTGCTGGCGTGCAGGTACTCGCGGATCTGCGGCAGGATGCCGCCGGCCAGGTAGACGCCCCCGTTGGCGCCGTAGAACAGGGCCATATCGCCGATGGTGCTGCCGAGCAGGCCGCAGAACACATCCAGTGCCTGGCGTGCATGCGCATTGGTATCGGCCATGGCGGCGGCGGTCACGGCATCGGGGCTGGCCAGCGTCGGTGCCTGCCCCTGCAGTGCGCACACTGCGCGGTACAGGTTCATCAGGCCCGGGCCGGAGATCGCATGCTCGATCGACACATGCGCGCGGTCACGCTGCATGTGGCGGACGATGGCCATTTCCAGTTCGGTGCTGGCCGCCAGGGTCGGCTGGCCAGCTTCGGTGGGCAGCACCACCGGGCCGTGCGCGGTGGGAATCCACAGCGCGGCGCCGAGGCCGGTGCCGGGACCGACCACCAGGGTCGGGCCACGGGCGGCGGTGTCCGGCCCGCACAGGTGCAGCACGCCACTGGCGTCCACCTGCGCAGCGGCATAGGCCACCGCTTCGAAGTCGTTGACGATGTAGACCCGCTGCAGGCCGACGTCGGCCTCCACCTGGCGGGCCGACAGCGGCCACGGCAGGTTGGCGGTGATCACCGTGCCATCCTCGCGGGCGTAGCCGGCACTGGCGACCACGCAGTGCATGGGCCGCGGGCCTTCGCCGAGAAAGTCGGACAGGATCGCGCTGAGGCCGGCGTGGTCGGCATTGCGGTACTTGCGGTACTCCAGCACCTGCACCGGATGGGCGGCATCACCGCTGGCCTGGACCCGGGCCACGCGCACATGGGTGCCTCCAACGTCGGCGGCCAGGAACGAGGGCGCGACTCGGGACAGGACATGGGCCGGGGCGGGGTGGCTGGCGGTCACGCGGGCTCCTGCTGCAGGTGGGACCGGACCCAAGACCGGGGCCGGCGATTGGGGCGGAGTCTGTAACCGCGCTGACAACGATGTCAACGAGTTCGTGACACTTTCGTTGCTGCGCCGCAACGAATGCGACAGGCGGTAAACGTTTACATGGCGTGAGTGTGAGTTTCACGCGGGAACCGTTGCAGCATGGGCCTCAAGGCCCTGCGCGCATTCAGCACACCACGCTGTGATCGGGTTGCGCAGTGCAGCATGAGGTTTATCGCGCTGCAGTTGGAAGTTGACAAACCGCCGTTGTCCACCGAAAGAATGTGACAACGTTGTTCCCAGCCACTCTCCGACGCCGCCTTCTGCGGCGGTCGCCGCAGGAGCCCTTCCCGATGTCCGCCGTCTCCGCTGCAAGCGTGCGCCCGAACGTGGCCACCTCCATCGCCATCGTCGGCGTGCTGTTCTTCCTGATCGGCTTCTTCACCTGGCTCAATGGCCCACTGATCACCTTCGTCAAGCTCGCTTTCGAACTCAGCGAGGTCGGTGCGTTCCTGGTGCTGATGGTGTTCTACCTGTCCTACTTCTTCCTCGCACTGCCGTCGTCGTGGATCCTGCGCCGCACCGGCATGAAGAAGGGCCTGAGCCTGAGCCTGCTGGTGATGGCTGGCGGTGCTGCGCTGTTCGGCGAATTCGCCACCCAGCGCTGGTATCCGGGTGCACTCGGCGGCCTGTTCGTGATCGGCAGCGGCCTGGCCCTGCTGCAGACTGCGATCAACCCGTACATTTCCATCCTCGGCCCGATCGAGACCGCCGCACGCCGCATCGCGCTGATGGGCATCTGCAACAAGATCGCCGGCATGCTGGCACCGGTGCTGATCGGTACCGTGGTGCTGCATGGCATCGGCGATCTTTCTGCCACGGTGGCCGCCGCCGATGCAGCGACCAAGGCGCAGCTGCTCAACGAATTCGCCGCCAAGATCCACGCGCCGTACCTGGCCATGGCCGGCCTGCTGGTGGTGCTGGCAGTGGCCGTGCTGTTCTCGCCGCTGCCGGAGATCAAGTCCTCCGAAGCCAATGCCACGCCGGTTACGGCCGGTGCCGCCGAGCGCCGCAGCATCTTCCAGTTCCCGCACCTGTGGCTGGGCGTGCTGTGCCTGTTCGTCTATGTGGGTGTGGAGGTGATGGCCGGCGACGCCATCGGTACCTACGGTCACGGCTTCGACCTGCCGCTGGACCAGACCAAGATGTTCACCTCGCTCACCCTGGGCGCGATGCTGGTCGGCTACGTGGTCGGCCTGCTGGTGATTCCCAGCGTGGTCTCGCAGTCGCGCTACCTGACCTTCTCCGCCGTGCTGGGCGTGGTGTTCTGCCTCGGCGCCTGGGCCACCCACGGCTACGTATCGGTGGCCTTCGTGGCCCTGCTGGGCTTCGCCAACGCCATGATGTGGCCGGCGATCTTCCCGCTGGCGATCCGCGGCCTGGGCCGTTTCACCGAGACCGGCTCGGCGCTGCTGGTGATGGGCATCGCCGGCGGCGCGATCATTCCGCAGCTGTTCGCCGTGCTCAAGCAGCACATCGACTTCCAGCTGGTGTTCGTGCTGCTGATGGTGCCCTGCTACCTGTACATCCTGTTCTACTCGGTGATCGGCCACCGCGCCGGCCTGCCGCAGGACAAGGTCTGATCGGCGATGATGGACGGCAGCCAACCCCAGGGAAAACCCATGCGCAGAGCGACCATCAAGGATGTCGCGGAAAAGGCCAAGGTCTCGCTGAAGACGGTCTCGCGGGTGATCAACAACGAGCCCTCGGTGATGCAGGCCACCCGTGCACGGGTGCTGCGTGCCATCGCCGAGCTCGACTACGAGCCCGATCCGTCCGCGCGCAACCTGCGCAGCGGCACCACCTTCGTGATCGGGTTGGTCTACGACAACCCGAACCCGTACCACATCATCGGCGTGCAGAACGGCGTGCTGGCGGCCTGCCGCGAGACCGGGTTCGGCCTGCAGATCCATCCCTGCGATTCCAGCTCGCCGCTGCTGGCCGATGAGCTGGCCGACTGGGTGCAGCGTTCGCGCCTGGCCGGGCTGGTGCTGACCGCGCCGATGTCCGAGCGCCGCGACCTGATCCAGGCGTTGACCGCGCGCGGCATCAAGCTGGTGCGCATCATCGCCGCCACCGAAGACCCGGCCGACGGTGCCTGCGTGTTCGTCGACGACCGCGAGGCCGCCTACGAGATCACCGAGCACCTGATCCAGCTGGGGCACCAGCGCATCGGCTTCCTCTGGGGCGGCATCTCGCACCGCTCGTCGGGCGAACGCTATGCCGGTTACGAGGCTGCGCTGAAGGACTACGGCATGACCGTGGACAAGCATCTGGTGGTGCAGGGTGATTACACCTTCGACGATGGTTTCCGTGGCGCGCGCCGCCTGCTGGCGCTGCGCGAACCGCCTACCGCCATCTTCGGTTCCAACGATGAAATCGCCGCCGGCGTGCTCGCGGCCGCCAAGTCGGGCGGCATGAACGTGCCCTATGACCTGTCCATCGCCGGCTTCGAGGACAGCCCGTTCTCGCGCCAGTCATGGCCGCCGCTGACCACCGCCAAGCAGGCCACCGAGGACATCGCCCGGCATGCCGCGCGCCTGTTGATCGCGCAGCTGCGCAGCGATGCCTACGACGATGCGCCGGCACCGCTGCACAACCAGGGCTTCGTGCCGCAGCTGGTGGTGCGCGGTTCGACCGCGCCGATGCGCCTGGCCGGCGCGCGCCCCCTTCCTTCCGATCCTGCCTGAGCCTGCCATGTCGCTGTCAGACCCCACCGCTACCCTGATGTTCGCCGAGGCCGCTGAAGCGGCCGACGTGGTCGCCCGCCAGTTCTCGCGCAACCACGCCACGATGGAAACCCTGGCCGCCAGCCTGCGCGCCGCACCACCGCCGTTCGTGGTCACCTGCGCACGCGGCAGCTCCGACCATGCCGCCACCTATGGCAAATACCTGCTGGAAACCCAGCTGGGCCTGGTGGTTGCTTCGGCGTCGCCGTCGGTGGGCTCGGTCTATGCCGCACCGCTGCAGTTGCGCGGCGCGTTGTTCATCGTCATTTCGCAGTCGGGCAAGAGTCCGGATCTGCTGCGCAACGCCGAGGCCGCCAAGGCCGCTGGTGCACGCGTGATCGCACTGGTCAACGTCGAGGATTCGCCGCTGGCGCAGCTGGCCGACACGGTCATTCCGCTGCATGCCGGCGCCGAGAAGAGTGTGGCAGCGACCAAGAGCTACCTGGCCTCGCTGGCCGCACTGCTGCAGTTGGCCGCGTACTGGAAGCAGGACAGCAGCCTGCGCGCTGCACTGGATCTGTTGCCGGACGCGATGCGTGAGGCCTGGCAGTGCGATTGGAGCTCGGTGACCGACGGCCTGGTCGACGCCACCAATCTGTTCGTGCTGGGCCGTGGGCTGGGCCTGGGCGCGGCGCAGGAAGCGGCGCTGAAGTTCAAGGAAACCTGCAGCCTGCACGCCGAAGCCTACAGCTCGGCCGAAGTGAAGCATGGCCCGATGGCGCTGGTCGATCGTGGTTTCCCGGTGCTGGCCTTCGCCCAGCCCGACGAGACCGGCGCCGGCACCCGCGCGGTGGTCGATGAGTTCACCGCGCGCGGTGCGCAGGTATGGATGGCCGGTGCCGGCGGTAACCTGCCGGTAGCAGTCGCGCCGCATCCGCTGTGCGCACCGCTGCTGACCGTGCAGAGCTTCTACCGCGCGATCAACGCGCTGGCCCTGCGCCGTGGCTTCAACCCGGATCTGCCGCCGCACCTGAACAAGGTCACGGAGACCGTGTAATGGCAACCGTGCTGCGCAATGCCCGCATCCTCGTGGGCGACGACTTCCGCGATGATCTCGCCGTGCTGATCGAGGACGGTCACATCAGTGCGCTGCTGCCCGACGCTGCGCCGCAGCTGGGCCACGCCGCCGAGCAGGTCGATCTTGGCGGAGGCTGGCTGCTGCCCGGCTTCATCGACGTCCAGGTCAATGGCGGCGGCGGTGCGCTGTTCAACAACACGCCGGACGTGGCCGCGCTGCGCACCATCGCGCAGGCGCACCGCCGCTTCGGCACCACCGCGATGCTGCCCACCCTGATCAGTGATGACGTGGCAGTAATGCGCGAAGCGATCGCAGCGCTGCGCGAAGCGATCGTGCAGGGTGTGCCGGGCGTGATCGGCATCCACCTGGAAGGCCCGTACATCGCACCGGCACGCAAGGGCACCCACGATGCCAGCAAGTTCCGCGTGCCGGATGAAGAAGAGATCGCGCTGGCTGCGTCGCTGGACAACGGTGTGACGCTGCTGACGCTGGCGCCGGAACGCGTGCCGCTGGAGACCATCCGCGCGCTGGTCGAGCGCGGCGTGATCATTGCTGCCGGTCACACTGCAGGCACCTACGAGGAGATCCGTGCGGGTCTGGATGCCGGCGTGCGCGGCTTCACCCATCTGTACAACGCGATGTCGCCGCTGCAGGGCCGCGAGCCCGGTGCGGTGGGCGCCGCGCTGGAAGACCGCGACAGCTGGATCGGCATCATCGTCGATGGCGTGCACGTGCATCCGGCCAGTCTGCGCGTGGCGCTGGCGGCAAAACCGCGCGGCCGCCTGCTGCTGGTCACCGACGCGATGCCGCCGGTCGGTGCCGACGATCCGAGCTACGTGCTGTATGGCGAAACGATCACCGCCATCGATGGCGTGGTGCGCAATGCCGCCGGTTCGCTGGCCGGCTCGGCGCTGGACATGGCTACCGCGGTGCGCAACACCGTGCAGCTGCTCGGCCAACCACTGGCCGAAGCGGCACGCATGGCCTCGACCTACCCGGCCCAGTTCCTCAACGTCGATGACCGCCTGGGCCACATCGCCGAGGGCTACCAGGCTGACCTGGTGCTGCTGGACGATGCGCTGCAGGTGCGTGGCACCTGGATTGCCGGACAGTACGAGGCCGCCTGATGAACGCTACGCCGCCACGCCGGCTGGGCTCGATCGATGCCCTGCGCGGCATCACCGTGGCGGCGATGCTGCTGGTCAACAATCCGGGCGACTGGAGCGCAGTGTTCGCACCGCTGCGCCACTCGGAGTGGAACGGATGCACGCCCACAGACCTGGTGTTCCCGTTCTTCCTGTTCCTGGTGGGCGTGTCGATGGCCTTCAGCGTCGCACCGCGCGCGCTGGACGTGGCGGCGAGACCCGCGCTGGCACGTGGCGTGCTGGAGCGCGCGCTGCGCATCCTGGTGGCCGGTGCGCTGCTGCATCTGCTGATCTGGTGGGCGTTGCATACACACCACTTCCGCATCTGGGGTGTGCTGCAACGGATCGCGGTGTGTGCGGCGCTGGTGGGCGTGCTGGCGGTGCATGCACGGCCGCGCGTGCAGGCCGGCGTACTGGTCACGCTGCTGGTGGGGTACACCGTGCTGCTGCTCGGCACTGGTGATCTGGCGCCGTGGACCAACCCGGCCAGCCGTCTGGATACCACGCTGTTCGCACCGTGGATCTACCAGTGGCATGCCGATACCGGGCTTGGACATGACCCGGAAGGATTGCTGAGCATGCTGGGCGCGCTGGCCAGCACCGTACTGGGCCTGCTGGCCGGTGGGCTTCTGCGCAACGGGCGCTCGGCCGCGTTGGCCGGGCTGGGGGCGGTGACCGCCGTGCTGGGTCTGCTGCTGGCCATCGTGCTGCCGTTGAACAAGCAGCTGTGGACACCCAGTTACGTGCTGTGGACGGGCGGTCTTGCGGCGCTTGCATTGTGGCTGGGTCATCTGTTGATCGACCAGAAGGGCTGGCCGGCGCTGGGCAGGCGCTTCGGGGTCAACGCGATCACCGCCTATCTGGGGGCATCGGTGATGTCGGTGGTGCTGATGGCCAGCGGCGCATGGGGCTGGATCTGGCAGCAGCTTGCGGCGGCCATGCCGGAGGCACTGGAGCTGGCATCGATGCTGCAGGCGCTGGCGTTCGTTGCGCTGTGGTGGGGCGTGGCGTGGTGGCTGGACCGGCGGAAGATCTACCTGAAGATCTGACCCCGCCAGCGAACCGCATCCACGCATGGCGTGGATCTACGCAAGCCGTACGCGAATCGACCGGCGGTGCAGGATCGGTAGATCCAGGCCATGCGTGGATGCTCTTCGCGCTGCGCTGAACGATTTCAGTCATGTGGCGCCCACGTGATGACCGCCTGGTTTCACATTCGAAACGCGACCACGAGCGCATAAATCCACCGGTTGAAACATCCGCGATTCCTGCTGCCCTGCCCAGGAGTGCTGTATGTCCCGTGCTGTCCCCCCTGCGCTACGCCTTCGCCGTCTGACGGTCTCCCTGTTGCAGGCCCTGGCGGCTGGCCCGCTGCTGGCACTGTGGGGGCCCTCCGCGGCCGCTGCTGGCAGTTGTTCGTCCACGTCGCCAGCCAGCAATACGGCGGTGACCTGTTCCGGTGATGGCGTGCCCGCCGTGGTGGCGGCCGCAGGCAGCACCAATGTCTCGATCAGTCTTGATGCAACGGCCAACGGAAGTTTCGTGCTGGGTACCGACCCGACCCCGTACTCGGTGGACAGTGCGAGCACCATCAGCAACAGCGGCAGCCTGTCGATGAGCGGCAATGGCAGCGGCGTCGCCAACCGTGGTGCGATGCTGCTAGGGATGAACACTGGTAACACCCTCACCAACACTGGCAACGGCGTGATCTCCACCACGGGCGCCTACAACGACGGCATCGCCGCCAACGGCAATGGCAACGTGTTGGTCAACAATGGCAGCATCACGACCACCGGCAACAATTCCTACGGCATGACCGCCGCGTGGGGGCAGAGCAACAGTGGTGCCGCCAACAATACGATCATCAATACCGGCACCGTCACTACGTCGGGCAACAATGCTCGGGCGGCCTCGCTGCTGGGCGGCAATGGCACGATCGACAACAGCGGCACGCTCAACAGCAACGGCCGCAATGCACCGGCCGTGTACATGCAGGGCAACAACAACACGTTGACCAACAGCGGTACCGTTCTGGCCACCGGTCCGACCAATAGCAGCGGCAGTGCCGACGCGGTGGTTTCCAATACCCTGGGACGGGCGTTCACCGCCACGATCACCAACCTCGCCGGTGGCCGCATCATCAGCAGCAATGGCATCGGTGTGCGCTCGACCAATGGCGCCACCACCATCACCAATGCCGGCCTGATCCAGGGGGGTAGCGGCACCGCCATCCAGGGTGGCAACGGCAACGTGACGCTGGTGCTGCAGACCGGTTCGGAGATTGTCGGCGCCGCCAATGGCGGCAACGGCATCAACACGGTGACGTTGCAGGGCACCGGTACGGCTTCCAATGCCTTCAACGGCTTCCAGAGCCTGACCATGGCGGGAGATGCCTGGACCTGGGCCGGAACCGGTAGCTTCGATACCGCGCGGGTGCAGAGCGGCACGTTGGATCTGACCGGTACGCTGGGCATCAGCACCGCGTCGGTGATGGCCACGGTCGATGCCGGCGCGACCCTGCAGGCGAACGCCGGGAACCTGCCGTTGTCGGTCGACGACAACGGCCTGGTCCGTTTCAAGCAGGACAGTGCGGGTACCTATACCGGCACGCTCAGCGGCAGCGGCGCGGTCGAGAAAGCCGGCGCCGGCACGCTGACGTTGGCGCCGGCATCGGGCAACACCTATGCCGGTGGTACCACCCTCAGCCAGGGTGTCCTGTCGGTGGCAGCAGATACGGCGCTGGGCGCTGCCTCAGGCCCGCTGGTGTTCAACGGCGGCACGTTGCAGTTGGGCAGCGCATTCAATCTTGATGCAGCGCGCGCGGTATCGGTCACCGCCAACAACGGTGCCATTGATACCCAGGGCTTCAATTCAACCCTCAGCCAGGGCATCAGCGGTGTGGGGGCCATGACCAAGCTCGGCAGCGGCACGCTTACGCTCAATGGCGTCAACCGCCATGCGGGCGGTACCGACATCGCCGCCGGAACACTGATCCTCGGCAGCAGCAGCAGCGCGGCGGCTTCGCTGAGCGGCGGCGGCCCGGTGCAGGTCGCCGCCGGAGCCACACTGGGCGGCTACGGCAGCGTCACCGGCAACGTCAGCAATGCCGGCACGATCGCGGCGGCCAATGCCGCGCCGGGCCTGGCCGCTGGCAACACCGGCATCTTCAGGATCAACGGCAACCTGGCCAATGCCGGCCTGCTGCAGCTTGCTGGCACGGGCATCGGCAACACGATCACGGTAGCGGGCAACTACGTGGGCCAGAACGCAACCATCGCCCTCAATGCCTATCTTGCCGGCGATGGCGCGCCCTCGGACCGGTTGGTGGTTGACGGTGGCACGGCCAGCGGCCGCAGTGCGTTGAAGGTGACCAACGTGGGCGGGCCGGGTGCAGCGAACATGGTGGACGGGGTGATGGTGGTGCAGGCAGTGAACGGTGCGACGTCCACGGCCGGTGCGTTCGGCCTGTATGCGCCGGTGTCCGCCGGTTCCCATGAGTATTTCCTGTTCAAGGGCGGTGTCAGCCCCGGTACCGGGCACAACTGGTACCTGCGCGCCAACCAGGTGGTGACTCCCACCCCGGACACGTCCACGCCCACCCCGTCCGACGATAGTGGCCTGCCAGGGACCGGTACGCCACCGCCGACACCCGATGCCGAACCGGCCGAGCCGGATGATGACGGCGTGGTGCCGCTGTACCGGGTGGAGACCGCGCTCTACAGCGGCGTGCTGCCGATGCTGCGCGAGGCTTCGCGGGCGAGCCTGGGTACCTTCCACGAACGCCAGGGTGAGCAGCGTCTGCTGTACAGCCAGGGCGCATTGCGCACTGCGTGGGGCCGGCTGGTCGGGCAGAGCAGCGAGATCCATTGGAAGGGCGATGCACGATCGGGTTTCGATGGCGACGTGATGGGCGTGCAGGCGGGTCTGGATGTGTGGGCCATGGACAGCGGCCACCACCGCAATCAGCTGGGCGTGTTCGTCGGCCGTACCCGTGCACAGGGCAAGAGCACCGGTCTGGCGCTGGGCTGGGACAACGTGGAGGTTGGCCAGAGCCGCCTGGATGACAAGCACGTGGGCCTGTACTGGACGCTCACCGGTAGCGAGGGGGGCTATCTCGATGCGGTGGCCATGCAGAGCCGCTACGACGGCCGTGTGCGTTCCTCGCGCGGGCTGGGTTTCGGCATCAAGGGCGATGGCACGACGCTTTCGCTGGAGGCCGGCAAACCGCTGCTGCGGTTCGGCCAGTCCGCCTGGTGGCTGGAGCCGCAGGCGCAGGTGATCTGGCAGCGCATCTCGCTCGATGACCGACGCGATCTGGTGTCGAGCGAGCGCTTTGACAGCGACAACGCCTGGACCGGCCGCATCGGCCTGCGCCTGGCCGGTGATTTCCAACTGGCCGACAACGGCTGGCAGCCGTACTTCAAGCTGAACTACTGGCACGGCCGTTCCGGTGAGGACGGCGTCCGCTTCGACGACGAAGCGATCGTCAGCACGCAGCGCTCGCGCGCGCTGGAGGCGGGCATCGGCGTGGTTGGGCGCTTCAACCGCACCATCAGTGCCTATGCCGTCGCCGATTACACGCGTGAGCTGGGTGGCGACCGCAACGAGAAGCGCCGCATCATCGAAGGCAACATCGGCCTGCGCGCGGACTGGTAGCGCCGTTTCGCTCCGGTTGGGCCCTGCTCTGGTGGGTGCCGACCTTGGTCGGCACGACTCCCACCGACGCCATGACCTTGCTCGGGTAGGTGCCGACCTTGGTCGGCACAGATCCCACCGATGCCATGACCCTCGCCCTGGTAGGTGCCGACCTTGGTCGGCACAACTCCCACCGATGCCATGACCCTGCTCTGGTAGGTGCCGACCTTGGTCGGCACAGATCCCACCGACGCCACGACCTCCGCGCAGCCGAGCGTAGGCTCGGCTCTACAACAACGGCGCGCACGCTTCCGGCTCCACCAACGCCCCGGCATGATCGGCCAACACTACCACCGCATGCAGCAATCCTTCCTCCACCTGCGGCGGACACTGTGCCTGCGCGTCATCCATCTCGCGCGCGGACTGCGCCGCCAACAGCACACCCCCACACGCAGACACCGCCGCCATACAGCGCGTCGCCTCGGCCAACTCCCGACCGCGCGCCTCGCTGAGCTGCCGCTCGCGCCAGCCTGGCCGTCGGCTGCGTGGCTATTCGCAATACCACGCAACGCCGCGAAGAACGCCGATGGCGGAGCGTGTTCATGGGCTTCGGTGAGCGCACCTTCCAACGCTTCGGCTGCGGTCCTGGGCAGCTGCAGGCCGGGCAGTGCAGCACCGAGCAGTGCCTGCAGGCGTGGATAGGTGGGGTAGGGCGTGTTCATGGCGGCAACCTCACGAGGCAAGGCCACCTGCGAAGCGCAAGGTGGCGGGCGGTGCGGGTTGGCGTGCCGGTGAAGCTACCCAAAGGAAACGAAGCCGGCGGATCGGGAGGATCCCCACGCACCGCCCGCCGCAGAACGACAGACGGTGCAGTATTCGAGCCCGCGACATGGCCGCAAGCCCGCCTTTAGGTAGCTTCATTCAGGACGCCAATCCCGGTCGGCGCAGGAAGCGCCGACGGAGGTCACCTTCGCGCCTTGTACGCCGCGATGACATGGGTAAAGTTGCAATGTGGTGACCGCAAGCAAGCCGCGTTGCTGCAACCCGCGACCGGGCCGGATACGACAGTTCGCGCGTGGCGCAAGCGATCATGCCCCGGTTATGCTGCGGCCCTGATTCAACGGCAAGGAAGCGTCGCATGCAGGTTCGCAAGGGAGTGCGTCGCATCGGCGCGCTGATGTTCGTGTTGCTGGCGACCGGCGCCATGGCCGATACCCCAAGCGCGGTCGAGGTGCCCTCGCCGGAGGCCCAGGCCGAGATCCTCAATCTGCTTGAACGCCAGGCGCTGTATCGCGATCGGGTGGACTGGCCCGCCACCCGCGTACGCCTGCAATCGGCGCAGGGTGACCCCGCGCAACGGCTGGCCGTTCTGCGCGAAGCCATTGCGCTCAGCACCGGCCACCATGGTGCGTGGACCACGACCCAGCGTCAGCGCGAATCCCTCGCGCGTACGCAGCAGGCCGGTGCCGCCGCCGTGGACCGGGCCAAGGCCGCTGATGCGGTGGATGCGCGCATCGGCTGGGTGGTCATCGAGGGCTATGCCTCCACGCCGGGCGCGACGCCGCAGGAGAAATTCCGCCAGGACATCCAGCGTGCTGCGCGGTGGCAACAGGTGATCCGCAGCAAGGACGACGGCGCGCGCTGTGGCTGGATCGTCGACCTGCGTGACAACGGCGGCGGCACCATGTGGCCGATGCTGCTGGGCATGGCACCGCTGCTGCGCACCTCGGTGCTGAACAACGAGGACGTCGGCTCGTTCGAAACCGCGCAAGGACCGCAGCGCTGGACGTTGACGGCGACCGCCGTGCAGCTGGCGGGCAAGCCGCTGCTGGACTTCGGCCAGTCCGGCTATGTGCTGCGCCAGCCTGGCGCGCCGGTGGCGGTGCTGTTCGGGCACCGCACCGGCAGTTCGGGCGAGGCCTCGGTGCTGGCGTGGCGTGGCCGCCCGCAGGCGCGGAGTTTCGGCCGGCCGACCGCGGGTCTCTCCACCGGCAATGTCGTGCACACCCTTGCCGATGGCAGTCGCCTGCTGCTGACCACCAGCGTGATGCGGGACCGCAATGAGCGTGGCGATGGCTTGAAGATCGAACCTGACCAGCGCGTCGAGGGTGATGCCGCCACTGTGGCCGCCGCCCAAGCCTGGCTGCTGGCCCAGCCCGCCTGCCAGGGCAACCGGACATGATCCTGATCGGCCAACAGGAACGGGTGCTGATCGTCGGCCCCACCGAAGCGCACCACTGCCTGCGCTGCCAGACGGAAACCGAGTTCGCCCCGCAGCTGCGCTACAAGATGGCGCGCATCGACCTGCTGTTCGGGTTCACCTACCAGCGCCGCTACGAACTGGCCTGTACCCGGTGCGAGCACGGCTGGGTGCTGGATACCGAGACCATGGACCAGCAGCTGGGCGGGGTACCGATCCCGTGGCGGCACCGCTTCGGCCTGCCGTTGATGCTGGTGGGGGTGGCCGGGTTGGCGGTGGCCGGATGGATGTGGCGGCACCTGTATGCCTCCTAGGGAGAGGGCGGGCCGACATGGCCTCAGCAGGTCGTTCCAACGGGCGCCAGCCTCAAGTAGGGCCAAGCAATCACGCTGGCCTAGCCCATGCGCATCGCGGTTCGAATCTGCTCTTGGGTTTGCTCGTGCTGGGCGACCTGCTGTGCCTGCGAAATCTGCTCGGCCTTGGCGAGCGACTGCTCTACGGGTGTATTGACGGCCTCGCTGACCGCGATCGACGCCCGCAGGTGTGCCGGATTGTCGAGCGCTCCCTGCACGACGAACATGCGAGGGCCTGAACCATCGCTGGGAGGATTGCCCAAGACAACATGATCGACGCGTTCCAGGCCGCTGCGCTTGGCCGTTGCAAGCAGGCTGGCCGTCATCCGCTCGCTGGTTTCATCGAAGCTGCGCCCGTGCTTGGCATCCACGGCCGATACACCGTCGCGAATCTGCCGGTAGAGCGCATGGTCGGGGTGGCCTTCCGTTCGGGGATCCAGGCCTGCCTTGTCCAAAGTTGATTCGATGCTTTCCTGCAATGGGCTCTTGGGAGCAAAGCCTGGGTTGCTCAGAGAGGGCGAGCCCTTTTCGGTTGTCTCATGGACCAAACGCTCCCCAGGCTTCAATGCACTTTCTGCGCGCTGCACGGCTTCGGCTTCGCGACGGGCGTACGCTCCGGCTCCCTCGGTGCCACGAAGGTAATTGACCCCGTCGCGCAGGAGTCCAGGGCCGCCACCGACAAGCACAGTCGCCCCCACGCGCAGCTGATGAATATCACTGCGGAAATCTGCAATCCGGCGTAGGTCCCCAGGATCTGTGATCCGGGCCTTGGTGTCGTCCAGTACAGACAACACCGGACCCGTGTCGGTCACGCGGTCCAGGAAATGAACCAATCGATGGGAGTCCCCCAACTGTGCGGCCACCGTAGCGGACATGACATGCCCGCTCTTCATCCCTAGCGATCCGAGCGAGGCGAGGCGCTGGCCCTGCTCAGCGTTGCGCAGAACCTCCAGTTCCTTGGGCAGCGCGTACATCTCGACCTTGCCGTAGTGCGGGCCACCGGCGCTGACCAGGTCACCCGCCATTACATGGTTGGTGAAGGTCGCCGCATTGGCCGGCTGGCCTTCTGGCATGCGGTACGCCAATCCGGCGGCGCCGTAGGGATTGAAGGCGTCGCCAGGGAGGTTGTAGTGGTGCGCGGTGATCTGTGCGAGCGCGCCGCCCAGGGAGTGGCCGGTGACGGATATTTGGCCATATCCGTTTGCTTCAGCCAGCTCGATTGCCTGCCTGGTCAGCGCGAGGGCATCATCAATCTGCACATTGATTCTGGCGGTGACCATCGCCGCGTCGATGCCGCCATCAATCAGAGGCTGGCGATCAAACTCGGTGCCGCGATGGGCGACGATTACTCCTCTGGATTCGAGGTTCTGGTAGATGACGCCTTGGTAGCCGGTGGCGGAGTTCAGGCTGGCCAATACACGATATTCCGTCCCGGCAATGGTAACAATCGCCTTGGGTTCCGGGAGCGGATCCTTGTATACATGATTCGAGAGGGCTGCGTTTGCACCAGGATTCATTGGGCTGTTCCTTCAGTCCGTGTGGAGACTTCGATTGGGAAGTACTCCTTTCGTTTATCTTGAGACATCTTCTCGTACCAAGCCGAAGGCTCGGTAGGCGTCCACTCTGGCGATCCCCCTGAAGTCATGGGGCGTAAGGCGCGATCTACGTAGGTGGTAGAAAGTTTTTCAGTTTCAAGCTTTTTGAATGAGGTCCATGCGGTTGCTTGGATAGGGCGATCATCGATGATGAAGGCGAATGAAGCTTCCACGAGAACGGGTGTCCATGTGCACGGGCCACGACCGTAGTAGTTGGCGACTTCCATCCCGTCCTTGAAAAGGGTGCTGCTGAATTCAGTAGTACTGAGGCGCTGTGCTCGAACCTCAACCTTGTGCTGGTTCGGTTCGTACTGCACTCCCTCGTAGTTGTTGATCGGCGGGAGACAGAGCGGGTCTATTTCATACGTGACGAATACCTTGGGAACAGGGACGTCTACAGGCGCATCATTGACCCGAATGACAATCGGTAGCGCATCCTTGGGTGCAGGATTCTCGCGATAGACCGGGTATGAGCGTTCCTTGTTGCATCCTGAAACGGCCAGTGTGATCAACGCGATCAACGCAACGGGAGTGAGGGGGGGGAAGGGTTTCAGCATGAGTGGTCCATGTCGCTGATTGAGGTACCACGGGGCATGGTTCTCTGCGCGTGAACATACCGGCAGGATTGCCCTGATCGTCGATCGGCTGGACAGGAGGGATGGCCGAGGAAGATGGCGCCATGTTCCGCATTACGGGGCAAATGTGACAAGTTGCGCCCCTCGTGCTGCCAGTTCCCTTGGCCTTCATCCATGCGTACCTGTGGCGCAGGGTCTTGCGAGGTAGCGTTCATCGGCGTTCCATTGCTCTGCGTCATCCGACTATACGACCCGCTCCAGCCGTGCTCCAAGGTCTTGGTCATGCCAGCCTCAACGTTCTTCCAGGATTGAGTGGTGCGGCGCCGGCACACACCCACAAGCGAATCGGACACATTGACGATTTCGTCAAACTATTGAAGCAGGTCTTAACAATTCCCTCGTCGAACGGTTCAGGGGGTAGCAGCGTTCGCAGAATCAGCGGCCGGCCGTATCCTGCCCGCCATGCTTTCCTCCCAAGGCCATCAAGATTTCCGCGCGGCCCCGATTCCCTTTGGCTGGATCCAGACCGGTGAGCGCTGGGCGCTTTGGTACAACGGTCGCCGACGCCCCGCGTGTCCCTGCCAATGCGCTGTCGTGCCTCACCCCAGGCCTGTTAAAGTCTGCCCTGCAATCACGTACCGGAACCGACCATGGACCACGACACCCCGTTCGAACCCCTCAACGACCTCGAGGTGAGCCTGCTGCAGGCCCAGGACGGCACGCTGACCGCATCGCAGTTCCTTGACGGCCTGCTGACCTCGACGGCGTTCGTGCTGCTGGACAAGGCCATCGGTGAAGATGGCGCCTGGGACGAGAGCATCTCCCCGCTGGTGCTGACCAGCGAGAGCGGCGAGCCGATGTTCGCGGTGTTCACCGCGCCCGAGCGCGCCGGCCTGTGGCACGAGCAGTTGCCGCAGTTCGCCCACGCGATGCCGATCGCGGTGCATGCGCTGCTGGCCGGTATCGGCGACGGCGTCGGCCTGGTGCTGAACCCGGGCCTGGACGTGGGCATGGAGATGATTCCCGATGCCGTGGCGCAGCTGAAGCAGCGGGCTGCGGCGATTACCCGGGGCATGGCGCACTGAGATTGATGGCGGAGGAATTGAGCCGTCCTCCCCGCTCCTCGCTGCTAAAGGCGCTGAGGACAGGTAGAAGCGATGAGATTCTTTAATCGATCTCTGCTTGTGTACGAGATTGGACTTCTGGGCGTATTCCTGCTGGTCGCATTCTTCATCACTCGCTTCAATCCGGTGGAGACGCTTCGGCTCGCCGGATGGCTGTTCCTCTTGATGCAACCCATCATGCTGGGCGCGCACGCGGTTGACTGCTTCTCGCGCAAGCGACGTCGCTAGGCCGGTGATCTGGAGGTGCCGGCCAGCGGCCGGCACTACCAGATGCTTCAGCGGGCAGCGGCGATGGCCTTCACCCGCGCCTTGGCCAGCGCCTCACCGATGGCCGGGCCCTTCAGATGGGTGGTATCCAGATCCCGCGCCTGCACTGACAGCGCCGCCTGGTGCAGGCGCTTGAGCGTTTCGCCCTGCGGGTAGTCGGCGTCCTCGAAGCCGAGCCGGCCGCGCTTGTCGGCCTCGCAGCACAGCGCGATGCGCGCCACGCGTTCCGGCCGGCGCAATGCATCGCAGCGGCCCAGCAGTTCCAGCACGGTGGCATCGCGCAGTTCGTCGATGCGGTGCACGTTCAAGTGTTCACGGCAGACCGCTTCGGCCAGCTGCTGGTGCTCGGTGGGAATCTTCAATCGCGCGCACAGCGCCTTCAGCGGCTTGATGCCGCGCTGCTCGTGCATGATGTGGCGCGGCCATTCTTCCGGCGGCGTCAGGCCCTTGCCGAGGTCGTGGGTGAGCGCCGCGAAGCCGACCAGGTCATCACCCGGTGCCAGTCTGGCTGCCATGTCGCTGACCATTTCCTGGTGGATGCCGGTATCGACTTCCGGGTGGAATTCGGCACGCTGCGGCACGCCGTACAGCGCTTCCAGCTCGGGCAGGATCGGGCCCAGTGCATTCGCATCGTGCAGCGTGCGAAGGAACGCTGAAGGCCGCGCACTGACCAGCACCTTGCGCAGCTCCTGCCAGACGCGTTCCGGCACCAGTGCATCCAGTTCGCCACTGGCGGCGATCTCGCGCATCAGGTCCATGGTCTCTGGCGCGACGGTAAAGCCCAGTGGCGCGAAGCGCGCCATGAAGCGTGCCGCGCGCAGCACACGCAGCGGATCTTCGACGAAGGCGGGGCCAACGTGGCGCAGCACGCGCTGTTCCAGGTCGCGCACACCTGCATAGGGATCGACCAGCGTGCCGGTGTCTTCATCACAGGCAATCGCGTTGATGGTGAAGTCGCGGCGTTGCAGGTCGTCTTCCAGCGTCACCGCCGGATCAGCGTCGACCACGAAGCCGCGATAGCCGCGGCCGGATTTGCGCTCGGTGCGCGCCAGTGCGTATTCCTCACCGGTTTCCGGATGCAGGAACACCGGGAAATCGCGGCCCACGGCGGTGTAGCCCTGCGCTTCCATCTGCGCGGGCGTGGCGCCGACCACCACCCAGTCGCGGTCGCCGGCAGGGCGCTGCAGCAGGCGGTCGCGTACGGCGCCGCCGACAAGATAGATCTTCATGGAGGGATGATCGCACGGTGGCGTCGATTGGGCCTGCGTTGCCGCGCCGCGCGCTCGCCGGGCATGGCCCGGCGCTACCGTGCGGGAATCACGGCAGGCCGCGCCACGCCGGCACGAACAGGCCGGCCAAGAACCACAGGCCGTAGACGATCCACAGGCAGAGGAAGTACAGCTTGATCTGCGCCTCATCCCACAGGCTGCCCCAGCTGTCGACGAAGGCCAGCGACTTCCAGCCTTCCATCCAGGCCGCGCCACCCCAGCGCAGTACCCAGGTGGCGAACAGGCTCCAGGCGGCGAATATCCCGATCCAGGCCAGCAGGCTCATCGATTTCCCCGGTAGCGCCGGGCCAAGCCCGGCGGGATACATCGCGGCGCCCGCCGGGCATGGCCCGGCACTTACCGTCATCGGGCGATCAATCGCCGCCCTGGTCGGCGTTGGCGGCGCAGCTGAAGCTCTTGCGCTTGTCCACCAGGCGGCCCATCAGGCGATCGCTCAGCGGCAGTGCGTCACCGTTGAGGCGCCAGTCGTAGATCACGCTGAAGGCCAGCACGCGGGCTACGTACTCGCGCGTTTCCTTGTAGCTGATGGTCTCGATCCACAGGTCCGGGTCGTATCCCGGGCGCTGGCTCTGCCACCGCGCGGTCGGGGTCGGGCCGGCGTTGTAGGCGGCGATGGTCACGTACGGCAGGCCGTCGTACTTGTTCATCAGCTGGCGCAGGTAGGCGGTGCCGATGGCGATGTTGGTGTCCGGGTCGTACAGGCTGTCAGCGCCGCCGTAGCCGGTCAGGCCGATCGACTTGGCGACGCCGGCGCCGGTGGCCGGCAGCACCTGCATCAGGCCCATGGCGTTGGCAGGCGAGCGCGCACGCGGGGTGAATGTGCTCTCGGCACGGATCTCCGCTGCGACCCAGGCCGGGTCGATGGCATTGCGCGCCGATTCGCGACGGATGGTGACGTCGTGGTGCAGCGGGAAGCGCAGATCGTACAGACGCTGTTCCTGCGGCTGCTTGCCGAGCGCGAACACCGCGCGGTCGAACCAGCCGTTGTCCTGCGCCACGCGCACCGCGAGGCGGCGCTGGGTGTCATCGAAGCGCGACAGCGCGCTGTTCCATTCGGCCACGGCCCAGCCGGCACGGTCGATCTGGTACAGCGCCATCGCACGCTGGATGGCCGGGTCGCGCGCGATCACGGACTGGGCCTGTGCGCTGTCGTTCGGCTTCCATGGGCACAGCGTGTAGCCCTGCTGCAGCTTGTCGGCGGCGAGGAAACCGTGGAACGTCGGTGCGCGTGCGGCATCGCGGAACAGTGCCTGGGCCTGCGATGCCTGGCCGGTCTTTTCCAGCATGCGGCCTTCGAAGTAGCGCCAGCGCGGGTCGCTGCGCTGCTTGCTGCCCATCTTGCGAATTGCTGTCAGCGCCGCCGGCCAATCGCCGCGCGACATCGCTTCGCGCACGCGCCATTCGTGCAGGCGTTCGTCATACGCCGACTCCGGCACCGCGTTGAGGCGGCGTGCCGAATCGGGCAGGTACGAGGCCACCGTCCATAGCGCGATCTGGTACAGCACCTGGCCCTGCTGGTCGGCACTCAGGCCCAGCGCCTGCGCGTACCGCGGCAGCTGCTGCTCGGTGGCACCCGGGTCGGCCTTGGCCAGTTTGGCCAGGCCATCGGTGGCGATGCGCCGGCTGCGGTCGTTGCGCGGCCAGTTCAACGCGCTGGCATTGGGGCTGTCGACGAAGGCAGCGTAGGTGTTGGCCAGCGCCAGGTCGGTGGCGGGCAGACCACGCGCGGCGCTTCGCATCACCGCCGGCTGTTGTGCATCGGCGGCGGCATCGATGCGTTCCCAGCGAAGGGCGTCGCTCAGGCCACCCTGGGCCTGCAGCACGGCGAATACCGCGTCGCAGCCATCGGGCAGCGATTTGCCGTTCTTGCGCCACAGGTCCTGCGCTTCGCTGATCCACTGCGGATCGACCTTGCCGGTTGCCTGGCGCGCGGTCAGCTGCGCGCAGCGCAGGCCGGCGTTGTCGGTGGGCGCCCAGTTGGCGAGCAGGGTGGGCCAGTCCTGGCGGCGCGCCAGCGAGGGCAGCCACACGCTGCGGAAGGTCGTAGCTACGGCCTGGCCGTCATAGCGCTTGAGGAAGGCCTGGGCCTGCGCGATGTCGACGGTGTCGATGTTGCGGCGCAGGTTGGCGTACTCCAGCCAGCCATAAGCCGGATGGCGGCTGAGCGCAGCGGCCTGCCCAGGATCGAACTGGCCGCGTTCGGCGGCGGCGATCGCCGCCTTCAGCTGTGTGTTCTGGGCATCGAGGGACTGGGCATTGGCGCAGCCGATCAGCAGCGTGGTGGCCAATGGAAGCAGGGACAGGGCAGTCGAAGTGCGTCGGGTCATGGCGATCAGCATAGCGGGCGGTGGCTGAATTCAGTTTCGCATCGCGTGCACGCAATGCGATGGCAACGACAGCTGAATGAATCCGCGGCGGCCCCTGCCGCAGGCGCCAGCGGACGTCGTAACGTCGGCCTTGGGTGAACGGCCCGGCTGCAGGGAGCGGCACATGGCATTCAGTAGCGCAGGAAGGAGCGGCCCGCTGGCGGACATCAATGTCACGCCATTGGTGGATGTGATGCTGGTGCTGTTGATCATCTTCATCGTGACCGCGCCGATGGTGGCCCGGCCGATTGCCGTGCAGTTGCCACAGGCCACCGATCGACCGATGGATCGCCCCGAGCCGCCGCCGCCGATCGAGCTGCGCCTGGATGCATCGAACCAGCTGAGCTGGGATGGCCAGCCGATGGCCATCGGCGATCTGCAGGCGCGCCTGCACGCGCAGGCCGGCGAGCATGCCGGCAACCTGCCGGAGCTGCGCATCGCCACCGATCCGTCGTCCGAGTACGAAGGCATGGCGCGGGTCCTGGCCGCCGCGGAGGCCACTGGCATGGAGCGCATCGCCTTCGTGCGGTGAGTCCGGCAACAGGCGGCCTGCCATCGGCGGGCCGCCTACTGCGAGGAAACGTGGCATGCGATACGGGACACAGCGCGCGACCTCACTGATTGCCGCCCCCAATCTGGCACCGCTGGTGGATGTGCTGCTGGTGCTGCTGGCACTGGTGATCACCACGCTGCCGATGGCGCAGGCAACCGGTCTCCTGGCGTTCCAGCAGCGCACCTCGTGCCCGCCCTGGCCGGCGTCTTCGCCCCGGCCGATCAACCTGCGCATCGACGCAGCGGGGGCCGTGTTCTGGAATGGCCAGCCGCTGGACGCCGCCGCATTGCAGCAGTACCTGGTGCAGGCGCAACAGATGCCGCAGCAGCATCGCCCCTGGGTGCATCTGGCGACCGCTGCCGACACCGATTACGGCGACACGGCGCGCGTGTTGCTGGCCGTCAGCCAGCACGGGCTGCGCATCGACGCGCCGGGCAACTAGCGCCGGCACCGACAAGCCCCCTTGATGAGCTGTGGCGGATCTCGGCGCGCGCTGTCGCAGCCGGCATCAAAGCGGAGCACGGTGAACAGTACCGTCCGGTTCTAAATTACTCCATCTGAAGCAAATGGCTGTCAATTGCGTCAATTCCGCGTGAAAGAGTGTCGATCATCACGCCGTGATTTTTACCGCTTGTTTACAAAGGAGACGCTGCCGCCATGCAGGGGGGGAGCGCGGCAGCCCATGTCCCGACATTCCTTTGGAGAGAGAGCGAATGAATCACCTGCACCACCGCCCTTTGGCGGTTGCCGTCGCGCTGTGCGTGATGACCCTGGCGCCGTTGGGTGCCGCTGCACAATCCACCACCAACCTCGATGCGGTGGAAGTGACCGGCACCCGCATCAAGCGCGCGGAAGTAGAAGGCCAGGTCCCCATCCAGACCCTGACCCGTGGCGACATTGAACGCACCGGCCTGAGTTCGATCGGTGAAGTACTGCAACAGCTCACCGGCTCCGGCTCGGCACTCAACGCCAAGTTCAATTCCTCCGGTAACTTCGGCTTCCCACCCGATGGCAGTGGTGTGGGCGCCGGTTCGGCGCAGGTCGATCTGCGCCACCTCGGCGCCAAGCGCGTGCTGGTGCTGGTCGACGGCATCCGCTGGGTCAACGAGTCCTCGGCTTCGGGCGTGGGCGCGGCCACCGACCTCAACACCATTCCGCTGGCCATCGTTGAACGCATCGAGGTGCTGGAAGACGGCGCATCGTCGCTGTATGGCTCCGATGCCATCGCCGGCGTGGTCAACATCATCACCCGCCGCGAGTTCGATGGCGCTCAGGTGACGTTGAACTATGGTGAATACAGCAAGGGCGACGGCACACAGAAGGGCGTGGACCTGGCGTGGGGCAAGAGCGGTGACCGCTACAGCCTGTTCCTGGGCGCCAGCTGGACCAAGCAGGACCCGGTGTTCGCGATTGATCGCGAACAGTCGCGTTTCCCGATTCCGGGCACCGGCCTGGCCTTCGGCAGCGGCGGCATTCCGCAGGGCCGCTTTGCCTTCGTCGATCCGAACACGGGCGCGTCGCAGAACATCGTGCCCAACACTGGCGTCAGCAAGCCACGCTACGACGGCAGTGCCGGCTGCAACCGCACTGACGACTACCACTGCTTCACCACCGCCGATCGTTTCAACTTCGCCGAATACAACATGGTGCTGACACCGTCGGAGCGCAAAGGCCTGTTCGGCCAGTTCCGCTTTGACCTCACCGACAACGTGCAGTGGTACATCAAGGCGCTGGGCAACCGCCGCGAGTCGACCAACCAGGCTGGCCCGGAGCCGCTGTTCTTCGGTCCCGATGGCGCCACCGGCAATCCGCTGGCCGACAACATCGTCGTCTCGCGGCTGAACCCGTACAACCCGTTCGGCTTCGATCTGGTGTCCGGTGGCAACATGAGCCTTATCGGCCGCCGTCCGGTGGAAGGTGGCGCGCGCGTGTTCAAGCAGGAGGTCAACACGACCTATGTGGCCACCGGGTTGGTCGGCAATTTCCATGCCGCCGACCGCAACTGGTACTGGGACGTCAACGGCATGTACAGCAAGAACAAGGCCGAACAGACCAACTACGGCAGCTACAACATCTACAACGTCAACATGGCGCTGGGTGACCCGGCCGTGTGTGCCGCCACGCCCGGCTGCGTGCCGTTGAACATCTTCGGCGGCGTCGGCTCGATCACGCCTGACATGCTGAAATGGATCCAGCCGGTGGTGCGCGACCGCAGCCAGAACGAGCTGAGCCTGTTCACCGCCAATCTGTCCAGCGACCTGTTCACCCTGCCGGCCGGACCGGTGTCGTTCGCGAGCGGTTACGAGTACCGCAAGTACAAGGGCTGGTACCAGCCTGATCCGCTGACCGTGATCGGCCACTACAACGGCGTGCCGTCGCAGCCGACCTCGGGTTCGTATGACGTCAACGAGGCCTACCTTGAGCTGAGCGTCCCGATCTTCGCCGACTCGCCGCTGGGCAAGAAACTGGACCTGAGCCTGGCCGGCCGCTACTCGGATTACTCCACCTTCGGTGGCGAGTTCACGCCCAAGTACGGCCTGCGCTGGCAGGTGACGGATGATTTCGTGCTGCGCACCACCTATGCCGAGGGCTTCCGTGCGCCGTCGATCGGTGAACTGTACGGATCGGCCGCGCGCGCCGACCTGCAGCTGTTCGATCCGTGTTCGGTGGGCCTGGGTGGTACGGCGCCGCGTGGCAGTGCCGCCAACTGTGCGGCGCTGGGAGTGCCGGCCGGCTTCCAGCAGGCCAACTCGCAGATCTCGGTGACCACCGGCGGCAATCGCGAGCTGGAGCCGGAGCGCTCGCGCAGCTTCAGCGCCGGCTTCGTGTGGAGCCCGTGGTTCGGCAGCAACGCATCTTGGTCGGAGCGCTTTGACGTGGAAGTGACCTTCTACCGCCACGCCATCGATGGCGCGATCCAGGCGATCAATGCGCAGACCCAGCTTGACCTGTGCGTGGATACGCTGGACCCGGTCTACTGCAATGGCATCACCCGTGCCAGCACCGGTGCGGTCAGCAGCTTCAACAACCGCCTGACCAACCTGGGCTCGATCAAGACCGATGGCTGGGACGTGGACCTGTTCTGGACGCTGCCGCAGACCTCCATCGGCCAGTTCAAGCTGGCGTGGAAGAACACCTTCGTTGGCCGCTACGAGGCCACCGGCGCGGCCGGGCAGAAGCAGCCGCAGAAGCCGGGTGTGGAAGTGGCCGACAGCTCGATTCCGGAGTGGACCAGCAACGCCAGCATCGCCTGGACGATGGACCGCTGGAGCGCCAACTGGACGGTGCGACACATCTCCGAGTTGACCGAAAACTGCGGCGATGCGGTGGCGTTCCCGGTGTGCAGCAACCAGGCCGCCGGCACCAACACGCTCTCGGCCACCACCTTCCACGACATGCAGGTGGGCTACAAGATCGACTGGATGAAGGGGCTGCAGCTCAGTGCCGGCCTGAACAACGTGTTCGACAAGGATCCACCGATCTGCCTGTCGTGCTCGTTGAACGGCTACGACGCCTCGACCTACGACATCCCGCGTGGTCGCTACTGGTACCTGCGCGCGGACCTGCGGTTCTGACGCACGAGGCCGGTGCCGGGGTATCCCGGCACCGGTGAGTGTTCCGCATCATTCCACTGCGTGCTGCTTGAGAGCGGCACGCTGGAAGGCTGTGCGTGCCCACCCCAGCCCGACCACGATCATCAGGGGGCCGACCCCCAGGGCGGGTAGCGACGGAATGCGGAACTGCGATTGCCGTTCGACCAGCAGGTTGTACAGGATCCACAGCACAAGCATCAGGCCGATGCCTGCACACAACAGCCCGAACACCACCTGCGGAACGCCCATCGCCAGCCCCAGCATGCGCTCGGTGCGGCTGGGGGTAGAAAGGTCGCGCAGTTCGCGGCCCCGGTCGAACCAGAAGAGGATCGTTGCGGGCAGCCCGATCAGGAGCAGCAGGATGAAGTAGCCGTTGCCGGTGGCAATCATCAAGGGCAATGACGAGAGCAGGGTTGCAAGCGAAAGACCGAGTTTCCTGCTGGTGCGCATTGCCGGTCATCCTTGAGGGTGGGGAAACGCGAGACATCCACAGGGCGCCGGTGTTTCCAGGGGGAGTGCCAGGCCATGACCGGCGTCATCGTGGCCGCGCCTGCGTGGTTCAGTGCCCGGCGCCTGTTCCCGGGAAGCTGACAACGAGCGATGTGCCACCCTCGGCCGGCGCATAGTGGACCGCGGCGGCGATGGTTCTGTCGCAGCCCTTGAACGTCCAACGCTCCTCGATACGGCGCTGCGAGCCGCTGCCGCCATCGCTGACCACTTCGGTCTGGATGCTCTGCAGGGCAGTGCAGTCGAGCAGGATGGCCGCGCCGGAAGAGGCCTGTTTGAAGATGTCGGCGCGCAGTACGGGGCTGGTCAACGTAGGCCCCTGCATCTCGAGCGGTACATTGAATCGGATGCCATTAAGTGCCTGCTGGCAGGCTTTTTGTGGATCAACGGCCAGCTCGGCTTCCGTCTGCCTGGCGGACTCCTGGCGAACGCGGCTGCGCTGGGTGGCGATGTCTTCGCCCAGTTGCGGGTAGAGCTTCAGTGCGGCGTCACTGCCGCGCTGGGTGGCTGCGGCGTTGTCGTGGCGCCACTGCTGGGCCGCCGATTGCATCTGCTTGCCCAGCTCGGGCGAGTGCTGCAGGCATTGCCCGGTCATGTAGTCGATCTGCTCGGACAGGAAGAAGGTCTGCAGGTCCTGCCGGTGGGGAGCGACTGCGGCGGCATCCACGGCGTGGGCGGAGAATCCGCTCATGCCCACCATCGCGATCGCCACTGACATGCATATGCGTCGTTCCATCATGCAACTCTCCTGTTGAAGATCAATGTCGGGCAGGCCCTGGCGTGCAGAGCGCTGGGCCTGGGTGTGTCAGTTCAGACGCTGGTCGATGGCGGTGCCGAGCTGGCTGATGTAACTGCCGAGCTTTTCCTTTTCGAGGGCCTGGCTGGTCGAGGCCGAGATGGCAATGACACTGCCGCCGGTATCGGTGGCATAGACAATGACGAACAGTTCCGCGCCCCAGCTGAAGGCGCTAGTGGGGTCTTGGCCTGCAGATAGGCGGTGGGTTCCAGACCGGCCTGATCAGACTTGCTCCATGCGAGCTGGTCATCGGTTTCGCCACCGAAGTGGTTGTTGCTCTGGAAGCCGTGATCGTCCTTCGGCCTTTCCGTGCCACTGTAAAGCAGCTTCCACTTCTGTTCGGCAATCGCTACCTGCGCGGCTGCCATGACGGCTTCCGGGCCGGCTTGAAATTCCAGCCGCGATGGGGCGCCCGTTTCAGCCGATGACACGGTCCTGGGCTTCAGGGTTTCACAGCCACTCACTGTCAGTACGGCAACGATCAGAATCCACTTCTTCATCGTCCACTCCCTGCCTGGTCGGGTTCGACGTCCCTGTGGCCGGCGCGATCCTGCAGCCGGCTGGCGGCAAGCTTAAGAGCTTCGGTGTTGCCGCGATAGTGCCCCTCCGTATAGACGGGGGAGGGGCAGGGGAAGGACCGGCCAAGGCCGGTCCTTCAGACCACAGCCGGTCGTCAGAACGCCCAGGTAAACGTCAGCGAGCCGTTGCGGCCATCGCCGAACGCGCCGTAGCCGTTGATCTGCGACAGGTACTTCTTGTCCAGCAGGTTGTTGAGGTTGGCCTGCACGCTGAACTCCGGCGAGATGCGGTAGCGCACGAACGCGCTGACCAGCGCATAGCCGCTCTGCTCGATGCGGCCATAGGCAGGCACCGGGTAGTAGATGCGGTTCTGCCAGTTGGCACCGCCGCCGACGGTCAATTCCTGCAGCGACTGCGGGGTGTAGCTGGTGAACAGCTTCAGCGCGGTCTGCGGCAGGTTGGTGTTGATATCGCTGCCGTTGATGTCCTTGGCCACGTAGCGCGACGCACCGAAGGTGGCATTCCAGCCCGTTGCCAGCTCGCCATTCAGTTCAAACTCGAAGCCCCGGCTGACCGTGCCCCGTGCGGCGCGGTAGGCGAATTCGTTCGCGCTGCCCTGCACGGGTTCACCGGTGGCCTGGCCGACGTTGTCCTGTTCGATGCGGAACACTGCCAGCGAGGCATTAAGGCGGTTGTCGAACCACGCGCCCTTGACGCCCACTTCGTAGCTCTTGCCATCGACCGGATCGAGGTAGCTGCCGTTGCGATCCTTCAGTGTCTGCGGCTGGAAGATCTCGGTGTAGCTGGCGTAGGTCGAGTAGGTGTCGTTGATGTCGAACACCAGGCCCGCATACGGCGTGGTGACCTTGTGCGCGCGATCGGCGCCTTCGCCTTCGCTCTTCCAGTCGGTGTAACGGGCACCGATGATCAGCTTCAACGGGTCAGCCAGCGACAGGCGTGCGGCGGCGTAGCCGGCCTTCTGGGTGATGGTGCCTTCGCTGGCCAGTGCCAGCGGATTCCAGTTCGGCTCGCTGATGTTGCCGGTCCAGTTCAGGTAGCTGGTGAACGGGTTCCAGATCTGGCCGGCGCCGCCGACCTGGTAGTCGCCATAGTTGGCGTAGTCGCGCTTGTTGTAGCTCAGGCCGGCCATGAACTGGTGTTCGCGGCCGAACAGCTGGAACGGACCGTCGACATACCCATCGACGCCGGTGACCTTGCGCTCGGTGTTGTAGAAGCCGGCCGACGGCGAGATGCCCGCGCCGGTGGTCCTGTCGAAGTTCGACGCGCCGGTGGTCCAGTCGTTGTAGGCCGGGTAGAACAGCTTGTCGTCGGCCCGGGTTTCATCGTGGGTAGCGCCGACCTTGAACTTCCAGCCATTGCTGAAGGCATGCTGCAGGGTGGCGAAGGCACGCTTGCTGGTGGTGTCCCAGTAGGTCCACTTCGGGCTGGCGTTGAACGATTCGTCGTAACCAGTGGACGAGCCATCGGAATACAGCATCGGGAAGCCGCCCCAGGTGGCCCCATTGGCGCGCTTCTGCTGGTAGTCGTAGCCCACGCTCAGCTGGGTGTCCGGGGTCAGGTCGGCGTCGATGACGGCATAGCCCAGGGTCTTGCGCTGGTTGTAGCGGTCCATCTGGCCGTCGGTATCCAGGTAGCTGCCGATCACGCGGCCGCGCACGGTGCCGCTGGCGTTGAGCGCGCTGCCCACGTCCACGGTGGTACGGGTGCGGCCCCAGCTGCCGACGTTCACCGAGACACTGCCGGCCAGCTCGGCGCTGTCGGCATGCTTGCGCACCAGGTTCACCGATGCGGACGGATTGCCGGCACCGCTGAGCAGGCCGGTGGCGCCACGCACCACTTCCACGCGGTCATACAGGGCCAGATCCAGGCCGGAATCGCCATAGCTCCAGTTCTGCACCATCTGTGTTGGCAGGCCGTCGAACTGGTAGGCGTCGATGTAGAAGCCGCGCGCGTAGAACTCAGTGCGCTCACTGTCGGACTGGGTGCTGGTGACGCCGGTGGTGTTGGCCAGCACGTCGATGATGTCATCGAGGTTCTGATCTTCGATGCGTTGGTGGCTGATGATGCTGATCGACTGCGGGATCTCGCGCGGGGCCAGGTCGAAGCGGGTACCTGCGGAGGTGCGGCGCACCGAATAGCCTTCGGCGCGTTCACCCTTCACCACGACCTTGTCCAGCGTGGTCGGGTCGGCGGCGGTTTCGGCAAAGGCGGCTGGAGCGAGGGCCATGCTGAGCGCGGACAGCACCGCCGCAGACAGGCGATGTGGCAGAACGGGGGAGGTCGAAGGGATCATTGGGGTTCCTGGACGGGCACGTGCGTGCGTCCGACCGGCTTCCCGGATGGTCTGGCGCCGCGGCTGGTGGGGATCTCACGCCGCTGGCGGAACCCTGCTTACAGGGAGGTGGCTGGGCAATGCGAGGACGGACGAACCGTCCTGGCCATCCGCAAAACGCGAGTATCGTAATGGGAATTGTTTGCGTTTACAAATGGGCATGCGATGCGATGAGGCTGTCGCGGCCGATTCATTCCTCAGGCGGCCGGCGTTCGGCCTGGATCTTCATGCGTGGCCGTTCGCCCTCGATACCGACGGCGTATTCGACGGTGATCACTACGTCTTCTTCGAGTCCGCGCACGTCACGGGACTGCATCTTTCCGGTCACGTATTCGGGAAACAGCCGCTCCGAGCCGGCGTAGTTCGTCCCCGGGTCCAGGCAGGCAAGGGCACGCTGGACGTTGATCGTGGCGAATTCGGTGGACGTGTTGGGCAGCAGCCAATCGCAGAACTGCTTGCCAGCAGGGTTGCCGCCGTGCACGCAGTGTTTGCTGAAGCTGCTCCAGTCGCTGACCAGCTCGATCGCCGGGCGGGTGCCGGTTGGTGTGCTGTTGGCGAAGGCAAGAAGGTGCGCACACAACGGGTCGCGGCGTGCCTGCAGGGTGCTGCAGCCGGTGGCCAGCAGCAGAAGGGCGACGAACGGCGCGGAGGTAAGAGGCCTGGCCATCGGTGTGCTTTTCCTGTCACTGCGGGCGATGATGGGTCTGGCCGCGCCAGGAGTCGAGCCTGTTTGACGAACGGGTCAGCGCAGCAGCGGCAGCGGGTCGCGTGCACCGTCGGCGCCGTAGATACCCCAGTGCAGGTGCGGCGGCGTGCCCCTGGCGTTGCCGCTGTCGCCGACATGGCCGAGCAGGTCGCCGGCCTGGACGACCTCGCCGCGGGCCAGGCCATCGGCCCAGTCCTGCAGATGCGCGTAGTAGTAGCGTTCGCGCCCGGGCCCGATCACCCAGACCTGGCGGCCTCCAAGCCCACCTTCGCGGACATCGGCGATGACGCCCACCGTGGCGCTGCGCACCGCCGTGCCGCGCTTGGCAAAGATGTCGACACCGGCGTGCGTACGATCGCGGCCGCGCGGTGCGCCGAACGTATCGGCGATCTGCCGGGGTCGCACACCGTCCACCGGTACCGGCAGCGCCGTGGCCGGCGGCATGCGTGCGAGTGTCCACAGCATCTTCGGGGCAGCCGCCCAGGGACTGTTCCAGAACGCCAGCGCGGCGACGGTCAGGACCAGCAGTGTCGCGCCGCGCAGCAGCCAGCGGCGCAGGCGACGGGCGTTGGATGGGGACTCAGCGCGATTCATGACAGCGGCACCTCGAAATTCCGCTTCAACGTGCCCAGCGCCACCGAGGTGCGGAAGCGCTCGATGTTGTCATCACCGCCGAACAGGCGTTCGGTGATCGCCTCGTACTCCTCCATCGACGCGGCAGAAAGCAGCAGCAGGAAATCGCCGTCGCCGGTGATCGAGTAGCACTGCTGCACGGCCGGGTCGTCCTGCACGCGGCGCTTGAACGGCGCCACGCGCTCGCGCTGTTCGCTGACCACGCGCACCTCGACGATGATGGTCAGCGGGCGTCCAACCTTCGCAGCAGCGACCACCGCCACGTTGGCCGCGATCACGCCGCTGTCCTGCAGGCGCTTGATCCGCCGCTGCACGGCCGGAGTGGACAGGTGCACGGCCTCGGCGATTTCGCGCTGCGGCAGGGTGTTGTCCCGCTGCAGCAGGTCGAGGATGGCGCGGTCGAAGCTGTCGAGCACGGGAGCGGTGGCCATGGCGAGCAGAAGTTGCACGAACGGGCTGTCAATTGAGCCAAGTGCTCGGCGCGGGCGCAATAGACTTTGCCCATGCAGACCTCACGACTTGCGCCGATGTTGCCGGCGCTGGCGGTGCTTGGCTCGGTCACCTCGCTGGCCATCGGCACCTCCTACGCCAAACACCTGTTCCCGCTGATCGGCGCCCAGGGCACCAGCGCGCTGCGCGTGGGCTTCTCGGCGCTGTTGCTGCTGCTGTTCTGGCGGCCGTGGCGCTGGAAGACCAGCCGCGTGGATGCGATCACCATCGTGCGCTACGGGCTCACCCTGGGCCTGATGAACCTGCTGTTCTACATGGCCCTGCGCACGATTCCGTTCGGCATTGCGGTGGCGATCGAGTTCACCGGGCCGCTGACGGTGGCGATGCTGTCGTCACGGCGGCCGATTGATTTCGTCTGGGTGGGCTGCGCGGTGGTGGGGCTGCTGCTGTTGCTGCCCTTGGGCGGCGGGCCGGCGCTGGACACGGCCGGCGTGCTGTACGCCATGGGCGCGGCGGCGTGCTGGGGCCTGTACATCGTGTTCGGCAAGCGTGCCGGCCACCTGCATGCCGGCCACTCGGTATCGCTGGGCCTGTTGGCGGCATCGCTGGTGGTGGTGCCGGTGGGTGTGGTGCATGCCGGCGCTGCGCTGCTCGATCCGAAGATCCTGGCGGCGGGCCTGGTGGTGGCGCTGGTCTCCAGTGCGATTCCGATGTCGCTGGAGATGATGGCGCTCAAGCGCCTGCCCAAGGAGACCTTCGGCATTCTCATCAGCATGGAGCCCGCAGTGGCCGCGCTGTGGGCGATGCTGCTGCTGCACGAACACCTGCACGGGCTGCAGTGGCTGGCGATCGGCTGCACGGTGCTGGCCTCGGTGGGCAGCACGATGACCGCGCGGCGGCTGAAGGTACCCGTGGTGCAGGCGGGGTAGCGCCGGGCCATGCCCGGCGGAGAGCCTGCCAACCCAGGTTGGCACCTACCAGGAGCGTTCAGCGCAGGGCGTTGGCGGGCACGTCGATTGCCATCGCCAGGGCGAGGTGATCGGAAAACGCGGCCGGTACGGCCTCCACCGTGCGGGTCTGCAGGCCGCTGCTGACCAGGATGTGGTCGATGGCGCGGTCCGGGCGCCAGCTGGGGAAGGTCGGCACGATGCAGCCGGGCGGCTGCAGCCGGGTCTTCTGGTACAGCACCTGCATTTCCGGGCGTTCGGCCAGGCAGTTGAAGTCGCCCATCAGCACCGCGTTGGGATGGTCGGACAGCAGCTCGGCAATGAAGCCAAGCTGCGACATCCGCGAGCCGGCGCCCAACGACAGATGGGCCACCGCTACGGCCAGCCCGTCGGCTCCGTCGCCGAACTTGGCCAGCAGCACGCCGCGCCCACCGATGCGGCCGGGCAGCGCGTGGTCCTGGACTTCCACCGGTTCCAGCTTGCTCAACAGGCCGTTGGCGCTGGAGGCGACCCCACCCATGCGCCGGTTCGGCTGGTGGCTCCAGTAGTTGAAGCCGGCGCGCTGGGCCAGATAGTGGGTCTGGTTGGTGAAGCCCGAGCGCAGGCTGCCCGGGTCGGCCTCCTGCAGGCCAACGATGTCATGTTCGCGCGCCAGGGTGGCGATCGCGTCCAGGCTGCTGCGCTTGCGACCCGCCGGCAGCGCATGTGACCAGCTGCGGGTCACATAGTCGCTGTAGCGGCGGGTACTTGAGCCGGCCTGGATGTTGGCCGTCAGCAAGCGCAGGGTCCGTGTATGGGGGGAATTCACGGCCGGGAACAACGTCCTTTGGATCAGTGAGCCTGGGCCGCACCGCGCTCGCGGGCGATCAGGTGGTCAGCGATGCGCAGCATGTCCGGGAAGCTCTTGCCCTTCACCAGGTACTTGCCGTTGACGATGATCGACGGGGTGCCGCTGATCTGGCTGCGCTGGGCGAACTGCTTGGCCGAGTTGGTCTTGGCATTTACTGCGAAGCTGCCCATGGTGGCGGCGAATTGCTTCGGATCCACGCCGTAGGCGGCGTAGAACTTGGCGATGTCTTCCACCGAGTCACGGCCGCGCTCGCCCTTCAGGGTCTTCTGCGCGTGGATGGCGGCGTACAGCGCCTCGTGGGTCTTCTCCTGCACGCCCAGGGTCTGCGCGGCGTAGAAGGCGCGTGCGTAGTCATCCCAGGTGCCGCCGAACATGGCCGGTACGTAGACGAAGTTCACGTCGCTCGGCAGACCGGCCTTCCACGGGCCGACCAGCGGCTGGAACGCGGCACAGGCCGGGCAGACGTAGCCGAAGATCTCGGTCACTTCGATCTTGCCGGCGGCCGGCTGGAACGGCTGGCCGTTCGGGATGACCTGGTAGTCGGCGCCTTCCACCGGGGCCGGGCCGGTCAGTGCGGCAGTGGTCGGGGCCGGAGCGGTGGCCGGGGCGGCTTCAGCCGGGGCCTTCTCGCCTTCGGCAGCGGCCGGGGCCGTGCCCTCGGCGCCAGCGGCGGGAGCAGCCGGTTCGGTGCTGGCCGGAGCAGCGGCCGGTTCGGCCGGGGCTGCAGTGGTGTTGGTGCTGCCGTCGTCGGCCTTGCAGGCGGCCAGGATCGGCAGCAGCGCTGCGAGGGCGAGGGCGGCGAAACGGGTCTTCATGGAAACGTCTCCAGCATCTGGAAAGGTGGGGCCGGCGCTGAACGCCGGCCAGGGGGAAATGATGACACGCGGCGGCGACAGCGCCGTGTCGAGGGTGGGGGTTGGTTCAGCGGCCGCGGGCGGCGCGGGCCTGGGCGATCAGGGCCGAGGCGATGCGCAGCTGGTCGTCGAAACTGTTGCCACGCACCAGATACTGGCCGTTGATGATGATGGCCGGGGTGCCCGGCACCTTGGTGCGCTGGGCAAATGCACGGGCAGCGTCCACCTTCTTCTGCACCGCTTCGCCGCGCAGCGCCTGGAGGTAGCGGTCCGGGGTCACGCCGTAGGCCTTGTAGAAGGTGGCGAGCTCATCGGCCGAGACGTTCTGCATCGGCAGCGAGCCCTGCTCGTGCAGCGCCTTGAACACGGCCGCGTGGCTGCGCTTGGCCACACCTACTTCGTCGGCGGCGTAGTAGGCCAGCGCCCAGGCATCCCACGCACCACCGAAGGCGGCCGGAACCGGGGTGAAGCGCACGTCGGCCGGCAGCTTGGCCGCCCAGGCGGCCAGCTGCGGCTCGAAGTGGGCGCAGTGCGGGCAGGTGTAGCCGAAGATCTCGACCACCTCGATCTTGCCGGCCAACGGCTGGAACGGGCCCGGCTGGGCGATGCGTTCGTAGTCTTTGCCTTCCACCAGCGGTGCGTTGGCGGGGGCAGCGGCGCTGGCGGCCAGCGGCAGCAGGACCAGCAGGGACAACAGCAGGCGGGGAATCAACCTCATCGACACGCATCTCCGTTGAAAAAAGCAACGCCGGCGCAGCCGCCGGCGTGAAGGAAACATACCGCAGGCGCGGGCCGTCGTGGCGGCCCTGGCCGACCAGTGGTGGTCAGGGGGCGGCAGCCGGTCGTGCCGGCGTGGTCGCAACGGCGACGTCGTCGGCCTTGTTGTGCAGGCCCTGCAGGTAGCTCGACAGCGCCTGCACTTCCTGCTCGCTCAGCTTCTGCGCGACGGTGGCCATGATCTGGAAGTGCGCTTTGTCGGTTTCGCTGGTCTGACCCGCCTGGTACTCCTGCAGGCGGCGCGCGACATAGCTGGCGTGCTGGCCACCGATATGCGGATACGCCGGCCCGGGGTTTCCAGCGCCGCTCGGGCCATGGCAGGCCATGCAGGCAGGCAGTCCCCGCTTGGCATCGCCGCCGCGGTACAGCTGCTGGCCGATCTCGTAGAACTTCATGCCCTTGTAAGGGCCGTCGGTGACCGCCGTGTCATCGGCGATGCCGGCAGTCGCCTTCTGCGTAGCGAAGTAGGCGCCGATATCACGCATGTCCTGTGGGGTGAGGTTCTGCACGAACGGCACCATCGCCACCGCGGCGCCGGAACTGCGCTGGCCGTTGGCGATCAAGGCCATCTGCTGGGCCACGTAGCGTTCACTCTGGCCGGCGATGGATGGGTACATCTCGACCGTGGCATTGCCGTCGGCACCATGGCAGGCCGCGCAGGCCGAGGCCTTTGTCTGGCCGGCCTTGGCATCGCCCCAGTGGGTCTTGCTGAAATCCACCTCCAGCGAGGCGGTCCTGATCGGCCCGTTGTCGGGTAGCGGGGTCAACGTGGTCTGCGCGAACGCAGCGGCGGCAACGACGACAGCGGTGGCAAGGATGGATACGGCAAGAACGCGAGCGTGGCGCATGCTGAAGCTCCGTATGGACCGGGCCGGGCGGCGGCGGCCGGCATCGCCCGGATTATCAACGCCGTTTCCGCGCACGGTCAACGCAGCAGTGCAGCAAAATGGCCGCAGCGGCCCCCGGCACGGGCGCGCGGCGCCGCAACATGCGATCCTAGGCACATGTCAATGCTCATCGAACGCGCCCGTTACCACCTCTCGGCCCACAACGTGCGGCAGCTGCCGCCCGATGAAGGGTCCGAAGTGGCCTTCGCCGGCCGCTCCAACGCCGGCAAGTCCAGTGCGCTCAACGCGCTGACCCGCCAGAATTCGCTGGCCCGCGTCTCCAAGACCCCCGGCCGTACCCAGCAGCTGGTGTTCTTCCAGATCACCCCCGAGGCCCACCTGGTCGACCTGCCGGGTTACGGCTACGCCAAGGTGCCGCTGGACCTGCAGGCCCACTGGCAGGCCTTCATCGACCGCTATTTCCGCACCCGCGAAGCCCTGAAGGGGCTGGTTGTCGTGATGGATATCCGCCATCCGCTGAAGGACTACGACCGGCAGATGCTGTCCTATGCGGTGCAGCGTGGCCTGCCGGCGCATGCGCTGCTGACCAAGGCTGACAAGCTCAGCCGTAGCCAGCAGATGCAGGCCCTGCAGAAGGTGCGCAAGGAACTGCATTCTGCTTACGGCGACAGCGTCAGCGTGCAGGTGTTCTCCGGTGAGGACCGCACCGGCGTGGACGAAGCCCGTGGCGTGATCGGCGGTTGGCTGGGGCTGGAGTAAGGCGTCTTGGTCGCCCGGCTGGCAGCCGGGCGCTACCGACCCAACCGGGTGGGTGCCGACCTTGGTCGGCACGCCCTCACAACGGCGAGTACTCCGCCGGCACCCATGCATACGCCTGACCTTCGCTACGTACGTGGCCCAGGCCGGGGAACGGCAGGTGAGCACCCGCCACCCACCAGCCCTTGGCGGTGGCCTGCTGCAGCAGGCTGCGACGGCTGGCCGTGGCCGCCTTGCGGTCCGAATCCGCCTCGAACGCGGCCTCCGGGTGCGCGAACTGCACGGCGTGGAAGTGCAGCACATCGCCCCACACCAGCAGCGACTGGCCCTGGCTGTCGAACCGATAGGACACGTGGCCGGGAGTATGGCCATGGGTATCCATCGCCACTGCGCCACCGGGCAGGCTGTCGCCCGGCCGGAAGGTGCGCAGGTGACCGCTGGCCTGGTACGGCGCCACGGCGTTGCGCGCCAGCGGGAAGGCGAAGCGCACGCCTTGCGGCGCCGTGGCCTCGCTGGCCGGGTTGAGCCAGTAATCGGCATCGGCCCTGGACAGCCACACCGTGGCATTGGGGTAGGCCGGCTTGCCCTGGGCGTCGAGCACGCCGCACAGGTGGTCCGGATGGGCATGCGTGAGCAGCACGTCGTCCACCTCGGCCGGGTCCACGCCGGCGGCACGGAGGTTGCCGAGCACCTGGCCCAGGCCCGGGCCGAAGCACTGTGCGGTGCCGGTATCGACCAGGGTCAGGTGGTTGCCCTGGCGCACCAGGAAGGCATTGATCGCGGTCTGCAGGCCCTTTTTGTCCTCGGGCACGTAGCGACCTTCGAGCAGGCGGCTGACCAGTGTCGGCGGTACGTCCACCACTTCCTGCCTGCCCAGGGCGACCACGCCATCGAACAGGGCGGTGACCTGCAGTGCGCCGATGTGCTGGTGGTAGACACCGGGTACCTGCTGGGTGGGGGCGGGCGAGGTGGCTTCGGCCAGGGCGGCCAGCGGCAGGGAGGACAGCGCCAGCAGCAGGGCGCTGCGCAGCGGCAGGTGACGCAGGGTCATGGCGGTTCTCGGTGGATGACGGGCGGTTCCGTTGCTGCACAGCGTGCCGTGGCCGGCGTGTGCGCGGCGCTCAAAGCACTGCGCGGAATGCTCAGGGAATGGGTTGTGCTGGCAGGGCTGCGCCCTGCACCTGCAGAGGCAACGGCAACGGCCGAAGCAACAGCAACAGCGGGCTATTCGTGGGATGGCGGGGTGGGTCCGGTTGCGGGGGCCGCTGCAAGTACGTCCATGTAAGCTCGGTCGCCGCATCCATGCGGCTCACGCCCCCGCAACCGGACCCACACCGCCTTCGACAGGTTTCCGCGATCTGTTGGAAATGCGCTTGGGGTCGGATCCCGTTGCTGCGCAACGGGCTCTGACCCCAGATCCATTTCAATGGGAAGCACCGTCAGTAGATCCACGCCATGCGTGGATGTTTCTCGAGTTCAGTTCGAAATTTTCGATTCCGATTGAGATTCATCCACGCATGGCGTGGATCTACTGGCCGCCGGCCAACTGTCGAAGGCGGGGCGGTGTGGGTGGGCGGGACCGTTGGCGCCATGGATGGCGCCATCGAGCCCCCATGGATGGGTTTACGGCGTGTCCTGCCCACCCACACCGCCCCGCCATCCCACGGGTAGCCCGCTGTTGCTGTTGCTTCGGCCGTTGCCGTTGCCTCTGCAGGTGCAGGGCGCAGCCCTGCTGAACACCCTCAAATGTCTGTAGGAGCCAGTCCGTACTGTTCGGCGAAGCGCTTGCTGAAGCTGGCCGCAGAACGGTAGCCCGCGCGTGCGGCGACGGTTTTCAGCGGCAGGTCGGTGGTGTACAGCAGCTGCATGCCATGCGCGAGGCGTGCCTCGGTCAGCAGCTGGCGCAGGCTGGTGTCCTCGGCGGCAAGGCGCCGGCGCAGGGTCGCACCGCTCAGCGCGAAGTGCTCTTCCACATCGCGCGACTGCCAGTCGCGTGCCGGTTCGGCGGCGATGCGGTCGCGGATCCGTTCGCCCAGACTCGGTGCCTGCGGCAGCAGCAGGTTGCCATGGCCCTGCCGGCACAGGGTCAGCACCAGTGAGGCCAGTGCCAACCGCGCCTGGCTGTAATGACCGTCCTGCAACGATTGCCGCCATTGGCGCAGCACGGCGCCGTGCTCGGCCAATGGCAGCCGCGCCATCGTCGGGCCGGCGCTGGGCAGTTCTTCGTTCCACAGCGTGCGCGCTGCCGTCAGCACCTCCGCGCACAGTGGCACGATGGCACTGAGGTAGCGGCCGCTGCGTGGATCGGGGGTGTTGACCACATCGATGCGGCAACGCTGGGTCAGCAGCAGGATGTCGCCGGGGGCGAAGACCAGCGACTGGTGTGCAGTGCGCACCTGCTTGCCGCCCTCCAGCAGGATCGCGAACTGCGGTTGGGGAATCTCCACCGAGCTGGCGCCGTGCTCGCGGCGCGCGGTGATGCAGGCGTAGCCCTCGGCGCGTTCGCAGCCCGCCAGGCTGGCCATCTCGGCCAGCAATGCGGTGGCGGGCGGCAGCAGGGTGGTCATGACACATGGGCGCCGAACAGGTGGCCGACGCCGGCGGCCGCGGCCATCGCCAGCGCCCCCCAGAACATCACGCGGATCGCGCCGCGCAGGGGCGGTGCGCCGCCGGCCCGCGCCGCCATCGCGCCGGTCAGGCACAGGCCGAGCAGGGTACTGGCGGAGGTCATCAGCGCGACCTTGTCCGCCGGCGCCAGCAGTGCCGTCAACACCGGCAATGCGGCGCCGCAGGTAAACGCCCCGGCCGAGGCCAGTGCCGCCTGCAGTGGGCGCGCGCGCAGGGTATCGGTGATGCCCAGTTCGTCGCGGGCATGGGCACCGAGTGCGTCGTGGGCGGTGAGCTGCTCGGCCACCTGCCGCGCCAGCGCCGGGTCCAGGCCGCGATGACGGTAGATCGCGGTCAGCTCGTCCAGCTCGCTGTGCGGATCTTCGTGCAGCTCACGCTTTTCCATCGCCAGGTCAGCGTCCTCGGTATCGGCCTGGGTCTGCACCGACACATATTCGCCGGCGGCCATCGACATCGCACCGGCCACGGTCCCGGCCACGCCGGTGGCCAGCAGGGTGCTGGCCGAGGCTCCGCTGGCGGCCACGCCGACGACCAGGCCCGCCACCGAGACGATGCCATCATTGGCCCCCAGCACGGCGGCGCGCAGCCAGCCGACGCGATCGGAGCGGTGCAGTTCAGGGTGTCGCGAATGGCGGCTCATGGCTTTGAGTGTACGAGGGTCAAGAGGGTGTCGGTAGGATGCTGAAACCCGTCACCGTCGCATGACGCAACGGGTCGCCACGCTATAGTGCGCCCTTGCGATGGAAGGCCCCGGGCCCCACATCCCCTGCCACTGTCCAGCGAGTCCTCCCCTTGTCGAGCCCCAGCCACGTCGCCGATACGCCCATTACCGACCGCTCGCAGCTGGTGGCGGAAATCGCCTCCGGCGAGAAGCCCCGTACGCAGTGGCGCATTGGTACCGAGCACGAGAAGTTCGGGTTCCGCCTGGATGACCTGCGCCCGCCGACCTTCGAAGGCGAGCGCGGCATCGAAGCGCTGCTCAACGGCCTGGTCCGCTTCGGTTGGACCCCGGTGCAGGAGAACGGCAACACCATCGCCCTGCTGCGCGATGGCGCCTCGGTGACGCTGGAACCGGCGGGCCAGCTGGAACTGTCGGGGGCTGCGCTGGAAACCATCCACCAGACCTGCGTGGAGACCGGTACCCACCTCAATGAAGTGGCGCAGGTGGCCGGCGAACTGCAGCTGGGCTTCCTCGGCATGGGCTTCCAGCCGAAGTGGACGCGCGATGAGATGCCGTGGATGCCGAAGGGCCGCTACAAGATCATGCGTTCGTACATGCCCAAGGTCGGTTCGCTGGGCCTGGACATGATGACCCGCACCTGCACGGTGCAGGTGAACCTGGACTACGCCACCGAAGCGGACATGGTGAAGAAGTTCCGCGTGTCGCTGGCGCTGCAGCCGATCGCCACCGCGCTGTTCGCCGATTCGCCGTTCACCGAGGGCAAGCCGAACGGCTACCTGAGCTACCGTTCGCACATCTGGACCGATACCGACGCCGACCGCACCGGCATGCTCGACTTCGTGTTCGAGGACGGCTTCGGTTACGAGCGTTATGTCGATTACCTGCTCGACGTGCCGATGTATTTCTCTTATCGCGATGGCATCTACCACGATGCCAGCGGGCAGAGTTTCCGCGATTTCATGCAGGGCAAGCTGCCAGTGCTGCCGGGCGCGCTGCCGACCCTGCGTGACTGGTCGGACCACACCACTACCGCGTTCCCGGAAGTGCGCCTGAAGAAGTACCTGGAAATGCGTGGCGCCGATGGTGGCCCGTGGAGCCGCCTGTGTGCGCTGCCGGCGTTCTGGGTCGGTCTGCTGTACGACGACACCGCGCTGGATGCGGCCTGGGACCTGGTGCGTGACTTCAGCCTGGTCGAGCGCCATGCACTGCGCGACGGTGTGCCCAAGCATGCGATGAACCTGCCGTTCCGCGGTGGCACGGTGCGTGATCTGGCCCGTGAGGCGGTGAAGATTGCGGTGGAAGGCCTCAAGCGCCGTGCGGCGCGCAATGCTGATGGCCAGGACGAGAGCAAGTTCCTGGACGTGCTGCAGGAGATCGTCGAATCCGGGCTGACCCCGGCCGAGCGCAAGCTGGCGCTGTTCCATGGCCGCTGGCATGGCGACGTGGATCCGGTGTTCCGCGAGTTTGCGTATTGATCGCCTTGCGGTAGTGGCGGGGGGGGGGGGGGGGGGGGGGGGGGGGGGCGGGGGCGCGCCCGCCCCCCCCGGGGGGGGGGGCGGGGGGCGCGAGTGGGGCGACGCGCGCGGGACAGGGTGGGCGCGCCCCCCAGGCAGAGATAGACGAGG
>NZ_JBNDKU010000013.1:0-123949 GCF_050435725.1 Stenotrophomonas sp. AN71 | reverse complement strand
CCTCTGACAGGTTCACTCGGCTGTTGGTGGGTGTCGACCTTGGTCGACACATCTGTCAGATATCGAAATAAAACTTGGGTCAGATCCGTTTTCCGCAGGAAAACGGATCTGACCCCAAGAGTCGTTGCGACAGATCGCGGGAAACTGTCGAAGGCGGGGTGGGTCAGGTTGTGGGGGTGTCCGCGGCATGGATGCCGCGGCCAAGCCCCCAAGGATGGATTCACGGCGTCCCCCACAACCTGACCCACCCCGCCAACCCACAGGAAACCAGCTTTTGCGGTTGCTTCGGCCGTTGCTGTGGCCTCTGCGGGTTCCGGGCGCCGCCCGGACGACTACAATCCCTTTCATGCTGAATTTCTCGAATACCTCCCGCCGGGGGCGCCGATGAGCGGCCGTGGGGGCAATGATGGCCAGGTCCGCATCATCGGCGGTCGCTGGCGCAATACCCGCCTGCCGGTGCCGACCCTGCCAGGTCTTCGGCCCAGCAGTGATCGTGTGCGCGAAACCCTGTTCAACTGGTTGATGCCCAAGCTGGGCGGTGCACGGGTGCTGGACCTGTTCGCGGGCAGTGGCGCGCTGGGCCTGGAGGCGGTCTCGCGCGGCGCCGCCCATGCCACTCTGGTCGAGCGCGACGCGCAGCTGACGCGCAATCTCTCTGCCGCCGTGAGCAAGCTGCAGGCCGCGGACCAGCTCGCCGTGGTCCAGGCCGATGCCCTGCGCTGGCTGCAGGGCGCGCCGGCGCAGCAGGCCGATCTGGTGTTCATCGACCCCCCGTTTGCCGATGGCCTGTGGCAGGACGTGCTGGCCCAGCTGCCGAGGCATCTGGCCGCCAATGCCTGGCTGTACCTGGAATCGCCAGCCGGCCACGTGCCGGTGCTGCCGCCGGACTGGCTGCTGCACCGCGAGGGCAGTACCCGCGAGGTGCGCTTTGCCCTGTACCGCCGCGCCACTGCTACACTTTGACCTCATCTGAACATCTGCATCCGCCCATGACCGTGGCCAACCGCCGCATCGCCGTCTACCCCGGCACGTTCGACCCCATCACCAATGGCCATATCGACCTGGTGAGCCGGGCTGCGCCGCTGTTTGAAAAGGTCGTGGTGGGTGTGGCGCAGAGCCCGTCCAAAGGGCCGGCGTTGCCGCTGGAGCAGCGCGTGCAGCTGGCGCGCGGCGCGCTCGGCCATCACGACAATGTCGAGGTCATCGGTTTCGACACGCTGTTGGCCCATTTCGTACGCTCGGTCCAGGGCGGGGTCCTGCTGCGCGGCCTGCGCGCGGTGTCCGACTTCGAGTACGAGTTCCAGATGGCCAGCATGAACCGCCACCTGATCCCCGAGGTCGAGACCCTGTTCCTGACCCCGGCCGAGCAGCACAGCTTCATCTCGTCCTCGCTGGTCCGCGAGATCGCGCGCCTGGGCGGCGACGTGTCCGGTTTCGTACCGGCCGCGGTGCTCGAAGCCCTGCGCAAGGTCCGCGAAGCGAAGTCGGCGCAGTCGTAAGCCCCGCTGTACCCGCACCCCATTACGTACAACACCACGCACCATTCCGGGAGGAAATCCATGAACACCACCATGCGCGCGATGCTGATCGCTTCGTTGGCCCTGGCCTTCACCGCCTGCAAGAAGGACGAGGCCGCTCCGGTCGACGAAGCCAAGCAGGCCCTGGTCGCTCCGGCCAAGGATGACGATGCAGGCTGGAAGAAGTACCTGCAGGAAGTGGCCATCCAGAACATGGGCAACATCACCAACAGCCCGTTCCTGTACTACCTCTCGCCGGAATCGGACCCGGACTTCCAGGCCAAGTACGAGCGCCAGACCGAGAGCGCGACCCAGGCCGTGGCCCGTGGCGTGCAGCCGGGCAACATGCTGGCCTTCGGTTCGTCGGCCTCGGGCAAGATGGCTGACATGATCCTGGCCGTGTTCAAGGACGTGTCGCCGGATTCGATGAAGGGCGTGCGCGTCGTCTTCATCGGCCAGTCGGCCGACAACGCCCGCGTGCAGGCGGCGGTCCAGCCGACCGGTGCCGAGTACATTTTCGTCGAAGCCAAGTAATACCGAGCCATGGCGGCCATGCTCCGGCGTGGCCCGGGCGGCGTCCTGCAAGGGCGCCGCTGATGACCTGACCGGCCCGCGCGCCCGCGCTGGCCGGTCCTTTGTCCCAGGGCGCGGGCGAGGAGTATCGCCGTGTCGCTGAAAATCAACGAGCTCTGCGTCAACTGTGACGTATGCGAGCCGGCCTGCCCGAACCAGGCCATTGCGATGGGTGAAACCATCTACGTGATCGACCCTGCGCGCTGCACCGAATGCGTGGGTCATTTCGACGAGCCACAGTGCGTGGTCGTCTGCCCGGTCGAGTGCATCGACCCGGACCCGGAGATCGTGGAAACGGAGGACCAGCTGCTGGCCAAGCTGCGCCAGCTGCAGCACGATCACCCCGAACTCTATACGGAGCCCCCATCCGAATGAAGACGTTGATCGCTCGCCCCCTGCTGCTGCTCGGTCTGCTGCTGAGCCCGATGGCCTGGGCCGACAGCCCGGCCCGTGCCGAACGCCCCGACGGCGCGGCCATTGCCAGCGGCCACGCGCTGGCCACCCAGGCCGGCATCGACATCCTGGCGCAGGGTGGCAACGCCTTCGACGCCGCGGTGGCAGTGTCATCCACGCTGGCGGTGGTCGAGCCGATCAGCTCGGGCCTCGGTGGCGGGGGCTTCTTCCTGCTGCATGACGCGGCCACCGGCAAGGACGTGATGCTGGACGCGCGCGAGACCGCGCCGGCGGCAGCCACGCCACAGGCCTTCCTCGACAAACAGGGCAACCTGGACCGCGACCGCTCGGTCAACGGCGCCTGGTCGGCCGGCATCCCGGGCCTGCCTGCGGCGCTGGTCGAGCTGTCCGCCAAGCATGGCAAGCTGCCACTGTCGGCCTCGCTGCAGCCGGCGATCCGCATCGCCCGCGAAGGCTTCCCGGTATACGACCGGATGGCCAAGGGCTATGCCTCGCGCCGTGAGGTGATGGAGCGCTACCCCGGCACCCGAGAGGTGTACCTGCGCAATGGCCGGCCGATCGCCACCGGTGACCTGTTCAAGCAGCCGGAGCTGGCGCAGACGCTGGAGCGCCTGGCGGCCGGCGGCTTCGATGGCTTCTACAAGGGCCAGACCGGCACGCTGCTGCTGGCCGGCGTGAAGCAGGCCGGCGGCAAATGGACGGCTGAAGAGCTCGCCGGCTACCGGGTGAAACAGCGCGAGCCGATCGTCTTCAACTACAACGGCTGGAAGATCACCACCGCGCCGCCGCCGTCGTCCGGTGGCATCGCGCTGGCCAGCATGCTGCAGATCCTGGAAGGCTGGGACATCAAGCAGATGGACCCGGCGCACCGTACCCACCTGGTGGTGGAGTCGATGCGTCGCGCCTACCGCGACCGCACCTTCTTCCTCGGCGATCCGGACTTCGTGCAGATCCCGCAGAAGGTGCTGACCAGCAAGGACTATGCACAGGGCCTGCGCGCCACCATCCACCCGGAGAAGGCCACGCCCAGCGATCTGCTGTCGGGCAACCCGACCCCGCTGGAAGACGACGAGACCACCCACTTCTCGATCATCGACCGCGACGGCAACCGTGTCGGCGCCACCCAGACCGTCAACCTGCTGTACGGCTCGGGCCTGATTCCGAAGGGCACCGGCGTGCTGCTGAACAACGAGATGGACGACTTCGCGCTGAAGCCGGGCACGCCCAATGCGTTCGGCGTGATGGGCTACGCGGCCAATGCGCCGAAGCCGGGCAAGCGCATGCTCAGCTCGATGACGCCCACCTTCATGGAAAACAGTGACAAGGTGATCGTGCTGGGTACCCCGGGGGGCAGTCGCATCATCACCATGGTGCTGCTGGGTATCCTGGGTTACGACGCTGGACTGGACGCGCAGCAGGTGGCTGCCCTGCCGCGCTACCACCACCAGTGGCTGCCGGACCTGATCGAAGCCGAGGACGATGCGTTCGATGCGGCGACGGTAAAGCAGCTGCAGGCGATGGGTCACAAGATCGATCTGCCGGGTGACACCGCCGCCGGTGGCCGCGGTTCCAGCCATGTCTGGGGCAACCTGCAGACCGTGGAATGGGATCGCAAGGCGAACCATCTGTTCGGCGGCAGTGACCCACGCAATCCGGTGGGCAGTGCCCAGGTCGTGCCGGCGCGCTGATCCTGCGGTAGCGTCGGGCCATGCCAGGCGGACGCACACCTGAAAACCCCGCCTTTGCCGGCGGGGTTTTCTGTTTCCTTTCTAGCGATTATTTAACGAGCTGGCGCCGATAATCGACGCATGAAACTCTGGTCGATTCGTGGAAACTCGCAGCGCCTCGATGGCGGTGCGATGTTCGGCAACGCGCCGCGCGCGTTGTGGGAAAAATGGGCGGCACCGGACGAGCTCAATCGCATCGAGCTGGCCTGCCGTGCGCTGCTTGCCAGCCCGTTGGAAGGCAAGACGGTGCTGTTTGAAACCGGTATCGGGGCGTTCTTCGATCCGCGCATGCGTGAGCGCTACGGCGTGCAGGAAAGCCAGCACGTGCTGATCGATTCGCTGCGCGAAGCCGGTTTCGAGCACGAGGATGTCGATGTCGTGGTGCTCAGCCACCTGCACTTCGATCATGCCGGCGGGCTGCTGGCGGCGTGGAGCGAAGGGCGTGAGCCGGAACTGCTGTTCCCCAATGCGACCTATGTGGTGGGTGCACAGCATTGGCAGCGCGCCGTGCAGCCGCATCCGCGCGACCGGGCCAGCTTCATTCCGGAGCTGCCGGGCCTGCTGCAGGCCAGTGGTCGCCTGGAAGTGGTGGATGGGGAGTACTCCAAGGCACTTGGCCACAGCGTACGTTTCAGCTACAGCGACGGGCATACGCCGGGGCTGATGCTGGCCGAGATTGTCGGCCACGCGCAGGCCGGCGAGGGCGCGCACGGGGGTGTGGTGTTCTGTGCCGACCTGATTCCAGGGCGTTCATGGGTGCATGTGCCGATCACCATGGGCTACGACCGCAATGCCGAGTTGCTGATCGACGAGAAACGCCAGTTTCTGGAAGACAAGCTGGCGCGCAACGTGCGTCTGTTCTTCACCCACGACCCGCAGGTGGCACTGGCGCAGCTGGGCCGTGATGACAAGGGCCGTTTCGTGACCCTGCACGAGCAGGGTGAGCTGAAGGCGCGCGCGCTGGGGTAATGAAAAGGCCGGGCAGTGCCCGGCCTTCCATAGGTAGTGGATCCACGCCACGCGTGGATAAACCGTTGTTGATCTCAGTAGATCCACGCCATGCGTGGATAAACCGTTGTTACGACGCCTTCAGGCAGCTGCTCATGAAGGTCTTGCGCGCATCACCGGCAAGCTTCTTGGTGCCAGCGTCGGCGTTGCACTTCTTCATGCGTTCCTGTGGCGTGGTCGCGGCCTTGGTTTCGGCGGCGTGGCCACTGAGGCAGGAACTCTGCGCGGTTTTGTAAGCGTCGCCCTTGAGTCCCTTGTTCTTGGCCGAGCAATCGGCCATGCGCTGCTGCTGCGGTGTGGTGGCGTTGGCGGCCAGGGGCAGGGCGACCAGCAGGACGGCGGCCAGCAGGAAAGAGGCTTTCATCGGGGAGCTCCAAGGGGTGGCGGGTGCGCGGAGCATTGGCCTCCGGGCAGCAAGGCCGCGTGAAGAATCGCATTGCGGCCGCGTCCGCTTGCACCAGCATTCAGATCGGCGTATTACTTAGCCATATGGGTAAGTATGATTCGACCATCAACGACGTCTTCCTGGCGTTGGCCGACCCGACCCGTTGCGCGATCGTGGCCACGCTGGGGCAGGGCCCGCGCACGGTGTCGGTGCTGGCCGAACCGTTCGAGATGGCCTTGCCCTCGCTGATGAAACACCTGGCCGTGCTGGAGCGCTGCGGCGTGGTGCGCAGCCATAAGCAGGGGCGTGTACGCACCTGCGAACTGGTACCTGCGCGGCTGGGCGAGGCCGAAAAATGGCTGGCCGGGCAGCGCGCCGTGTGGGAAGGGCGTACCGCCCGCCTGGTTGATCTGGTTGAAACCCTTCACCGACAGGAGCAGGCCCATGGCCGAAGACGCAGGCAACAACCCTGACACCGACCTGGTCATCAGGCGTGTGCTGAATGCACCGCGCGCGGCACTGTGGCGGGCATGGACCGACCCGGAACTGCTGCGTCAGTGGTGGTGTCCGAGGCCCTGGACCACCGAGGTGCGCGCATTCGATCTGCGCCCGGGCGGGGCCTTCCACACCTTCATGCAGGGCCCAGATGGCGGCAGCAGCGACAATCCGGGCTGCTTCCTTGAGATCGTGCCGCAACAGCGCCTGGTATTCACCTCGATGCTGGGCGCAGGCTGGCGGCCACAGTCACCGTGGCTGGGCTTCACTGCCATCATCACGATGGAGGACGAGGGGCAGGGCTGCCGCTACACCGCGCGGGTGATGCACCCGGACAAGGCCTTGCGTGACCAGCACGAGCAGTTGGGCTTCTTCGACGGCTGGAACACAGCCATCGGCCAGCTGGAAGCCTTCGCGGCAGGCCTGTAGCCTCTGTTGGGTCAGATCCCTTTCGCCCCGAAAGGGCTCTGACCCCACCACTCCTCAGCCGACGCGGGTGCCGAAGATGCGGTCGCCGGCGTCGCCCAGGCCCGGCAGGATGTAGCCCTTTTCGTTGAGTTGGGTATCGATGGCCGCGGTGTAGATCTCAACGTCCGGATGCACGGCCTTGACCGCGTCGATGCCTTCCGGCGCGGCGACCAGGAAGATGCCCTTGATGCGGCGGGCGCCGGCACGCTTGAGCATGTCGATCGTGGCGATCAGGGTGCCGCCGGTGGCCAGCATCGGGTCCAGGATCAGCGCGTCGCGTTCTTCCAGGCGACCGGTCAGGCGCTCGAAGTAGGGCACCGGCTGCAGGGTTTCCTCATCGCGCTGCAGGCCCACCACGCTGACGCGGGCGGCCGGGATCAGCGACAGCACGCCACTGAGCATGCCCAGGCCGGCACGCAGGATCGGCACAACGGTGATCTTGGCGCCGGCGATGCGCTGCACGGTGACCGGGCCGGCCCAGCCGGACAGGGTGTGCGGTTCGGTGTCCAGGTCGGCGGTGGCCTCATAGGCCAGCAGCGTGCCCAGCTCGTTGGCCAGTTCGCGGAAATCCTTGGTGCTGAGCGCTGCGTTGCGCATCAGGCCGATCTTGTGCTGCACCAACGGGTGGCGCACTTCGACGATCTTCATGGTCGGGAAGGGTAATCAGGAGAGAGGACGCCATTTTGCCGGATTGCCGTGCGCAACCCCAAACCCGGCATGGAACCGCCGTACATGAAATGTGCAGATGCATGTCACGGCCATGCAACCTTGCGGACATACCGTGCAGACCCATTCTTAACAGGAATGGGGATTCCCAGTGCATATCAAGACTCCGTTGGCCGTTGCCATCACCCTGACCCTGGCGATGGGGGCCGCAGCCCCGCTGCAGGCCGCCGGGCAGCAGGCGGTCGCCGCCACCGGCGCTGTGGCTGCCGACGCGATCGACCTGGACCGCATTGAAGTGCGCGCCCAGCTCGAATCGCAGATCCGCGCGGTCGACCTCAAGCGCAGCAGCGATGCCATCGAGGATGCAGTCTCCTCCGATGCGCTGGGCCAGTACCCGGACAAGAACGTGGCCGAGTCGCTGCAGCGCCTGCCGGGCATCAGCGTGACCCGCGACCAGGGCGAAGGCCGCTTCGTGGTCATCCGCGGCCTGGATGCCAACCTCAACAGTGTCAGCGTGGATGGCATCGCCGTGGGCACGCCGGAAGATTCCAGCCGCGCCGCACCGCTGGACGTGATTCCGTCCGATTCCACCGAGCGCCTGCGGGTGGTGAAGTCGCCGACGCCGGACATGCCCGGTGATGCGATCGGCGGTGCCGTACTGGTGGAATCGGCCTCGGCCTTCGACCGCGATGGCCGCAGCCTGCGTGGCAAGATCGAAGGCAGCCATCAGCAGCTGTCCGGCGAGACCAGCCCGAAGGCCGCCTTCAACTACAGCGAAGTATTCAACGATACCTTCGGTGTCGCGCTGGGCGTGAACTACCAGAAGCGCACGTTCGAGTCGGACAACACCGAAGTGGAATACGACGGCGAGAAGGATGCCGCACCGGGCGATGTCACTGCGATCAACCTGCAGCATCGCAAGTACGAGATCGAGCGCAAGCGTATCGGCGCCAACCTCAACCTCGACTGGCGCCCGAATGAAGACAGCAGGTACTACCTGCGTACGCTGTACAGCCAGTTCGATGATGCGGAAACCCGCCAGCGCGTGATCTTCAACTTCGATGACGCGAAGATGGTCAAGACCGGTACCGACCAGTACCGCCTGGATGGCATGCCGAAGGACTCCATCGACAAGCGCATGCGCTACCGCACCAAGGAGGAGAACACCTTCGCGGCCAGCCTCGGTGGCGAGAACAAGCTGACCCATGCCGTGGTCGACTACAAGGTCGGCTACACCCGCACCGAAGAGCGGGTGAATGACGAGATGGAGGCCCGCTTCAAGCTCAACGGCAAGGCCTTCAATGGCACCCTGGACCAGAGCAGCCGCCTGCCCAGCTACAGCTTCGACAACCCGCAGTGGCTGGACAACGGCAATTACGCCTTCGATCGCTTCGTGCTCTCGCCCAAGCAGGTCAATGACAAGGAGCACAGCGCGCAGGTCAACGTGCGCTTCGACGGCGACAGCAGCAGCATCAAGTTCGGTCTGCTGGGCCGCTGGCGCGACCGCGACGTGAATGTCGACGAAAGCGAACTGCGCGTCGGCCCGAAGGTGGCGCTCTCGAGCTGGACCACCTCCTCACCGGAGTATCGCCACGGCACCCTGGGTGATGGCATGGATTCGGCCGCGATGCGCGCCTTCTGGGCGGCCAATGGCAGCCAGTACACCGCCCGTCCGCAGGATGTCGGTGGCAACGCGATGACCTCGCTGGAAGAAGATTACGTGGCCAGCGAAGACATCTTCGCCAGCTATGCCATGGGTACCTGGGATGTCGGCGCACTGCGCATCATCGGCGGCGTGCGCGTGGAGAACACCCGCTTCAAGGCGACCGGCAACCAGGTGGACGTGGCCGCCAATGGCCGCAGCTTCACCGTCACCCCGCGCGTGGCCAACAGCAGCTACACCAACGTGCTGCCGGGCCTGCACCTGCGCTACGACGCGGCCGATGACTGGGTGCTGCGCGCCTCGGCCAACAAGACCGTTTCCCGCCCGTCCTTCGGCGACGTCTCTCCGCGCGTGGGCTACAGCCGCGGCGACGAGGAAGTACGGCTGGGCAATCCGGAACTGGACCCGTACGAGTCGAAGAACATCGACCTGTCGGTGGAGAAGTACATCGGCAGCAGTGGCATCGTCTCGTTGGGGCTGTTCCACAAATCGATCGATGGCTACATCGTGCAGACCGTGCGCACCAATGACCCGGCCTACGGTGGCTTCGACGTGACCCAGCCGATCAATGGCCGCAAGGCCACGGTCCGCGGCGCGGAGTTCAACTGGCAGCAGCAGCTGGCGTTCCTCCCGGCCGGCCTGGACGGGCTGCTGGTCGGTGCCAGTGGTACCTGGCTGGATACCTCCTTCGACGCCGGCATCGAGGACCGCGCGGGCGAGGACTTCACCCTGCCGCGCGCTTCCAAGCATGTCTACAGCGCGCACATCGGCTACGAAAAGTACGGCGTGAGTACGCGACTGGCGGCGGTGTACCGCAGCGAGTACCTGGACAGCATCGGCAAGGGGCGCGCCTTCGACATCTACGTGGCGCCCAATACCCAGCTCGATTTCTCGCTGGACTACAAGTTCACCCCGCGCGTGAGCATGTACTTCGAAGCGCAGAACCTGCTGGACAAGCCACTGGAGCTGTACCAGGGCACGCGCTCGCGCACACTGCAGATGGAAGAGTACGGCCGCACCTACGCGCTGGGCCTGAAGGTGGCACTGTGATGGCGTGTCGCGGCACGTCCCTGGCCATCGCGCTGACCATGCTGCTGGCGGCCGGCTGCACGCCGGGGGCGGGCGGTGATCCGGCCGCCGTCTCGCCGGACACCGGGGGCGAACGGGTGGTGACCACCATCGCCGAAGCCTTTCTCTCTCCGATGACCCCGGCCGACAATATCGACTCGCCTGCGGCCTGGCGCGCGCCGGACGGCACGTTGTGGCTGATCGCCACCGCCAAGGCCACCGACAAGCTGGTGGTCTACGACGGCAGCACCGGCCAGCACCTGCGCGACGTGGGCAGCAGCGGCACCGCACCGGGGCAGTTCGACCGCCCAAACGGCATCGCGGTGACCGACGACCTGCTGTGGATCGTGGAGCGCGACAATCACCGCGTGCAGGTGCTGGCCCTGCCGGGCTTCACTCCGCTGGCGACGTTCGCTGCGGACGACCTGCGCAAGCCGTACGGGCTGTGGGTCGACCGCCGTGCCGATGGCTACAGCGTCTACGTCACCGACTCCTGGGACAACGGCGAGGATGCGCAGGGGCGTGACATCCTGCCGCCGCTGGCCGAGCTGGACAAGCGCGTGCGCCAGTACCACGTGACCCGCGATGGTGCGAAAATCGAGGCGAAGCGGGTGGCCGACATCGGTGACACCACTGAAGCCGGTGCACTGCGTGTGGTCGAGTCGATCTGGGGCGACCCGGACAATGACCGCCTGTTGATCGCCGAAGAGGACGAGAGCTACGCCAGCGAGTTCAAGGTCTACACCCTGGCGGGCCGCTTCACCGGTACCACCTTCGGTCGCGATGTGTTCAAGGCGCAGGCCGAAGGCGTGACCCTGCGCACCTGCGGCAAGGACGGCTGGTGGATCACCACCGAGCAGGGCAAGCAGCGCAGCGTGTTCCATCTTTTCGACCGGCACACGCTGAAGCCGGTGGGGGCGTTCCAGGGCAATACCGTGGCCAACACCGATGGCATCTGGATGATGCAGCAGCCCAGCGCGCGCTTCCCGCACGGTGCGCTGTATGCGGTGCATGACGACCAGGGCGTGGTGGCATTCGATTGGGAGAGCATCGCCAAGCAGCTGGCCTTGCCGCTGGAGTGTGGCGCATGAGCGGGCGTTGCGTGATGCGCGCACTGGCGCTGGGCCTGCTGTTGGCGCTGCCGTCGTTGTCGTTCGCGGCGGCAGAGCCGAATACCCAGGTACCGGCAGGCAGCCGCCACTATGCGGCCACCCCGGTGCCTGACCGTATCGTTGCCTCTCCTGCGGCAGATCCCAGCCACGGCTTTGCCGTGGCCTGGCGCACTGATGGCAGTGTGCAGGCGCCGCTGCTGGAAATCGCCCAGGCCGGTGATTCGCCGGCCATCGAGGGCATCCGCCAGGTGCGTTCGACCACCCGGACCCTGCAGACCGAGAACGGCCCGTCGCATCACCATCGCGCCGATATCGATGGGCTGCAGCCAGATACCCTGTACGTCTACCGGGTGCAGGGCCATGGCAGCTGGAGCGCCTGGAACCAGCTGCGCACGCTGGCCGCTGCCGATCAGCCGCTGACCCTGCTGTACTTCGGCGATACACAGAACAAGAACGTCAGCCATGTCAGCCGTGTGGTGCGTGCCGCGCAGAAGGCTGCACCGCTGGCGCGCATGAGCCTGTTCGCCGGCGACCTGGTCAGCGGCGGCGACAACATGGACGACAGTGAGTGGGGTGAGTGGTTCGCCGCCACCGGCTGGCTTGCGCAGGAAACGCTGGTGGCGCCGGCCATCGGCAACCACGAATACTTCGAAGAGTTCGAGGACACACCGCAGGAGCGCCGTGTGCTGGGCCGGCACTGGCCGGTGACGTTCGCACTGCCGGGCAATGGCGCCCGCGCCGCGCAGCAGACCAGCTACTGGTTCGACGCACAGAGCGTGCGTGTGGCCGTAGTCGATGGAACCTCGGCGCTCGACCTCGGCACAGCCAAGGCGCAGGCGCAGTGGCTGGACACGGTGCTGGCCAGCAATCCGCAGCCGTGGACCATCGTGTTGCTGCACCAGCCTTTCTACTCGCCGCGCGAGGGCCGCGAGAACGCTGCACTGCGAGACGTGCTGCTGCCGGTGGTGCGCCGGCACAACGTGGATCTGGTGCTGCAGGGCCACGATCACACCTATGGCCGTCGTGGCGAAGGGCAGGCCGCGACGCCGCAGTATGTGGTGACCGTCGCCGGGCCGAAGCAGTACCGCCTTTCCGATGAAGCGCGAAGGACGATGGATCCGGTGGCCGAGGATACCCAGCTGTTCCAGGTGTTGAACATCGACCCGCAGCGCCTGCGCTATGAAGCGCGCACCGCGACCGGCCGTCTCTACGATGCCTTCGAACTGCGCCGCGATGCCAGGGGCGGCAAGCAGCGCATGGAGCTGACCGAGGGGCGCATCGCACCGCGCGATTGCCCGCGTGCGCAGACCGCCAAGGGTCGTGCCGACCGCTGCTGGGAATGATCAGGACACGCCCATGACCACGTCCCATCGCATCGTTCCGCTGGCCGCCATTGGTGCATCCCTGCTGTTGCTGGCCAGCGCGGTGACCGCCGCTGACAGCGTGCTGCATCCGTTCCTGGTGGCGCAGCCGAAGCAGGCGCCACAGGAAGTGAATCTGGCGGTGGAGATCCCGGCTGGCAGTTTCACCAAGTACGAGATCAAGGACGACGGGCTGGTACATGTGGACCGTTTCCAGTCGATGCCGGTCGCGTACCCGGCCAACTATGGTTCGATGCCGCGCACGCTGGCCGGTGACAGCGATCCGCTGGATGCGCTGGTGCTGACCCGCGAGCCGTTGCATCCGGGCGTGATCGTGCGTTTCCGACCGATCGGTTACCTGAAGATGATCGATGGTGGCGAGCACGACGAGAAGATCATCGGCGTGCCGACCGACAAGGTCGATCCGACCTATGCCAGGATCCGCGACCTGGCCGATCTGCCTGAGATCGAACGGCAGCGCATCGAGGCGTTCTTCCGGGTCTACAAGGATCTGCCGGCCGGGCGCAATCCGGTGCAGCTCAATGGCTGGGGCAATGCCGCCGAAGCGCGTGCGCTGATCAGCGAAGCAATGCAGCGCTTCGACGCGCGCCCCGGCCCTTGACCGGGACGGCGCCCTCCGGCGTTGTATGCTCGCCGCTCAACCCCCGGAGGCAGTGTGGATGGGCGGATCGACATGGGGGCGCGGCGCTGGGGCCACGCTGCTGGTGCTGGAACTGCTGTTGCTGGCGATTCCAGTGACCTTGCTGGATGGCTTCGGCCTGTTGGTGCTGTTGCAGCCCAATGACCATCCGGACCGGATGCCGATGCTGGTGGGGACCGTGCTGGCAAGCATCGGTCTGCTGGGCTTCTGGTGGCTGACGGGTGCATTCCTGCTCAATGGCCTCACCCTGCGTGGCTCGCCCTGGGGCGCGCGGATGGGGGCCGGGCTGGGCATTGCGCTGTGCGCGGCAAGCCTGATGTTCGGCCTGCTGTTCGGCCGCCTGACCGGCTGGGCCTTGGTGGGGCTGTTGGGGTTGCCGATACTGGTGCCACTGGCGCACATGCTGCTGGCCTCGTGGCAGCGGCCGACCCGTGACGAGACAGCGCCTTCGCACAGTGATCGGTAAGGGAGTGGCTCCCTCCGCGCACGATGTATAGCAACGCAAGTGTGCCGGGTGCACGCCATGAAGCCGGCATGACGCGTTGCGCGACGCGGCAGGCTTCACTCCGCTTCACTGCCGCTGGCTATCATGGCCGCCTTCCACAACGATGGTGGTGCGTGTGTCGGTAGCGTTGGTATGGTTCCGCCGCGATCTGCGGCTGCAGGACAATCCGGCCCTGCAGGCCGCGCTGGAGGCCGGCCACAGCGTGGTGCCGGTCTACATCCACGCGCCGCATGAAGAAGGCGAATGGGCACCCGGTGCGGCCTCCAATGCGTGGCGCCATCGCTCGTTGGCCGCGCTGGATGCCGACCTGCGCGCGCGTGGCTCCTCGCTGGTGCTGCGCGCCGGTGACAGCCTGCCGACCCTGCAGGCGCTGATCAAGCAGACCGGCGCCGACGCCGTGTACTGGAACCGCAAGTACGAGCCGGCCACGCAGCCACGCGACGCCATCATCAAGCGCACCCTGCGCGAGCAGGGCATCGATGCACAGAGCTGCAATGGCAGCCTGCTGTTCGAGCCCTGGGATATCGCGACCCAGCAGGGGCAGCCGTACAAGGTATTCACCCCCTACTGGCGCAACGTGCTCAGCCATTGGCGCCTGCCTGCGCTGCAGGCGGCACCGAAGACGCTGCCGGCGCACACGGTCGACAGCCTCGCGCTGGACGAGTTGCAGCTGGCGCCCATGCTGGACTGGGATGCCGGCTTCTGGGAGCACTGGCAACCCGGCGAAGCGGGCGCGCTGGAGGCGCTGTCCGTTTTCGAGGACGGTGCTCTGCGCGGCTATCGCGAGCAGCGCGATCTGCCGGACCGGATCGGCACCTCGCGGTTGTCGCCGCACCTGCATTTCGGCGAGATCGCCGCGTGGCGCATCGCCCATGCGTTGGAAGGCCTGCGCAGTGCCGGCACCGATGCCGATATCGACGGCTACCTGCGCCAGCTCGGCTGGCGTGACTTCGCCTACCACCTGCTGCACCACTTCCCGAAAACGCCGACCGACAACCTCAACCCACGCTTCGATCGCTTCGCGTGGGCCACGCCCAGTGCCGCGCAACTGCACGACTGGCAGCGCGGCCACACCGGCGTGCCGATTGTCGATGCCGGACTGCGCGAGTTGTGGCACACCGGCTACATGCACAACCGGGTGCGGATGATCGTCGCCAGTTACCTGTGCAAGCACCTGCGGGCGCACTGGCTGCACGGCGCGCGCTGGTTCTGGGACACCCTGGTCGATGCCGACCTGGCCAACAACACGATGGGCTGGCAGTGGGTGGCCGGGACCGGTGCTGATGCAGCGCCGTATTTCCGTGTGTTCAATCCGGTGACCCAGGCCGAGAAGTTCGATCCACAGGCCCGTTACATCAGTCGTTGGGTACCCGAGCTGGCCGCGCTGCCGGTGAAGGCACGCTTCGCGCCGTGGCAGCATCCACTGCTGCTGGCGGCGCATGCACCGGGCTATCCGCGCACGCCACTGGTGGAACTGGCCGCGGGCCGCGACGCCGCACTTGCCGCCTACCGCCAGTCAGGGGCGGGGTAAAGCCGCCGCAGCGCGATCGAGTCAGTTAGCTGAACGCGGCCCTGTCGGCACGCTGGATCATCATCCCGACATCGCGTCAGCCTGTTTATCCTCTCTGCGCCCGCAAGCCGCCGGCCCGACCGGAAACCAAGGAGAACCACATGATCCGCAACACCACCCGCAACGTCGCTCTGGCCCTGATGAGTGCGGCTGTCCTGTCGGCCTGCGCCACCGGCGGCTCCTATGTGCAGAGCGACCAGTATGGCAACCCGACCGAGCAGCAGAACCGTACCGGCCGCAATGCGCTGATCGGTACCGCCATCGGCGTGGCTGCCGGCCTGCTGACCGGTGACAGCGCTACCGAACGCCGCCAGCACGCGCTGATCGGCGCTGGTATCGGTGCACTCAGCGGCGCCGCCGTTGGCCAGTACCAGGATCGCCAGGAACGCGCGCTGCGTGAGCGCACCGCCAACACCGGCATCGATGTGCAGCGCCAGGGCGACAACATCATGTTGAACCTGCCGGACGGCATCACCTTCGACTTCGGCAAGGCAACCCTGAAGCCGCAGTTCTACGGTTCGCTCAACGGTGTGGCCGGTACCCTGCGTGACTACAACCAGACCATGATCGAAGTGGTTGGCCATACCGACAGCATCGGCAGCGATGCGGTGAACAACCGCCTGTCCAAGGAGCGCGCCGATTCGGTGGCGCAGTACCTGATCGGCCAGGGCGTGCAGAGCGTGCGCATCGAAACCCTCGGCGCCGGCAAGTCCTACCCGATCGCAGACAACAGCACCGATGCCGGCCGTGCCAAGAACCGCCGCGTCGAAATCCGCGTGATTCCGCTCAAGCAATAACGCATAGCGTTATTGCTTGAGCCGGTCCGGCCACCGGCCGGAACGAAAATGCCGCCCTTGCAGGCGGCATTTTTGTGGGTGCCGAGCGTTGCTCGGCACGCCGATGGTGGCTCCGGTGCGCGGCTTTCCCGAACAGCGCCGACCAAGGTCGGCATCTACCGGAAGCGGGAACGCCGACCAGGGTCGGCATCCAACAGACGCCGGGTCAACCGCTCACATCGTCGCAGTGGGCCGCACCACGATCTCGTTCACATCCACATCGTCAGGCTGTTCGATCGCAAACCGCACCGCGCGCCCGATCGCGTCCGGCTGCAGGGCGATGGCGCGATAGCCGACCATCATCGCGGCGGCCGCCGGATCAGTGATGCTGTCGGCCAGCTCGCTTTCCACCACGCCGGGATGGATGCAGGTCACCCGCAGTTCACGGTGTTCCTGGCGCAGGCCGTCGGAGATCGCACGTACCGCGTATTTGGTCGCGCAGTACACCGCCGCCGTCGGGACCACCGACAGCGCACCAACCGAGGCGATGTTGATGATCTGCCCGCTGCGCTGCGCGATCATGCCGGGTAGCACGGCAGCGATGCCGTACAGCACGCCGCGGATGTTTACGTCGATCATCCGGTCCCACTCCTCGACTTTCAGCGAGGACATCAGGGACAGCGGCATCACGCCGGCATTGTTGACGATGACATCGATGGAACCGAAGTGCTGGCGGGCGGCGTCGGCGAAGGCCTCGACCTGCGTGCGGCGGGTGACATCCAGGGCGTGCACCAGCACCTCGGCGCCCTGCAGGCGCAGCTCGTCGGCCAACGCCTGCAGGCGATCCACGCGACGGGCGCCCAGCACCAGGCGTGCACCCGGTTGGGCGAGGGAGCGGGCGATGCCGGCGCCGATGCCACTGGAGGCGCCGGTGATCAGGATGGTTCGGGAAGGGCTCATGGCAGTGCTCTTGAGGGGGGAGTGCCGGGCCGCGCCCGGTACAGCCACGGTAGACGTCCGACCTTGTCGCGATAAGATGGCGACTCCTGATCACCTTGTTCAGATCTTCTAACCAATGAGCGTCGATCTCAACGCGCTGGCCGTGTTCCAGCGGGTCGCCGACTGCCGCAGCTTCACCGGAGCGGCCCAGCAGCTGGGCGTGACCCGTTCGGCGGTCAGCCAGACCATCGCCAGGCTGGAACAATCGTTGGGTGCTGCCCTGGTAATGCGCACCACCCGCAGCGTCAGCCTCACCGATGCCGGTCAGGCGCTGCTGGCCTCGATCAGGCCTGCGTTAGCGGAACTGGGCGACGCGCTGGAGGCCAGCATGCGCCGCCAGACAACCGTGTCCGGGCAGCTGCGGCTTGCTGTGTCATCCATTGCCGAGGCGTTCCTGGCTGGCCCGATGCTGGCCGGTTTTGCTGCACGTTATCCGGCGTTGCAGCTGGACATCACCGTCACCGATGAAGGGTTCGACATCGTCGGCGCGGGATTCGATGCGGGCGTGCGGCTGGGAGAGGTCATTGCCCAGGACATGGTGGCGGTGCCGGTATCGGCGCGGCAGCGCCAGTTGGTGGTGTGCTCGCCGGGCTATCGTGATGCCCACGCGCTGCCGACGCACCCACGGGAACTGGGTGCCCACCGCTGCATCGGATGGCGCAGCGCGCCGGACAGGGCGCCCTACCGATGGGAATTCGAAGAGCGGGGGCGTGAGTTCAGCGTCGATGTACAGCCGGAAATCACCAGCAACGACATGGGCGTGATGGTCCGGCTGGCCCTGGCCGGAGCGGGGCTGGCCATCGGCATGGAAGAGACCTGGCGGCCCTGGCTGCAGCGCGGCGAACTGGTGTCCGTGCTCGACGCATATTGCCCGCGCTTCGCGGGCTTTTTCCTCTACTACCCCAGCCGTCGCCAGGCCGAGCCGAAACTGCGCGCGCTGGTGGAGCATGTGCTGGCGCAGCGTCAGTAGCGTCGAGCTTGCTCGGCTGAAGCGGCAGGGCAGTCGAGCAAACTCGACTCTACGGAACCCGCCATCGCACGCCAGGTAGATCCACGCCAGGCGTGGATGCCTTGGATCAAGCCGCCGACGCTGCCACCTTCTCCAGGATCCGCTTGCCGCTGCTTTCCAGTGCCGCGTCTTCCTGCGCCTTCTGCTGCTGCGCCAGTTTCGCGCCCGGGCACTGCGCCAGCATGTAGTTGGCGTCGAAGTTGAGTTTCTCGACGAGGAAATCGACGAATGCCCGTACCTTCGGCGAGACCAGCCGGCCACCGGCGAACACGGCATTGAAATCCACTTCCGGGCCGGTCCAGCCGGCCAGCACGCGCCGCACCATGCCCGACTCGACGAACGGCTTGGCCATCACGTCGCCGGTCAGCAGCAGCCCCTCGCCGCACACCAGTGCACCATTGAGTGCCGACATGTCGTTGGCGGTCATCAGCGGCGTGACCGGGAAGTCGCGCAGCTCACCGCCGTTCTCGCCCAGCTGCCAGGTGAAGCGCGGCGAGTTGCCGGTGTGGTACGGCTTGCGCATGGCCAGGATGCGGTGGAACTGCAGTTCTTCCGGGTGCAGTGGTTCGCCGTAGCGTTCGATGTAGGCAGGGCTGGCAAACACCTGCGTGCGCAGGCTGCCCAGCTTGCGCGCCACCAGGTTGGAATCGGGCAGGGCGCCGACACGCAGCGCGAGGTCGGCTTCACCGGCGATCAGGTCCAGCTTCTCGTTGCCCATGTGCATGTCCAGCCGGATCTCCGGGTACTGAGCATGGAACTGGCCCAGCAGCGGTGCGATCCAGGTGATGCCGATCGAATAGGGCACGGTGAAGCGCAGCCAGCCGCGTGGGCCGGACTGCAGCTGGCTGACCGCGCTCTCGGCTTCTTCCAGCTCGCGTGCGATGCGTTGGCAGTGCTCGTGATAGATCGAACCGGCTTCGGTCAGGCCGAGTCGGCGCGTGGTCCGGTGCAGCAGGCGCGCGCCCAGGCGCGTTTCCAGTTCCTGCACTTTGCGGCTCACAGTGGTCTTGGGCAGGCCGAGCGATTTGGCGGCGGCAATGAAGCTGCCTTGCTCGACCACCTTGACGAAGATCAGCGTCTCGTTGAGATCGTGGGACATGGTCGGGGGTCCTGGACGTCGGGGATGGGACAATCGTGACAGAACGATTGGACCGGGTGCGGGATGATTATTCCCCTTAATCAGGACTAATCAAGTAAAGGTTTGAGGTCTATCGTGGCGCCATTCGTTAATTGGAGCCCGTCCGCCATGAGCCTGCGCAACATTCTTGCCCGACTCCGGAACGCCGGCCAGAACGCCCTGGACCTGGCGATGACCGTCGAAGCCCGTCCGAGTTCCTTGGTACACAAGGACTTTCGTGAGTTTACCGCGCCCATGCGTCAGCAGCGTGGCGGCACCGTCCGCCTGGTCCCGCACCAGGGCAACCGCCTGCGTCGAATCGGGACTATCCCGGATTTGGGAGGAAATGTCCCGTGAATGGGATGCTGACGCCCGAAGTCCTGGTTCTCGGCGGCACCGGTGCCGTTGGCCAGGGCGTGGTTGGCGCATTGCTGGAAGCCGGCAGCCCGGTGCTGGTGGTCGGCCGCGATCCGGGCCGGCTGGCCGCGCTGCATGAGCAGTTCGCCGATGAGCCTGGCCTGGAGACCCTGCTGGGTTCGCTGAGTGACGACGGTTCGGCACGCGTGCTGGCCGAGCGTATCGCGCAGCGTCCGCGTCCGCTGGCGGCGGTGATCGCGGCGATGGGCGGCCCCTACCGCCGCGGCCGGGTGACCGACCGCAACGGCGATGAGCTGCTGGGCGCGATGCAGGCCGATCTGATGCCGCATGTGCACGCGGTGCGTCACCTGTTGCCGCTGTTGCAGGGCAACGTGCATGCGCGGCGCTACGTGATGATCGGCAGCCCGGCCAACGCCAAGCCCTGGGCGGGCTATGGCGAGACCTCGATCACCACCGCCGCGCTGCGCATGTACGCGCAGGTCGTGCACCAGGAGGCGCAGGCGCTGGGCGTGCGCGCGCAGATGCTGGAAGTCTGCAGCCCGGTCTGTACCCCGGCCAACGCGGCCAATGCCTGCATCGAGTGGCCCAGCTCGCTGCTGGTCGGGCGTCGCGTGGTCTCGCTGCTCGATGGGTGCCGCGACAACCGCGCCATCGTGCGCTGCGACAGCAGTGATGCCGAACTGCCGCGCGGGCTGCTGCACCTGGACGTTCCCCCCTTGTGGCGCGATACCGCCGGCGTTGCTTGACCTCGACCATGGTTGAGGTCGCAGTCTGCGCACCCGCCGGCTTCCGCAAGCGACGTTCCACACCTTGATTCAAAAGCTGTACCACCCCTCCGTACGGATGCATGCCATGACTTCCCCCAATACCACCCCACATCGTTTCGGCCATCGCATCGCGATGGCTGGCGTGTCGATCCTCGCCGCGGCGGTACTTGCCGCGTGCAGCGGCGGCCACGCCGAAGAGGCCGGTGCACCGCCGCCGCCGCAGGTCAGTGCTGCCCCGGTGCTGGTCAAGCAGGTCAGCCAATGGGACGAGTTCAGCGGCCGTGTCGAAGCGGTACAGAGCGTTGAACTGCGTCCGCGTGTTTCCGGCTACATCGACAAGGTCAACTATGTCGAAGGCCAGGAAGTGAAGAAGGGCGAAGTGCTCTTCACCATCGACGCACGCAGCTACCAGGCCGAGTACGATCGGGCCGCCGCCGAACTGGCCCGCGCCCGCACCCAGGCCACCCTGGCCCGCAGTGAATCCGAACGTGCCAAGCGCTTGTCCGAGCAGCAGGCGATCTCCACCGAGACCGCCGAGCAGCGTCGGGCCGCCGCCGACCAGTCCGGTGCGGCCGTGCAGGCCGCGCAGGCCGCGCTGGATGCCGCCCGCCTCAACCTGGAGTTCACCAAGGTGCGTGCGCCGATCGACGGCCGTGCAGGCCGCGCGATGGTCACCGCCGGCAACCTGGTCACCGCCGGCGACAGTGCCAGTGTGCTGACCACGCTGGTCTCGCTGGACACTGTGTTCGTCTACTTCGATGCCGATGAAAGCACCTTCCTGCGCTACGCCCAGATGGCACGCAAGGGCGAGCGCCCGAGCGAGCGAGACAGCGAACTGCCGGTGAAGGTCGGCCTGTCCGGTGAAGAGGGCTACCCGCACGCGGGCAAGGTCGATTTCCTCGACAACCAGGTCGCCCGCAGCACCGGCACCATCCGTGTCCGCGCGCTGCTGGACAACGCCGATCGCCAGTTCACGCCGGGCCTGTTCGCCCGCGTGCAGCTGCTCGGCAGCGGCCAGTTCCAGGCCCTGCTGATCGATGACAAGGCTGTGCTGACCGACCAGGACCGCAAGTACGTCTACGTGGTCGACAAGGATGGCAAGGCCCAGCGCCGCGACATCCAGCTCGGCCGCACCGCCGAAGGCCTGCGCATTGTCGAGCACGGCCTGGCCGCCGGTGACAAGGTGATCATCGACGGCGTGCAGAAGGTGTTCATGCCGGGCATGCCGGTGCAGGCCAAGGCCGTGGCGATGCAGCCGCAGCCGGCGCCGGCGCCGGCGCCGGCGCCGGGCCGTGATGCCACCGCCGCGTTGAACCACTGATCCGCCGTCTCCTGATCCGCGTCCCCGCTTAGCTGCCGGCGCCAGCGGCGGCCTTTCCTGCCTTCGTCATATCGGCGAGGGGTAGGGGGGCTGTTGCCCGCCGTCAGCCTTTCCCAGGAATTCCTCCATGGACTTTTCCCGTTTCTTCATCGACAGGCCGATCTTCGCGGCGGTGCTGTCGATCGTGATCTTCGCCGCAGGCCTGATCACGATTCCGATCCTGCCGATCAGCGAGTACCCGGAAGTGGTGCCGCCATCGGTGGTGGTGCGCACGGTGTATCCGGGCGCCAACCCCAAGGTGATTGCAGAGACCGTCGCCACACCGCTTGAAGAGGCCATCAACGGCGTCGAAGGCATGATGTACCTCAAGTCGGTCGCCGGTTCCGACGGCGTACTGCAGATGACCGTCACCTTCCGCCCGGGCACCGACCCGGACGCGGCGGCGGTAAAGGTGCAGAACCGCGTGGCGCAGGCACAGGCACGCCTGCCCGAGGACGTGCGCCGCCAGGGCGTGACCACGCAGAAGCAGTCGCCGACCTTCCTGATGGTGGTGCACCTGACCTCGCCCCAAGGCAAGTACGACACCCTGTACCTGCGCAACTACGCACGCCTGCACGTCAAGGATGCGCTGGCGCGTATTCCGGGTGTGGGTGACGCGCAGATCTTCGGTGGTGGCGACTACGCCATGCGCGCCTGGCTGGACCCGGACAAGGTGGCCTCGCGCGGCCTGACCGCCAGCGATGTGGTGCGCGCCATGCGCGAGCAGAACGTGCAGGTCTCGGCCGGCCAGCTCGGCGCCGAGCCGCTACCGAACAGCCAGTTCCTGACCCTGATCAACGCCCAGGGCCGCCTGAAGAGCGAGAAGGAATTCGGCGACATCGTGCTCAAGAGCGGTAACGATGGCGAGATCGTGCGCCTGGCCGACGTCGCCCGTCTGGAGCTGGGCGCGGGTGACTACACCCTGCGTTCGCAGCTGGACGGCAAGAACGCGGTCGGTATCGGTATCTTCCAGTCGCCGGGCGCCAACGCGCTGGATATCCGTGACCAGGTCATCTCGACGATGGACGAGATGCAGAAGACCATGCCGGCCGACGTGAAGTACGAAGCGGTGTATGACACCACCATCTTCGTGCGCGACTCGATCAAGGCCGTGGTCTCCACGCTGCTGGAGGCGATCGCGCTGGTGGTGCTGGTGGTGATCCTGTTCCTGCAGACCTGGCGTGCTTCGATCATCCCGTTGATCGCGGTGCCGGTGTCGGTGGTGGGTACCTTCGCTGCACTGTATCTGCTGGGCTTCTCGATCAATACGCTGAGCCTGTTTGGCCTGGTGCTGGCGATCGGCATCGTGGTCGACGACGCGATCGTGGTGGTGGAGAACGTCGAGCGCAACATCGAAGAAGGCCTGTCGCCTACCGCAGCGGCGCACCAGGCCATGCGTGAGGTGTCCGGCCCGATCGTGGCGATCGCGCTGGTGCTGTGTGCCGTATTCGTGCCGATGGCGTTCCTGTCCGGTGTCACCGGCCAGTTCTACAAGCAGTTCGCGGTCACCATTGCCATTTCCACGGTGATCTCGGCGATCAACTCGCTGACCCTGTCGCCGGCGCTGGCCGCTCGCCTGCTGAAGGCCCACGGCGCCCCGAAGGATGCTCCGAGCCGTTTGATCGACCGCCTGTTCGGCTGGGTGTTCCGTCCGTTCAACCGCTTCTTCAAGTCCAGCTCGGAAAAGTACGAGCGTGGCGTGGCCCGCATCCTCGGCCGTCGCGGCGCGGTGTTCGTGGTCTACGCGATCCTGCTGGTCGGTACCGGCGTGATCTTCAAGCTGGTGCCGCCGGGCTTCATCCCGACCCAGGACAAGCTGTACCTGATCGCGGGCGTGAAGCTGCCGGAGGGTTCGTCGATCGCGCGTACCGATGAAATGCTGCGCAAGGTCGCCAAGATCGCCCAGGAAACCGATGGCGTGGCCCACACCATTTCGTTCCCGGGCCTCAATGCGCTGCAGTTCACCAATACGCCGAACACCGGTGTGGCGTTCATTCCGCTCAAGCCGTTCGCCGAGCGCCATGGCCGCACCGCCGCGCAGATCAATGCCGAGATCAACCAGAAGATCGCTGGCCTGCAGGAGGGCTTCGCCTTCGCGATGATGCCGCCGCCGATCCTCGGCCTGGGCAACGGCAACGGCTACCAGATGTTCATCGAAGACCGTGGCAACCTGGGCTACGGCGCGCTGCAGAATGCCGTGCAGGCGATGCAGGGCACCGTTGCGCAGACCCCGGGCATGGCCTTCCCGATCAGCAGCTACCAGGCCAACGTTCCGCAGCTGGATGCCGAAGTCGACCGCGTCAAGGCCAAGGCACAGGGCGTGCAGCTCACCGAGCTGTTCGACACCCTGCAGACCTACCTGGGGTCGGCCTACGTCAACGACTTCAACCAGTTCGGCCGTACCTGGCAGGTGATCGCCCAGGCAGATGGTCCGTTCCGCGAGACCGTCGAGGACATCGGCAAGCTGCGCACCCGCAATGATCGTGGCGAGATGGTGCCGATCGGTTCGATGGTCACCATCAAGCAGACCTTCGGCCCGGACCCGGTGCTGCGCTTCAACGGCTATCCGGCCGCCGATCTGGCCGGTGAAGCCGACCCGCGCCTGCTGTCTTCTGCAGAAGCGATGAACAAGCTGACCGAGATCGCCGGCAAGGTGCTGCCGGTGGGCATGACCACCGAATGGACCGACCTGAGCTACCAGCAGGCGACCCAGGGCAAGGCGGCCTTCATCGTGTTCCCGGTGGCGATCATGCTGGCCTTCCTGGTGCTGGCCGCACTGTACGAAAGCTGGTCGCTGCCGCTGGCGGTGATCCTGATCGTGCCGATGACCCTGCTGTCCGCGCTGTTCGGCGTGTGGCTGACCGGCGGTGACAACAACGTGTTCGTGCAGGTCGGCCTGGTGGTGCTGATGGGCCTGGCGTGCAAGAACGCGATCCTGATCGTCGAATTCGCCAGAGAGCTGGAGATGGGCGGCAAGGGCATCGTTGAAGCCGCGCTGGAAGCCTGCCGCCTGCGTCTGCGCCCGATCGTGATGACCTCCATCGCCTTCATCGCCGGCACCGTGCCGCTGGTGCTGTCGCATGGTGCAGGTGCCGAGGTGCGCTCGGTGACCGGTATCACCGTGTTCGCAGGCATGCTGGGCGTGACCCTGTTCGGCCTGTTCCTTACGCCGGTGTTCTACGTGGCCCTGCGCAAGTTCGTTACCCGCAATGGCGGTGGCCAGCTGGTGCAGCACGGCGAGCCGACCATCCACCACTGACATGGAACCCCGTCGCCGCCGGTCACTGGCCGGCGGCGGCATTTCCCCACAAGGCATGAATCCATGAATACCCATCAGAACAAGATCGCGCTGGTCACCGGCGCCACCCGTGGTATCGGCCTGGAAACCGTGCGCCAGCTGGCGCAGGCCGGCGTGCATACGTTGCTGGCTGGCCGCAAACGCGAAACCGCCGTGGAGCACGCATTGAAGCTGCAGGCCGAAGGCCTGCCGGTGGAGGCGATCCAGCTGGACGTGACCGATGCGGCCAGCATCGCCGACGCGGTCGAGCAGGTGCGCCAGCGCCACGGCCGCCTGGACATCCTGGTCAACAATGCCGGCATCATGGTCGAGAACCCGGCGCAGCTGCCGTCAGAACAGTCGCTGGAGACCTGGCACCGCACCTTCGGCACCAACGTGTACGCGCTGGTGGCGGTCACCCAGGCGTTCCTGCCGCTGGTCAAGCAGGCCAAGTCCGGGCGCATCGTCAACGTCTCCAGCATGCTCGGCTCGCAGACCCTGCATGCCGATCCGGCCTCGGGCATCTACGATTTCAAGGTTCCGGCCTACAACGCCTCCAAGGCGGCGGTGAACAGCTGGACGCTGAGCCTGGCCTACGAACTGCGCAACACGCCGATCAAGGTCAACACCGTGCATCCGGGCTACGTGAAGACCGACATGAATGGTGGCAACGGTGAGATCGAAATCAGCGAAGGTGCGCGCTCCAGCGTGGAAATGGCGCTGATCGGTGAGTCCGGCGCCAGTGGCAGCTTCACCTACCTGGGCGAGGTGCTGCCATGGTGATCCGCACGTTGGCGATGGCCGTCTCCAGCCTGGTGCTGGCAGGCTGTGTCAGCGTCGGCCCCAACTACAAGGCCCCGGCGCAGGAAACGGTGGTCCTGCAGGGCGCGCAGCAGCCGGTGTTCAGCACCGCCTCGCCGGTGGCCAGCTGGTGGGCGCAGTTCGACGACCCGGTGCTGGAGTCGCTGGTGCATGGCGCGCTGTCGGACAACCTGGACCTGCGCGTGGCCGTGGCCCGGGTCAGCCAGGCCCGCGCGGTGTTTGTCGAAAGCCGTTTCGACCAGGCCCCGCACATCACCGCAGGCGGCAGCTACGACCGCCGCAAGCAACCCGATCCGCAGCTGGGTGGGCAGCGGGTGTTCAGTGAAAGCTACCAGCTCGGCTTCGACGCCGGCTGGGAGCTGGATCTGTTCGGCCGCAAGCGCCGCGCTGCAGAAGCCGCACGCGCCGATCTCGGCGCCGAACAGGCCAACCTGGCCGATGCGCAGGTGCTGGTCGCCGCCGAAGTGGCACGCAACTACTTCGAGCTGCGCGGCACGCAGAAGCGCATCGCGGTGGCCCAGCACACCCTGGTCAACCTGCGCGATACGCAGAAGCTGACCGAGGCGCGCTGGGAGCTGGGCGCCGGCAGCGAGCTGGATGTGCAGAGCAGCCGTGCTCGCCTGAAGGCGATCGAGGCCGACATTCCGTTGCTGGAAGTGGCCGAGACGCAGTCGCGCAATCGCCTGGCAGTACTGCTGGGCCAGCGCCCGGAAGTGCTGACCGATATGCTCGCGCCGCATGATGTGCCGGCCTTCGCCAAGGCATTGCCGCTGGGCGATACCCGTGAACTGCTGCGCCAGCGCGCCGATGTGCGGGTGGCCGAACGTCGCCTGGCGGCGGCCACCGCGCGCGTCGGCGTGGCCACCGCCGACCTGTTCCCGCGGCTGTCGCTGTCCGGCTTCGTCGGCTTCCTCGGCGGCGACGCCGGTGGTCTGGTCAACGGCAACAACAAGGCGTGGTCGCTGACCCCATCGCTGAGCTGGGCGGCGTTCGACTTCGGCACCGTGCGTGCACGCCTGCGTGCCAGCAAGGCCGAGGCCGAAGGTGTGGCTGCGCAGTACGAGCAGGCCGTGCTGCTGGCGCTGGAAGACACCGAGAACGCGCTGACCCGCTATTCAAAGCAGCAGGCGCGCCTGGGCATCGTGGTCGAGCAGGCGCAGGCGGCGCGGCGTGCCGAGTCGCTGGCGCAGATCCGTTACCGCGAGGGCTCGGAGGACTTCCTCACCCTGCTTGACGCACAGCGCACGCAGCTGGCGGCCGACGATGCGTTGGCGGCCGCCGAGGCCGAGGTCAACGTCAGCGTGGTTGGCGTGTACAAGGCATTGGGTGGCTGGGGTCAGTCGCCACAGCCACCAAGCGTCGCGCAGGTGCAGTAACCACATGGGGACGGAGGCGGGTGCTTCCGTCCCTTTCTGGTTCAGGGCCACAGGTTGGCCGGCGTGTCACGTTCGCGCATGCGCACCACACAGAAGCGATGGCCCGTGGGCGCCTCCATCACCCACCAGCGTTTGACGAACCCGATCCGCCGCGCCCCGAGCGCCTCCAGCCGATCGGCCTCGGCATCGATGTCGTCGCTCTCGATGTCCAGGTGCACCCGTGAGGGATGTGCCACGCGCTGCACTTCCACCTGCAACCCGCCCGGCGCCTCGCGCAGTTCGGCGTACTCGGCGCCGTCCTCGGCATGCGACGGTTGCGCCTGCAGGCCGAGTGCGGCTGCCCAGAACCGGGCACTTTCGTCGGCGGGAATGTCCTGGCAGTCAATGATGAAACCGGCCAGACGGCTCTGGTGTGCCATGCCTTGCTCCACAGTTCCGGGATGCGGGCAGGGTAGCGCGACCGGAGCCGTGCACGTCGTCACAGTCGTGACGTTTCTGACTCTGCCGGAATCCCTGTCCGCCGTGTAACTAGTGGGGCAGTTATCGGGGGAGGACATGTGATGACGGATGGCAGACGGGATACCCAACGCATGTTGTTTGGCGATCCAGGTCCACCGGGCGCCGGGCTGTCGGTGGCCGTGGTGGTGCTGATGGTGCTGGCGACGATGGCCGCTGCCGTCGGCTTCCTGCGGCTGCAGGATTCGATGCTCGGGCTGGGCCTGATCGGTATCGCGGTATTCCTCGCGGTCGGCGCCCGCATCTGCCAGGCGCGCGACCAGCATCAGGCGCTGTATCGCCTGCTGTCACGACAGCCGCCGTTGTAGCGGTGGCGGCTGTCGGGCTCAGTGGCTGGGCCAGTCCAGCTCGACCACCAGTGGGAAGTGGTCGGAGGGCAGCACGCCGTCGACGCGCCGGTCATCGGTGAGGAAACTGCGCGCATGGAAGCCGCGCACCAGCACCCAGTCGAGCTGCACGGTGGCCTTGCCGGTGAAGTCGTGGAAGGTCAGCCGGGGGCCCTGCGCTGTCTTCACCTGGGTACGGGTGTCCTGCAGCACGCGGGTGAACGCCTTGTAGGTCTCACCGCCGGGTTCGCTGTTGAAGTCGCCGGTCAGCACCACCGGCAGATCGGTCGGCAGGCTGGCCACGCGCTTGCCGATCAGCTCGGCGCCCTTCACCCGGCGCGGCTCGTCTTCGTCGCGGTAGGGCAGATGGGTATCCATGAAATAGAAGCGACGGCCGTCGTCGATGCGGCGGAACAGGGCCCAGGTGACCATGCGCGGATACAGGTTGCCCCAGGTGATGCTGCCCGGCACATCTGGCGTGTCGGACAGCCAGAAGTTGCCTGATTCCTCGACCGCCAGCACTTTGCTGTCGTAGAACACACCCATGTGCTCGTCGCCGCTGCCGCCGCGACGGCCTTCCCCGAACCAGCGGTAGCCGGGCAGGTGTCCGGCCAGGTACTCGGCCTGCTCCTGCACCAGCTCCTGGGTGCCGATCACCGCGGGATGCGCATCGAGAATGACCTTGACCATCGCATCGCGGCGGTCGGGCCAGCGCTTGCCGGGCTCAGTGTCGGCCGGGGTGCGCACATTGAACGACATCACCTTCAGTGGGGCAGGTGCCGCTGCCCAGCTGTTGCTGAAAGGCAGGCCAAGCGCCAGCAGCGCATACAGCGCGGGGCAACGGAAACGCGACGACATCGTGGAATCCCTCCATTCCATGAAAACGGTTTCAAGAAGCATCGCACGGATCGCCGGTACGTGGCTGTGCGCGCGCTGGCGGTATCCAAGGGCTCTCTTGTGGCGTATTCAGGCGGGCCTTGACGATGCGTTGACCTGCCTGCGCGCGGTGGCGTGCTAGAACGACCCTGCCGGGAGCTGGATCCCGGCACCGCAACAGCAACCCCTAACGGAACGACAAGGAGCTGTGCCATGACTCGACTGATTCGCGCGCTGCAGGTGTCGCTGAACCTGCGTTCGGACAATTCCACGCAGTGCATCCGTTCCAAGTATCGCTACTGGAATATCTTCTGACCGGAAGGACTCCACGTATTCGATGACATCGCCAGGGAAGGTCGATGATCTTCCCTGGCATCGGGGGCAGGGCATGGATGAGCGTGCAACGGATGCGGAAGTGGTTTCCATCGACGATCTGCTCGAACGCGTGCGTCGCGAGGGGCCGGTCCTGCGCTTCAACAATGATGTTGTCGGCATCTTCGATCCGGCCCTGGCGGTCAAGATCGACAAAGCCAACACCGACCAGCACACCGTACCGGATTCACTGATCGATTTTCTCGGACTGCGCGGCGCCAAGGACCCGGTTGCCTGGCGTGAGGTGCGCGCACTGTTGAGCGAGCAGGCCGGACGCCTGGCCAGCCCCGCGCACATGCGCGAGCTCTACACCCGCATGCATGGCTTCCTTGCCCAGCGCGCTGACCGTGCGCATGACCTGAGCGAACTTAGCTGGTGGACGATCTCGCAGTCGCTGCTGCCGTTGCTGATCGATGGTCTCAGCCGGTCCGATGTCGACGCGCTGATCGGCGAGCAGAAGACCCGATACAACGCCATCGTGCTGCAGAACTTCTCGTTCTGGCGGCGGATCATCGATTTCCATCTTTCCCGCCGCGCGGCACGTACCGTGTCACGGCACATTCGACGGCGCGCTCGCGACCCGGTGGCCCGCGAAGATTTCCTGCAATCGCTGCTGCCGCTGGTGCAACGGGTGGGCGTGGACCGCGTGGCCTATCTGGTATCGATGGTGCTGGCCGGCATGTCGGGCCTGCCGGGCATCACCGCCGCCAGCCTGCTGTACGCCATGCATCGTTTCCCGCAGTGGCATGCACGTATCCGCGAGGAAACCTCGGCGCTGAGCCTGGAGGAACTGTACGCGCTGCCGATCAAGTCGTTGCCGTGCACGTCGCGCTTCGTCAAGGAAACCCTGCGCCTGTGGCCAGGGTTGTTCGCATTGCATCGTCCTGCGTCGCACGATATCGATATCGACGGCGTCTGCATCCGCAAGGGAGGGGCGTACGAACTGTCGTCCTATTTCCAGCATCACTCACCGGAGTACTGGCAGGCACCTGACAGTTTCGATCCGGACCGTTGGCTGCCCGAGCGGCGGCAGCCGAACAAGGGCGCCTACGTGCCGTTCGGATTCTCGTCGCGTGCCTGTATCGGCAGTGCGGTGGGCCATGCCCAGCTGCTGCTGTTCTGCGCACTGGTGACCCGTGATTTCGATCTGCAGGTACAGGAAGACCCCGCGCCCTGGATGCAGTTGGAGGGCTTCGCGATTCCGGTTGATTTCATCGGTACGCTGACGCCGCGACGTGCCTGAGCATGGCGGTGCTGCCGCACTCAGTCTTCGATTTCTCCACGGCGGCTTGCCGCGCGCACGGCCTGCGCGGTGGTCGCCACGCCCAGGCGTTGCCGCGCGCGCCGCAGGTGATTCTCCACCGTGCGTGCGGACAACCCCAGCGTCGCGGCGATCTCGGCCTGGCGCCGGCCGGCGGCGATCCAGCGCAGTACTTCACGTTCGCGCGCGCTCAGCGCGCCTGCGGGAACCTCCGTTGGTGCTTCGGCCAACCGCCGCGCCGCACGGAATGCCGACGCGCCAACCGTTTCCAGCAGCAGACGGGCGCTGGCGGACGCATCGATCGATGTGCCGGCGAGGCTGACCGCACCTTCCAGTCCGGTGGGACCGAAGACGGGTATCTGCAACCCATGCAGGCCCTCACCACGTGGCTGCTTCACCACCTGGTAGCGCTCGCCGCGCACGCCCTGGCGTTTGCTCCAGAAGAACGGGGCATCGCTGTCCAGCACGTGGCGGTTGACCGGACAGGCATGCAGATAGCGGGCAAGATCGGTATCGCTGCCATCGCCAAACCAATCACCCTCGATCCAATACACGCGCTGGGTGCCGCGCTCCAGCCCGGTGCCTGTGGCGAACAGCAGCAGGTGGTCGTAGCCGAAGGGGGTGGCGGCAGCACGCAGCACGCTGCCGACCACGCCCAGTGACCGCGCTTGTTCCAGTTGCAGCAGCGCGGGCACCAGGGCGGTCATCCGTTCAGGACCCGGCCAGTGCGTCTAGCAGCGTACGCGCGGCCAGCTTGCCCAGCGCATTGCCGGCCAGCGGGCTGTCACCGGTCAGCAGCAGGCGGTCCTGCAGCACGCTGCCGTCAATGCCGTCATTGACGATCTGCACGCCCTGCTGGGCCAGTCGTTCACCAAAGAACCAACGCAGCTGCCCGGGCATGTAGCCGATGTCCGGCGTCTGCCGGTCCATGGAGTCGGGGAAGGCGCAGATGCGATAGCCACGGAACAGCGATCCGCCTTCGGCTTCATCGACGCCGGCCGCCAGCAGGGCTGCCGGACCATGGCAGAGCGTGATGATGTGGCGCTGCCGGTCCATGGCCCACTGCAGCGTGGCCTTCACCGCGCGGCTTTCCGGCAGACCGATCAGTGCGCCGTGGCCGCCGGGAATGAAGACCGCCGCGTAGTCCGAATCGTCATCCAGCCCCGCCACCACGTCGTCCAGCTGCAGCGGCTCGCGGAAGCGGGATTCATAGCGCTCGTACAGGCCACTGATTTCGCGATCCTCGCGCGGGAAGGCCCACCATTCGAACTTGGCAGCGTTGCCGGACAAGGTCGCCACGTCGATGTCGAAGCCGGCCTTGTCCAGGTGGTACATCGGCAGCAGCGTTTCCACCGGGTGGTTGCCGGTGGAGAACAGATGGCCATTGGCGGTCGGCAGGTAGCGTTCGTCCGCGGCGATCATCAACACCTTCCAGCGACCATCGCGGCGCGCATCCGGATAGTCCGCGCCAGACAGGTCGCTCCTGGCTGAAGTGAACTGCGAAAGCGAATACGGCGACGGGAAGAAGGCATCGCGCTCGGCCGGATCGGGGCTGGGCTGGCGGCTGGGTTCTTGCGTGTTCATGCGGACCTCCGAGGGGGACAGTGGGCCCAGCATAGGAGGCCGCATGCGCAGGCGCGATGAGGGATTCCCCTCAATGCGCGCCGACGTGGATGTTGCAGCGCGACACCCCGGGCGGTTGGACAGCGGGATTATGCCGTGTTATCAAGCCGGTGCCGGGATAATCCCGGCATAACCACACAGCAAGCAAAGGAGTGAAAATGAAAAGATTCGCCCGAGCATTGCGCGTCAGCCTCAACATCCATCCGACAGAGAAGAGCAGTGTGTGGACGGTCTGGCAGATCTGGGTAGAGTTCTGATTCCCCGGAGTTTCTCCCGGGATTGATCTGCAGCAGGACGAAGGGACTCGTCTTCGAGTCCCTTCTTGCCGGAGGCGTACTTCATGCAAGGGACCTCGAATGAAGGCAGCACTGTTGCTGCCGAGCGCCTGGCCGCGCGCGTCGAGCGCGAAGGTCCGGTACTGAAGCTGGAAACCGGCGGTATCGGGGTGTTCTGCCCGGAACTGGCCGGCAAGGTCGACAAGGAAAATTCCGAGCACCTGTATGTGATCGAATCGCTGGCGGATCTGTTCCGCCGGCATGAGCGCGTGCGCTGGACCGAAGTGCGCAGCCTGATTGCCACGCGCAGTGCCGAGCTCACCGATGCGCAGACGCTGCGGGCGCTGCAGTCGCGCATGCGGCAGGCCCTGGATGCGGTCTGCGGCACGGAACAGGATGCAACACCGGCCATCTGGAAGGTGATGGCCCACCCGCTGATTCCACTGGTCATCGACGGACTCGACGCACGCGGCGTGGCGACCATCGAGCGCGCGCTGCATCTGCGCTACAGCATCCAGGTCGAACAGGTGATTCACCGCCGCGACCTGCTGCGCAATTTCCTCATCAACCGTGCTGAATCGCGCACCATCCACACGGAACTCAAGCGGCGTGTGCGTGATGGCCGCTCGCATCTGGACTACGCGCAATCGTTGCTGACCCTGCGCGAACGCATCGGCCTGGACAAGGTGACCTATCTGGTGACCGTGCAGCTGATCGCCATCTCCGGCGTGCCCGGAATGATGGCCGCGTGCCTGCTGCTGGCACTGCAGATGCATCCGCAGTGGCGCGAGCGTATCGAAGAGGAATTCGCACCGCTGTCGGATGCGGAGATCCAGGCACTGCCGATGGCGCGCATTCCCTGCACGATGCGGTTCCTGAAGGAAGTAATGCGGCTGTACTCCACGCCCTTCAACAATCGCCGCGTGGCGGTCTGCGATCTGGACGTGGAGGGGCAGGCCATCGCCGAAGGCACGGTGTTCGAGCTGAGCTCGTTCATCCAGCATCGCTCGGCGAAATACTGGGATGACCCGCTGCTGTTCGACCCGGACCGCTGGTTGCCGGAGCGGCGCAAGCGCACCGCCGGCATCTATGTTCCCTACGGTTTCCCGACACGCTCCTGCGTGGGGTCGGCGGTGGGCAACGCGCAGCTGGTGTTGTTGTGCGCGCTGCTGGCACGCGAGTATCGCTTCACCCCGGGTGCGGACTACCGCCCTGAAGTGCGCATGGAGGGTTTTGCGATACCGGCTGCGCTGCACGGCACATTCTCGCGCCGTGCTCCGCTTCCCTGACCGGCAGGGCAGGGCGGCTTATCTGCCGCTCTGCGCGTGCTCCTGCATGTCCTCGTGCAGGATCCGCCGCAGCTCGACGATGGCCGGGGTGGCCTCCTGCACGCTGTGCCCGGACACGATCACCTTCTCCGATTCCGCGTGCGGCAGGTGCGAGCTCCAGTAGGGCACCAGGCCGTCGTCGGTTTTTTCCAACGGGCCATCGGCCTTGGCGCGGGCGATGATCGAGTGGTAGTGCACCTTGGACGACATCGGTAGATCGGCCACGGCGCGGACGAACGGATCATCCTTGTCCAGGTTCTGGATGCTGTTCATCTGGTAGCCATGCTTGCCATCGTTGCGATCGATTTGGCCGTCATTGGCCAGCGTGGTCACGTCTTCCAGTACGGTCAACGGCAGCCGCACCAGGCGGCCGATCCAGCGACCAAGCCGTGTGCCGGCCACGTCGGTGCCGCGGTGCGGTGTGGCGATGAACACCACGCGCGATACTTCCGGTTCCGGCAGGAAGGTCAGCACCGGTGCACCCTTGGTGCGCAACAGCTCGCGCTGCGCGGGCGTCATCTGCGCAGTGGCCAGCAGCGTATCGACCAGGTGGTCGCCGGAGGAAGAAACCATCAGCCGCGCGATCACCCCGCCCATGCTGTGCCCGACCAGCACCATGTCATGCGAGGCCTGTGCGTTGCCGCTGGGATCGAAGTGCTGGAACACCTCGGCCAGCGTGTGGCGCATCGCATCGTGGCTCATCGCGATGGGCATGTTGGTCGGATAGTAGAACTGCCAGACCTGGAAGTCCTGGCGGATCTCATCGTCGCGCATCAGCTCGTTGGCCACGTTGACCCAGGCTTCCGGGCTGCTGGCCAGGCCATGGATCATCAGCAGCACGCGGCGGTTCGGGTCATAGGGCTGCATCATGAACAGATGTGGCCTGTCGATGCCGCCCTTGCCGCCGAACAGCGAGCGCAGCGACTGGTGGCTGAAGTTGGACCGCGCCAGCCACAGCGCGTAGCCCGCAGTGAAGTTGGCTGCCAGCGGCACCTGCTGGCCGTGCAGGGTCACTTCCGAGACCTGGTAGGGGTCGTGGATCTCCAGCTCCGGCTCGTCATCATGCAGCACTTCCCACAGGTTCTTTCCCGAGAAACGCAGCAGCACGGTCATCGACGGCGAGGGCATTTCGCTCCAGCTGCGTTCCACCCGCGTCGTCGAAGCGGAGGCCGCTGTTGTCGGTGCGGAGGCGGCGCTGTTGGCCGCCGGATCGTCCATGACCGCTACCAGTTCGGCACCGAAGCCATCGCGGCGATGCACGCTGCGCAGTGTGCCGGTGAACGACAGCGACGCTGCCGGCACCAGCTCGGTCGGGGTGCGGCTTTCCAGCGGCGAGCCCTCACCGGAAGGTGCCAGCACGAATGTCCAGCGGCCCAGCTGGAAATGGCTGGCATCGCTGTGCACGCGACCGGTGGCATAGGCGTTGTACAGCTGCACCGAAGCTTCCTGCACGGCCAGGTTGTAGTAGTCGCGCACCTGGGTCTGACGGTCTTCGAAGCCGCGCTGGTTGGCGGTGCGCTCGGTGAAGAACAGGTAGGCATAGGCCTGCCGCGCGACCTGCATCCAGGCATCCAGGCGCGGCTGGAAGTTGGCATCCAGTTCGGTGATGGCGGTCTTGGCGCGGCCTGAAGTGGAGTACTCGCGCTTCGGCGCGGGCAGCGTCATCGCATACTGCAGCCACAGCTCGGACAGGCTGGAGCGCTTGTCCTCCTCGCGGACCACGATGCTGCCTTCCAGCGCCTCGATGCAGGGCAGGCCAGGCTTCGCACAGATCCCTTCGTCCAGGCCCGCCACGCGCAAGGTTTCCGTCGTCGCCGAGCTGAGCTTGCCGGTGGTGAGGATGTCACCGCGCTTGAGCGCGATGTACTGGCCGGGCGTGACCGAGGCCACCTGCACCGACGGCCCGAACTGGCGCAGCGTCGCGCAGCCACCCAGGGTCAGCAGCACGGTGATGATGAGGGTCGTGCGGCCAATGAAGCCCAAGCCCGTGGTAGCCATACGATCCTCCTGCGCGGTGGCGCCACTCTAGCGGCCGGCCCGTCAAAGCGGAATATACCGGGCGGTCAGTGGCTGCCCATCGGGCGATTCAGGCATTCCCGTGTGACACTGCAGTGAATCGAACTGACGCAGGGATCGCGATGACCTGGCTGGAGACCCGTATCCCGCCGCCGCTGGTGATGGTGCTGTGTGCTGCCGCCGGCTACGCGGTGAGCCGGCTGCTGCCCGGTGTTGGTTTCCGGTTGCCGGTGCCGGCCGTGCTGGCGGCGCTGATGATGATCGCCGGTATCGTGCTGAACCTGCTACCGAAGCTGTCCTTCCGGCGCGCCGGCACCACGGTCAATCCGTTGCGGCCTTCGGCGTCGAGCTCGTTGATCGTGCACGGGCTATACCGGCGCACCCGCAATCCCATGTACCTGGGCCAGGCGTTCGTCCTGCTTGGGGCCCTGTTGTATCTGCAGAATCTGGCTGCACTGCTGGCGGTGCCGCTGTTCGTGGTGTACATCATCCGGCTGCAGATCCTGCCGGAGGAACGGGCGTTGTTGGCCCGCTTTCCCGACGCGTACGCGCAGTACCATCACCGCGTGCCGCGCTGGCTGTAGCGTCGGCTACACCATCAGCGGCTGATCTGGCACTTCACCGCAGCCGAATAGCCTTCGTAGTCGTCGCCGGCGATCACATGCAGGGTGTGGCGCTTGTCGATCGCCTTCACGTAGGACGGCTCTTCGGTGTTGGCGTGTTCGTTGACCTTGGTCACCGACCAGGCTTTGGCCAGGCGCTTGGCATCGACGCCGTTCAAGTACACGAAGAGGCTCTTCTCGCCTTCGGCCACACTTACATCGGCACTGGTCACGGTGCCACCGAACAGCGCGACCGGCGTGTCTTCCGGCTCGAACGTACCACCGGGTTTCTTCGCCAGTCCGGCGGCCTGCAATGCGTCGATGGCTTCGGCCTCGCTGAAGTTCGAGCCGGCCCTGCAGGCCAGCAGCGCTTCCAGCGTCGCGGTGCCAGGCGGGGCGATGGCCGGTGCCGCGGCGTGCGTGGCTGGGGCTGCGGCGAGGGCGGCGAGGAACAGGGAAATCGTGAGGGCAGCTTTCATGGCAGATCCTTCTGATGGGAGCAGGAATCAGAACGCCGGTTCGATCACCGGGAATTCCTCAGCGGAGGAGTAGAGGCGATAGGCCTGCGTGGCGCCGGCGCGGACGTTGATTTCGGTCGAGCGCCGGCGGGAATTATTGGTCTTCTCCGATTGCAGCACGCCGCACAGGCCTCGCCCCTGGACAGGCGTGGCGGTCAGTACGTGGCGCCCCTCGGCCAGGACAACGGACAGGCGCTCGGCGGGGTCGAGATGTGCGGCCATCTTCCCGTCGACCATGACGCCCATGTAGCAGCCGCTGCCCACGAATCCGACGTCGCGGGTGACCATGATGGTGCCCGTGGGTTCACCCTGGGCGTCGATCGGGAAAATGCGCGCGGCCGGAGTGTCCTTGATCTGCTCGGGCGATGCCTGCTTGGTGGGCATGCAGCCGGACAGTGCGGCAACCAGCAGGGCAGGGACGAGCAGCTTCTTCATCGCAATTCTTCCTTGGCGGAGATCGGGGTCTCGATGGCCGGAATGATGCAATGAAATGGGCCTGGAGTTACAGCCTTCCAGACGTGCAGGCACAAAAGTGGCCGGAACCCCGGTCGTAACGGGATCCGGCTTCTTGCCCAGGACGGGCAGGTTTTCCCTGAACTTGCCGGCCGGGTAGACTCGCAGGCCTACAGGGAGGACGCATGAAGAAGATTTCGGCTCTGGGGTTCTTGGTCCTACTTGCCGCCGGATGTTCCTCAACGGCATTAGCCCCGGGGACAGCGAAGGCTGTGTCAGCCGGTCGGTTGTACGACGCCAGTTACCTTGAAAGCAGTCCCGATCGCTCGGCGACCATCAACGTGACTCGTGACAAAGGGTTTGCGGGCGGTGGCTGCTCGTTCGACATCCTGATAGACAACCAGAAGGTCGTTGCGTTGAAGCCAGGCGAATCGGTCAGCATGCACGTGGTGCCTGGAACCTACTTCCTGAAGCTTGAGGCCGGTGGCGGTCTTTGCCAGAACGTCTCAACGTTCCAGAACTTGACGGTCGCTGCTGGTGATGTCCTGGCCTATCGCATCGCCTGGCCTGCCGGTGGACGGCCAACGATGGAGCGGCAGTAGATTGCTGCTCCTCTATGGTTTGAAGTACTTCTAGGTGACGCATTCCAGGCGCTGGTTGTACCCCTGCAGTCGTACGGCCTGCAATGGAAGCCTTGGGTAACATTGGACAAAAAAAAGCCGGAGACCCTTGATTTCCTTGGGTTCCGGCTTCGTTTTGGTCCCGACTGGACCGGCAAATGGTGGAGGTGGGCTCTATCCCACGGCGCCCGCAAGTTGTTGATAAAGCAGCTTGCTTATGTCTTACAAGGTGGCGCATGCCCCCAATGATGCCCCCGCCTACGCGGCCTTTGGGAGGTCCGTTTCCCCAGGTGCTGGTGGGGATCGCTCCGCCAGTCGTTCTGCCTGCCACGCATCCACCTCGGCTTCGACCCAGGCGACCATTCCATCGCCCAGAGGAACCGCAGCCGGGAACGTCCGTTCGTGGATCCGTTTGTAGATCGTCGTCTTGCTCAGGCCCGTTCGGCGCCGAACCTCTGGCATCCGAATGAAGACGAGCGGCTTCGGGCTTGCAAGGATGTTGTCGCTCATGCTTCCTCCTTCGGCACGCCGGCGGCGGCCAGATTGGTGCCGCGGCGGCGGCGTTTCGAGACGGGGGCCATGATTCGCTGGGCTTCGGTCCGATCCCCCCGCGACAGTTCGATCAGCGCCAAGCCCCGGGCCTCCCAAGCACGCACGGTGGCCCTGTTGGCCTTGCCGAGGTCGATTCCTGAAAGCCTGGCCAGCACATGGCCCACCTCGCGGAAGTCAGGCACGTCGGTGCACTGCAGAAGATCAGCCATGCCCAAGCACCTCGCGGTTTGAGCCCGTGGCAGAATACAGGGCAGTCCACGGGGGGATCAGGGAATGAGTATTCTCGACGGCATTATTCAGTGTTCGCCGCTGAGCGCGACTTGTGAAGTGTGGTGGGAAGCGTACGCCGCAGCAGCCGGAATCATGGGCGTTTCGGTGGCTGCGGGCGCACTGTTGGTCGCATGGGTGGGGGTTGGGGTATCGTTCCTTGCTGCTTTTGCGGTGTGGAGGTTGGGGTCTGAAGCAAATCACCTTGCTTCTGCTCCTGCAAAAGCGGCGGAAGTCGAGCGGGATCGAGAGCGCACCGTTCTCCTGTCGGCTTTGTATGGCGAGCTTCTTCGCGTATCGGGCGATTCCGGTGCTTGGCATGGTTTGGCCAGAGAGTTTGGTGTCGACCACCTTCTCGACACTGAGCAGAGCCGCTTGGCCGCAGCTGCTGCATTGACAGATATAGACATGCCGCTGACCAAGTCCCTGCTGGGTCGACTCCACGTATTGCCTACTAGTGAGTCCAGCCGCTTGGCTCGGTGCTTGGGCATCGTCTCCGTGCTTCACGCCTCTGTCGAATCCCTCAAAGCTGCTGATAGGAGCAACCCGGGCTCCAGAGAGGTGATCCTTCGACTCATCGGAGACACGATCAGGCTTGATGAGATTAGCAATGAGATGTCGGACATCTGCGCCATTGAGATCTATCCAGGCGCGAAGTGACGAGTGAAAGGGCACTTTGATCATGCGCACGACGAATCCTCCATCAATAGACTGACGTTGATCTGCCAGCCAGCCTCGCGGGCGCCCTGCAGGCGCAGCTCGTTGGCGTCGAACTCATCCAGGCCGAGGGCCCGAATTGATGCCTCCAGATGCTCAGGTGCGAGCGGTCGGCTGACGGCGAACAGGGAATAGACGGTGTGCGCGCTGCGGCCCCAAGCCGGGGCCAGATCCATCAGCCGCATGCCTTCCTCGCGGAGGTGGCGGCGCAGCAGTTCGCGGACGGTGCGCGCGTCCTTGGCGATGACCATGGGCCGGCCGGTGATCTTCCGGCGCACATGCATCACCTGGTGGCGACGGGCGCTCATGCGGCCTCCTGCATCAGGGCCTTGACCAGCGCCTTTGCGGTGCGGTTCGGGACCGCGTTGCCGATCTGCTTGGTGATCTCGGTGGCGTTGCCGGCGAAGTCGTAGACCTCGCCCTCGTCATCGAACGAGGTGGCCCGTGCCAGCTCGCGCCAGTGCAGCATCCGGTAGTTGATATCGATGCGGATCTCGTCGGCCCCGTCTGCTGCAGCGGCAGCCAGGCCCAGCTCGCCCCGGTTGGCACCGGTGATGGTCGGCAGCGGCTCATCCAAGCCGCGCACGCGCTCGCCGCCGTGGTGGGTCACCGGCATGGTGAACGGCTCAGCCAGCGCCAGGGATTCGGAGCAGGTGATGGTGGGCATGGGCTCGCTGGCCGGCCGCATGTCGCCGGTGCGGCCATTGCCGACGTTGCCGCGCATGACGATGGGCTCGGCCAGAGCCATCTCGTTCGATCCGGTCAGCGCAGGCACCGGGGCGTCAGCGTCCAGCACGCGGCTTACGGGATTGCGGCCGTCGCTGTCGCCGTGCCCGGCGCGCATCAGCACCGGCTCGGCCAGACCGAAGCGGGCTTTGGTGGTCACCGAAGGCACCGGCTCAGCCACGGACTGTGCGGTTGCGGTGGCGCCGTAGTACTGCGCCACCAGCGGCACGGCGAGGGCCTGGTCGCCGCCCTTCGCGGTGGTCACTGTGCGGATCGGCTCAGCGGCGGAACGCGGCACGCCTGCGCTGCTGGTGTTCGAGGTGGGCACGATGATCGGCTCCACCAGCTGCGGCCGCGCGCAGCCAGGGCGCTCGGCGCCCGCGCCGCCGGTGGTGATGGTGGGAAGCGGCTGGTCCAGATCACGCGCTGCGCCGCCGCTGCTGGTGGCCAGCACCAGCCCCACATGGCCGCCGCCTGCAGTGAGCGTGGGCAGCGGCTCGTCGGCGGACTTCGCCGTGGCCTGCAGGTGCTGCGCGCTGGTGCCGCGCAGGTGCACCAGCATCGGGTCCACCTCGATCAGGCCCTGGGCGATGGCGTCCGCACGGTTGAACACCAGGCGGGGCACGGTGCCGTCCAGCAGCGCCTGCACTGCGTCGTTATAGGGCTGGGGCCAGCGGTACTTCTGCGCACCCGCCAGGATTCGCCGCAGCGTGTTGGGCTTCAGGGGCTTCTTCCGGCTGAAGATGCTGTTGCCAGTCATGGTCCAGTCGATTACCTCGCGCGCACCGCGCCAGCGCTGCCGGCTGCCCAACAGGTCGGTACCGCCCACCCGGTCATGGCTCGGCTCGGGCCAGCGCAGGCGTTTGCCGTCGCTGCGGCCGATCAGGAAGAAGCGCCGGCGCGTGGTGGGGTCGCCGTAGTCCGCACAGGTCAGGATCTTCCAGTCGACCTTGAAACCTACGGCCTCGAGCGCGGCAACCCATGCGCGGAAGTACTCGCCGCGGCGGGACTTGATCGGCCGGCCGGTGATCAGGCTGCACGGGCCCCATTCCATGAACTCGGGCACGTTCTCCACCAGGATGCGGCCGACCCGAAGCTCCGTGCACCAGCGGACGACGTGCCAAGGATCCATGCGCTGCTGGTCATGCACCGGCCGGCCGCCCCGCGCACGGCTGTGGAACACGCACGACGGGGCAGCGATGAGCAGATCGAGACGGCCCTCGGGCACCAGCGTGAGCGGCAGCGCCGATTCCAGATCCGCACAGTGGATGCGGTCGGCGTGGTCCGCATGGTTGCGGCGGTTCGTCTCAATGGCGACAGGCCAGTGATTCACGGCAATCAGCTGCACCGGCCGGCCCAGCTCCCGCATGGCGCGCGCCGCACCGTTCGAAAGGCCGCCGGCACCGCAGAACAGGTCGCCGACCAGCGCGGCGCGAGTGCGGGACTTCGGGGTGATGCGAATGTCTGGCGCTCGGGAGCCGTCAGCCATGGTTTTCTCCAGTCAGTTCGGCGCGCAGCTGCTCAACGCGCGCGCGCCAGTAGTCGATGGTTTCGTCGCTGCTGCTGCGCAGCGTTTCGTGGTGCCCGAGGGCAGTAGCGGCGGTGACCAGGTCATCGATCAGGCCCGGCCGGGTGGTGCTGATGCTGCCGTCGGCGCGCAGTTCGGCCACCTCGGCCTGCAGCTGCTCGATGCGTTCGTTGGCCTGGGTGAGCCACTGCCGGTAGGCGTCCTTCGTCGGCTGCCGCATGCGGGCAGGGATGCCGGGCACCTCCGGCGCCGGCACCAGCACCAGGCCGCTCACCCCCGGGCCTCGCGGCGGGCTTCCGCCAGGATCTCGCGCAGGTCGTCCTGCACCTTGCGGTCCTCGCCCTGGGCGACAGCGGCGGCCACAGCGCGCTCCAGCGCGTAGACCCGGTCGTTCGGATGGATGTAGGTCATGGCAGAATCGGCTCCAACAGGGACAGGGGGACGGTATGTCGATGCTTGACGGTGTGAGCCAGTGCTGGTGGCTCAGCAAGACTTGCGAGGTCAACTGGGATGCGTGGGCGGCAGTCGGCACCGTCACAGCGGTGTTCGCAGCGGTGTTCGCACCGTCTATTCAGCAGCGCCTCGTCCGCCGGAAGGCGACCGCGCTGTTCATGGCGGCGTACATGCATGACTTGGTCGATGCGCACGCCTGCCTGCGCAAAGTGGATACCGACATGCCGGTGGGCAAAGACACCGAGCATTCGATGTGGGTAGATGCCCACCACCTCATCAGTCGTGAGCACCGGGTCAGTTATGCAGATAGCCTGAAGTTCGGGCTGTCGCGATTGGCTGTGCGTGAAGTTGACCTCACCAAATGGCCTGCCGTCGACCTGCATGCTGCTACTGGGGTAGTCATCGCGATTGAGACGGCGAAGGCCGTTCTCGCGGCCGCAACTGCACTGCCTGATCTGGAGAAGGAGAAGATTCCAGCTACGCTGAAGATCATCCGGGGTGGCATCAATGCTGCACTCCAAGCCCTCGCGCTCGCCGAGGCGGAAGGAAACAAGCGCTTCGGCTGGCTGATGGAGAGCTATAGGAAACGTGCAGAGCGCAGGTAGATTCATGCCGCTACCCCCATCGCCTGCAGGTCGATGTCGTCCACCTTGTCGCGCAGGAAGCGGCGCGCGCGGCGCAGGTGGCCGGCGATCACCGGGCGGTCCTCATGGGCGAAGAACGTCAGCACGTGCATGTGCAGCGCACGACGGTGGTCGCGGCGGTACAGGCGCCAGGTGATAGCGCTGCCGTCGACGGTCGGGAACCGGCCCCAGGCAAAGCCGATAGTTTCCTTGGGGGCGCGGCGGGCGATGTGGCGGCTCATACGCTCGCCGCCTTCTTGCCCACACGGCGATCGCGCCCACCCTCGACCACCTGCCGACGGCTGATCGTGGCCTTGTCGATGCCACTGTTGCCCAGGACTTGGACCTTGCCGCCGGCGGCCTCGAAGCGAGCCAGGTCGCTGGCCAGCCTCTGCCGGTCCTGCTCCTTCTCGCGATCAGTGGCGCCGCTGAAGACTGGCTTCGCGTGAATGCTGGTCATGCTGCTGCTCCTTCGTAGACCCAGCGGCGCACGGTCCCGAACGGGACACCCAGCGCCGCGCTGATCTGGTTGACGGTGTTGCCGCTGGCCCGGAGCTGCCGGGCGCGGCGTTTGGTGGTGGCCGGCCAGTACCGGGCGTGAGGCTGGCGTGGTACCTGCATTCCCTGGCAGCGCGCCATGTCCTGGACCGCGCGGGGAGAGCGCCCGAGGGCAGCCGCGACGGTCATCGCGTCGCGGCCCTCCATCCGGCGCAGGGCCCGCAGTTCGCTGGTGCGCCAGAACTCCATCACGCGGCCTGCGCGTAGGTATCGGGCAGCGGCTGCTGCAGGTGGCGGATCATGGCGCCGCGCATTGCATCGATCTGGCTGGCGTCGTACAGCTTCGAACCGCGCTCGGTTGAGACCGGCTCGAAACCCAGCTGGCGCAGGCCTTCGGCGTCGATCTTCAGGGGGGCGATCAGGTCTACGACCTGGCCCAGCTTGATCTTGACCACCGCACGCGGCGTTGCGCTCGCTGCCGGGGCGCTCGCCACTGCCGTCGGCGCGGTGCGCATCGGTGCCGCTGCCGGCGCTTCCGGTTCTACCGCCTGAGCCGCCTGGGCGGACTGCTCAGCTGCAGCAGCGGCCGCGTCGTCGGCTGCCTTCTGCTGCGCACGGGCCTCCTCTTCCTTGCGGATCTTTTCGCGCTCGGCGTCCAGGCGATCCTGCTCCGCCTGCTGATGCTGGGAGATGCGCGCCGCCATCAGGTTGCGCAGATCTTCTGCCGACTTCGTGGAGCACAGCTGCACGCGATCGGGGAACAGGGCGGCATGGGTGCCGACCTCCATTTCCATCACGCGGATGTTGGCGCGGATCCGCTCAGCCGACTGACTGGCATCGACCTTGGCGTTGGCAGCCACCGTGTCCACAGCTTCCTGCATGCTGGCGAACGAGCGCTTGCCCTTCATCGCATCGCCGATATCGGCGATCAGCGTGGCCGGCATCGGGATGGCGTGCTCGCCCAGAGTCTCGTTGATGGCCAGCACGTGCTGCTGCACCGCGCGGCGGGCGGCGTTACCGATCTCGGTGCGGCGCTCGTCCTTGCGGGTCTTGACGCGCTTCTCCAGCGCTAGGCGCTTCGAACGGGCTTCCTCGGCGATGGCATCGATCGTGCGGAACAGCAGGTCGATGCTCTGGGTCTGGCTCAGTGCGTGCTGCTTGGCGGCCTTCAGCTGGTCCTCGATGTCGCCGCACCACTTCACCGTCTTCTCGGCATCCGCGAAGTCCTGGTCGCTGACCAGTTCGGTGCTGATGCACTGGAACACGGCGATGGCCCGTTCCTTCCACTCGGCCAGATTCGACGCGGTGACCATGCCGGTTACTTCGATGCGCAGGGCCGGCATCTGGTCCGGCGCGCGGCCGGCGGCCACCGGCTCGGCCGCCGGCGCCGGGTCATAGGCCATCACGTCGGCGTCGAACTGTGCCCAGCCGGCCACGATCCTGGCGCGCAGCTCGGGGTTCGGCGTGTACCAGCAGTGGCGCTCCTCGACAAGTTCGTCGCCGTTCCACTTCGATGCCATGAACAGCACGCGCTCGGCTCCGCTGACCATGGCCTGGTGCTCCATCTGCACCTGGTAGTGCAGCGGCAGGCAGGCGTCGCCGCCGTCCACCGGTATGGCCAGACGCAGGTCGTCGTTGAGCGACTTGTGCTCGAACGCCTTGTCCTCCAGCAGGGTCAGGCCGTCGAAGCTGGCGGAGAACTTGCCGTCCACGCCCACGCAGGGATACAGCTCCTCGCCGATGATGCGCTCGGCCAGCGGCCGGGCCAGGTCTTCGAAGCGGTGGCCATCGGCGAAGCGCTGCAGGGTGGCGGGGTCGTGCTCGATAGCGGCGCCAGTGGCGAATTCGCGCACCAGCTGGCTGCGGGTTTTGTATGGGCTGCAGCCCATCATTGCCGGCGCGTCGCTGGCGTTGAAGTGGCTGGCGCGATGGGCGTGCCATTCCGGCGTGCCCTGGATCAGGCTTACGGTGCGCATGTTCAGCCCTCCACCGCATTCTGGGGAGCAGCGTCGGTTTCGCCCTGCGGCTCGCCGTTGTCGCCCGTCTCAGCCTTCGGAGTGGTGCGGATCTCCGCCAGCTGCTGAGCGGTAAAGCGCGCACGGGTCTGCAGCGTGGCGATCAGATCCTCAGCGGACTTCTTGCCGCTGGCGATGATCTCCCGCCACTTTGGCAGGTTGGCTGAGAAGTCGGCCTCGGAGTAGAGCGGCAGCTGCTTGTCGGCCTGGCCCTCGATGGCGGCGCGCGGCTGCTCGCCGGTGGCAGCACCTGCCTGCGGGATGTCCATGACTTCCTCGGCGATGGGCATGCCGCGCAGTACGTCCGGGAACACATCGCGCAGCGCGAACGCTCGGGCACGCATCTGACGCATGCGCTTTGGGTACTGGGTCCACGGGCCGGTCTTGCCAAGCAGGTTTGCGACCTTGGCGTCTTCGGTGCTGAAGGTGCGGACTTCCTCAGATTCGCCGCGACGCTTCACTCGGCAGACGGCCGTGCCACCATCGTCCGATTCGGTGACGTACTCGCAGAGCGGTGAATTGCGGACGAGCGCGATCACAGCATCGCCCCACAGCGCGGGCCGGCCATTGATGATCGCGATGTTCTGCAACGCCTGGAGGGGCTTCAGGCCCAACTCGGCGCCCCACTGCATAGCGATGAGGCAATTGCCGGGCTTGCCCTTGAAGTCCTTGGGGACCATGTCGCTGTCGGCGAGGATGTCGGCGAAGGTCAGAGCCTGCTCAAACGTCTGCGGGCTGAGGTCGAACTGCTGTCGCGCCGGTGCGGGGAGTGCACTGGCCTGCTGCTGGGTGGCGGGAACGTTCATGTCGCTGGATCTCCGGCCGGCGGGGCCGGCGTGCATGGAATAGGGGTGGAGAGGGCCGGTGCTGATCTCCGGCATGGCCTACTGCGGACTTGAACCGCCTTCGCTCGATCTGCTGGCCTAGCAGTCAGGGGACCGCCCCATCACCGGAGTCGAACCGGCACGTGCTTCACCGTGCGCATCAGCCTGCGCATTCCTCTCCGTAGTCGGTCAGGCGGCCAGCTGCTGCTCGGCGACCTTGTGGTACGGATACTTCTCCGGGAACGGCTTGATGTAGGCGCCGAAGTGCTTGCCCAGCGATTCGGCTTCCTTGAACGCCTGGAATTCCTCGGCGCTGAAGTTGGCGTAGTGATAGAGCGATCCGGGGCCGCGCTTGTCGCCGTATCCGCGCGTGAAGCGGATGGCCAAGGTGTTGCTATCGGCGTCATGCCCGATGCTGTGGATCTGGCTCGACTGCACGTCGAACAGGGTGATGTGGTTCCGTTCCGGCATGGTGCGGGTCATAAGTGTTCTCCTGGGCGGGTAGAGAAGTGCCCGTCTTTCCGGGCTGTCAGCCCTGCGCCACAGGGGGAAGCGCAGGGCAGGGGGATCAGGCGGCGAGGTCTTCCTGTTGCTTGGGTTCTTCGGCCTGGCCGGGCTGCAGGGTCAGGACCACGTTTTCGCGGATCAGGGCTTCGGTCAGCTCCGCGACTTCGTCCGGAGTGACGCTGGCCGAGGCCTTGAACGACAGCTCCACGCTGCCGCCTTCCTTCGGGGCGATAACGAACTTCTTCAGCTTCACGTCCACCAGGAAGATCGGCTGCGTGCTGTCCAGTTCGCCGTCGATCTGCAGTTCGAAGCCCTTGAATTCGTGGCCGACCTTGATGGGCTCCAAGCTCGGGATCTTGATCTCGGTCAGGTGGTCGCCGATGGTCGGCAGCGACTGCTGCTCACCCTTGCCCGGCTTGCGGAACAGCGCCTTGCGCAGTTCCTTGTCGAAGTGGTCCAGCACCAAGTTGCTGGTGCTGGTGGTGATGGAAAGGTCGACCGCCAGGTGCCGCTCATCGCCGTGCTTCTCGATGCGCAGGTTCACGTTGGAGACGGCCGCCGGGTTGTTCTTCAGGTGGAACATGTGGACCTCGTCGGTTGAGCCGGCCGGGCCGGCAGTGGGTTACTGCAGGTCTTCCGCCGGTACCGGCAGGGCGGAGGTCAGGGACTGGATGCCGCTGCGGCGTTCGTCCAGCGCTTTCTCGGCGCGGAACCACTCCAGGGCGGTCTGATAGACGGCTCCGGCCAGCACCGCGCGGGCCATCAGCAGCGAGAGGTAGTTGCCATGCACCACGGCCAGCAGCGCGCCGGCGGCACCGAAGCCACAGATCAGCGACCACATGAAAACCGGCGCGAGGATGTAGCTGAGGCGGCGGCTCACGACATCACCGCCAGCAACATGTCCTGAAAGATCAGCACGGCAGCAGCGCCAACGATGAAGCCGATCACCGCGCCATAGGCCATGAACTCGACCGACATGCGGGTGGTCTCCGCCTTCAGCAGATCTTCGAACTGGGACGTCCTGTCGCTCATGCGGCCTCCGGGCCAGGCTGGTTGGAGAACTCATCGCGGAACTGGCGGCGCAGCCGCAGCGCGTTGTCCACTACCGACAGGCCCCGGTTGCCGCGGCGCTGCTCGGCGTTGAGACGGCGGAACAGCGGCGCCGGGCTAAGGCCGGTGCAGGCGATCGCATCGCGTACGGCCTGGAACTCGCGGATCTGGCGAACGTTGGTGTTCATGCAGTAGCTCCTTCGGGTGCGTGCTGGTTGCTGGCGATGAGGCGGGCAATCTCGGCCCGTGCGGCGCGCAACCGGTCGCGGCGGTACTCCGCCCAATCGCAGACGCGGTCGGCGTGGATGTCGCGCTCGCCCTTGCGCGCTGCTGTGCGGTCCGCACGGGCGCGATGACGGGAAAGGGACTGGCTGATCACCTCGATTTCGTCGTCGAGGATCTGGAGGACGGTGGCGCTCATGCCGCTACCTCCGCCAGGAGATGGTCGATAGCACCGTTCGCGGACAGGCCTTTGTCGTCGGCCGTGTCCTCGACTTCGTCGTTGACGTAGGCGTCCCGAGCCTCGCGGATCAGTGCAGCGAAGGCGCTGTCCTGGCACGCGTCTAGCAACCGGGCGGCCTTGGCCCAAAAGGTGGCGGGCTGGAAGCCAAAGGTCTGTTCCAGCATGGCCGGCGCGGCGCGGAGGGCTTCCAGCGCAGTGCTGTCCACGGCGGCGTCGGCGGCGATGCCCGGATCCTCGCGGTTCTCCCAGGTTGCCTGGGCGCGGCGGGCAGCTGAATTGCGGGCGGTGTGGTCCATCTGGGGCTCCGGCGGTCCAGCACGGTGCTGGTCGACGGCTGACAAATTACCAGACGGTAATTTCTTGTCAATACCAAATGGTAAATATTTTTGGCATGCGGCTCTGCAATGTCGCCGGCGGTAAGGGCGCCAGTGGGTTCCGGTAGACTCGAAGCCTTACAGGGAGGCCATATGAAGAAGGTTGCAGCTTTGGGATGCGTTGCAGTGCTCGTCGCAGGGTGTTCCTCGACGCCAGTCACCCCGGGAACCGCCAAGGCTGTGTCAGCCAGCAGGGTGTACGACGCCAGCTACCTCAACGGCAGTGCCGAACGGTCGGCCACCATCAACGTCACCCGCGACAAAGGGTTCGCAGGCGGAGGTTGCTCGTTCGACATCCTGATTGATGACCAGAAGGTCGTTGCGCTGAAGCCAGGCGAATCGGCGAGCATGCACGTAGTGCCCGGCTCGTATTTCCTCAAACTTGAGGCTGGCGGAGGCCTCTGTCAGAACGTCTCAACGTTCCAGAATGTGACCGTCGCGGCTGGCGACGAGCTGGCCTACAGAATTCTCTGGCCAGCTGGCGGTCGCCCAACGATGGAGCGGAAGTAGACCCCGCTCCAGGGTCGCATCACAAAGGCTTAGGCGACGCGTTCCAGGTGCTGAATCAAGTAGACCCTGCCACCGATAATCGCTTCATCGGTGAGGCGGAACGGCGGATAGAGATTCTGATCGGAGCTGCGCGCCCAGATCCCATCCGGCTGCGCCTGTAGTGCTTTGATCTGCTGGCCATAGCCGGTATTGATCAGATAGAGGCCGTCCCCCACAAACTCGTTGCAGCCAGTGTCGACCAGCACCATTTCGCCTGGCCTGATCTTCGGCGCCATCGAGTCGCCCACACCTGTCACCAACTTCAATCGCCCTGGCGGCGGCATGAATCCTACGACCGACCTGATGTAGGCAGGGGCGAAGTCCATCGCTTTGATGACTTCCGGGAAATCCTCGTTCACACGCCCCATGCTTCCCATCTGCGCCTCCGCGTCGATCTGTTCGACGCGAACGTAGTCAGACTGCATCGCAGAAACTGCGACAGCTACTTTTCCCCCATCCAACCCAGATAGGTAGCCAGCAGGCATGTTGGCCGATGCCTCAATCGCTGCAGCCTTCTTCTCGCCGAAGGATTTGTCCTTCAGAAGCCCCGACAGCTCGCCTTGGTTGATAGTCGTGGCCATGACGAACGCAGCTTGGCTGCCGCGATGGTGCGTGTCGATCCACTCACGCAGGCGGCGACGGCGGGTGGCAACTATCGGGGTGTCGGCTTTCATACCCGAAGTTTCAGTTACCGAGGGGTAATTTACCAAACGGTGTTGACTGACAATTACCATATGGTAATCTCCAGCGCATGGACACCCTTCGCACCTACCTTTCGACCTTGAGCCCGGCTGACCAGGCGGAATACGCCAAGCGTGCCGGCACTTCCATCGGCTACCTGCGCAAGGCCTTGAGCAAAGGCCAGCGCTTCGATGGTGGGCTCGTTCGCCAGCTCCACGTACAAAGCGAGGGCGCTGTCTCCCTGACGGAGCTGCGACCGGATATCTGGCCCCCGGCCGCTAACGACGACCAGCAGGAGGCAGCCTGAGATGGCCGACTCACCTGCGGTGAAGATCCACGCAATGGTGGTCACGGCCAGAGGCCTGTTCGTAGAAGACGAGCAGGGGCTCATCGAGACCGATGAGTTCCTGATCCCGCTGACGGAAGACGCCTGGCTGGTCATGGCGCGATCGCAGGTCAACTCAAGAACCTTTGTAGTAGAGGGAGTGCGAGTGGCCAGTTTTTCAAACCGGCGTCCACAAGCTGCATGGCAAGGTGTTTTGTGGTCTCGGCGGGCAGCTGTCGAAGCTGATCGAGCAATCGCTGCTTTTGAGTCTGGGGCATGTCCGACCGGTGGATCTGCAGCTCAATCAGTTGGTGGATCTGATCCTCATGCAGCTTGATCGTCACCACGCCGAGCTCGCGCGTCAGCCCGCCGTCCTCGGCAAGGTAGTCGCGGCCTTTCGTTGTGATGCGAGCAAAGCTAAGCCCCTCCAGGAAGAAGTCTGCCTTTACCAGGCCGTGGTCGTGCAGGTACCGGGCGACGTCCTCGATCGCTTCGGAGGTACCGGCGTCGGCGAGCTGCTCCGCAGTAAAAACGCTGTTCGGCTTCTCGTTCAGACGCTTCAGCACTTCAAGCATCAGTTCCTTGTTGAGCATATGTCGCCCTCCTTGCGGGCAATGGCTGTGCGTGTGGTGACCGCAGCCTACCGCAAGGAGGACGACCCCCTTCATCCCTGATTTGACGTTGTACATGGCGCAGATGGTGCGCCGCCGTCGCCGCCCCGTCTCCAATCGAGTAACCCGCCCATGAATGTCACTGATGCCGCCTACGACACCGTCCACCAGCACCCCGGCGGCAGTGAGGCTCTGGCGCCCAGGATGGGCATGTCGGCCGCCACGCTACGCGGCAAGGTCAACCCGAACACCGATCGAAACCTGCTGAGCCTGCAGGAAGCGGACACGCTGATGGGTAGGACCGGTGATTACCGGATCCTGCATGCGCTATGCGCAGAACACGGCTTCATCGCTCAGCGCGTCGATGCGCCCCAGTCCGGCAACCTGATCACTGCATTGCTGTCGGCTGCCGCCGCGAAAGGCGATCTCGCGGAGCTGGTCTCGGAGGCGATGGCCGATAACCGCATCACGCCGAATGAAGCCGACGCAATCGCGCGTGCCTGCCAGCAGGTCATGGCCGCGCTGGTGCAGGTCAGCCAGCACGCAGAGGCAGCGGCGGAGCGGGGTGGGGTATGAGCGTAACCCCGGGTCACATCGCGGCAGTTAGCGTGCAGCGTCGCCGCCGGCATGCCATAAGGTGGGTGTCCACCCAGAAAGGGGGACACCCCATGAACGCTACAGAGAAAGCCCTCGTTGTCGTCCGCACGCTCTGGCACATAGCTGGGTGCCTGCAGCTGTTGGAACCCAGTGGTGCGGATCAGTCTTCCAACGGATCCTGCCCTGGGAAGCCCAAGACGTACTTCACTTCGACGTACGAGTCGACGCCTTCGTTGACTGGGACAGTATCCACGGAAAGCAGTCGCCAGCCTTCAGCAAGAAGCTTGTTGGCATGGTCCTCATGGCGCTCGGTCTTCACCTTGACCATGCGGCTCAGCATCGTTGCAACGGGTTCGGCCATTTCAATCGTCCTTGGGCGGGTGTCTGCCGATCATACCGGAGGGCTGCGCCATGGCTGAGTCCGAAGTCCGTCAGGCAAAAGGCCGCTACCGCAAGGTGGAGGTTCGCACGTGGGGTGACGAGAAGTTCCGGCGCCTGACCCCGATCCCGCCTTGTGGTCAGGGTCTGTGGCTGTTCCTGATCACCGGTCCGCATACCGGCCCCATCCCGGGGCTGTTCCGTGCTGGTCGCGCCGCGATGGCTGAGGAACTGGATTGGGATATCGAAGACTTCGACAAAGCCTTCGGGGAAGCCTTCCGGGAAGGCATGGTCAAAGCCGACTTCAAGGCCCGCGTTGTGTGGGTCCCCAAGGCAATAAATCACAATCGGCCTGAGTCGCCCAACGTGGTGCTGAGCTGGGCCGCAGAGTTCGATCTGATCCCCGAGTGCGCCCTCAAGTGGGAAGCACTTGAAGTCCTGAGAGCCTTTGTCTACGGACTTGGAGAGGCTTTCACCAAGGCATTCGATAAGGCTTTCGGGAAGGCCTCAGGAAAGCCTTTGCCAAAGGCTATGCCTAATCAGGAACAGGAACAGGAGCAGGAACAGGAACAGGAACAGGAAAGAGCTTCCTCGCTTCGCTCGGATTCGTCCAACGCCGGTGGCGTGGACCTGCTTGGGGACAACGCTGACCAGTCCAAGGGACAGGGCAAGAAGCAGATCGCCAAGGACGAACTGAAGGCACGCAGGGCGGACCGGATCCGTGAGATCGCCACCGATGCGCAGACCGCGTACAACGCCATCCTGGCTAAGCCCCACGGCCAGCTGTCGGCGTGCACCGTGCTGAACAAGCCGCGGCTCAAGGCCGTGGAGGGGGCGCTGCCGACGGTTCGGCAACTGTGCCAGGCGATGTTCGGCAGCGAGAAGGTCACGCCGCAGTTCTGGAAGGCCTACTTCGAAACGGCCGCAGAGGATGACTTCCACAACGGGACCGGCCCCTACACGGCGCCGCATGAGAACTGGCGGCCCGACTTCGAGTACCTGTTGCGGGAGACGGTCATCGCGAAGCTGGCCGATCGTGCTGCGTCGGAGGCTGCGGCATGAAGGGACAGCCAAGCGAAGCGGATCGCCTGGCCGGCCTGTACGGTGACCAGCAGGCCCTGCGCCTGCCGCCGCACAGCATCGATGCCGAGCAGTCCGTACTGGGCGCGCTGATGCTGGTCAATCGCGCGTTGATCGAGGTGCAGGACGTCCTGGTGGAGGAACACTTCTACCGCCGTGACCACCAGCTGCTGTGGCGCTGCATCCTGCAGCTTGCCGAGAAGCGTCAGCCGTTCGACGCGGTGACGATCTCCGAATGGTTCGAGGCCACTGGCCAGCTCGAGCTGGTGGGCGACGGCGCCTACATCATCGAGCTGGCCAACAACACGCCGTCGGCGGCCAACGTGCGTGCCTATGCCGAGATCGTGGCGGAGAAGGCCAGGTTCCGCTCCCTGATCGACGCGGGGCACGAGCTGATCGACGCTGCGTACAGCCCGGAAGGGCGTAGCGCGCTGGACCTGGTTGGCCAAGCACAGAGCCGGATCGGCGGCCTGCTGGACAACGAGCCCTGCGACCTTGAGCCCGTGGCACCGGTAATGGCGCGCGTGTTCGAACAGCTCAGCCGTTCGTCCTCCACGCCCAACGCCATCAGTGGCCTGCCGGTGGGCATGTGGGACCTGGACGTGATTCTGGACGGGCTGCAGCCAGGCCGGCTCTACGTGCTGGCTGCGCGCCCCAAGATGGGCAAAACAACCTTGGCGCAGAACATCGCCGAGTACGTGGCGATGCGCCTGGAGCGCTCCGTGGCGTTCTTCAGCTTCGAGATGAAGCCGGAAGAGCTGGGCAAGCGGATGCTGTGCAACCAAGCTGGCATTAGCGGGAACAAGCTGCGTAGCGGCAACCTGGACGAGATCGACTGGCAGAACGTAACCGAGTGGACGCGTCGAATCGGCGAGGCATCGATCAAGATCAGCCGCCCGCGCATCGCCAAGGTGCAGCACGTTTGCGCGCAGGTCCGCCGCATGAAAGCGCAGGACCCGAAGTTGTCGCTGGTGGTGATCGACTACCTGCAGCTGATGTACGTAGATGCTCGTAACAACCGCTCCGAAGGCATCAGCGACATCACCCGCGCCCTGAAGCTGCTGGCCAGCGAGTTGGATATCGCGGTGCTGCTGCTGAGCCAGCTGAATCGCGACGTGGAGAAGCGTCCGGGCGACAAGCGGCCGATCGTTTCGGACCTGCGCGACTCCGGTTCCATCGAGCAGGACGCCGACGCAGTGATATTCATCTACCGCGACGAGATCTATCACAAGGACAGCCGCTGGGAGGGCACGGCCGAGCTGATCGTGGCAATCCAACGCGATGGCGCTCCCGGCATGGCCCGTGTGCTGTACCAACCGGAGTACTTCCGTTTCTCCACGCTGCCGGAGTACTGGCAACCGAAGCAGTCGGCAGCCAATGAAGACAGCAACGGGGCAGCGCCTCGAAAGAAGCGCTCTGGCCTCGCCGCCCATCTACCTCAAGCAGGTGCCGCATGACCGCGATGACAGCAGCTGCGCGGAAGATTCGTGCGAAACGGGCCAGCAGGCCCATCTACGCTACCTGCCAGCGGCTGGTTGATCCGGCCACAGGCGAGGAGATTGGCGCGTTCGCTCCCAGCAACGACATCGACCGGCGGCTGGCCAAGGACCGCGGCTACCGGGTGGGCCACGAGTATCGGCTGGAGATCAAGGCGTCACGCAACGCAGCCTTCCACCGCCTGGCCCACGTCGTCGGGCATCTGCTGGTGGACAACGTCGAGGCGTTCCGCGACCTGGACGCGCACGCAGCGCTGAAGAAGCTGCAGCTCGAGTCTGGCATCTGCTGCGAGACAGTGGAAATGGACGCCAGCCCGGTCATCGCAGCGCTGCTGGATGCGGCCGAGACGGTGCTGGGCGCCGGCGCGCGCAAGGTGCTGTCGGGCGTGCTGCCGGAGATTCGCACCATTCCGGTGAAGGTGGCCCAGTCCCTGGCCTTCGATTCGATGGAGGAGGAGGACTTCGCCACCTTCTTCAAGGGCATCACCGCATGGATCGGTGAACACTACGCGCACGTCATGCTGGACGATGTGCGCGCGGACTACTGGCGAATGGTCAACGGCCGGCAGCAGGGGAGGGCTGCATGATCACAGGTAAGTCTTCGCCGGCGGCGGCGGCGGGTTGGGCATGTTCTGCTTCGCCCGAAGCACGTAGAGACGTTCACTACCGGTGGTGGTCAGCTTCAAGTGGCTCACAGGCCGATTGCCCGGCAGGGCCTGTCCGGAATGAATCGTGGCGTAACCGTGGGGTAGCAGCTGAGCATAAGGAGCGTCAGTTGCCAATGCGTATCCATTCTCCACATTTTCGAGCAGGCCAAGCAGATGCAGCTCATCGGGCCAGAGGTTCATTGCAATCTCTCTTGATTGAGGTTTCCAGAGCATGAAGCACTGGCGATCTAGGGGCAACAAGGCCAAGGTCCAACAGGCCAGGCTTGACACCATCAAGGATACCGGGTGCATTTTCTGCCACTACACCCGCTTGATGCTCGACAACGCGCGCGCAAGGCTCTGGGAAATGGTCGGGCATAACAGGAGGGTGGCGTGATTCTTTCAAGCCTTCCACAGCGGCGCGCGGATCTTCTTCAGCGCAATTTCGCTCTTTTCGTGGGCGAATTCGAGCAGGCGAATGAACTCGTCTGCATTGGATTGATCAAGAAACGAACCACGGATCAGGTCCTGCGCTTGCAGATAGAAGGAGGTGACCGTAAGGAAGTCCCCGCCACCACCGGCATCGCCCAGAAGAAAGCACTCTTTCTCAAGTTCCCTCATCTCGGCCGAAAGAGGCTGTGGGTGAATGATCGTGACAACGGTGCCCGACCGTTGGGTGCGAGCAAACTCGAGTTGCCTCTTCAAGACCTTTTGGAATCTCTCCATAGCACGATTGGCTCGGGTGTGGCGACTCTTCATTTCCAGGTCTTCTTTCCTGGCAGCCTCAGCTTTAGAAACCCTGCGTTCGTGAGCAGCTATACCGATCGCGGCAAGTATCGCTCCGACGCTGCCGACAGCTTGGACCCAGGCAGGCCAATCAATCTCTGCAGGCGGCCGGGGCTGCGGTGGGTGCTTGCTAAGAAGCGCCCATGTCAAACCCGCGCCCGTGATAAATGCCATCACCGTCACCACCGCCCAGTCCCTGTCCGTACGTCCCTGCTTCATGATTCCCCTCCTGTGTTCGCGGGGATTCTACCCCTCGGGGTGGCAGCGTGAGGACGAAGAATTCTAAGGCCTTCACTCCCGCCGAGAAGCAGCATGTAGACGCGGTGAAGCTGCTGCCCTGCAGCGTCTGTAGCCGGCCTGGTCCGAGCGATGCTCACCACATCAACCAGGGTCAGCACTTCACTACCGTCGCGCTGTGCAAGGACTGCCACCAAGGCAGCAAGAACGGCTGGCATGGCGAAAAGATCATGTGGCGCATCCACAAGATGGACGAACTGGCCGCCCTCAACGTCACCCTTTCCCGACTAAGCCTACAGGAGGCCGCACGATGATCCACCTCACCCTCCCGTACCCGATAAGTGCGAACCGCTACTGGGCCGTGCGCGTGATCCCACGGAAGCCGAAGCCTCTGGCGATCACCTACGTGACAGAGGAAGCGAAGAATTACAAAACGGCGGTGGGCTTTCTGGCCAAGGCGGCTGGCATCCGCACGCCGGCGACTGGCCGCGTGGTGCTGCACATCAAGCTGTTCCCGCACCGGCCGCAGGACTGGGCGAAGCGCGCGCGGAAGGATCCGCAAACCTGGGACGACACCGTGCAGTGCATCGATCTCGGCAACTGCGAAAAGGTGCTGTCCGATGCCCTGAACGGCATCGCGTGGGTAGACGACAAGCAGATCCGGCGGACCCTGCTGGAACGCATGGAACCGGACGAGAAGGGCGCGCGGCTGGAGGTTGCCATCGAGTATCTCGCAGCGGCGCCTTCACTTCTGGATGGTCTGGCCGCATGACCGGGGCAGAACTGCGCATGCAGAAACGCTACCGGTCCTACGTCCAGAAGCACGGCCGCTGCTCGGTCTGCCAATTCCGTGCCGACGGCGCCGCTGGATTTCACTGCAAGGGCTGGCCCGAGCGGGTCGGCACCTGCGACACCGACAGACAGCTGCCGGTTTTCCGATTCGATGACGCCGTACTGGAGGGCATGCGCGATGCGCAACAATGATCCGCTGACCGAAGAACTGCGCCGTTGGGGTCACGCCCAGGTGAATCGATTTGCGCTGAGCCGCACCGACCGCAGCGTCCATGTCCTGGACAAGGTTCGGGACCATGCACCGTTGACCAAGGAGCGGGCCCTGAAGGATCTGGTAGGGCGGGATGGTCTGGATCGCCGCAGACTGATGGCAGCGGGGGCAGGGGTGAAGGGGTTGCAGATCGTTCCCATGTGGGCAGCGGATCCCATTCGGGCTTCCAATGACGCTGACCATCCCCACGACAACCCCGAGATCGCTGTGGACGTTGGTGTGCCTGACGAACTGCGGTGGGTGGATAGGGCGCTGGCCTCGATGGAACGGCAGTACCCCATGCGTGCGCTGATCGTGCGCACCGAGTTCACGGCGTCAGCCAGCCAGGCGGTGAAGGCACGCATGGTGGCCGAGAAGTACGGCGGCACCTTGACCCTTCGACAGTATCGCTACGAGTTGGGTCGTGGCTTAGACTCCATGCGCGGCGCGATGGCCGCTTGAGTAGGGAGGTGCGTGGAATGGAAGTCGTCGTCGCCGCTCTGGCCGTCCTTGTCGCAGTCTTGACGTGGAAGGCGCAGGAGGCCCACAACAAGCTGTCTGTAAGGCCGCTCGCTGCGGTGGTCTGCAACGACCTCAACGGCCGGATTGTCGTGACGCTAGCCAACCATGGCACTGGTCCATTGGTGATCGAAACGTTGCGCGTATGGAAGAATGGGGTCGAGGTCGGAGACACTCTTTATGAGCAGTGCGACGATTGGCTCCAGCTTGAGTGGTTTGTCGGAAACGTCGATCAGCGTTCTATCCCAGTGGAGGGGAAGATCAGCCTCCTGCGTTACAAGGGGATATCCAGCTCGAATAAGGAGCATCTCCGTCACATCCTTTCAGAGCTTGAAATCCGCGTGACGTACAGGGATATCTACAAGGAACTGCAGCCGATCTACAGCCGTAAGCTGGATTGGTTTGCACGGGAGCGGCGCAAGAAGGGTTGACAGTGACGTAACCGAATGTTCTGATTCTGCAACTGTCAAGAATTGTCCCTGAAGCCCCGGCCCTGTGCTGGGGCTTCTGCGTTTCCGGGACTCAGAACACCGATCAACCACCGCGCCGAACCCCCCTCCGCTCGCCGTGAGGCGATTGGGGCTGGCGACAACGCAGGCGGGCGGTCTGCGCACGGCCGTTGAGGCCGGGCAGCGCCTAGGCAGCGGTGGTGATCGGCCCTACATCGGGATGAGTTGCCAGATGGGCGCTGGGCCGGGCTGTAAATCCGGCGTCTCCGACTCGCGTGGTTCGACTCCACGTCATCCCACCACCTACGCCCGCAGCCCCCCGGACCAACCACATCCACGCGCACCAGCCGGTAGCGGGGCGGGCACCTTTTTGGATAACCCCTATGAGCCAGTTCGACCAGATCATCGACCGAGTGCTGGCCCATGAGGGCGGCTACGTCAACGACCCGCGTGACCCGGGCGGCGAGACCCAGTGGGGCATCAGCAAGCGGTCGTATCCGCAGCTCAACATCCGGGCGCTGACCCGGCCGGACGCCGTGGCCATCTACCGCCGGGACTTCTGGCAGCGGGTGAGCGGCGACCAGCTGCCGAAGGCCTTCGCCTTCCAGGCACTGGACGCAGCGGTCAACCACGGCATCGGCAACGCCGTCCGCTGGATCCAACGAGCTGCCGGCGTGGCGGACGATGGGATCATCGGTCCCCGCACCATGGCCGCGGTGGCTGCGGCCGACCCCGCCGACCTGGTGCTGCTGTTCAACGCTGAGCGCCTGGAGTTCTACGCCAAGCTGGGTACGTTCGATACCTTCGGCCGTGGTTGGACGCGGCGCGTGGCCGGCAACCTGCGGTACGCCGCCAGGGACAACTGATGCCGGCGGCCAAGGCCAAGGCGGCCAAGCTCTCGCCGGTCAGTCAGCTGCAGGGCGTGCTGGTGGTGCTGGAGAGCCGCAAGGCCAGGAACCCAACCGCCGAGCTGCTGTCCGCCATCCGCGAGATGGTGAGCGACGCGCTCGCGGTGCTGCAGGAGCCGGATCCCACCAAGCAGCGCATTGCGTTCGTGCTGCTGGCGGTCCAGCAGTCCACGCAGGTGGCGATCAAGGAAGTGCGCGGCAAGCGCCTCACACGCGTGACCATCATCGACCAGCCCCTCTATCACTGGGCGCTGGAGGAAATTCACTCACTGGCAGGTGCCGCATGACCTTCGCGACACGCAACATCGGCGCCGCGCGCGTCGGCATCGCCGTGCTGGTGCTGACCATGCTCGGTCTGGCCATGGCCGCGCTGGTTGCGGTGGCCATCCCCGCCGAGAACAAGGATTCCTTCGGGATGCTGGTAGGCGGCCTGAACAACGCTACCGGCATGGTGATCGGCTATTTCTTCGGGATGACCCGTAGGTCGGGAGGCTGATATGTACGACGGACTCGGGAACGTGTTCGCTGCGGGCATCGTGTTGGCGATGCTTGCCGGCGCAGCCTTGACGGGCATCCTCTATTGGCTGGTTCCGCTTCTGTGGGGCCTGATCAAACCCTGGCTGCACGTGGTGACCGGATGAATCGGGCAGCCATTGCCGTGTTGGCCTTCATCGTCTGGTCTGCAGCTGCATTCGGCGCTGGCTGGGCCTGGCGCGGCGACCGCGCCGAGGGCAAGGAAGCCCAGCAGCAGGCCAGCACCAGCGCCGGCCAGGTCCAGCAGCTAACCGAGACCCGTGCCGTCGAGCACAGCCAAGCCGCAACGCTGGCCACCATCGGAGCCAAGCATGAAGAAGACCGGACTGCGGCCACGGCCGTCCCTGCTGCTGTTGCTGCTGGCGTCCGTGATGGCAGCCTCCAGCTGCGCGACGACCTCGCCACCTGCAATACCGCTCGCCTGTCCGAAGCTGTCGCCGGCGCCATCGAACGTGATGCGCACGCCGAACTACGAGCAGAGGTCGCGGGAGCTCTTGTTCAAATCGGACGCGATGCCGACGACCATATCCACGCCTGCCAAGCCGTGATCGCGGCAGATCGGGCCGACCTGGCGCCTTAACGATGGCCATGGCTTCACTCACCCCCAAGCAGCAGCGTTTCGTGTCGGAGTACCTGAAGGACCACAACGGCGCGCAGGCGGCCATCCGGACCGGGTACAGCGCAAAGACCGCGAAGCAGCAGGGCTCCCGACTACTGTCCGAGCCACGGATCCAGGCCGCAGTGCGCGCCGGCCAGCAGAAGGTGGCCAAGAAAGCCGAGGTGACCGTCGACAGCCTGATGGCCGAGCTGGAGCAGGCCCGCAAGCTCGCGCTGAAGGAGAAACAAGCCAGCGCCGCGGTCACCGCCACGATGGGCAAGGGGAAGCTGGCCGGCCTGCTGGTGGAGAAGCACAAGCACAGCGGTGCGATTGGCACCTACGACCTGAGCAAGCTTTCAAACCATGAACTCGACCGCCTTGAACAGATCCTCGGTCCGCTTGCCGACGCTGGCGGAGATCCGGGCAGAGCGGGCGAGGAGGGCGGCTGACACTGAGCGCGAGCGCCTTGCCCGCGATGGCGAGGCTATCAGGCATCGCTGCACCACTCTAGCTGGCTTCATCCGGGAGGCCTGGCCCGTTCTGGAACCCGCGCAGCCGTACGTGCACGGCTGGCACATCGACGTCCTGTGCCAGCACCTGGAGGCGATCACCGACGGGCAAATCACCCGGCTGCTGATCAACATCCCACCGGGCACCATGAAATCACTGGTGGCCAGCGTGTTCTGGCCGGCATGGGAATGGGGGCCGCGTGGCCTGCCGTCGATGCGCTACCTGACGACCTCCTATGCGGAGAAGTTCGTCAAGCGCGACAGCCGGCGCATGCGCGACCTTGTGCAGTCGGAGTGGTTCAGCAGTCTCTGGCCAGAAATCGAGCTGAACCGATCGGGCGAGATGTCCTTCGCCAATTCGAAGATGGGCAACCGCGAGGGCATGGCGTTTGCCAGCCTGACCGGCGGCCGCGGCGACCGCGTCATCATCGATGACCCGCACTCGACGGAGACGGCGGAGAGCCCTGCGGAGCGCGCGACGACGACGCGCATCTTCCGTGAGTCGGTGCCAACGCGACTGAACAATCCAGCCACGTCGGCCATCGTGGTCATCATGCAGCGCCTGCACGAAAAGGACGTGTCGGGGCAGATCCTGGACCTCGGCCTCGGGTACGAGCACCTGATGCTGCCGATGGAGTTCGAGCCAGAGCGCCGATGCCGGACGTCTATCGGGTTCGAGGATCCGCGCACTGAGGATGGCGAGCTGCTGTTCCCTGAGCGCTTCCCCCGCGCGGTGGTCGAGCGCGACAAGAAGATCCTGGGTAGCTACGCGGTGGCCGGCCAGCAGCAGCAACGGCCAACCCCGCGCGACGGTGGCAAGTTCAAACGGGACTGGTTCGAGGTCGTGGAGGCAGCGCCGGCGATCTTGGCAGCGCGGAAGGTGCGCCGCTGGGACTTCGCGGCAACGGATCCGAAGCTGCAGAAAAAGAAGGGCGACCCCGACTACACCGTAGGCCTGCTGTTGGGCGAAGTCGGCGGGGTCTATTACGTGCTCGATGTGGTGCGTGACCAGAAGTCGCCCGCAGGCGTGGAGACGATGCTGAAGAACACCGCGCTGCAGGACGGCAAGGCGATCAAGGTCCGGATTCCGCAGGACCCTGGCGCCGCCGGCAAGAGCAACGCCGCGCACCAGATCAAGCTGCTCGCCGGCTGGGACGTAAAGGCGGCGCTGGAATCCGGATCCAAGGAGGTCCGGGCAACGCCGGTCGAGGCCCAGGCCGAAGCCGGAAACATCAAGCTGGTCAATGGCCCATGGGTGGCGGCGTTCTTGGATGAGATCGCCGAATTCCCCAACGCAAAGCACGACGACCAGGTGGATGCGCTGTCAGGCGCCTTCGCTGAGCTGGTCACCGGCAGCACCTACAACCTCGGGAACGCGCTCTGATGGGCAAGCTCGCACAAATCAAAGACGGGCTGGTCAACCTGGTTGCCAACCTGGGCACGCCGCGCGACAAGGCGGCGGCCACCTTCTACGGCGTGCCGACGTTGTCGGAACAGGAGGCGGATAACGCGTACCGCGGCACTTGGTTGGCTCGGAAGGTGATCGACATCCCGGCGATGGACAGCTGCCGGAAGTGGCGCGGCTGGAGCGCAGACCAGGAGCAGATCACCGCGATCGAGGCAGAGGAGAAGCGGCTGGGCCTGCAGCAGAAGGTCCTGAAGGCGATGATCCGCGCACGGCTCACCGGCGGCGCCGCGCTCTACATTGGCACGGGCCAATCGGACCCGATGCTGCCGCTGAAGCCTGAGTCCATTGGCAAAGGCGGGATCCGCCACATCAACGTGCTTTCGAAGCGAGTGCTGCAGGCGGGCGAGCTGGACCTTGACCCGGAATCGCCGGGTTACGGCCTGCCGGCGTTCTACACCCTGAGCAGTGGCACGGCTGGGCAGGTGCAGATCCACCCGTCGCGCCTGGTGATCCTGCACGGTGCGGAAAAGCCGGATCCGGAGTTCGGCATCAGCGACGGATGGGGCGACTCGGTGCTGCTGGCGATCAGCAAGGCCATCAAGGATGCCGACGCCAGCGCCGCGAACATTGCGTCGCTGGTGTTTGAAGCGAAGGTCGACGTCATCAAGATCCCGAACTTCATGTCCATGCTGGCGGACAAGGAGTACGAGCAGCAGGTGCTGCAGCGGCTGCAGCTGGCGGCCATGGCGAAAGGCATCAATGGCACGCTGCTGCTGGACGCCGGCGAAGAGTATGAGCAGAAGCAGGCGCAGTTCGGCGGCCTGATCGACCTGCTGATGGGCTTCATGCAGCTAACCTCCGGCGCGTCGGACATCCCGATGACCCGCCTGCTGGGCCAGTCGCCGGGCGGCCTCAACGCCAGCGGCGAGAGCGACCTGCGGAACTACTACGACCGCATCAGCAGCAACCAGGAGCTGGTCCTGCAGCCGGCGCTGCAAGTGCTGGACGAATGTCTGATCCGTTCGGCGCTCGGCAGCAGGCCGGCTGAGGTGTTCTACAACTGGCGCAGCCTCTGGCAGACCACCGACACCGAGCGCGCGACCATCGGCAAGACCACAGCAGAGACCATCAAGACCATCTCCGAAACGCGGCTGCTGCCGGATGAGGTGATGTCCACGGTGGCGGTGAACATGCTGACCGAGGCCGGAGTCGCCCCGGGGCTGGAGGCTGAGATGCTCGAGTACGGCAAAGCCAGCCCGCAGGAATCCACCGGTGAGGATGACGACGAGCAGCGCGCCGCAGCAACACCGGTGACGGACGCTCAGCCGCGCTCGCTGTACGTCAGCCGCAAGGTTGTGAACGCGGACGAGATCGCAGCCTGGGCGAAGGAGCAGGGCATCGAACAGCTGCAGGATGACCTGCATGTGACCGTCGCCTACTCCCGCCAGGCGTTCGACTGGATCAAGGCCGGTAACGCCAACGAATGGAGCAACGGCGGCAAGGATGAGCTGGTCATCCCCGAGGGCGGCCCGCGCGCGGTTGAGCCGCTGGGTGGGATGTCGGCGGTGATCCTGTTCGCGTCGTCGCAGCTCTCCTGGCGGCATGAAAGCATCATCCGCGCGGGCGGGTCGCACGATTACCCGGATTACACCCCGCACATCAGCCTGACGAAGGCGGCCGTCGACCTGTCGAAGGTCGAGCCGTACCGCGGCCGCATCGTGCTGGGCCCGGAAATCTTCGAAGAAATTCGAGAGGACTGAATCATGGAGATCTTCGACAGCCTGGCGCTCGATGCGTCCGGGCTCGCTTTTACGCGCGACGGTTTCCTGGTCGGCGATGCCAAGGTCAGCCGCGCGGGCAACGTGCAGCAGTACCTGGGCCGCGAGCTGGGCCTGACCGGCGAAGACGCGGGGCGGGTGTTCGGCGTGTACCGCGACCCGGCCACAGTGTTCGATGAGGACAGCATGCGCTCGCTGGTAGGCAGGCCGGTCACGCGCGGCCACCCGCCGAAGGGTGTCACCGCCGACAACTGGAAGGAGCTGACCGTCGGGCAGGTGGGCGGTCGCGTAGTGCGCGACGGCGAACACGTTGTCGCCCCCATGGCGATCATGGATGCCGCATCCGCCAAGGAGGTGGCCGCCGGCGCTCGCTCGCTGTCCGCCGGCTACTCGGTGGAGATCCTCGCCGATGAAGGCGTGGCGCCCGACGGCACCCCGTACCAGTACCGCCAGGCCGGCCCGTTGCGCTTCAACCACGTGGCCTATCTGCCGGACAACAACCCGCGCGCCGGCAACACCCGCATCGGCGATTCGCAATGGGGCCCGGCCCCGCTCACGCAGTACGAACTCGCGCTAGTCGACCGGGCGCGTGGTCAGCAGCACCAGCACGGCGACGACCACAATCCATCTACGAGGAAAGACCCCATGAGCGACAAGACCATCTTGGTCGATGGGCTGTCCGTCGTCACCAACGACGCCGGCGCCCAGGCCATTGGCAAGCTGCAGCAGCAGCTGAAGGATGCACAGACGGCGGCTGGCACCGCCGAAGCCGCGCATCAGGCCGCCATCACCGCCAAGGACGCTGCAATCGCCAAGGCTGAAGGCGAGCGCGACGCGCTCAAGAGCCAGGTCCTCAGCGATGCCGACCTGGACCAGCGCGTCCAGCAGCGCGGCGACCTGATCGCCAAGGCCAAGGCCGTGCACGACGCCGACTACAGCGGCAAGAGCGACGCCGACGTCCGCAAGGCCGCAGTGGTGGCGAAGCTGGGCGACGCCGCTGTGGCAGGGAAGCATGAGGCTTACGTCGAAGCACTGTTCGACGGCCTGTACAGCAACGCCAAGCCGCGTGATCCGGTGGCCGTTGCTCTCGGCGATCGCGCAACCCACCGCCAGACCGTGCAGGACAACGGCTATTCCGAGTCCGTCGCTGGCCTCGACTACCGCACCGCCAACCAGAAGGGGGCCTAAGCCATGGCACTGCAGACCAACTACCCGGATATCCAGCCGGCCGCCATCGAAGGTGCGCAGGCGACCATGCTGCCGGCCACGATCATCAGCCGCGACGTGGAAACCTCTCCCGGCATTGGCTTCGGCCGCGCCGTCGCCCAGGGCACCGCAGACAAGGGCATCGTCTTGGCCGGTACCGGTGCCACCAAGCTGGTTGGCATCACCCTGCTGGACCGCTCCGCCGTCGGCAGTGCCGGCGTGCCGGACAGCTTCGCCCAGCGAAGCTCTGCGCGCGTCATCACCAAGGGCGATATCTGGGTGACCGCCGCTGTCGCGGTGAAGGCCGGTGATCTGGTCTACGTGACCGCCACGGGCACCTTCACCAACGTGGCCACCGACAACACCGCCTTCACCGGCGCCCGCTGGGACACCAGCACCACCGCCGCCGGCCAGCTGGCCGTCGTCCGTCTCGGCTAAGGAGCCAAGCCCATGAATGGAAATTCCATGCACCTGTTCGACGCACAGGCCGCGCTCGGCTTCGTCGTTGCCCAGGCATCGATCATCGAGCCGGGCGTCTACCGCACGCGCTACCCGTCGGTGCAGTACCGCGACCTGATCCCGGTTGACACCACCGGCAGCGAGTTCGCCACCTCTGTGACCTACTACTCGTCCGACCAGTTCGGCAAGGCCACCTGGATCAACGGCAATGCCGACGACCTGCCGAAGGCCGGCACCACCCGTGCTCAGCACCAGACCGGTGTGCACACCGCTGGTATCGGCTACGGCTTCGGCTGGGAGGAAATCGGTCGGGCACAGCTGCTCGGCATCAACCTGCAGTCCGACGATGCTTCCGCTGCTCGCCGCGCTTCCGAAGAGATGGTCGACCGCGTGGCACTGCTGGGCGATGCGGACAAGGGTTTCACCGGCCTCTACAACGCTGCGAATGTGACCCCGGTGGCGGCGGAAACTGGCAACTGGACGGTGGATACGGACTCCAACCTGATCGTTGGTGTACTGAACCAGGCGCTGTTGAACGTGTTCAACGGCACCAACACCGCGTCGATGGCGGACACCCTGCTGCTCCCGTGGACCAAGTTCAACCTGCTGGCCACTCGCAAGATGAGCGAGAACAGCGACAAGACCATCATCCAGTGGTACCTGGAAAACAATCTGTACACCGTGCAGACCGGTCAGCAGCTGACCTTGCGCGGCGTGCGCGGGCTGGATAAGGCAGGTGTCGGCGGGACCACGCGCCTGGTTGCCTACCGCAAGGATCCCGAGGTTCTGAAGCTGCACATGCCGATGCCGCACCGCTTCCTGCCGGCCTGGCAGAGCGGTCCGTTGCGCTGGGATATCCCGGGCGTGATGCGCTTGGGCGGCCTGGACGTCCGCCTGCCCAAGGAAGTCGTCTACCTGGACGGCATCTGATCCGCCTGGCCCCGGCCGTGCGCCGGGGCCTCACTGGAGCGAAGCATGAAGATCACGAACAACCACGCAGGCCCGCTGGGCCTTCCGGACGGCACGATCCTGCCGCCAGGCGAGGCAACTCCGATCGCCAACTGGGATGCCCTTAAAGGCAATGCGGTAGTGCAGGGCTGGCTGAAGGGCAAGATCCTGAGCGCCGAAGGTGGCAAGGCCAGCGCCGCGCCGCAGGAAACGCTTCTCGGCTCCAACGTGCTGCCGGCCAACATCGAGCTGGCCGAAGGCGTTTCGGTGCAGCTGGGCGAAGTGGTGCGCCGGGCGCACGAAGCAACGGGCCTGAGCGTCGCCGAATGGAACGCGCTGGAAGACGGCGACCGCGAGGCAGAGCTGGCAGCAGTGGTGCGCGAGCTGCAGTCCGCTGCTGAAGCCGAGGCCGAGGCCAAGAAGGGCGCTGCCGCAGCAGACGCCGAGAAGGCCAAGGCCAGCGGGGGCACCTCCACGGGGACGCTGCCGTCGAGCGATAAGGACGTGCTGCTGGCCCGCGCCAAGGAGCTGGGCATCGACGCGAAGGGCACCTGGGGCGTGCTGAAGCTGCAGGCGGCCATCGCCGAGGCCGAGGCCAAGAAGGGCGAGGGCTGACCGTGTACGGCACGCTCGAGGGCGCAGACCTCTACCACCAGGCGCGCGGCAATGCCGCCTGGGCCGCCGGTACGGAAGACGCCCGCACCGGGGCACTGGTCCGCGCCACGGACTACATCGATGGTCGGTACCGGGTGCTGCTGGCCAGCGGCCGGTGGGCGTCGATGTTCCCCGGCGTGCGCACGGCCGGGCGGGGCCAGCCGAACGAGTGGCCCCGCACCGGCGCAGTCGACTACGACGGCGACCCCATCCAGCCGGATGAGGTTCCCGATGAAGTGGAGCGCGCAACGTACGAGGCAGCGCTGCGCGAGCTGACCAACCCCGGCAGCCTTTCGCCGGACTACGTCGCCAGCGAGGCGGTGACCAAGGAGAAGGTTGGGCCGATCGAGGTCAACTATGCCGATGCCAGTGCCGCCGGCCAGGTGCCGAACCGGCCGGTGGTGCCGGCCATTGACGAGATCCTGGCACCGCTGCTGCGGACGCCGGCAACCTATCCGGCGGTGCGGGTGGTATGAGCGCCTTCTATGACCGCATGCAGGCCACGGCCACGAAGCTGATCGCGCGTTTCGGCTACTCAACGCAGCTGGAGCGCGACGGCGTACCGACCGGGCCGCCGCACAACCCGCAGCCGGGCGAGCCCACGCGTCACGACTGCAAGGTGGTGGAGCTCGAATACAGCCTCACCGATCGCGACACCACGCTGGTGCAGCAGGGCGACAAGCTGGGACTGATCTCCACGGCCGTGGACATCCAGCCTGGTAAGGATGACCGGCTGATGCTGGGTGGCCAGCTCTATCACCTCATCGACCTGCAGCCGCTCGCCCCGGGCGGTCAGGTCCTTCTCTACGAGTTTCACGCCCGACGCTGATGGCAAACCTGACACCCCGCGAGCTGGAGTTGCTGGCACGGCGCCTGGAGCCGGCGATTCGCCGCGCGTTCGAGCAGGCCATCGCCGGCGTCCGATCGCAGGTGCAGTTGGATCTTCTGGCCGAACTGCTACGCGCCGGCCAGGTCGACATGGTGCTGGAAGCCCTGGGATTCGACGCTGAGCGGTTCTCGCCGATGGCTGAGCAGGTGCGCCAGGCCTTCATGGCTGGCGCCGAGGTGGGGATGAAGGAATTGCCGGTGCTGTCGCTGCGGCAGCAGGTGCGAGGCAGATACAACCCAGCGAACGAAACACCGCTGTTGCGCTTCGGCTTCGACATGCGCAACCGCGGCGTTGAGCAATGGCTTCGGGACAACTCGTCCCGACTGATCACCGGCGTGCTGGAAGATCAGCGGGCGCTGGTGCGGCAGCTGCTGACGCGCGGCATGGCCTCGGGCACCAATCCCCGGCAGACGGCACTGGAGCTGGTAGGGCGGGTGGGGGAGACCGGGCGCCGCACCGGCGGCGTGGTTGGGCTCACCGCGCAGCAGGCGCAGTTCGTTGCCAACGTTCGGCACCAACTGGCCAGCGGTGATCCGGTGCAGATGGCGGAGTACTTCGGCCGCAAGCGGCGCGACAAGCGCTTGGATGGCATCGTCACCCGGGCCATCAAGGCTGGGCAGCCGGTGGCACCGGCAGACGTCGAGAAGATCGCTGCGCGCTATGCGGACAGGTTGCTGGCGCTGCGCGGCGAGATGATCGCCCGTACGGAGTCGATCACCGCTATGAACGCCGGGCGCGAGGATGCATTCCGGCAGCAGATCGAGGCGGGGCGTCTTGCGCCCGAGAACGTGACGGGAACCTGGTCAGCCACAGGCGACGACCGAACCCGGCACAGTCACCAAGCAATGAACAACCAGGTGCGTCCTTTCGGTGTGCCGTTCCAGACCCCGAGCGGTGCGCTGCTGCGCTTCCCTGGTGACACGTCGCTGGGCGCGGGGCCGGAGGAAATCATCGGGTGCCGCTGCACGAAGCACTATCGGGTCGACATGGTGGCGGAGGTGAAGCGTGGCCAATAAGTTCGGCGCTCAGGTGCGTGCCTTCACTGAGAAGGCCAAAGCCATGCAGGGCGCCATCTTCCGCGAGTCCGCAACGAAGCTGATGGAGGAAGCCAGCACGCCGGAGGGGCAGGGCGGAAGAATGCCGGTCGACACAGGGTTCCTTCGCAACTCGGCGGCCGCCTCGGTGGAGGGCATGCCGACTGATGGCGCACAGGCGCCGGCGCTGGTGTTCGCCACCATGGAACTGGGCCAAACCGTGTGGGCCGGTTGGACCGCGAAGTACGCCATGCGCATGGAGCACGGGTTCTACGGCGAGGACAGCAAGGGCAGGACCTACGCTCAGGCCGGCAAGGGCTTCGCGCGCGCCGCAGCGCAGCGCTGGGACTTCATCGTGGCTGAGGTCACAGCGAGCGTGAAAGGACGGATGGGATGAGCGACACCGCGATCTATGACGCATTCGCCACGCTGGTGGGGCAGTTCGCTGCTGCGGAGCGCCTGGCCTGTTCCTACCCGGGGCAGACGTTCTCACCTCCGACCGGGAACGGGGCTCGTTGGCTGGAGCTGCAGTGGTTCCCCAACCGGACCGAGAACTACGGCATCGATGACGACGGCCCGTCCCTGATGCAGGGGTTTGGCCAGCTGTCCGCCTGCTACCGGCCGGGGCAGGGGATCATGGTGGGTACCGCCATCACGGACCGGATCATCGCCGCGTTCGCCAAGGGCACAACCTTCGCCGGCATGCGGGTGGAGAGGAAGCCCTGGACCTCCAGCATCATCCAGGACCCGGAGCGGGTCATGCACCCGGTGACCATCCCGTGGCGGGGATTCGTTTCGGGGTAGACTCCGGCCATGAGCCCCAAGTCGCCAAACCTGCACCTGGTCAGCAGCAACGAGATCCCGAACGAGGGCGAACTGCAGGCCATGCGCGATGCCATCACCCGCATGAAGCGGAACCGGCAGCTGCTGGATGAGTTTTGCGCCGAGCAGGCGCGGTTCGTCCGGGCGGAGTACCTTGCCTACGTGGAGGCGGGATTCACTCGGCCGCAGGCCATGCAGCTGGTGGCGGCGAAGCTGGCTCCGGCCAGGAAATAGGAAGACAGGGCTGCGGCCGCCACAGAGCTGTGGTAGTAAAGGCTGGAGCGGCGGCATGAGGCTGCCTATCAGGGGGCGACATGAAAGCGATCACAGCTTTAGCGGTTGTGGCGGTTGCGTGTGCGGGATGCTCTACCCTCAAGCAGGAAACCATCCAAGTCTCGGATGGAACGACGACGAAGACCGTTGGTTCCGTGACTACCTGGAGTCCCGACAAGGCAGCCGCGGTAGTCGTAAATCAGAAAGTCTGCATGCAACTCCCCACTCGAATTGTTTCTCTGGGTGGGGGGGGGGTGGGAGCAGCGAGCGCGGATGCTAACGGCGTTCCAAACGTCGCAGGAGGAGGCAGCGTCGAGGGCGCTGCTGCTGCGGCGGGTGACTGGAAGTCGACTGCATCTTCCGCGATTACATCTACCGAGCGGACCACGTTCTTGTCGTTTGGCCTGTTCTACCTCTGCCAGATGGCCATGAACGGTTCCATCAAGGAGCAGCGCATCGAGGAGATGATGCAGTTCTTGGTGACCGAATCGGTAAAGATCGGCGACCCCAAGCAAGTGCCTATAGCGAAATAATCCGCAATAGATTCACTCTAGGCCCGCCCACCAGCGGGCCTTTCGCTTTTCCAACGACCCCGCCCCGTGGCGGGTTTTTTTACGCCCATCGCGAGGAGATACGGCTATGGCCGCTGAAGCAAAGACCAACGCAGGCTCGAAGCTGAGCATCTGCGTCCTTCCCCAGAACGAAGACCTGACCGCCACCGAGTTCGCTGCCCTCACCTTCGTCCAGGTGAAGAAGGTGGGTAGCATCGGCGAGCGCGGCATCAACACCAACGTGGTGCAGTACGACACGCTGGATACCTTGGTGGCCCTGAAGGGCAAGGGCATCACCAACGCCGGCGATCCCCAGATCGAAGTGGCTGAGGATCTGACTGACCCGGGCCAGGTGGCGATGCGCGCCGCTGGCGCGCCGGATGTACCGGACACCTACGCCTTCAAGATCGAGCGTGCTGACGGTTCCATAGAGTACCTGCGCGGCCTGGTGACCGGCCCGAACGTCCCCGGCGGCCGCAATGAGGACTTCATCCTCAACACCTACACGCTGGGCCTGAACCAGGTGCCGGTGGTCGTCGCCGCACCGTAACCTGAACACCTCGGGGGATAGGGCGGCCGCCTGACAAGCCGGAACTGATCCGGCCGGCTTCCCCCGGGGCTCTCGACCGGATTGCCATCAAGGATCTCGAACATGACTGAACTGTCCAACATCGTGGCGGCAGAGCGCCGCCTGGAAGTCCTGCACCCCGCGACCCAGGAGCCGGTAGGCCTGGTGCTGATCCTGCTGCCCGACACGCACCCGCAGGTCAAGGCTGCAGCCCGCAAGTCCATCAACGATCGCATCAACCACCGCGGCAAGGTGACCGCCGAGCAGATCGAGGCCAACCGCATCACGATGCTGGCGGCATCGGTGGGTGGCTGGGAATGGCAGGGCGCCTCGACCTTCCACCGCGAGAAGCCGGAGTTTGAGGAACAGACCCTGCGGCAGGTGCTGAAGGAACTGCCCTGGGTTGCAGAACAGGTCGATGCAGCCCTCGGCGAACGGGCCGAATTCTTTCAGCGACTTGACGAAACGGACGGCTGAGGCCGTCTACATCGCTGTCCGCTATGACATGGCGGATGAGAACGGCGAGACCCGCCGGCAGCGCAACGCACGGTTCGGCTTGGCCGAATCCCCTGAGCTGGAAGTCCCGGACGCAGCTGAGCACGTCTGGGGTTGGTTCTGGCAACTATCCGGCCGCAGGTACAGCGGCCCGGAAGCGTTGACGTTTGCTGACATCGGCCAGTGGGCATCCCTCCTGCAGATCGAACCGCTGCCGGAGGAGGTCCAGATGCTGATGGCGATGGATGACCAGTACCTACGCGCGGTTCGCGAAGACCAGAAGGCCGCGCGTGAGCGGGCCCAGCAGCAGTAGCACAGGAGCCCCGATGGACATCGCAGAGCTTGGGTACAAGATCGACAGCAGCGGGCTGGTGGAGGGGACCAAGGCACTGGACGAGAATGCTGCTGCGGCTGATCGTGCTGGTGCTGCAGCCGAGCGCTTGGACAAGCAGCAAATGGACGCCAGCAGGGCGGCGTCCTACTGGGCCAACGAGCAGGCCAAGATCAACGCCCGCGTCCAGGAGATGGAGCTGATTGAGCAGCGCACCGCCCGCGCAACTCAGCAGGCTGCACGGGCGAGCGAGGCGCGGGAGCTGAACCTCCAGAAGCTGCTCGGCCAGATCGACCCGACCGTGGGCGCGCTGAACCGCCTGGCTTCCATGGAGGAGCGCCTGGAGCGGGCGCACAAGGCGGGCCTGGTGAACCCGGCCATCTTCGATCAGTACCAGAACAAGATCGACGCCATGCGCGCGTCCGTGCTCAATGCCACGGGTGCGCAGAACGGCATGGGACAGTCCGCCAAGCAGCTGCAGAACAATCTGCGCATGATCCCCATGCAGGTGACCGACATCACCACCAGCCTGGTGAGCGGCCAGCCCGCGTGGATGGTGGCGATCCAGCAGGGCGGCCAGCTGAAGGACCAGTTCGGCGGCATCGGCCCTGCGGCGCGTGCCGTGGGCGGATACGTGCTCGGGCTGATCAACCCGTTGACGCTGGCTGCCGCCGCGCTGGCGGCGCTGACCATCGCCGCAAAGCAATCGGAAGACCAGCTGTTCGACTTCCAGAAGGCGCAGATCCTGAGCGGGCAGGCTTCATCGGTCGGTGCTGCGGGGTTCCTCGAACTGGCCAGCAGCATCGATCACCTGCAGGGCGTGTCCAGAGGCGGCGCGGTGGCGGCATTGACAGAGACGGCGAAGGCTGGCCGCTATGCGGGTGAGCAGTTCGAGATGGTGGCGGCTGCGGCTGCACGCATGGAAGCGTCCGCCGGCCGTTCCCTGGCGGCCACCGTCAGTGCGTTCGACGCCATCGCGAAGGAGCCTGTCGAGGGCTTGCTGAAGCTCAACGACGCCGAGAGGTTCCTGACCGCTGCGCAGCTGCAGCGAATCACCACCCTGCGCGATGAGGGGCGGTCGCAGGAAGCGGCCAATGAGGCGATCCAGATCTATGCCGCACACCTCGACGATGTGGCCAACCGCACCGAGGCGGTGATGCCTGGCATGTCGAAGGGCTGGCGCGACATCAAGGACGATATCGATGGTGCGTGGGGCGCACTGGGTAGCTTCACCAGCGCCGTTGTCGACCTCGCGGGGGAATGGGGCGTACTGGCCCGCTTGCCACGCCTGAGCGACATGCTGGGCCTTGGCCTCGCGGGCGGCACGCTGGTCAAGAACCTCGGCTTGCCCTCCTTCACGGACGCGCTGAATGGCGCAGCTGCAGCGATGCGAGGCCTGCCGCCGCTGCCCAAGCCTATCGATGAGGGCGGTGCGTTGGATCCGCAGACCGCACGTGACCTCGCCGCGGTGACGCAGGAGCGCGCCACGGCCGAGCAGGCTGCTGCCGAGGCCATCAATGCCCAGGTCGCAGGCCTCGATCGGGCCAGTGCCAAGGAAGCGGCCCGGCTGAAGATCATCGCGCAGTACAACAAGCTGGCCGACAACGATGCCCGGCACTTCGACGGGTCCATGCAGAGGCTGATCGCCAAGGCCCAAGCCGACGTCGACAAGTCGTTCAACCGACGCGACGGCGTGGGCAAACGCAATGGCGACGACACTGCAGCACAGAACATGCTGGCCGCTGCCCAGCGGCAGATCGAGGCGAACAAGCAGCTGGTGGAGACCGGCGTCAAGGTGACCGAGAGCGAGCGCCAGGCGATGGCGATCGAGCAGGTGCTGGCCAAGGGCAAGAACACCATGACGGCGTCCACCCGGGAGCTGCTGACGGCGGCCAGAGAGGAACTGCTGGCGTCGGGCCAGAAGGCTGCGGCGTACACCAAGGAAAAGGAGGCGGCAGAGGCGCTGGCCCGGCAGCAGGCGATTTTGGCCCAGGCCGGGGCCAACCGTGACCGATCGAACGAGCTCGACCTGATGGGTATGTCCGGCGGCTCGGATGCGGTGGCGATGTTGCGTCGGCAGCTGGACATCCAGCGCGAGTACCAGGACGAGTTGAAGCGGCTGGGCAGCCGGGATGTGGCCAAGGACAAGGAAACCTGGGACCTGATGGCGGCCAACGCTGCAGCGTTCCGCGATACGGAGCTGGCGAAGGAGCGCACGTTCCAGGAGCAGCGCCTTGCGATGCTCTCCGACTGGCGTGCCGGCGCACGGCGCGCGTGGCAGGACTATGCCTTCGCCGCGAACAACGCGATGGAGAACGCCGGCTCAGTGATGAATACCGCGCTGAGCGGCTGGGAGGATGCGTGGGTGCGCTTCGCCCAGACCGGAAAGCTGTCGTTCCGCGATATGGCCAACGCAATCATCGCCGACCTGGCTCGCATTGCGGCCAAGCAGGCGGCGGTCGGCATCATCAACGCGGTCGCCAGTGCGTGGGGCGGTGGTGGCGGCACGTATACGGGTGATGGCACGGGTGCGGGCTCCATCGGCGGATTCGGCAACAACCTGGGCAACTTCGGCGGCGGCAGGGCCAAGGGTGGGCCGGTGCGCGGGTCCACGCTGTACGAAGTGGGCGAGGGCGGCCGTCCTGAGCTGTTCAACGATGGTCGGGGTCGCACCTATCTGATACCAGGCAACGACGGCCAGGTGATCCCGGCTGCTGCTGGTGGTGGCTCTGCTGGCGCAGCTGCGGCATCTAGCCCCGCGCAGATCAACGTCAACGTGGTTGTGAACAGTGACGGCAGCACGGAAGCGGATGGCGACACGTCGTTGATGCAGCAGTTTGGCCAGGATCTGGGCAGGTTCGTTGAATCGAAGTACCGCGAGCTGCAGACCCGAGACATGCGCCCAGGCGGCGCCCTGCATGCCATGGGGGCACGCGCATGACCGACACCTTCATCTGGGTACCAACGCGGACGGGCGGCGGCACGGCGAATTCCGTCGTGCGGCGCGCCAAGTTCGGCGATGGCTACAGCCAGAGCGCGCCGGATGGGCTGAATGCCCGGTGGCGTTCCTACCAGCTCACGTTTACCGGCTCGCAGCAAAGAATCAACGAGATCATCGACTTCCTCGATGCCCATGTCGGCCGCTCCTTCTACTGGCAGAGCCCACGGGGGCTGCTGCTGTTCCAGTGCGACACACACAGCGAGCCGCTACCGACCGGCCTGGTGCACAGCATCACGGCCACCTTCGAACAGACGTTCCAGCCGTAAGGAAAGGCCATGGCACGACAAGTAATCGACACCACCACCCAGAACCCCGGTTGGATCGGCGATCTGGCCAAGGTCGCCTTCACCAAGACCAACGAGAACTTCGCAGAGCTATACGACGCATCCGATCGCGTGGCGCTGCTGACTGGTAAGAATCTGATCATCAACGGCGATTTCAGGTTCTGGCAGCGAGCCACGGCCCAGACTGAGCGTGATACGGGATACGCCCCGCTCTACTTGGCTGCCGACCGCTGGTACATGGCGGCAGCAGCAACGAAGGTTGGAATGTCTCGACAGGCGTTCACGGTCGGCCAGACGCAGGTCCCCGGAAGCCCGCAGTACTACATGCGCGTGAGCTCAAACAGCGGGATATCGGCCGCGGCGCTTGGCTACTTCGGGCAGACCATTGAAGGAGTCGGCACGTTCGCAGGCCAGACTGCCACCCTCAGCTTCTACGCAAAGGGCAATGTCGCTGCCAAGCTCGGTGTCAGTTTTGTGCAGAGTTTCGGCACAGGCGGATCGCCAGACAACTGGAGCATCGTTGGCCCGGTACTGAACATCAGTACCACGTGGAAGCTCTACACAGTCACCGTCGATATCCCATCCATTGCAGGTAAGGCCGTGGGTAGTGGAAATGACCATCTGCGCGTGCGGCTATGGCTGGACGCAGGATCGAACTACACGGATCAGGCAGGGGCAGTTGGCAGCCAGACGTGGGCCCTGGACATCGCAAACGTGCAAATTGAAGCTGGCGGAATTGCGACGGGGTTTGAGCAACGAAACCCGGCCCTAGAGATGCTGCTGTGTCAGCGCTACTACGAGATAAATGGCGGTATCGCTACCTCTGACGGTGCGTATTTTTCAACGCATTACTACAAGGTTCAAAAGCGCGTTACGCCAAGCCTGACTGTGACGAGCGGGTCGGTATCGCCGGCCACCTTGAATCCCCGTGGAAACTCCGGCTTCTTCAGCATGGATGGCCGGGCATCAAGCAGCAATGCGTTCACTGTCGCCATTGATGCGGAGCTTTGACCATGTATCGACTTACAGCCGATCCCGATCTTATCTATTGCGTAGATTCCAACACGTTCATTCCGCGTGGCCACTACCTGTGGCCGACCAAATGGTTGTTGGAGAACGTCCCAGAGCCGGTTCCGGCGCCATATGATCTCTACTCGCCGCAGCACTTTCGGGCGATTCGCGACGCGGCGTTCGCGTGGATGGAAGCGGAAGTGAAAGCACGTGGTTATGACGATATTCCGAACTGCGCGAGCTACTTCAACAGCAGCGTCACTCGCTATCGGCAGGAGGCGCGCGCGCTGGTGGCTTGGCGCGACGCCGTGAACCAGAGGCTGGAGCAGCTGGTACTGGCGCCGCCGGCTGGCGTTGAGACCTGGGACCAAGTCCGCGCGTTGCTGCCGCAGCCCGCAGACTTCGACTGGCCGGAGAAGGCGGAGCTGCCGCTGGACATGAATGACAAGGTGGTGCTGACGTGATCACCGCCGATGCCCAGAAGCTGGAGCCCGGCGGCCGGGTGACGTTGTACGAGCTGGATTGCAGCAGCTTCGGCGCTGATCAGCTGTTCTTCCACCAGCACCTGCAGTCGGGGGGGATCTGGTGGCAGGGCCAGGAGTATGGCCCTTGGCCAATCGAGGCCACCGGCTTCGCCCGTACCAGCGACCAGCCGCCTAACCCTCGGCTGAAGGTGAGCAACATCGATGGCAGGATCGCAGCCCTGTGCCTCCTGTTCGATGACTTGGTGGGTGCGCGAGTGATTCGCCGGCAGACGCTGGCCAAATACCTGGACGCTGCGAACTTCCCCGACGGCAACCCAACGGCGGACCCGAACGAACACTTTCAAGACGAGGTCTGGTTCATTGAGCGGAAGACCTCCGAGGACAAGGAGACGGTCGAGTTCGAGTTGACGACTGCAATCGACCTCAATGGTGAGCAGTTGCCCGGACGACAGATCATCGCTGGCGTCTGCGGGTGGCTGATCAGGGGCGGCTACCGCGGCCCCTACTGTGGATACACCGGGCCTGCAGTGGCCGACGCCAACGACATCCCTACGGATGACCCTGCGCGCGACCAGTGCAGCGGTCTAGTGCGGGGTTGCAAGCTGCGCTTCGGCGCCGACAAAGAGCTTCCGTACGGCGGTTTCCCGGCCGCAGGCCTGCTTCGCACCTGATGGCCTGAATTTTTCGCTGCACCAGCAGCATTACCCAGGCCCGCCCAGCGCGGGCCTTTCTATGGGCGACACCCATGCAACAGAGCACCCTAAAGGCCATCCAGGCGCACGCCGTGGCCGACTACCCCCGCGAGTGCTGCGGACTCATCGTGGCTACGGCCGGTGGTGAGGCTTACGTTGCCTGCCGCAATGTGGCGACGACCCCCAGCGAGCACTTCATCCTGCCGGCAGAGGACTATGCTGCCGTCGAAGACGAGGGTCCGATACTGGCGCTGGTTCACAGCCATCCCAACGCCTCGGCGGCACCGTCTGACGCCGACAGAGTTATGTGCGAGGTCAGCGGTTTGCCCTGGCACATCGTCAGCGTCGGCCAGTGCACCGGTGCCGAGCCGGAATGTGGTGACCTGCAGAGTATTGAGCCGTGCGGCTATGTGGCGCCGCTGGTTGGGCGCCAGTTCGCCCATGGCATCCTCGACTGCTACACCTTGGTCCGCGACTTCCTCGCGCGCGAATTGGGCATCCATCTCAGCGACTACGAGCGCGAGGATGACTGGTGGGAGAAGGGGCAGGACCTCTACAGCCTGGAGCGGTTGAGCGCCGAGGGCTTCGAGCTGATCGAGGGCGCCCCGCAGCGCGGCGACATGGTGCTGATGCAGATCCGCTCGCCGGTGCCGAACCACGCCGGCGTCTATCTCGGGGACGGCCAGATGCTGCACCACATGCACGGCCGCCTGTCGGAGGTGATCACCTACGGCGGCATGTGGGCCGAGCGCACCCGTTACATCGTTCGCCACAAGGAGGCAGTCCGTGTCTGAGCGCCTGCGCACCATTCGTCTGTATGGCCAGCTGGGGAGCCGGTTCGGACGCTCCTTCCGGTTGGCCGTGAACAGCCCCGCTGAGGCGATCCGTGCGCTCTGCGCAATCCTGCCGGGGTTCCAGCAGTACCTGACCGGCGCGAAGGAGCAGGGCATTGTGTTCGCTGTCTTTGTCGGCAAGCAGAACATAACCAAGGATCAGCTCCAGGATCCCCCCGGCAACGATGACATCCGCATTGCGCCCGTGATGGTAGGTAGCAAGCGTGGTGGAGTGCTGCAGACGATCATGGGGGTGGTTCTGATCGTCATCGGTGTCTGGATGAACATCGTGACGCCCGGCTCAGGCATGGGGTTCGTGCAGATGGGTGCCGCGATGGCACTGGGAGGCGTCGTACAGATGCTCGGTCCGCAGCCGAAAGGCTTGGGCTCGCAGGACAGCGTCGACAACCGGCCGAGCTACAGCATGAATGGGACGGTCAACACGCAGGCCCAAGGCAATCCAGTTCCGCTGCCCTATGGTGGGCACGACACCAAGGGGATGCTGGTTGGCTCGGCAGTGATCAGCGGCGGCATCCAGGCGGAGGACCAGCTTTGAACACACCTGTCATGTCGAAGGCGCTATCCAACGACGTTGGCCAGGCTATCCGCATGGGTGGTGCTGGCGGAAAGAGCGGATCCAATGCCCGCACTCCTGTCGAAACGCCGGACAGCCTCCACTCGATGGCCGTGGCCCGAATCGTGGATCTGGTGGGCGAAGGTGAGATCCGTGGACTCGTTGCCGGTAACCAGTCCATCTACCTCAACCAGGTGCCGATCCAGAACCCCGACGGCACGTACAACTTCTCCGGCGTGACGGTTGAAACTCGCTCTGGCACGCAGGACCAGTCGTACATCCCTGGTTTCCCCTCGGTCGAGAATGAGGTTGCGATCAATGTCGAGCTGCGCGGCGGGGAGCCGGTGGTTCGCGCTGTCAGCGGCCCCGATCTGTCGGCGGTGCGCATTCGCTTGGCCGTTCCTGCTCTGCAGGAGGTTGACGGCGAGAACGGCGACCGGAAGGGCTATTCGATCACCTACGCGGTCGATCTGTCGGTAGATGGCGGCCAGTTCTCCACTGTTCTGACCGAAGCCATCACTGGCAAGACGACGTCCCAGTATGAACGCAGCCGCCGCATTGATCTTCCCGCAGGAACGCAGTGGCAGGTGCGCATCCGGCGCATCACGCCGAACCGAAACAATTCGCTGATCTCGGATACGGTGAACGTGCTGTCGATGACCGAGATCATCGACGTAAAGCTGCGCTACCCGAACTGCGCGCTCGCGGCCGTGCAGGTGGATGCAAGTGCATTCCAGAGCATCCCGTCGCGCTCCTATCGCATCTGGGGCCGCATCGTTCGGGTGCCGGCCAACTACGACCCTATCAGCCGCATCTACTCGACCAGCGGCCCAGGAACCACCAACGGCGCTTGGGACGGGACGTTCAAGGCTGCTTGGACGAACAACCCGGCGTGGGCGTTCTTTGACATCGTGACCAACGATCGCTTCGGCTTGGGGAGCCGCATCCCCTTGGACTGGGTGGACAAGTGGCGCCTGTATCAGATCGCCCAGTACTGCGATCAGCTGGTGAGCGATGGTCTGGGTGGTCAGGAGCCGCGCTTCACCTGCAGCCTGTACCTGCAGAGTCGCGCGGATGCGTACCGCGTGCTGAAGGATATGGCCAGCATGTTCCGCGGTATCAGCTTCTACGCGGCAGGCCAGGTCATGGCTTCGGCCGATATGCCGAAGGATGCAAGTGCCACCTTCAGTCCGGCCAATGTTATTGGCGGCCGGTTCCGCTATGAAGGCAGTGGCCGCAAGGCACGGCATACCGTGGCGCTGGTGTCGTGGACGGACCCTGATGATTTCGGCCGGCAGAAGGTTGAGCCGGTGCAGCACAAGGAAGGCATCGCCCGCTACGGCGTGAATCAGACCGAGGTAACTGCCATCGGCTGCCATTCGCGCGCGCAAGCCCAGCGGGTAGGCAACCACATCTTGTTCACCGAGAACCTCGAGACGGAAGCTGTGAGCTTTGCCGTGGGCCTGGACGCTTTGAACTGCATGCCGGGCGATGTGATCCAGGTTTCGGACCCCAACCGATCAGGCCGGCGCAACGGCGGCCGCGTTCGTACCGCTGCAGCCGAAAGTCTGACGCTCGACCGCATCCCCGATGAAATGGCCCCGGGAGATATGCTGCATGCGACCCTTCCCAGCGGGAAGATTGAAGGCAGGACCATCACCGGCGTTGACCGTGTCAGCGGTATGGTGACCGTTGCGGCCCCGTGGTCAGCCATTCCCGTGGACCAGTCCATCTGGGCGACCGAGTCCAGTGAGCTGGCGCTGCAGCTGTTCCGGGTTGTCGGTGTGGCCGAGGGCGAGGATCTGACCTACAACATCACGGGCCTGAAGCACGTCCCCGGGAAGTATGCGGCGATCGATGACGGTACGCGCCTGGAGCTGCCACCCATCAGCATCATCCCGCCCAGCGTGCAGCCGCCGCCGACCAATGTGGCCCTGTCGTCGCACGTGATGATTGACCAGGGCATCGCCACGCCCACGCTGACCATCCAGTGGGACGCGGCAGACAAGGCTATCGCCTACGACGTGGAATGGCAGCGTGACGACCTGAACTGGGTGCGGGCGGGGCGGGTGGGCACGACAAGCATCGATGTGCCGGGCATCTACGCCGGCCAGTATCTCGCGCGGGTGCGCGCGGTGAATGCCCTGAATGCGGTGTCGATCTCAGCGACGAGCATGCTTACCGAGATCCGCGGCAAGACCGAGCCGCCGCCGGCAGTCACGTCGCTGACCACGACACCAATAGTGTTCGGAATCCAGCTGGCATGGGCGTTTCCGCCGGGCGCGACCGACACGCAGCGCACGGAGATCTGGCGCAGCACCGCGCCGGATCGCGAAACGGCGGTAAAGCTCGGCGACTACGCCTACCCGCAGAATCGACTGCAGCTGGACGGCCTAGCTGCAGGTGCGCGCTTCTACTTCTGGGCACGCCTGGTGGACAGGACGGGCAACATCGGCCCGTGGTATCCGACGGGTGCGGGCGTGATGGGGGAGGCGAGTACTGATGCGACCCTCTATGACGCCTACTTCTCCGGGCTGATCAACAAGAGCGCGCTGGGGCAGGAGCTTCTGTCGGAGATCGAGAGTATCAGCGGGATCGCGCCGCTGATCTGGGCTGCTGATGCCACCTACGAGCCGGGTCAGACCGTGATTCACAACGGGAAGATCTGGAGCTGGAAGGGGGCCGGGCCGGGCAACGAGGAGCCGCCCAGCGCCAACTGGCTTAACGTGGGTGATGCCGTCGCACAAGCCGGCGCAGTTGTCGGCAGGGTCAACTCGCTTGAGCTGGCGGTCAACGACCCAGATACGGGCCTGCAGGCCGTCGGGCGCAAGACCGATGGCCTGTTCGCTCAGCTCGATGCGCAGGGCGCCGGCGATGCCGACTGGGGCGCCGGCAACGAGAACGTGTTTGCCGGCACGACGACCCTCCAGACCGTCATGGTTGAGGCGGACCGCGCACTGGCTAAGCGCGTGGATACCGTCGAGGCATCGGTGGGCGATGTCGACCTCGGTGGCGTCCAGGCATCGGTGCAGCAGACCAGCCAAGCCATCGTAGATCTCAACGGCAGGATCAGCGCCACCTACACGGTCAAGGCGCAGATCACCAGCGCTGGTCAGATCTACATGGCCGGCATGGGCTTGGGTGTCGAGCAGCAGCCCGATGGCAGCTACCAGAGCCAGATCCTGATGCAGGCCGACCGGTTTGGCGTCATCAACGTGGTCAATGGGAACGTGACCGCGCCGTTCGTGATCCAGGGCGGGCAGACGTTCATCAACCAGGCGCTCATCGGCACCGCGTGGATCACCAGCGCCAAGATCGCCGATGCCGCGATCACCAACGCGAAGATCAGCGGGGCGATCCAGTCCGATGACTACGTCGCAGGCCAGACCGGCTGGAGGATCGACAAGGCAGCTGGTGGCGGGTTCCAGTTCAACGGAATGGTGGCTGGCGGCTATCGCCTCAACATCACCAACCAGGGCGTCTACATCTACTACCCGAACGGCAATCCGGCCGTCGAACTTGGAGTGCTGCTGTAATGGCCGACGTGGGTCTGCGGGTTCGGAGCGAGAGCGGGTACGTGGAGACCACGGTCACCACGCGGCTGACCAAGATCATCGGGTCGTACACGTTTCCGCTCTACAACCCGGTCAACTCCAACAACAAGTGGATCGCGCCGCCCGAGGCAAACGGGGGGCTCATCGTCAATGACTTTTCAGGCGGTGAGCCCTTTTACTACTTCACCTGCGAGGGCCAACGATCTGTATACGGGATGCTGGTCCCTTCGGTAACCATCTCGGGAAACAGCATCAATTGGAGCTGGGACCCTGACGTGGTGAACTTCCACGTCAGGATGGAGATGTTTCCGAGCAAGCCCACGACGGACACGGTCGGCGGCATCACCATTCATTACGGGATCTACAGCTGATGGCCGTCGGATTACGCGTGCGAAACCAGGGAACCGGGCAGATCCAGATCGGTCTCGGCTATCGAAACCTGCAGCTGGCCAAGTCCGGGACGTTGAACACTGGATCCTTCTCCGGTGGCGGGACCGGCGGCACGCCGCCGTTTGCCTCATGGTCGCCGAGCGGGGTCTTGGCTTCAACGAACGGAACAACGAACCTCCATGTCTGCCGCTACATCAACGACAGCGTGGCAACTACGACGGGATTCACTCTGGTTCAGACCGGTGTGACGTGCTTCGTCTACGCTTCCAGCCAAGCGCCGAACAAGACGCTGGAGTACTACACGTTCAATGCCAACGAGCGTGCGGCCAGTGGACCGGTTGGTGTGCGCATGCGTGGCGAAGACGGCACGGTCTTCTACGATTCAAGGCGCAAGGGCCTGCGGGTACTCCAAGTGGTGGCGCTGCCAACAGTCCCTGGGCCTCCCGTAGAGATCGGCCAGTTCTTCCCAGGGACGAAGATAGGCATTGCCATTCCGTCACCGCGCTTCTACTACTTCGCGCAATCGCAGGATCGGTGCACCATGAATGCCGATTACTTCCACATGACCAGTGATAATCGGATCTTCCTATCCCGGCTGCAGGTGACTCAACAGACCCTGATCACCAACACCTTCCCGGTGGGCGGCGTGACGATGGGGCCGCAGAACGCCACGATCTTCATCGTGGACCTAACCGAGGTTCCGCTGGGGTTCGGGTGACGGCGGATCGCTTGGCGTGAGCAAAAGCATGATGGAAGCGCCGGGTTGCCAATGCAGGTCACCCAGCTTCACCTAGCATGTTGACGATTCGTGGTGACGGTCGCATCTGATCGCAAGCACTATTGGTGCGGCAGTGAGCAGTAGACCAGTTGCGCAGTAGATCGCAATCATTGCGTAGTTGGGCGGGCCAAGCACGTAGTGGGGGTCGGCGTTGACTGCTGCTGCCTTCCATACCCAAGCGGTCCAGAAGGAAGCGGCTAGGCCAATCGTCATTGCAACTGACAGGATGCGGTGAGGTGCAAGGGCGAGAGGGCCAATCACCGCCCATGCGAAGTAGAGAGACATGGGGGCGCAGACCAGCCAGGCCTGACTACCCGGATTTCCGCCGAACTCGATCAGGATGAATGCGACGGAAGAAGCCCCGACCATCGTCGCTAGCGGGCGAAGCCATGCCGGTCTCGAACTCCGGTTGAACAGCGCAAGCAGGCCTAGCAGGGCGATCATCGGGGCGGTTCCAACAAACAGGAATTGATTGCGCCGGATCTCCGCCGCAGGATCATCTACCCAAGCCTGGGCTGGCTTGGTCGTTCCATCGATGTCGAGGCGTGTCGTCCCCAAGAGGATTTTCAGGTTGTCCAGCTTCGCCTGCGCCACCCCGGAGAGTCCTAGCTTTGCGTAGTTGTTCCTGATCGTCGAAAGCAGGCTGTCCTGGGTGATCTCAACCTGGCCGGCCAGATGCCACTTGGGGAGTCGGTCAGCTGGAGGGGCAAAGTGCTTTTGGAACAAGAGCCATGGAAGGAACAGGACGATCCCGACAGCAAACGCAGTGGTCAAAGGAGCGATGCGGAGTCGGCTTCGGGTGATCGCGACTGCGGCCACGCCTACTATCCAGAAAATGACGCCGCCGTGGGCAAGCAGCCCTAGAGCAGCGAGAGCCCCCATAAGCCCCATGTCGCGGACTGGGGCGTCGTTCCTGCGTACGGCGATGGCAGCCAAACCCAACCCGAATGCGCCGGCCAAGAGCTTGGGCCACACGTAAACGCCATTTACGAACGTTGAGCCGATCATTGCCACGGACGCCGTGGCAATGAATGCATGCCGGCGTGTGACGTTCAACGATCCAAGCAGAGCCCAGAGGCCGAAGACCCAAATAGAATTTGCGGCAATGCCAGCTACCAATCCGAGCAATTCTCTATTTGCAGTGTCCCCAGCCGAGTAGACGGGAAGGATCATTCCGGTCTGCAACGGGGGACGGTCGCTTGTGAGCCAGTCGCCAGTGGTGAAACCTCTGAGATGATCGCGCCCGGCTTGGATCTGATCGGCAGCAAACTGGGGAAGTTTGTTGTCAACCTGTGCCCAGTAGCGTGCGGCAACCATTCCTTGCGCATCGTCTGAAATTCCATGATCGGCGGCGATGGCGAAATAGAAGATCGCAATGGTGAGGGAGAGCGCCGCAGGGACGATGGCTGATCGAGGTAGGCCGCGAAGGATAACGACAGCGATGCTCAGGACGATTACAGCTATGCCGAGATACCACCCAAGAGCTGGATGGGTAAACCATGCCCAGAAGTTCAGCATGCCGACGGTGCCTGATCCGACGAGCACAGTCACGCTGCTTCCCCAACTCTTGGTTTTGCTGATGCTGGCCAGCGCAATGCCTGGTAGAACCATTGAGGCCCATGCCGCCACCAGGGCGCATAGGCCTGCAAGCGGGGCGTGTGCCATTTCGATTGGGTGCTGCAGAGCTTGCACGCCCAGGAGTGCGACAGCGGCGATGCTCACTATGGTGATCGTCGTGGCTCGTCTGGAGGCATGGCATTTGTTGTGGTTCATCGCGTCGTCCGTGGCCTGCGCACTTTCGATTTTGGCAGAAGGCGCCCCTCTGCGGGGCCGTTCGCCTTAGCATCGGCGACCAGCTGCAATGGGGGCGTTGCGCGATCGCCTGACCTGGTAGCTCGAGCCTGCCTCGAGCTTGCTGCTTCAGCCAACTTGGGCGAGCAGCTCCTGGCGGTTGTTCCGCGGCGTGTTCACCGCGCGGCTGACCCGGTAGGCCTCCATGGCAGGCGGCTCACTGGCCAGCAGCATCGCCATGGCGTCGTCTGGGCTGGCGGCCATCCATTCGTCGAGCTGGTCGGCCTGCAGCCACACCGGCATGCGGTCGTGAATGTCGGCCGAGACGCCGCTGCTGTCGCCGGTGATGATGGTGAAGGTGCCGAGGTTGCCGTCGGAAAGGAGAGGGCTGGTGTCCTCCCACAGGCCGGCGGCCAGCAGCGGCCCGGTGGCGTGGATGAACCACGGGTCCTTCTTCTCATCGATCGGGCTCACCGACCACTCGTAGTAGCCGGCCATGGGGATCACGCACCGGCGCTTCTTGAACGCAGACCGGAATGCCGGTTTGGTGGCCACCGTCTCGATCCGGGCGTTGATGGTCGAGCCCTGCAGGCCCTTGGCCTTCGCCCAGAACGGCAGCAGGCCCCACGCCAGCCGGGTGACCTGCCGGCCTTCGCCGCGGTCCAGGATCACCGACGCCCGCTGCGTGGGTGCCAGATTGAAGCTGGGCTGGATCTCGGCCAGGCCGGGGGCAAGGTCAGCCAGGCCCGGCTGGCCAAAGTCGACAACGGGGAGCTGGACAAATCGGCCGCACATGGCCGAAGCGTAGCCCGGCTTGTCGTGCTCAAGGCGTGTATAGCCTCCGGCGCGGGCGTTACGGTCTCGTCCTGTGCGCCTAACACTGTTGGTATGGTGTCGTTACAAGTAATTGAAAAATATAAATAAAACATCCACTTTTCGTTGACTCGCGAGACCGCTAGGTCTACGTTCTGGGCTCCCAACAACGGAGCATTCAGATGATCGAGAAGTTCGAAATCCACAGTTGCGAAATCGCTGACGAGTTCATGGCAAGCATGGTCGCTAACGGCGGCCGGCTGGCAGATGCCAGTTTTCACGCTGCTGACAAGATCCATGACCCTCACGTCCGCGACTACTTCTTGGACCGGGCGCGACATTTGCTGCAGGCCTGAGTCGCGTCAGCGCTGAAGGATGCCGGATAGAGCTGGGCCAAGGCTCGGCTCCGCGAATCGGGCAAATTGACGATTTCGTCAAATCGGCGATGCAACGCTTAACAACTCCTTCGCCGAACGATTCAGTCAGATCGACGCCGCGTTCGCAGAATCTGCGACAGCCGGCCGTATCCTTCCGGCCATGCTTCCCATGCACGGCTATCAAGGTTTCCGCACCGCACCGCCACCCTCCGGCTGGGTCCAGCTGAGGGACATATGGGTGCTGTGGTGGAGTGGCCGGCAGATCGCCCAGGTTTCGCCGGCGAAGGAGCGCGGGGTGCGTGTGCACCTCGATGCCAGGAAGATGTGGCAGACCAAGGATGTGTGGGCGGCGAGCGTCGACCAGGGCAAGCGCTACGCCGAGCGGTGGTGCGCGGCCAGGCTCTACCCAGAGATGCGGCTGCGAGCCGCTGTGGCTCGGATGGTGGACGGCTCCCCGGGTGAACCTCTACCGCCGCTACCCGGCCTGCCGCCGACACCCGAACAGCTGCAGCAGGCCCGGCGTCTGGCCGAGGCGGGGGCGAAGGAGCTGGAGCGAGTCAAGGAAGCGCTCGAGCCAATCCGTCCGCCGTCGGCGACGAAGCCCAGGGCGAAGGACCCGCAGAAGACGCGGGTAAGGGCAGCGCTGCGGGATCTACGGCGCGGGGTGTAAGCGTCAGGCTACCCGCAACTGCACGACGTTTCCGGCGCGGAGCCGGTCCAGATAGTCGGCCCATTCCTGCATCATCCGGATGCGCTCATCCAGGTGCGTTGTGCGGTTGTACGCTCGGCCGTTCAGATCCTTCACTTCATGGGCCAGCTGGTGCTCGATGATGTCGGGGCGGAACTTTAGGACCTCGTCCAAGATGGTGCGCGCCGTGGCGCGGAAACCGTGTCCGGTCACCGTGCCCGACTCGAATCCCATCCTGCGCAGAGCAGCAGTCACTGCGTTCTCTGACATGGGCCGTGCTTTGGAACGAGCTGAGGGGAAGACGTAGCGCCCCCGCCCCGTAAGCGGCTTGATCTCCTCGAGGATCGCCAGAGCCTGGGCCGACAGCGGCACTATGTGTGGCCGGCGCATCTTCATCCGCCCCTTCGGGATCGTCCACAACCGTTCTTCGAGGTCGAATTCCGTCCACTCGGCCTGCCGCAGCTCGCCAGGACGCAGAAACAGCATTGGAGCGAGGCGGAGGGCCATCCGAACCGTCAGCGTGCCGGAGTACCCATACATGGCGCGCAGCAGAGGCGCCAGTTCGACGGGCTCGGTGACTGCGGCGTAGTGATTCTCTGGCGCGGGGGTAAGAGCGCCGCGCAGGTCAGCAACCGGGTCGCGCTTGGCCCTGCCGGTGGCGATGGCGTATCGCATCACCTGGCTGCAGTTCTGCATGATTCGGTGCGCCGATTCGATGGCGCCGCGGGCCTCAATGCGCCTGGCGACCGACAGGAAATCAGTCGCTTCCAACTCGGCCGCTGGTCGGCTCCCGACCCACGGAAACACGTCATTGGCGAACCACGCTTCGACCTTGATGCGGTACTTCGGCACCCAGTCGCGCTTGGCCAGCCATTCACGCGCAATGACCTCGAACGTGTTGGCTCCCAGTTCCGCCCGAGCCACGGCTGCCGCCTTCTTGTGCTCGCCCGGATCTACCCCGCGCGCCAGCAGCTGCCGAGCGTCGTCCCGGCGCTGCCGGGCAAGAGCCAAGGTCACGTCTGGGTAGACGCCCAATGCGAGCCGCTTCTCCTTTCCGTCAAAGCGATACTTCAGCCGCCACCAGCGGCTGTCCTTGGGCGAGATCTCCAGATACAGACCCCCGCCGTCGAAGATCTTCTGGGTGCGGTCAGTTGCTTTGGCCTTGCGAATGGCCAGGTCGGTCAGTGGGGGCATGTGTCTGTCAGGTCTGGGCGGATGCCCCAAAATATGCCCCCACGGTCTCACGGCCTGCAACGAACTGACGCGAACGAGGCCGGAAAGAAAAAAAGCCCGGAAACCCTTGCTGCTTGTGGGTTTCCGGGCTTCTCCGGTTCTTGACGAACCGCTCATTGGTGGAGGTGGGCGGAATTGAACCGCCGTCCGAAGGCACTCCATCCCCAGCACTACATGCTTAGCTCACCGTTGAATCTCATCCCCGAACAGCACGGCGTGCAAAGCGCATCCGGGGACCAGCCTGTTGTGTTCTAGTGCCGGACTGACAGGCAGCCGCCCAGCGCGATTCCATGATAATGACTCTACGCTGCGAGCATGGACACAAGCAGTTTCGAGGCTCCGCCTAAGTCGGCAGAAGGTCACGCACCGCAGTTTTTAGGCTGCGAGAGCGACCGGAGCGTAGTTGTCGTCGTTGGCAACTAGAGTTTTGCAGCTGGATTTACGAGGAAAGCTACCCCCTCGGCATGCGCCAGGCGACTTCACAACCCCCGTCGAAACCAATGCACCCCCGGTTTCTACAGTGCTGCAAGGTACAAGGCCGATTCCGTGTCGCCACGGGCAGGGCCTGCCTAACGATGCGGATGTTACGGCAATCTTCCTGAACAGTCACGCATGGGAGTGGTGTGGCCGCTTTCAGCGGGCTTCGAACGTTGGTGTGGCCCTCAGCCAGTTCCCCTGCCGGGGTACTGCCATGGATCTGCCGCCGTTGAAGTAGGATCGGAGCCGCCCCCTGATGAGCATGCGCAGCATCCACGCCTTGAGGGGCGAGTGGAACGACCAGGAGAAGGACGATCGTGTTGAAGTCTGCAGGTGCGGGAATTCTGTTGCTGACGGGCGCGGCCCTGGCTGCGGGTGATGCCGGCGCACGGGTGGTCCGCTGTGAGACCTGTCTAACCGACAGCGATTATCGAGACGTCGCCGTTCGCCTTGGACCGGGAACCCACCTTGTGTACAACGTAACGGCCAACCAGATTCAACAGTATTACGTCGGGCGGGATGCAGATGACGACGGCGACGAAGCGAACAGCGCTGGTGCAGAGGGGCCGGTGATGGAGCGCCCGGTCTCCCGGCCAGCGTCGCAGAAGGACTGAGCTGCAACGCCCTGCGCCAGACGTGCTGCTGCCGCGCCGGCCCCTGTCGCTTGGCACGTTGTCCTGCCCCAGGCGGCATGCTCGAATCTGCCAACGTTTCCCTCTGGACCGCCATGGTCATCTCTGTCAGCCCGCGCAGCCTGGGATCACGATGTGCGGCCGTGTGGATTGCGGCGGCGTTGACGCTGTTGGCCGGCCCAGTCCAGGCGGCGGAAACCCCGCCTCCGCTGGAGGTGGGCTACAGCCCGGCCCTGGACCTGTTCAATCTGCTCGACAATCTGCCCGATTGGCTGCCCGGATATACCGCTTCGGTGTATCAACAGGCCTGGCAGCGCCGCTTCGGCCTGGATGATGAGGATCGCGCGTTGCTGGCCGGCTACGCGGCCTTCCGCCAACGGACGTCGCCGCTCGCGCGGGACCCGGTGGGTGAGGCGCCTCCCGCCGACCGCTTGCTGGCGGGCCCCGACACCCGCAGTGGCGACCCCTATTCGCGCCACTTCCTGAAGGCAGCGTCGTTTGCCGAGGGCGTCGAGGCGGCGCTTGCCGGGCAGAGCCGCAAGGACCGGGCACTGCTGCGGCAGTACTACGCCCATTTCGTGCCGCGCGCACAACAACTGCTGGCGGTGCGGAAGCCCTTCAGCAGGCAGCAGCATGGACTTGCGCGCCAGTTGGCAGCGCCTGCGGTAACCAGATTCGCCGAGGAGATGAAGGCGTTCTTCAAGGTGGATGATCCGGCCGCGTTCCGCGTCCGCTTCATCTGGTGGCCCGATGCGCAACGTACCCAGGCAAAGCTCCGTGGCGGCTACATCCTGCTGTTTTCGACATTCGAGACCGACGACGACTGGGCGCCGATCGTGATGCACGAATACAGTCACTTCCTCTCTGCAGGGCAAGCGCCGAAGCAGAAGCAGGGCGTAGCTGAGGCGTTTGCGGCGTTGTGTCCCGGCGCGATGGCGTTGCCGAATCCACTCAATGCGCTGGAAGAACCGTTGGCGATCTACTGGGGGCAGTACCGTTTCCAGCAGCAGGTACGCGGGGAGGCGTTGCCGCTGGAGGCTGCCTGGTACATCCAGCCGCGGGCCGATCACGCAGCCAAAGCGCTTGCGGCGGCCTTTCCGGCAACCGGCCCTGCGCCGCGCCTGGAGGCGGGTCCGCTGCTGGAGGCTCTGGCGTCGACCTGTGCTGAGTCCGACCCGGTCAGGAAGTGAGGGGCAGGCGGTGGGGTGCCCGCATTTGTCGGCTGCGGCAGTCTGCAACGGGGTGTAGAGCCGGTGTCATAGCGGATTGGTAACGTCATGGGCACGAATTTGCGACACACTGGCGACGACCATCCGAGCCAGCAAAGACACGGAGACTGTGGGTGACCGAGGCAAGCCAACAACGCAGCCTGCGACAGCTGGTCGGGCCCGTCGGGGCCGACTACCAGCGGCGGGCGTTGCCTCCCGGTTGGGTATGGGCGGTGCTGGGCGTGCTGTTGGCGGCCACGTGGCTGACCGAGTTGCCGGCTACGGCGGCTGCGGCCCTGGTCGCCAGCGCGGTGGTGGTGCATTGGCCACAGCGCGGTCGTACCCACTGGCTGGGCTGGCGCTTGCCTGCCTTGGCGGTGATGGCGGCCCTGCTTTGGGGTCCGGAGGTGCTTTCGCAGTGGTTCGAGCACGGCCTGGCGGTGGTGCTGATGTCGCTGGCCAGTCTCAGTATTGGTGTGCATGTCTGGCAGTCGCGTCAGCTGGCCCGCCAGTTGCAGGGCGCGGCCGACGCGCTGGACGACACCCAGCTGCTGGCGCTGCTGCCGGCCGATGCGGCCCAGCTTGCGCTGCAGTGGCGCACCGGCGATGACCGCCACGCGCCGGAGTTGGCGGTGGTGATGCATCTGGCGGTGATGCACGCCGCATTGGCGCCGCGGATGCGCGGGCAGGGCATGCTGGCCGGGTGACCGGCGTTCTATAGGGCCGAGCCATGCTTGGCTGCATTCAACCCCAGCCGCCGAGCATGGCTCGGCGCTACGTCAGGGTGTGTGGCCGCGCTTATGCGTCGCGGTTGCCGCGACGCATCACACGCTGTTTCTCGATGGCCCAGTCGCGGTCCTTGGCGGCATCGCGCTTGTCGTGGGTCTGCTTGCCCTTGGCCAGTGCGACTTCGAGCTTGATCTTGTTCTTGCTCCAGTACATCGCGGTGGGCACGATCGTGTAGCCGTCGCGCTCGACCTTGCCGACCAGCTTGTCGATCTCGCTCCGGTGCAGCAGCAGTTTGCGTTCACGACGGTCGTTGGCCACCACGTGGGTGGAGGCCTGGATCAGCGGAGTGATCTGCGCACCGATCAGGAAGATCTCGCCATCCTTCACGTAGGCGTAGGCATCGACGATGTTGCCGCGGCCAGCGCGGATCGACTTCACCTCCCAACCCTGCAGGGCCAGGCCGGCCTCGAAGCGATCTTCGATGTGGTACTCGTGGCGGGCACGCTTGTTCAGCGCGATGGTTTTGTTGGCCGTCGCGCTCTTTGCTTTATCCTTGACGCTGTTCTTGCTCATTTCCGTATTGTCTCCGATTCGGGCCCGCCCGGTCGATTGCCGAAACGTCCTGTATACATGCCTACTATCCGCCGCAGCGCCCTGGTCGAACATTCGGCCGCGCGCATGTTCGACCTGGTCAACGATGTCCAGGCCTACCCGCGCCGTTTCCGCTGGTGCTCGGCTGCCCAGATCCTGGAGCAGGGCGAGGACCGCCTGGTCGCGCGCCTGGACCTGGGCCTGGGGTCGTTCAGCACCTGGTTCCAGACCGAAAACACCCTGCAGCGCCCGCACAGCATTGACATGCAGCTGCGTGAGGGCCCGTTCAAGCAGCTGCACGGCCGCTGGGATTTCCATGCACTGGCCGAAGACGCCTGCAAGGTCACCCTGACCCTGGAGTTCGAACCCAGCTCGCGCCTGCTCGGCCCTGCCTTGGCGATCGGCTTCCAGGGGCTGGCTGATCGCATGGTCAACGATTTCGTCCGCGTCGCCGACGAGGACTGAGCGATGATCGAGGTCGAGGTGCTGCTGGCCTGGCCGCAGCGGCTGCTGTCGCGCCGCGTGCAGCTGGAAGAAGGGGCAACCGTGGCCGATGCCATCGCCGCTGCCGCGCTGGAGGGGAGCGCCGACTGCCCGGCGGTGGCCGTGCATGGTCTTCTGGCGCGCCCGCAGCAGGCACTGCTGGATGGCGACCGCATCGAGCTGCTACGCCCGCTGCTGGCCGATCCGAAGGACAACCGCCGGCGTCGCGCGCACGGCGGTTGATTCCCGCAGCCCGTCCCGCTGGACGGGCAGGGGTCTCAGCGGCCCTTCTTCTTCTTGTCCTTCGGCAGGTTGCGGCCGAACTGCCGCACCGTCTGTCCGGCCAGCGCCTTGTCGTTGCCCGGGAAGTAGTCGCCTTCCCAGCGGGTCACGGCGTCGTTCTCGAAGAACACCACGAAGTTCTTGACCTCGGTACGGCCCAGTCGGTTCACGCGCTGGCTGGCGGTGTAGTCCCAGCGCTGGGCGTGGAACGGGTCCGGCACCGACGGGGTGCCCAGCAGCGCGGTGACCTGCTGCTTGCTTTGCCCGACCTGCAGCTTGGCCACGGCATCTTCCCGGATCAGGTTGCCCTGATAGATGGGTTGCTTGTAGATGATGCCGCACCCGGTGGTGGACAGAGCGACGGCGGCGACCAACAAAAGATTGCGCATCGGGAAGGGCAGTTGGGGAAATCGAACCGATGATACACTCCCGGCGTGCCACCGCGACCCAATCCGAGGCAGCTGGCGCTAAATCGCCAATGAACGGAGACCTATGGAAACCCACGACCTGCGAAAAGTCGGCCTGAAGGTGACCCATCCGCGGATGCGGATCCTCGCGCTGCTCGAACAGCGCACCCCTCAGCACCACATGACCGCCGAAGACATCTACCGCCAGCTGCTGGAGCATGGCGACGAGATCGGCCTGGCGACGGTCTACCGGGTGCTGACCCAGTTCGAGGCCGCTGGCCTCGTGCTCAAGCACAATTTCGAAGGCGGCCAGGCCGTCTATGAGCTGGACCGCGGCGGCCACCACGACCACATGGTCGATGTGGACAGCGGCAAGATCATCGAATTTGAAAGCACCGAGATCGAAGAGCTGCAGCGCAAGATCGCGGCCGAACACGGCTACGAGCTGGAAGAGCACTCGCTGGTGCTGTACGTGCGCAAGAAGCGCAAGTAAGCCGTTCCGGCCTGCCGGATGCGACAAAACCCCGGGCCTGCCCGGGGTTTTTCGTTTGGTGGGGTCAGAGCCGTTGCCCGGTGGGCAAGGGCTCTGACCCCGTCCGCCTCGGTAGATCCACGCCATGCGCGGATGGCCCCATCAGGACATCCAGATCCACCGCCTCGGCCATGGCCCGGTTTCCCGCATCCCCAGGATGCAGGTGGTCGCCGGAGTCGTAGGCGGCGGCCATCCGTGACGGAGCGGCAGGGTCGCGCAGGGTGGCGTCGAGATCGATCACCGCATCAAACGGGCCGTCGGTGCGCAGCCAGGCGTTGAGCTGCTGGCGCAGAGCGTCCTTGTCGGGCTGGTAGTAGTCGTCCAGGGGCGTGCCGGGCAGGGCGCCGGCGAATGGCGGCAGGGTGGCGCCGACGATCCGCACGCCACGGCGATGGGCCTGTCCGGCCAGCGCCCGATAACCCGCCTGCAGCTCGGCCAATGTGGGCCGAGGCTGCTCGCGGGCGAACGCGGTGCCGGGCCAGCTGATGTCGTTGATGCCGATCAGGACGATCACGCTGACCACACCCGGCAGCTCCAGCACGTCCCGGGGAAACCGGGCGAGGGCGGACTCGCCCATGCCATCGCGCAGCAGCCGGCCGCCGGAAATACCGGCGTTGACGACCGCCACGCCCCACGGGGCCAGTCGCGCGGCCAGGTGGTCGGTCCAGCGCTGGTCCTGGTCGAGGCTGGCGCTGGCGCCATCGGTGATTGAATCGCCGATCACCACCACGCTGCGCGTGCTGGCGGCGGCCTCGACTTCGATGCCGGTCAGGAACAGGCGGGCGGTGGTGCCGCTGGCCTCGCTCAGCTCGCGCGCCAGGCTCTGGTCGCCGGCAGCGATCCAGCTGGTCTGGCGGCCATCCCAATGGAAGGTCTGCAGCGGCACCGGCTGGGGGACGTAAATGCTGACCTGCAGCGCCTGCCGGTCAGCCGTCGCCAGCGCAAGCGGATCGCTCAGGCGCTCCTGGCCGGGCCCGATCAGCACGCCGGGCTGGCCGTCGAAGCGGAGCGGCTGCGGCGTTGCGCCCGTGTGCGCGGCCACGCTGGCCGCGCCGATCCACAGCGGATGCGTGCCGTAGGCATTGCTCAGCCGCACCCGCAGCCGGGGACCTCCCAGGCTGATGCGCGCGGTCTGGCGGAAGGTCTGATCCTGCAACGTGGTAGGAACCAAGGTGGGAAACAGGAAGTCCGCCGCCCAGACCGGTTGTGGGCTGGCCTGCCAGCTGGCCAGCCAATGCGGGACAGAGGCAGCGCTGGCGACCCCTGACAGCGCGAGCAGGGTGGAGGTGAGTTGGCGGAGGCGGTCCATCGGGCGATTCCGGGGGGAGGGAGTCGCCATGGTGATTCCGCCCTCATCTGTGAACTAGACTGCGCATGGATAATCATCTGTGAACTGGATTCATTGTCATGGCGCGCTCCGACATCAACCGATCCGGTGAACTGGAAGTATTCGTGCGGGTGATCGAGACGGGCGGGTTCTCCGCTGCTGCCCGCACGCTGGACATGACCCCGTCGGCGGTCAGCAAGCTGGTGGCACGCCTGGAGCAGCGGCTGGGCACGCGTCTGCTGCAGCGTTCCACCCGCCAGCTGCAGCTGACCCCGGAGGGCTGTGCGTTCTACGAGCGTGGCCTGCGCGTGCTGGCCGACCTGGACGAGGCCGAGCGCTGTGCCAGCGCCCATGCCGAGCCGCGTGGGCGGCTGCGGGTCAACTCGAACGTGCCGTTCGGCCAGCATTTCCTGTTGCCGCTACTGCCGATGTTCCTTGAGCGCAACCCGCAGGTGGGGGTGGACCTGACCCTGAACGACGAGGTGATCGATCTGCTGGAGCAGCGCACCGACGTGGCGGTGCGGGCCGGTCCGCTGAAGAGTTCCAGCCTGGTGGCGCGGCGGCTGGGCGCGACGCGGATGATGATCGTGGCCGCGCCGGCCTACGCGGTGCGGCATGGCCTGCCGCGCAACAGCGATGAGCTGCAGGCGCACAACCGGCTGGACATCGGCCATGCGCGGGCAATGCAGGGGTGGCCGCTGCTGCAGGACGGCCGTGAGCGCATGCTGCTGCCCAGCGGCAACGCCCGCGCCAGCAACGGTGATGCGCTGCGTCAGCTGGTGCTGGGCGGCCTGGGCCTGGCGCGGCTGGCGGCCTTCCAGGTGCAGGCGGACATCGCTGCGGGACGCCTGCTGCCGGTGCTGGAAGACGCCAACCCGGGTGACCTGGAGGAGGTGCACGCGGTGTTCCTGGGACAGGGGGGCTACCTGCCGCTGCGTGTGCGCGCGTTGCTGGATTTCCTGGTGGAGCACGTGGATCTGGCGCGGCCGCAGGGGTGAGACGGGTAGTGCCGGCCTGCTGCCGGCACTACCTGTAGATCCACGCCAAGCGTGGATAAATGATGTAGTAGATCCGCGCCATGCGTGGAGGAATGCCCGCGATTCGCGTGCGCCAGCAGGCGTGCAGAGGCCTACAGCTGCAGCAGCTTGCGGGCGGCGGCGCGTGCTTCCTTGCTCACTTCCACGCCACCCAGCATGCGTGCCAGTTCTTCTTCGCGGGACCTGTTGTCCAGCTTTTCCACCGCGCTCTGGGTCATGCCTTCCACCGGGGCCTTGCTGACCCGGTAGTGGGCGTGGCCCTTGGAGGCGACCTGCGGCAGGTGGGTCACGCACAGCACCTGGCGCTTCTCGCCAAGGGCGCGCAGCTTCTGGCCGACGATATCGGCCACCGCGCCGCCGATGCCAGAGTCGACTTCGTCGAACACCATGGTCGGCACTGCATCCAGGTCCAGCGCGGCCACTTCGATGGCCAGCGAGATGCGCGACAGTTCACCGCCGGAGGCGACCTTGCGCAGGGCGCGCGGCGGCTGGCCGGCGTTGGCCGCGACCAGGAACTCCACGCGTTCGGCGCCCTGAGGGTCGGGCTTGCCGCCGTCCTGCGGCTCCAGTTCGATCAGGAACTGGCCGCCGCCCATGCCCAGCTCGGCAATGATGCCGGTGGTGGTGGCCGACAGTTCGGCGGCGGCACTGCGGCGGCTGGCGGTCAGCACCTCGGCCTGCGCACGCCAGGCGGCCGCGGCCTTGTCGATTTCGCCGGCCAGGCGCTGCAGGCGCTCGTCGGCGCCACGCAACTGCTCCACTTCGGCATGCATGCGCTCACGCTGCGTGCCCAGCTCGCCCATTGGCACGCGATGCTTGCGGGCCAGGTCGTGCAGGCGGCCGAGGCGGCGCTCGTTCTCCTCGAACTGCTCCGGGTCGGCATCGAGGTCGTCGTGCACCCGATCCAGCAGCGACAGGGCCTCGTGCAGCTGGATCGCGGCGTTTTCGATCAGGCCATCCACCTCGCCCAGGCGCGGGTCGTGTTCGATCAGGCGCGACAGCTCGTGGCGCACCTGCTGCAGCAGGTCCAGCGCGGAACTGCCGTCGTCGCCGTTGAGCTGGTTGCTGGCCGCCTGGCAGGCACTCAGCAGGGCGCTGGCGTGGGCCTGCCGGCGATGGCTCGCCCCCAGTGCGGCAATCGATTCCGGCTCCAGTTCTTCGCGGTCGAGCTCGCGTAGCTGGTGCTCCAGGAAGCCGATCCGGTCACTGACGTCGCCCTGTTGCGACAGCGCCAGCGACTCGTCGACCAGCGCCTGCCAGGCGGCCGCAGCGCGGCGCACCTGGCGGCGTTCGCTTTCGTTGCCGGCGTAGGCGTCGAGCAGGGCCAGCTGCGACGGGCGGGTCAGCAGGGCCTGCTGTTCATGCTGGCCATGGATCTCCACCAGCAGCGACGCCAGGTCGGCCAGCTGCGCCAGGGTGACCGGGCGCCCATTGATCCACGCGCGCGAGCCGCCGTCGGCGCGGATCACGCGGCGCAACTGGCATTGCTCCTCGTCGTCCAGCTCGTTGTCGGCCAGCCACTGGCGCGCGGCCTGCAGCTGGTCCAGCGCGAACTCGGCGGAAAGCTCGGCGCGGGCGGCGCCGTGGCGGACCACGCCGCTGTCGGCGCGCAGGCCGGACAGGAAGCCCAGCGCGTCGACCATCAGCGACTTGCCGGCGCCGGTCTCGCCTGAAACCACGGTCATGCCGGGCCCGAACTCCAGTTCGGTGGCACGGACGACGGCGAAATCCTTGATCGAAAGGTGTCTGAGCATGGGTAATGGGTGGTCTGCAGCCGCGCAACGCTAGCACGGGGACGAGGGAGGTCCAATGACTTGCCAAGGTGATGCGCCGCCATTATCTAGTGTCCGTGTCTCACAGGTTGATTCCATGCGCGGTTCTCCCGACCAGCTTGCCCCGCGTGCGCGCCATCTGCTGCGCACGTTGATCGCGCGTTACATCCAGGACGGTGAGCCGGTTGGCTCGCAGACGCTGGCGCGGGTGGCCGGCTTGGAGGTCAGCCCGGCCACCATCCGCAACATCCTCGGCGACCTGGAAGACCTGGGGCTGCTGGCCTCACCGCATACGTCGGCCGGACGCGTGCCGACCGCCCACGGCTACCGGGTGTTTGTCGACAGCCTGCTGCAGATGCAGCCGCCCGGCGAAGGCGAGCTGGCCCGGTTGCGCCAGGAGCTGGCCGGGGGCGGCAGTACCCAGGCCCTGCTCGGCAGCGCTTCGGAGCTGCTGTCGGCGATGAGCCACTTCGTCGGCGTGGTCAGCGCGCCGCGGCGCGAGCAGTTCGCCTTCCGCCAGATCGATTTCGTGGCGCTGGACGGGCGCCGCGTGCTGGCAATTCTGGTATTCGCCGACAACGAGGTGCAGAACCGGGTCATCGAGACCCGCCAGGAATTCGCGGCGGGCCAGCTGGAACAGGTGGCCAACTATCTCAACGCCCATTTTGCGGGCCTGCCGATGGCCGAGATCCGCACCCGTCTGCTGCTGGAGCTGCGTGACGCCCGTTCGGAGCTGGAGCAGCTGCTGGCGCACAGCATCGAGCTGGCCGAACAGGCGCTGCAGCCGCCGGCCGACGACATGCTGGTGGCCGGCCAGACCCGGCTGATGGGGGTGCAGGACCTGTCCGACCTGGAGCGCCTGCGCGAACTGTTCGAGCTGTTCTCCAGCAAGCGCGAGATCCTGCAGCTGCTGGAGCGGACCATCCAGGCCCCGGGTGTGCGCATCTTCATCGGTGAGGAGACCGGGATGATGCCGCTGCAGGGCGTCTCGCTGGTCACCGCGCCATACACCGCCAACGGCCAGATACTGGGCGTGCTGGGGGTGATCGGGCCGAAGCGGATGGCCTACGACCGCATGATCCCGCTGGTCCAGGCCACTGCCGATGTGCTGGGCGCGGCCTTTTCACCGGCCGGGCGCACTCCTGGAACTTTCGACGCTTGAAACGCAGCATCCCGCCCACACTAGGGTGGGTGGAGGCGGAGACTGACCGCCAGGGACCCAGACATGAACCACGAATATCCAGATATCGAATCCCAGCAGAGTGCAGCCGATGCGGCTGCCGCCGCTGGCGTCAGCGACGAAGTGGAGCGCCTGCGCGCCGAAGTCGAGCAGATCAAGGCCGATGCGCTGCGTGAGCGCGCCGACCTGGAGAACCAGCGCAAGCGCGTCGCCCGTGACATCGAGCAGGCCCGCAAGTTTGCGAACGAAAAGCTGCTGGGCGAGCTGCTGCCGGTGTTCGACAGCCTGGATGCCGGCCTGAAGGCCGCCGGCGACGACCCGCATCCGCTGCGCGAGGGTCTGGAAATGACCTACAAGCAGCTGCTGAAGGTTGCCGCCGACAATGGCCTGGTCCTGCTGGACCCGACCGGCCAGCCGTTCAATCCGGAACACCATCAGGCCATCAGCCAGGTGGCCGCCCCGGGCGCCGCCCCAGGTACCGTGGTGACCGTGTTCCAGAAGGGCTACCTGCTCAACGAGCGCCTGCTGCGGCCGGCGCTGGTGGTGGTGGCCGCCGACTGACGGGCCGCGCCGGGTTGCGGTCGCCGGGCATGGCCCGGCGCTGCCTGCCCCGGATCGGTAGCGCCAGGCCATGCCTGGCAAGGTTTTCCAGGCGCTGAACACAGCGTTCGGGAGATGGCTTGAATGTTCCACGAGCCTCCCCCACATCGTATTCATCCACCGGCCGAGTGGCCGGACTGACAAAAACAACATCCTTCAAGGAGTCCCCCCATGGGCAAGATCATTGGTATCGACCTCGGCACCACCAACTCGTGCGTGGCGATCATGGACGGCGGCAAGGCCCGCGTCATCGAGAATTCGGAAGGCGATCGCACCACCCCGTCGATCGTCGCCTACACCAAGGACGGCGAAGTCCTGGTCGGTGCCTCGGCCAAGCGCCAGGCCGTGACCAACCCGAAGAACACCTTCTACGCGGTGAAGCGCCTGATCGGCCGCAAGTTCACCGACGCCGAAGTGCAGAAGGACATCGCGCACGTCCCGTACAGCATCCTGGCCCATGACAATGGCGATGCCTGGGTGGCCACCAGCGATGCCAGGAAGATGGCGCCGCAGGAAATCTCGGCCAAGGTGCTGGAGAAGATGAAGAAGACCGCCGAGGACTTCCTCGGTGAGAAGGTCACCGAAGCGGTCATCACCGTGCCGGCCTACTTCAACGACAGCCAGCGCCAGGCCACCAAGGACGCCGGCCGCATCGCCGGCCTGGACGTCAAGCGCATCATCAACGAACCGACCGCGGCCGCGCTGGCCTATGGCCTGGACAAGGGCGACAACAAGGATCGCAAGATCGTGGTGTACGACCTGGGCGGCGGCACCTTCGACGTCTCGGTGATCGAGATCGCCAACGTCGATGGTGAGAAGCAGTTCGAAGTGCTGGCCACCAACGGCGACACCTTCCTGGGCGGCGAAGACTTCGACAACCGCGTCATCGAGTACCTGGTTGAAGAGTTCAACAAGGACCAGGGCATCGACCTGCGCAAGGATCCGCTGGCTCTGCAGCGCCTGAAGGACGCTGCCGAGCGCGCCAAGATCGAACTGTCCAGCGCCCAGCAGACCGAGGTGAACCTGCCTTACGTCACCGCTGACGCGTCGGGTCCGAAGCACCTGAACATCAAGCTGACCCGCGCCAAGCTGGAGTCGCTGGTGGAAGAGCTGATCAAGAAGTCGATCGAGCCGTGCCGCGTCGCCCTGAACGATGCCGGCCTGCGTTCGAGCGACATCAGTGAAGTGATCCTGGTCGGTGGTCAGACCCGCATGCCGAAGGTGCAGCAGGCGGTGACCGAATTCTTCGGCAAGGAACCGCGCAAGGACGTCAACCCGGACGAGGCCGTGGCACTGGGCGCGGCGATCCAGGGCGGCGTGCTCGGTGGCGACGTCAAGGACGTGCTGCTGCTGGACGTGACCCCGCTGTCGCTGGGCATCGAGACCATGGGCGGCGTGTTCACCAAGATCATCGAGAAGAACACCACCATCCCGACCAAGGCCTCGCAGGTGTTCTCCACCGCCGAGGACAACCAGTCGGCCGTGACCGTGCACGTGCTGCAGGGTGAGCGCGAACAGGCCCGCTTCAACAAGTCGCTGGCCAAGTTCGACCTGTCCGGCATCGAGCCGGCCCCGCGTGGCCTGCCGCAGGTGGAGGTGTCCTTCGACATCGACGCCAACGGCATCCTGCACGTGTCGGCCAAGGACAAGAAGACCAACAAGGAACAGAAGGTCGAGATCAAGGCCGGTTCGGGCCTGTCCGAGGAAGAGATCGCGCGCATGGTCGCCGACGCGGAAGCCAACCGCGAAGAAGACAAGAAGTTCCAGGAGCTGGTGCAGGCCCGCAACCAGGCCGATGCCCTGATCCACGGCACCCGCAGTGCCATCACCGAGCACGGCAGCAAGGTTGGCGGCGATGTCATCGGCAAGGTCGAAGCGGCGCTGGCCGACCTGGAAACCGCGATGAAGGGTGACGACAAGGCACAGATCGAAGCCAAGTCGAAGGTGCTGGAAGAAGCCGGCCAGTCGCTGTTCGCCGCGGCTTCGTCCGACCAGGGCGGTGCCGCCCCGGGTGCCGATGCCGGCAATGCGGGCAAGGCACAGGATGACGTGGTGGACGCCGAGTTCACCGAAGTCAAGGACGACAAGAAGTCCTGATCCGGACCGACGCGGGACGCTGCCTGGCAGCGTCCCGTTGTCGTACCAGGGTCCTGACCGCCCTCTGGCGTGTCGGGGCGCCCGACGCAAGAGCGGACCTGGTTCCGCTCTTCCGCTTTGACGAATCCCGACTTTCCGGAATGCGATCCACGATATGAGCAAGCGCGATTACTACGAAGTGCTGGGCGTTGCCCGCACCGCCACCGACGAAGAACTGAAGAAGTCCTATCGCCGTTGCGCGATGAAGTTCCACCCGGACCGCAATCCGGGTGATGCGGCGGCCGAAGCCTCCTTCAAGGAGTGCAAGGAAGCCTACGAAGTACTGTCCGACGGCAACAAGCGCCGCATGTACGACAGCCACGGCCATGCCGCGTTCGAGCACGGCATGGGCGGTGGTGGTGGCGGTCCGGGCGGCCCGGACATGAACGATATCTTCGGCGATATCTTCGGCAACATCTTTGGTGGCGGTGCCGGTGGTCCGCGCCAGGCCCGTCGCGGTGCCGACATCGGTTACGTGATGGAGCTGGACCTGGAAGAAGCGGTGCGTGGCATCGAGCGCCGCATCGAGATTCCGACCCTGGCCGAGTGCGGCGACTGCGATGGCAGTGGTTCTGAAGACGGCAAGGTCGAGACCTGCAATGTGTGCCATGGCCGCGGCCAGGTGCGCATCCAGCGCGGCATTTTTGCCATGCAGCAGGCCTGCCATAACTGCGGCGGCCGCGGCCAGATCATCGCCAAGCCGTGCAAGACCTGCCACGGCAATGGCCGTGTCGAGGAAGACAAGGTGTTGTCGGTGAAGGTGCCGGCGGGCGTCGATACCGGCGACCGCATCCGCCTGGCTGGCGAAGGTGAGGCTGGTCCGGCCGGTACGCCGCCGGGCGATCTGTATGTGGAAGTGCGCGTGCGCGAGCACCACATCTTCCAGCGTGATGGGGATGACCTGCACTGCGAAGTGCCGATCCGCATCTCGCAGGCCGCACTGGGTGACACCGTGCGCGTGGCGACCCTGGGTGGCGAGGCGGAGATCCGCATCCCGGCCGAGACCCAGACCGGCAAGCTGTTCCGCCTGCGCGGCAAGGGCGTGCGTTCGGTACGCAGCCGCAGCGAAGGCGACCTGTACTGCCGCGTGGTGGTGGAGACGCCGGTCAACCTCACCAATGAGCAGCGCAAGCTGCTGGAACAGTTCGAAACCACCTTCGTGGGTGAAGAGGCGCGCAAGCATTCGCCGAAGTCGGCCACCTTCATCGATGGCGTGAAGGGCTTCTGGGACCGCATGACGTCCTGAGTTCTCGACGCAAGCGTTGAACGGAAGCGCCGGGCCATGCCCGGCGTTTCCGTTTGCGATGCCCGACCGATTCCGCCGGGCGCGGCCCCGCGCTACCCGAATTGGCGCGCACTGGTAGATTCACGCCATGCGTGGATGCCGTTCAACGCCTTACCGGAAAAACGCCGCTGGCGTTTGCCCCAGCTGGCGCCTGAACATGCTGGTGAACGCACTCGGGCTGTCATAGCCCATCGCCAGCGCGACATCGATGACCTTGTCGCCCACCGCCAGCCGTTCCATCGCAGCCAACAGCCGTGCCTGCTGGCGCCACTGGCCGAAGGTCATGCCCAGTTCGCGGGCGAAATGGCGCTGGATGGTCTTCACGTCCACCTCCAGCGCCTGCGCCCAGTCCTGCAGCGTGGCGTCATCGCCGGGGTGCTTCTGGATGTGCTGGCAGATCCGCTGCAGGCGAAGATCGGTCGCGGCGGGCAGGTGCAGCGGCAGCACATCCATGCGATGCAGTTCGTCCAGCAGCAGGCGTACCACGCGTCCATCGCGGCTGTCTTCGATGTGCTCGCCCTTGACCAGGGTGGCCGCCTGCAGCAGTTCGCGCAGCAGCGGCGCCACCTGCACCGCGAACGGTTCGGCGGGTAACTGTGGGGCGAACGAAGGCTCGATGTACAGGCTGCGCATGTGCACAGCGGCGATGCAGTCCACTGCGTGCACCATGCCCGCCGGCATCCAGATCGCACGGGTCGAGGGCACCACCCAGCGCCCCACTTCCGATCGCACCACCATCAGCCCCGAGATGGCGTAGACCAGCTGGTGGCGCTGGTGTTTGTGGCCGGCGATACAGGTGCCGGCCGGGTACTGGGTGACCCGGTAGGTGACCGGACGATGCTGCGGCACCTCCCGCCATGGCGCGGCCGGGTCGACGTCACTGGCAATGTCCTTTTTGCGATAGGCCATGACCCGAACGCGGCAGAAGGGAGGGGAGGGCAACCGTAGCATGCGTGGCTCGCCCCCAACCTGACTGCGTCCATGTCCGCTTTGGCTTCCCCCGCAACGACCTCCCGCCCGGTGGCCCCCGGCGTGCTGGCCGCCATTTCCACCTCGCATGTCGTCAACGACATGATGCAGTCGCTGATCCTGGCCATTTACCCGGTGATCAAGGGTGGCTTCAACCTCAGCTTCACCCAGATCGGCCTGATCACGCTGACCTACCAGCTCACCGCTTCGATCTTCCAGCCGCTGATCGGCATGGCCACCGACCGCCGCCCGGCGCCCTACTCGCTGCCGATCGGCATGGCCTCCACCCTGTGCGGCATGCTGCTGCTCGGCTTCGCACCCAGCTACGCGATGGTGTTGATGGCTGCGGCGATGGTCGGTATCGGTTCGGCGATCTTCCATCCGGAAGCCTCACGCATCGCGCGGCTGGCCTCGGGCGGCCGGCATGGCTTCGCGCAGTCGGTGTTCCAGGTCGGCGGCAATTTCGGTACCGCGCTGGGCCCGTTGATTGCTGCTGCGGTGATCGTGCCGTATGGCCAGCATGCCGCATCGTGGTTTGCCGGTGCCGCGCTGATCGGCATTGCGCTGCTGACCTATGTCGGGCGCTGGTATGCGTTGCATCTGGGCACGCCACGCCCGGCCAGCACGGCAGCAATGGCGCCGCGCCATCCGCCGCGTACCGTGGCCAAGGTGCTGGCGATCCTGCTGGTGCTGATCTTCAGCAAGTACTTCTACATGGCCAGCATCGGCAGCTACTTCACCTTCTACCTGATCCACCACTTCGGCATTCCGGTGGCGCAGGCGCAGCTGCACCTGTTCGCGTTCCTGGTGGCGTCCGCTGCCGGTGGTTTTCTGGGCGGTCCGCTGGGAGACCGGATTGGCCGCAAGCCGATCATCTGGACCTCGATTCTCGGTGTGGCCCCGTTCGCGCTGATGTTGCCGCATGCCGACCTGCTGTGGACCACGGTGTTGGCGGTGCTGATCGGTTTCGTGCTGTCCTCGGCGTTCTCGGCGATCGTGGTCTATGCACAGGAGATGATGCCGCACCGCATCGGCATGGTGTCCGGGTTGTTCTTCGGCTTTGCGTTTGGCATGGGGGGACTGGGTGCGGCCGTGCTCGGTCTGCTGGCGGACAAGACCAGCATCGAGTACGTCTACCACCTGACCGCGTTCCTGCCGTTGCTGGGCATCGTGGCGGCGTGGCTGCCACCGTCGCGGCCCGCTGCTCACTGAGGGAGGCTGGGTTTGCAGGGATTGCAGCCCTGCACCTGCTGCAAGCCAGAGCCGAAGCAACAGCGGAAGCTGGCTATCCGTGGGTTGGCGAGGTGGGTCCGGTTGCGGGGGACGCTGCAAGTACGTCCATGTAAGCTCGGTCGCCGCATCCATGCGGCTCACGCCCCCGCAACCGGACCCACCCCGCCTTCGACAGTTTTCCGCTAGCTGTCGGAACGGCGTATTGCCCTGGTGGGTGTCGACCTTGGTCGACACGGTAGATCCACGCCATGCGTGGATGATTCATTCGATATCTGAAAGAAAAATCGTGTCGACCAAGGTCGACACCTACCAGCAGCCGCGCGGAACAACAGCCGCAGTTACCAACAGCCGAGTGAACCTGTCGAAGGTGGGGCGGTGTTGGAGTGCGGGGTGTCAGCCGCATGGATGCGGCTGCCAAGCCCCCATGGACGGGTTCACGGCGTCCCCGCACTCCGACACCGCCCCGCCATCCAACGGATAGCTCGCTTTGGCTTTTGCCGTTGCCGTTGCTTGAAGCTTCGGCAGGTGCAGGGCGCAGCCCTGCCGAACCCTCTACCGGGCGTAGAATGCGGCTATGAGCGAATCCCTTGATAACCTCCTGGTCCACGGCCGCCGCCAGCGGCCGGATGGCCCGTCGCCGATCGATGTCATCTCGGTCCAGTCGCAACTTGTCTACGGCCATGCCGGCAACAGCGCCGCCGTGCCGCCGATGCGCGCGCTGGGCGTGCGCGTAGCGGAAATCCCGACGGTGCTGCTGAGCAATGCGCCGTTCTACGACACGACCCGCGGCCGCGTGCTGCCCGCCGACTGGTTTGCCGACCTGCTGCTCGGCACCCACGAACGTGGTCTGCCGCAGCGGGCGAAGATGCTGGTCTCCGGCTACTTCGGCAGCACTGCCAACGGTGCTGCGTTCGCCGACTGGCTGGATCAGATCCTGCCGGCCTGCCCGCAGCTGCGCTACTGCCTGGACCCGGTGATCGGCGATACCCATACCGGCCCCTACGTGGAGCCCGGCCTGGAAGCGATCTTCGCCGAGCGCCTGTTGCCGCATGCCTGGCTGGTCACGCCAAACGCCTTCGAACTGAACCGCCTCACCGGCATGCCAGCGTTGGCCGAGGCCGATGCCATCGCCGCCGCACGTACGTTGCTCGACCGTGGCCCGCAGTGGGTGATCGCACACAGCGTCGGCGGCAACCCGGGCGAGCTGGTGACGCTGGCCGTCGGCCGCGAAGAGACCTGGCGCTGGACATCGCCGCTGCTGCCGGTGGACGTGGCCGGCACCGGCGATGTGTTGATGTCACTGGTGGTCTCGTTCCTGCTGCGCGGGGAATCGATGCAGCAGGCGATCTCGCGCGCCATCGCTGGTACCCATGCGGCTTTGGAAGCGACCCTGGACAGCGGCTTCGAGGAATTCGACGTGATCGCCGCGGCGCCTGCTGCGTTGGCCGATGGCGCGCGTTTCCGCGCCGAACGTGTGGCATGAGTGATCTGCAGCAGCGCGCGCCGCGCACCGTCGGCATCGTTGGCAGCGCGGGTGCCTACGGGCGCTGGCTGAGTCGATTCTTCCAGCAGCACATGCAACTGCAGGTGATCGGTCACGACCCCGCCGATCCCGAGTCGCATACCCCGGAGCAATTGCTGGCCCAGGCGGATGTACTGGTGTTCTCGGCACCGATCCGGCACACGCCCGCGTTGATCGCCACGTATGTGCAGCAGTCGGCCGGCCGCGAGCAGGGCCGGCTGTGGCTGGACGTGACCTCGGTGAAGGAAGCGCCGGTGCAGGCGATGCTGGCCTCGCAGGCCGAAGTGGTCGGCCTGCACCCGATGACGGCACCGCCCAAGGCCCCGACCCTGAAAGGGCGGGTGATGGTGGTCTGCGAGGCACGGTTGCAGCACTGGCAGCCGTGGGTCGACATGCTGTGCGAGACGCTGCAGGCCGAATGCGTGCGCGCCACCCCGCAGCACCACGACCAGATGATGGCGCTGGTGCAGGCGATGGTGCATGCCAGCCACCTGGCCCAGGCCGGCGTGCTGCGGCAGTACCAGGCGCAGCTGGGGGATCTGGCCGCCATGATGCCGTACCGGTCGGCCGCGTTCGAGCTGGATACCGCCATCATCTCGCGCATCCTGTCGTTGAACCCGGCGATCTACGAGGACATCCAGTTCGGCAACCCCTACGTGGCGCCGATGCTGGAGCGGCTGGTCGGCCAGCTGCAGGCGCTGCAGGCCCAGGTCGGGCAAGGAGGCGACGCTGCACGCGGGGCATTCCGTGAGCAGCTGCTTTCGGCCAACCGCAGCGCCTTTGGCGAGCGGGCGTTGGCCGATGGCAACTACACCTTTGAACGTGTCGGTTACCTGCTGGCCGACCTGACCGAGCGCAACGCGCTGTCGGTGCACCTGCCGGAGGACCGGCCGGGCTCGCTGCGGGAGTTGCTGAATGTGTTCGAGCAGCGCCGCATCAGCCTGGCGTCCATCCATTCCTCGCGGACGCCGGCTGGCGAAGTGCATTTCCGCATTGGATTCGTCGCGGGCAGCGACCCGGCGGCGATCACACTGGCCGCCGCCGAGGTGGACGCTACCGGCATCGGGCGCGTGCTCGGCTGACCGGATTCATCCACAGGCGGTGTGGATGGATTCCGAGCAAACATGTGGATAACCACGCGAAGCCCTTGGCAGGCAATGCTGTCAAGATGGTTGATCAAAAATTGACCACGCCTTTTTGTAGGGCCGAGCCATGCTCGACTGCCTTTGGCCAAAAGCGTGTCGACCAAGGTCGACACCTACCAGAGCGGGGCGATGCGAAATCCGGTAGCGCCAGGCCAAGCCCGGCGAACCTCAGATCGTCAACCGCAGTTCGCCACCGCTGGTGGTGAACTCGCGACCATTGCGAACCAGTACGCGGCCGTCGTCGAGCTCGTAACGTGGCGTCGCCTCGGAGTGGTGCCCGCTGCCATTCGCCTCGGGCTTGAACTCGATGATGATGTGGCTTTCACCACCGCTGTCGACTGCAGGGAACTGACGGAACGACATCGTGCACCTCCTTCAGCGGATGCTGCTGATGCGCGGCCAGCTTGGCCCGGCTGATGTTAGCCAGCCGTCATCAATCGATGAACTGCAGTCGTGCCAGTTCAGCGTACAGACCGCCTTCGGCCAGCAACTGGGCATGCGTGCCCTCGGCCACGATGCGGCCCTGATCCATCACCACGATGCGATCGGCCTTGAGTACGGTGGCCAGACGATGGGCGATGACCAGCGTGGTGCGGCCGGCCATCAGGCGCTCCAACGCCTGCTGCACGCCATGTTCGCTCTGCGCATCCAGCGCGCTGGTGGCTTCGTCCAGCAGCAGGATCGGTGCGTCCTTCAACAATGCACGGGCAATCGCCACGCGTTGCTGCTGGCCACCGGACAGGCGCGCGCCACGCTCGCCCAGTTCGCTGTCGTACCCCTGTGGCAGGGCACGCAGGAAACCGTCGGCCTCGGCTGCGCGCGCGGCATCTTCGACCTCGGCATCGCTGGCCTGCAGGCGACCGTAGCGGATGTTGTCGCGTGCGCTGGCCGCAAACAATGTTGGCTGCTGCGGCACCAGCGCCAACTGCGCGCGCAGTTCGGCCGGGTCGACCTGGCGCACATCGACGCCATCCACGCAGATGCGGCCGTCGGCCGGATCGTGGAAGCGCAGCAGCATCGAAAGCACCGTGCTCTTGCCTGCGCCGGAGGGACCGACCAGCGCCACGGTCTCACCCGGGCGCACGTGCAGGTTGAAATGGTCCAGCGCGGCCTGGTCCGGCCGCTGCGGATAATGGAATACCACGTCGTCGAACTGGATCTCGCCACGCAGTGGCTGCGGCAATGCATGCGGCTGTGCCGGCGCACGGATCTCGATGTCTTCCTGCAGCAGTTCGCCGATGCGGCCCATGCCGCCAGCAGCGCGTTGCAGTTCGTTCCAGACTTCGGCCAGGGCACCGACCGAGCCACCACCGATCAGGGCATACAGCACGAACTGGCCCAGGGTGCCGGCACTGAGGCGGCCGTCGATGACATCATGTGCGCCGAGCCACAACACGCCGACGATGGCGCCGAATACCAGCAGGATGGCGCTGGCAGTGACCAGCGATTGCGCACCGATGCGGCGGCGCGCGGCACCGATGGCTTCGCCCAGCGCGGTGTCGAAGCGGCCGCGCTCATACGGTTCACGTGCGTGCGCCTGCACCGTGCGTACCGCGCCCAGGGTCTCGCTGGCCAGGCTGTTGGCGTCGGCGATGCGGTCCTGGCTGCTGCGCGCGACCGTGCGCAGTTTGCGCGCGCCGATGATGATCGGCAGCACTGCCAGCGGAATGCCCAGCAGCGACCACGCCGCCAGGCGCGGGCTGGTGACGAACAGCATGCCCAGGCTGCCGACCACGGTGACACTGCTGCGCAGGGCGACCGACATCGTCGAGCCGACCACGCTGCGCAGCAGTTCGCTGTCGGCGGTCAGCCGCGAAACCAGTTCACCGCTGCGGCTGCGGTCGTGGAAGCCGGCGCCGAGCTGGATCAGGTGTGCGTACAGTCGGCTGCGCAGGTCGGCGACGACCTTTTCGCCCAGCAGCGATACGAAGTAGAAGCGTGCCGCAGTGGCCAGCGCCAGCACTACCGCCACCAGCATCAGCAGGGCAAAGGCGCGGTTGATCTGGCCGCCACTGCTGAAACCATGGTCGATCATCTGCTTGACCGCTGGCGGCAGGCTCAGCGTGGCCGCCGAGGACACGGCAAGGGCCAGCAGCCACGCGCTGAACAGGCCGCTGTGCCGGCGCACGAAGGGCCACAGCGTGCGCAGGCTGCCAAGGCGGCGCAGCGGCGGGGTCGAAGCGGGGGCGTCGTCCTTGTCAGTCATCCTGGTCGTCGTCTTGTATGCGGATACGGTCACGGGTGGCGTCGCGCAGGCGGATTTTCAATGCATCGACCTGATCGGCAGGCAATTCGACCCGCAGGCACACGCCATTGGCATCGAACTGTTCATCGCGCTTTTCCGCGGCGAAGGCCGGCAGGGTGGCGTGCAGGACGCCCAGATCCTCGAAGCCGGCAAGCAGCCGCAGCCGGGCCATCGCGATCAGCGGCAACCGCGGCGCGGTCCGCAGGCATTCGGCAGCCGCACCACCATAGGCCCGCACCAGGCCTCCGGCGCCCAGCTTGATGCCGCCGAACCAACGCGTCACCACCACCACCACCCGGTCGAAGCCCTGGCCGTCGATCGCGGCCAGGATCGGCCGCCCGGCGGTGCCCGCAGGCTCGCCATCATCGCTGGAACGGTAGTCCTGGCCGTGCCGGTAGGCCCAGCAGTTGTGCGTGGCATCGGCCACCGCCACCTGCTGCAGGAATGCCATTGCCGCTACGGCACCGTCGATCGGCGCGGCATGCGCGATGAATCGGCTGTGCTTGACGTCCAGCGTGTGGCTGACCGGTAGGGCGAGGGTATCGGGCATCCCCATCATTCTACGGGGTTGCCGCGGGTTGCCGTCCGCCTCAGTCGTCCAGCAGCGGACGCAGGTCGCGCGGCAGGCGTGCTTCCGGATACTGCTGCACATAGCGTTCCAGGCTGGCACGGGCGAGATCGCGCTGGCCATTGTCGCAGCGCTCGCGGATCTTCTGCAGCCACTGCCGGCGTGGAAGCCGGGCGTCGGCCTCCACTTCGGCCTGCACCGCATCTGCGCTCAGCCCCGCGTCGTTGCCGCGGCGCATGACGCCCGGCGCGGAACGGCTGGGAGCTTCGCGCTTCATCGAAGTGATTTCTACCCGATCCAGTACCTGTGCCCGTTCGGCTTCGGCGTCGTTGGCGATCGGTGCCGCAGCGGTGCGTGCTTTCAGCGCCCCTGCCGGCGCCGGTGCAAATGCCGGTTCAGGTGCCGAGTAGGCGACCGGTGCAGGTGGAGCAGGGGGGGCCGCCGCTGGAGCGGGAGCCGGCGGCTGCGCGGCAAAGGATGTGTCGGCGACCGCTTCTGCGGTCCTCGTTCGTGCTGCCTGTACCGGAATGTCGGTGATTTCTGCCGGCGCAGGCTTGGACGCGCGCGCCTGCGCCGAAGCCGTGGCGGCGGCTGGCGCAGCAGCAGGCGTGGCCTGCGGCGCTGCCGGGGCGGGTGCTGGGGCTGTAATTGCGGCGGCGCTGTCTGCAGCACTGCTCTCATCCGTCTGCGCGGTGGGCGCGACATCGGCAGCTGCCGGAGCCGCTGCCACCTGCGCCTCGCCCGCCGGGACCGGCGGTGGTTCCGGGCGCAACTGCCAGGCGATGCCGATGGCAAACACCATCGATGCGGCGATGCCGAACACGGCCGGCCAGCGCGGACGTGGACGCGGTGAGCGCGGTGCGTTGGCGGCGCTGGCCGCGACGGCGTCGGGCGCGTCCACGGCGGCACGGGCCGCGGCCAGGATGGCCGCGTCCAGCGCCGGTGGCGGCGCCTGTTCCGCGCGACGGCCGAGCAGGCGCGCCAGCTCGCGTTCTTCCGGCGTCAGAGGTTCGTCTCGGTTCATGCGTTCAATCCCGCACGCAGCTTGTCCATCGCATAGCGCAGCCGCGATTTCACGGTTTCCCGGCCTACGCCGGTGATCTGGCCGATCTCCTCCAGGCTCAGTTCCTGATCCAGCCGCAGTTGCAGCACTTCGCGCTGCTCGGGCGGCAGTTGTTCCATCGCCAGCTGGATGCGGCGACGTTGTTCGAATTCGGAAAGCTCCGCTTCCGGGGTCTGCCCATCCTCGATCGCGGCCAGCCGCAGGTCCGCATCGGCCGGAGCGGCAGGGCGGTGGCGAGCGGCGCGCCAATGGTCGTTCAGCCGGTTGTGGGCGATGCGGAACAACCAGGTGCTGAATGCCGCTTCAGGCTGCCAGCCGGCGCGGGCGGTGATCACCCGCTGCCAGACGTCCTGGAAGATCTCCTCGGCCAGCGCGTTGTCGCGCAGTTGCCGCAGCAGGAAGCCGAACAGGCGCTTGCGATGGCGCGCATACAGGCTTTCGAACGCGCGCAGGTCACCGCCGGCCCAGGCCAGCATCAAGGCTTCATCAGTTGGCAGTGCGCTGGCTTCCACGGTGTACAGGGTAAGGCCTGCAGACGGTGGCGCATAGCCGGTGACACGGGCGGACGGGGCGAGATTCATGGTGTGGAAGGGGCTACGGACAGCAGGAAAAACGTACGGGCGCACGATTCGGGGTTTACGGGCTTCCATTGCCCCCCGGGTGGCGCGCTATGCTCGGCGGCTCAGGGGAGGCGACGCACAGACGGCGCCAAGAGATTGTCATTTGTCCACGCATGTTGAACCGGCGGAAGAGCCACCACACGAGGCCGTGCTGAGCACGGCGCTGGTGCGCGCATTGCATGCGCTGCTGCCGGATCTGGCCGTGGTCCGCGTCGGCTGGGACGACCCGCAGCTGGGCCATGGGCAGGACAGCTGGCCGGCAACCGCTGGGGGCACGTCCATTCCTCCCGGCACGGGCGAGGGTTGCCACGGGTGGGAGCACGACGGCGCGCGCCTGCGGCTGTCGGTGGAAGGCGCGGCACCGTCGGCGGCGTGGTGGGGGCTGGCCCGGCAGGCGATGGAGTTGGCCCTGCAGCGTGGCCGGCAGGCTGGGCAGATCAAGGCGCTGGAAGAGGCCGAACGACTGCAGCAGGCATTGTTCCAGATCGCCGACCTGGCCGGTGCCGACCTGGAAATGTCCGAAATGCTGCGCCATGTGCACGGTGTGCTGGGCACGCTGATGTACGCGGAGAACTGCTACATCGTCGAATACGACGATGTGCGCGACCAGATCCGTTTCCTGTACTTCGCCGACCAGGTCGACGACTTCGTCGCCGATCCGTCGCTGAGCCATGACGCCAGCGAAATGCCGCGCAGCCTGACCGTCGCGCTGCTACGCCACGGCAAGCCGCTCAGCGGCCCTTCGCGTGAGCTGCTGGCGCGGGTGGTCGATCAGGAACATGACCCGCAGCGCGGCCCGGAAAGCCTGGACTGGCTGGGGGTACCGATGTTGCGCGATGGCCGCGTATGTGGCGCCATCGTGGTGCAGAGCTATGAACGGGCCGCCCGCTATGGCGAGGCCGAGCGCGCCCTGCTGGGTTTTGTTGCCCAGCACGTGCAGACCGCCATGGACCGCCGCCAGGCACAGGTGCGGCTGGAGCAGCAGGTGGAGCGGCGCACGCTGGAACTGCAGCGTGCCAATCACAGCCTGCAGGATGAAGTTGCCGAACGCCGGCGTGCCGAGCAACTGCAGACCGCGCTGTACAACATCGCCGAGATGGCGATGTCGGCCGACAGCCTGGCCCAGTTCTACGGGCAGGTGCACGGCGTGGTCGGACGCCTGCTCGACGCGCGCAATTTCTACATCGCGCTGGTGAACGCCTCCGGCAATGGGCTGGACTTTGTTTACTCGGTGGATGAGCACAATGCCAGTCGCGCGCCGCGGCCGTTCAGCCGAGGCCTGACCGAGTACGTGGTGCGCAACCGGCGGCCCTTGCTGGCGTCGCGTGGGCAGATCGACGCGCTGCTGGCCAGTGGCGAGGTGCGTGAATCCGGTGCGCGCTCGCATTGCTGGCTGGGCGTGCCGCTGCTGCGTGACGACGAAGTGGTCGGCGCGATCGTGGTGCAGAGCTACAGCGAGAACAGCACGTTCAGCGTGCACGACCAGCGCTTGCTGACTTTCGTTGCGCAGAACATCGGCACCGGCCTGGCCCGCCAGCGTGACCAGCAACGGCTGCGTTCGGCGCACGCAGAACTGGAAAAGCGGGTGGAGGAACGCACCTGCGAGCTGGCCGAGGTCAATGAGAAGCTGCTCGGCCAGATCGGCGAGCGCCTGCGTGCCGAACAACGCTTGACCCACCAGGCCATGCACGATGCGCTGACTGGCCTGCCCAACCGGCTGCACCTGCTGGATCGCCTGCAGGACGCGCTGGCGCTGGCCAAGCGCGAGGGCGGCCCGGTGTTTGCCGTGCTGTTCCTCGATCTGGACCGTTTCAAGCTGGTCAATGACAGCATCGGCCACGCCGCCGGCGATCGCATGCTGGTGGAGGTGGCCAAGCGCATCGTATCGATGGCAGGTACCGGCGACCTGGTGGCGCGGCTGGGCGGCGATGAATTCGCGGTGCTGCTGCAATGCCCGCAGGGCCTGGCACAGGCCTTGGATTTCGGCCAGCGGTTGCTGCTGGCACTGCAGGAATCGATGTGGATCGCCGGGCGCGAGCTGTTTCCGTCCGGCAGCCTCGGCATCGCGCTGTGGAACCCGCGCTACCGCACCGGCGAGGAGCTGCTGCGCGACGCCGACGCCGCGATGTACCGGGCCAAGGCGCAGGGCCATGACCGTTGTGCGATCTTCGACGAGGACATGCGCGAGCAGGCCATGCGCAGCCTCGACCTGGAGGCCGACCTGCGCCGTGCGATCAACAACCGTGATTTCATTCCGTTCTATCAGCCGATCGTGCGCCTGTCCGATGGCGAGGTGGTGGGCCACGAGGCGCTGCTGCGCTGGCAGCACGAGCGCCGTGGCCTGTTGTTGCCAGGCGCGTTTCTGGAGCTGGGTGAGGAAAGCGGCCTGATCGAGCAGGTCGACTGGCTGATCTACGAACAGGTCATTGCGGGGCTGGCCGAAGGCGGGCAGGGCTATGTATCGGTGAATGTCTCGCCGCGCCATTTCCGTTCGGCCGGATTCAGCGATCGCCTGTTCGGCCTGCTGGACGCCTGTGGCGCCGATCCGTGCCGGCTGCGGCTGGAGATCACCGAGGTGGCGCTGCTGGACGATGGTCCGCATACGTTGCGCATCCTGCAGGGCCTGCGCGAGCGCGGCATCCAGGTGCAGCTGGACGATTTCGGTACCGGCTTCTCGGCGCTGTCCTACCTGCACCGCTTCCCGATCAGCACGTTGAAGATCGACCAGAGCTTCATCGCCGGCCTGCATGGGCCGGAAGTGCAGAGCACGCGCGCGCTGGTCGAGGGCGTGCTGTCGCTGGCGCGCACGCTGGGTATCGAGACCATCGGCGAGGGTATCGAAACCGAGGCGCAGCGGATGACCCTGCGCGAACTCGGCTGCGACTACGGCCAGGGCTACCTGTTGGGGCGGCCCGCGCCGTGGGTGGGCGCGGCGGCCTGAGCCGCCGCACGCAGAGGGCTCAACGCAGGGCCGTGCGGCGCTTCTCGTCGATCCACTTCGACGCCTGGGCCGGCTGGTAGTTCTTCATCCAGGTCAGCATCTCTTCGATGTCCGAGCCGTACCACAGGTCCTGGCGCTGGTCCGGGTGCAGGAAGCGCTCTTCCACCATGCGATCGATCATGCCGATCAATGGTGCATAGAAGCCTTCCACATCGAGGAAGGCGCAGGGCTTGTTGCCGATGCCCAGCTGGCGCCAGGTCAGCATCTCGAAAATCTCTTCCATGGTGCCGAAGCCGCCGGGCAGGGTGACGAACCCATCGGCCAGATCGAACATGCGCGACTTGCGCTCGTGCATCGAGCCGACGATCTCCAGCTCGGTCAGGCCGCGGTGGGCCACTTCCCAATCGGCCAGCTGGCGCGGGATCACCCCGGTGACCTGGCCGCCTGCGGCGAGCGCGGCATTGGCGACGGTGCCCATCAGTCCCACGTTGCCACCGCCGTACACCAGGCGCAGGCCGTCACGGGCGATGCGGTCGCCCAGGGCGATGGCGCGTTCGGTGTAGGCAGGTTTGCTGCCAGCGTTGGAGCCACAGTAGACGCAGATGGACTTCATGGGGGTTCCTGTCTCTTGATGCGGAAACGAAAACGCCCCGCCGGCAACCGGGTCAGCGGTCGCGGGCGGGGTGTCGGTGAAGTATGACGCGTTGGTGGGGGTTACGCGGCGGCGGCCTGCTCGCGGCGCGGGCCCTCACGCAGGGCGCGGCCGACCATGCCCACCAGCAGGTCCAGCTCGTCGCTGTCCATGCCGAAGTGCGGAGTGAAGCGCAGCGAGTTCTCGCCGCCATGGATCACGTTGATGCCGTGCTGGCGCAGCCATTCCTCGGTGGAACCGGCGCCGTAGCACTTGAACTGCGGGGCCAGCTCGCACGAGAACAGCAGGCCGGTGCCCTGCACCTTGGTGATCAGGCCGCCCAGTTCGCCCTTGAGCTGTTCCAGCTTGCGCACCGCTTCGGCACCGCGTTCGGTGATGTTGGCGCGCACCTGCGGGGTCAGCTTGGCCAGGGTGGCGCAGGCCACGTCCAGTGCACGCGGGTTGCTGGTCATGGTGTTGCCATAGATGCCCTTGCGGTACAGCTGCGCGGCATGGTCGGTCACGGCCAGCACCGACAGCGGGAACTGCGCCGCGTTGAGCGCCTTGGAGTAGGTCTCCATGTCCGGCGGGTCCAGGCCTTCGAAGCCCGGGTAGTCGACCACCGACAGCACGCCATGCGCGCGCAGCCCGGCCTGGATCGAGTCGAGCAGCAGCAGGCTGCCGTGCGCACGGGTCAGTTCGCGGGCCAGTGCATAGAACGCCGGCGGCACCGAGCGGCCCGGGTCGCCTTCACCCATCACCGGTTCCAGGAATACCGCCTCGATGAACCACTGGTTGCGTGCGGCGTCCTCGAAGACCTTGCGCAGGCCGGCCTCGTCGTAGGGAGCAACGGTGATCACCGACTCCTCACCACGGTAGCTGGCCAGGTGCTGCAGGTAGGTCTTGCGGCTGGAATCGGAATACAACGCCGGTCGGTCGGTACGGCCGTGGAAGCTGCCCTTGACCACCACGCGCTTGATCGCGGCACCCGCATGGCGGGCGCCCGGGTCGGTCTGCAGCTTGGCATTGACGTCGGCGATGCGCGCAGCCAGGCCGACCGCTTCGGAGCCGGAATTCAGGCACATGAAGCGGGTGAACGGGCAGCCGCCACGGCGGTGGCCGATCTCCGCGCGCAGCGCACTGATGAAGCGCTGCTGGGACAGGCTGGGCGTCATGATGTTGGCCATCACCTGCGGCCGCGACATCGCCTCCATGACCGCATCGGGGGTGTGGCCGAAGCCGAGCATGCCGTAGCCGCCGGCGTCGTACAGCACCGCGCCCTTCAGGGTGACCACCCACGGGCCACGCGCGGCCAGTGCCACATACGGGGTCACCGCATCATCGGCATAGAAATTGACGAAGCCATCCTGCATCGCATCGATCTGCGCCTGCTCGTCCTGCGCCAGCAGCGGCCCCAGATCGGCCTGCACGCGCGCGAATTCCTCGGCGGCAGCGTCCACCGCGGCGATCAGCTGCGGGTGCTTGGCGGACAGGGCGGCCAGAGTGGTGTCGTCCAGGCCGGTGGTCAGGCGGGTGCCGGGCTGGTTGCGCAGGGGGGCGAGGCGTTCGATGAAGCTCATTGCAGATCTCCTGAAACGATGGGTCGCACGGGCCTTCAAAAGCAAAACGCGCGTCATCACGCGCGCTTGGGGGCAGGCTCGTGCAGCGGACTTCCGACTCGATGCTAGCACTTGTTTTTTTGCGCGATAACCCCGCAAAAGCCTGCTGCATAGCAGCATTTTGCGCGACGTTCGAAGCGAAGTGCGCCGGCTCGCAGACGCTGGCCGTACAATGCGCGCCAATGTCGACCTGTTGCCGCCCACTGCCTTGAAGAAGTCCGATTTCCATTACGACCTGCCGGCTGAACTGATCGCGCAGGCCCCCCTGGCCGAGCGTTCCGCGAGCCGCCTGATGCTGGTGCCGCAGGCGCCGGCGGCGTTCACCGACCTGCAGGTGCGCGACCTGCCGTCCCTGCTGCAGCCGGGCGACCTGCTGGTGTTCAACGATACCCGGGTGATCCCGGCGCGACTGTTCGGGCAGAAGGCCAGCGGTGGCCGCGTGGAGATCCTGATCGAGCGCCTGCTCGGTGGCCAGCAGGCGCGTGCGCAGGTCGGCGCCAGCAAGTCGCCCAAGGCCGGCAGCCGCATCGCGCTCGATGCCGGTGGCGAAGCTGAAGTGCTGGGCCGCGATGGCGAGTTCTATGTGCTGCAGTTCCATGTGCCCGAATCGCTGGAGCAGTGGCTCCTGCACGCCGGTCGCCTGCCGCTGCCGCCGTACATCCAGCGCGAGCCGGGCGTGGACGACCGCGAGCGCTACCAGACCGTGTTCGCGCGCGAAGTGGGCGCAGTGGCAGCCCCCACCGCCGGCCTGCATTTCGACGAATCGCTGCTGGCCGCGCTGAAGGACAAGGGCGTGGAGTTCGGCCACGTCACTCTGCACGTGGGCGCGGGCACCTTCCAGCCGGTGCGAGCCGATGACCTGAAGGACCACGTGATGCACCGCGAGTGGCTGAACGTCGGTGCCGAGCTGGTGCAGCAGGTGCGGCGCACGCGTGCCGCCGGCGGCCGCGTGATCGGCGTCGGTACCACCGTGGTGCGCGCGCTGGAAAGCGCGATGCGCGATGGCGAGCTGCTGCCGTTCGCCGGCGAGACACAGATCTTCATCACCCCCGGCTACCGGATCCGCAGCGTCGACGCCATGGTGACCAACTTCCACCTGCCGGAAAGCACGCTGCTGATGATGATCTCTGCGTTCGCCGGCAAGGATCGCGTGTTCGAGGCCTATCGGCACGCGATTCAGCAGCGCTACCGTTTCTTCAGCTACGGCGACGCGATGCTGCTGTTCCCGCAAGCGGGGTAGGGTTGGTGGGTGCGCACCGTTGGTGCGCACTTGCAGGTGCCTGGAGGCCAGGTAAAGCCACGCATGGCGTGGCTCTACTGGCTCCAGCGCTGTAGTAGATCCACGCCATGCGTGGATGAATCTTTCCGCGAGCGCGTTCCGGGGAGAGGACTGCTCAGCTCAAGTCCACGTTGCATTCGTTGAGCGGCACGGACTGGCCGTCCGAGACCATCAAATGGCGACCTTGAATACGGGCCAAGCGAAGCCCCAGCGTTTATGCCGTCCATCTTGGAGTGGCAGCACGCTATGGCCAGGGCCAGATGCGACATGCAGGCGTGTTGCCCTCGCCACCCGGGCTGTTCAGGCCTGAATGGCCGGTGGGCCGGGTTTTGGGAGACAATGGGCGACTATTTGCCTGAACGACCGCTCCATGTCCCGATTGCAGTTCCAGCTCAAGACCCGTGACGGCCGTGCCCGTCGTGGCCGCCTGACCTTCCCGCGTGGCACGGTGGAAACGCCGGCCTTCATGCCGGTGGGAACCTATGGCTCGGTCAAGGGCATCCTGCCGGACCAGGTGCGTGCGCTGGGCGCCGAGATCATTCTCGGCAACACCTTCCATCTGTACCTGCGCCCGGGCCTGGACATCATCGCCGACCACGGTGGCCTGCACGGCTTCTGCCGCTGGGACGGCCCGATCCTGACCGACTCCGGCGGTTTCCAGGTGTTTTCGCTGGCGCACCGCCGCAAGATCACCGAGCAGGGCGTGACCTTCGCCTCGCCGACCGACGGTGCCCGGGTGTTCCTCGGCCCCGAGGAGAGCATGGAGATCCAGAAGGTGCTCGATTCGGACGTGGTGATGATCTTCGACGAGTGCACCCCGTACCCGGCCACCGAGGATGTCGCCCGCCGTTCGATGGAGCTGAGCCTGCGCTGGGCCCAGCGCAGCCGCAACGCGCATGACGAGCTGGGCAACGACGCGGCCCTGTTCGGCATCGTCCAGGGCGGCGTGCACACCGACCTGCGCAGCCGCTCGGCCGAGGCCCTGCAGGCGATCGGCTTCGACGGCTATGCCATCGGCGGCCTGGCCGTGGGCGAGCCGGAAGACGAACGCAACGCCATGCTCGACCATCTGGACCCCGAACTGCCTGCCGACCGGCCGCGCTACCTGATGGGCGTGGGCCGGCCGGAGGACCTGGTCGAGGGCGTTGCCCGCGGCGTGGACATGTTCGACTGCGTGATGCCGACCCGGAATGCGCGTAACGGCCACTATTTCACCTCGTTCGGTACCGTCCGCATCCGCAATTCGCAGTACGCGCGGGACATGGATCCGATCGAGCCGGGCTGTGGCTGCGTGGCCTGTGCCGGCGGCTATACCCGCTCGTACCTGCGCCATCTGGACCGCTGCAACGAGATGCTGGCGCCGATGCTGGGCACCCAGCACAACCTCTTCTATTACGAAAAACTGATGGCCGACATCCGTGCGGCGATCGAAGCGGGAACCTTCCTGGCCTTCCGTGAGTCCTTCTACGCGGCACGCGGGGCGGTCGCGCCGCCCCTGTAACCCGAACGCCCCCTGCCAAACGGCCCAAGGACGAACGCCCGGGGCCGTGGCATACTTCAAGGCTGACCCAGATCCGCGGTCGACACGCCGTGCCCGTGAAAGGGCCGGAGCGCCGCCCAACCAAAGGACCAATGATGAACCTGCTTGCCTTCCTGATTCCCGCCGCCCACGCCCAGGCCGCCGGCGGCCAACCGCAGGGCATGGGCCTGACCACGCTGCTGTTCCCGGTCATCCTGATCGCCATCATGTACTTCCTGATGATCCGCCCGCAGATGAAGCGGCAGAAGGAGCACAAGTCCATGCTGGAGAAGATCAAGCGTGGCGACGAAGTGCTGACCAACGGCGGCATCGCCGGCAAGGTCACCGACATCGGCGACAACTTCGTCACCATCGAAGTGGCCGACAACGTGCGCATCCGCGTGCAGAAGGGCGCTGTTGGCAGCGTGCTGCCGACCGGCACCCTGGATTCGGCCAAGTAAGCCACTCCCTTTCCGATGCACAACCGCGGCGCCGGGGATGGCGCCGCGCGGGACCCAAGCAATGCTCGAATTTCCACGCTGGAAGTACGTCGTCATCCTGATCGTACTGGCGCTCAGCGCGCTGTACGCGCTGCCCAACATCTACCAGAAGGACCCGGCCATCCAGATCACCGCCAACCGTGGCGGACAGATCGACGATGCGCTGCGCGACCGTGTGCTGGCCGACCTGAAGCAGGCCGGTGTTGCCACCGTCGGTGCCGAGAAGGAAGGGGACAGCCTGATCGTCCGCCTGCCGGACCTGAAGGCGCAGTCCGCTGCCAGCGACGCCCTGCGTGACACCGTCGGCGAGAAGTACACCGTGGCCCTGAACCTGGCCTCGACCGTGCCGGATTGGCTGTCCAGGCTTGGCGGCCGCCCGATGGTGCTGGGTCTGGACCTGCAGGGTGGTGTGCACTTCGTGCTGCAGGTCGACCAGAAGGCCGCCCTGGACAAGCGTCTGGATGCCTACACCGAAGATGTGCGCAGCACGCTGCGTGACGCGCGCATCGCCTACCAGTCGGTGGAACGCCGCGCTGACAACAGCATCGTGGCCAATCTGAGCCCGTCCGCCGGCGATGACGCCGCGCAGCGTGCCCGTACCGCCCTGGTCAAGGCGCAGCCGACCCTCGGCTACGACGTCAGCGGCAACCGCATCACGGTGACTGTGCCGGATACGGAGATCGCCCAGATCTCCAATGGCGCCATCGAGCAGAACATCAACACCCTGCGCAACCGCGTGAACCAGCTCGGCGTGGCCGAGCCGATCATCCAGCGCCAGGGCGCCGACCGCGTGGTCGTGCAGCTGCCGGGCGTGCAGGACACTGCCGAAGCCAAGCGCATGATCGGCGCCACCGCCACCCTGGAGTACCGCGCGGTGGTTGAAGGCAACGCGCAGGACGCCATCAATTCCGGCCGCATTCCGCCGGAAGCGAAGGTCTACCAGCGTCGTGAAGGCGGCGGTCCGATCCTGCTGAACAAGCGTGTGATCGTCACCGGTGACCAGATGGTGGGCGCACAGGCGGTGACCGACTCCAACAGCGGCTCCCCGGCGGTCAGCGTGACGCTGAACAACGTCGGCGGCCAGCGCATGTTCGATTTCACCAGCGCCAACGTGAACAAGCCGATGGCGGTGGTGTACACCGAGCGCGTGCCGACCGTGACCATGGTGGACGGGCAGGAAGTGCGTGGCTTCAAGGTCAATGAGGAAGTGATCTCGGTGGCCAACATCAACGGCGTGTTCGGCAAGAACTTCCAGACCACCGGCCTGCAGAAGAAGGAAGCCGAGGATCTGGCCAAGCTGCTGAAGTCCGGCTCGCTGGCCGCGCCGATGGACTTCGTCGAAGAACGCGTGGTCGGCCCGAGCCTGGGCGCAGAGAACGTCAAGAACGGTATGCGTGCGGTCGTGTTCGCATTCCTGTTCACCCTGGTGTTCTTCAGCGTCTACTACCGCATGTTCGGTGTGATCACCTCGGCGGCGATGCTGTTCAACCTGCTGATCGTGGTGGCGGTGATGTCGCTGTTCGGCGCGACCATGACCCTGCCGGGCTTCGCCGGCCTGGCGTTGTCGGTCGGTCTGTCGGTGGACGCCAACGTGCTGATCAACGAGCGTATCCGTGAAGAGCTGCGTGCCGGCGTGCCCGGCAAGACCGCGATCGTGACCGGTTACGAGCGTGCTTCGGGCACCATTCTCGACGCCAACCTGACCGGCCTGATCGTCGGCGTGGCGCTGTTCGCATTCGGTACCGGTCCGCTGAAGGGCTTCGCGCTGACCATGATCATCGGTATTTTCGCCTCCATGTTTACTGCGATCACCGTGTCGCGTGCACTGGCGACGCTGATCTACGGCCGTCGCAAGAAGCTCCAGAACGTGGCCATCTGACGGGACGACACGCACATGAAACTGTTTCCGCTGCACATCCTCCCGAACGACACCAAGATCGACTTCATGCGGTGGCGTCATGTCGCCATGGTGGTCACGATCGTGGTGTTCCTGGCCTCGATTGCCATCATCGGCTTCAAGGGCTTCAACTACGCACTGGACTTCACCGGCGGTACCCTGATCGAAGCCCGCTTCGACAAGGCGGTGGACGTCGAGCAGGTCCGCACCAAGCTCGAGCAGAATGGCTTCGAAGGCGCCCAGGTGCAGAGCGTCGGTGGCAACACCGACCTGCTGATCCGCCTGGCCCCGCATGGCGAGCATGCCCCGGGCACCGGCGATGCCGCGCACGAGGACAAGGCAACCGCGGCTGCCGTGGTCAAGGCGCTTTCCACGGCTGACAACCAGGCCACCGTACTGCGCAACGAGTTCGTCGGCCCGCAGATCGGCAAGGATCTGGCGATGAACGGCCTGTACGCCACCATCTTCATGCTGGCCGGCTTCCTGATCTACATCGCGGTGCGCTTCGAATGGAAGTTCGCGGTCACCGCCAGCATCGTGGCGATGTTCGACCTGATCGTGACGGTGGCTTACGTGTCCCTGCTGGGCCGTGAGTTCGACCTGACCGTGCTGGCCGGCCTGCTGTCGGTGATGGGTTTTGCGATCAACGACATCATCGTGGTGTTCGACCGTGTCCGCGAGAACTTCCGCAGCCTGCGCGTGGACTCGATGGAAGTGCTGAACCGTTCGATCAACCAGACGCTGTCGCGTACGGTGATCACGGCGGTGATGTTCTTCCTGTCGGCGCTGGCCCTGTACATGTACGGCGGCAGCTCGATGGAAGGCCTGGCCGAAACGCACATGATCGGTGCGGTGATCGTGGTGCTGTCCTCGATCCTGGTGGCGGTGCCGATGCTGACGATCGGCTTCCTGCGCGTGAGCAAGCAGGATCTGCTGCCGAAGGCGAAGGACGTCGAGGCCCTGGCCCGTCGCCCGTAAGCGCCTGCTGCACGCAGCACACAGGGAACCCCGCGCAAGCGGGGTTTTTTGTTGGCCGGGTTGCACCCGGCGCCCGCCGAAGCCAGAGCAACGTCAACGTCAAAAGCGGGTATCCGTGATTGGGCGGGGCGGTGTGGGTGGGCAGGACACGCCGTAAACCCATCCATGGGGGCTCGATGGCGCCATCCATGGCGCCAACGGTCCTGCCCACCCACACCG